>NZ_SORW01000029.1 GCF_004405105.1 Jeotgalibacillus sp. R-1-5s-1 | reverse complement strand
GCCTTGTTCCCAAGACCGTAATGGAGATGCGTGATGTCCGTCACCCATTTCTGATTGGGCTGGCTCGCTGTGAATTCGCGATTCAAGATGTTATCTTCGATGTTGACATAGCTGGTCTTCGTACAATAGCCGTTCGACCGGCGAATAAAAGACTTCAAGCAGAGCTTGATCATCAGACGACGAATCCGTTTGCGATTGTACTGCTTCTTGAACTGACGGTTGATGAACACGGTGATCCGTCGGTAGCCCAGGATCCCTTGATGCTTGTTGAACAACCTCTTGATCTCTCCGAGTAGCCATTC
>NZ_SORW01000028.1 GCF_004405105.1 Jeotgalibacillus sp. R-1-5s-1 | reverse complement strand
TGTTTGAAAAGCTCATTGTCTTTTTTATTCGAAAAAGACTTAAAATCTTAAACGTTGACGTTTGGTTGTTTAGTTTTCAAGGTTCAATCTTGCAAAAGTGCTTGTTTTTCCAATCAAGCGACTTAATCATCTTACATCCTGAAGCCTTTCGTGTCAACACTTTTTTCAACTTTTCAAGTTGTCTTTTTCTGTGTTGATGTTGTCCGGCTTTCTTAAGGACAGGTAATAATATATCACGCATTTTTTCGTTGTGCAACACTTTTAAT
The DNA here is from genome assembly GCF_004405105.1 of Jeotgalibacillus sp. R-1-5s-1. Lineage (GTDB taxonomy): Bacteria > Bacillota > Bacilli > Bacillales > Jeotgalibacillaceae > Jeotgalibacillus. The sequence continues at coordinate 266,064 of NZ_SORW01000028.1, read as the reverse complement.
ATACTTTTTCAAAAAAACTTTTATCCCGATCAAAACTTTGAAAAAATCCACTGCCGGGCGCTATTTTAGAAGAGTCTAATTATAAAACAGACGTGATGGTAACGCCATACTAATTTTTAATCGGCTTTTTTGTTTTCCTCATTGATAGAATAAACGAACCAAGACCGGCTAAAATGATTGAACCACCAATCGTCTGGGATAGAGTAATTCCTTCGTTTAATATCAGATAGGCAAAGATGGTTGCTCCCACAGGTTCGAACAGTATGGCCATAGAAATCACCGTTGTACTTACCCACTTGATCGACCAGTTAAATAATGAATGACCGAGAAGTGTCGGTAATACCGCTAAAGAGATAAACAATATCCATTCCTGTTGCGGAAAAGGACCGAGAGATTCACCCTTTAAAAGAACATAAACCAACAAGACAATAGAACTGATACTGTAGAGAATAAATGTATAAGTGAGCAGAGACAATCTTTTTCTTACACTTTGCCCGAAGAGTAAGTACGCAGTAACGAGCGCGCAGGAAACAAGCGCTAATACATCCCCCCACAACGCCAGTCCACTTACTCTGAAATCACCAAACCCGATCACCACACTGCCGGAGATCGCAATGACAGCTGCCACGACAGCACCGGGTGTGAACCGTTCTCCAAAGAAAAAGTAAGCACCCACAAAGGCAAACAGGGGTTGCATCGTAACAAGGACGGTAGAGCTTGCAACCGATGTATATTGAAGAGATTCGAACCATAAAATAAAATGGAAAGCCAAAAAGATTCCGGCGATGCATGTCAGCACCCAGTCTTTTCGAGTGAGATCCTTAAGTTTTGCTGCTTCTTTTACAAGGAAGAATGGCATCAAAATTAAAGCGCTGAAAAACATCCGGTAAAAAGCAATAACGCCCGGCTCACCGGCAGACAGTTTTACGAGAATGGCTGAAAATGAAACGGTTATGACACCGACGATGATTGCCAGTGATGCAAGACCTGCTTTGGGCGGCATAGTGAAATCTCCTTTGACGAGTTATAATAATAGTAAGACATAACTTATATTACGCTGATTTCATTCCCGTTTCTATCAGAAAAGGAGGAATGTCCTGTGGTATATGATGAACTGATCTTCGTAAAGCTTGGACTCACTGCTATACTCGGACTCGTGATCGGGATTGAACGGGAATTAAAAAGAAAACCGGTCGGCATGAAAACATCGTTGGTCATATCAATTGTAAGCTGTTTACTGACGATCGTTTCCATTGAATCCGCCTATACATTCAGCGGTGACCCGGACGTAAATATTACAATGGATCCACTAAGACTTGCGGCGCAGATCGTCTCAGGTATCGGTTTTCTCGGAGCAGGCGTTATTCTCCACAAAGGCAATGATACAATTTCAGGGCTAACGACTGCCGCTATTATTTGGGGCGCTGCCGGAGTAGGCATTGCCGTTGGTGCCGGATTTTTCATCGAGGCAATTCTCGGCGTGATCCTGATTATCATCAGCGTGGAATTTCTTCCTGTTATCTTCAAATGGACAGGGCCGGCGAGATTCAGGGAAAGAGAAATCTATCTGAAAGTTATGCTCAATGATGCTTCTAAAGGAAAACAAATTCTTGAAGCTTTGAGACAGCATCACGTTAAAATTGATCAGATTAGACTGAAGGATACACGTGATCACCTTCACATGATTGAATTACACGCCGCTATTTCGAGTAAAAGTACAGTTACTGAATTATATGAATACATCGTTGCACTCGAGCATGTAGCAGGTGCTGAGATTGAGACCAGATAAACAAACATAACTATCACATACAAAAAAGGCTTCAGGGAATCCCCCGAAGCCTTTTTTGTATTGAAAATCCTCAGACACCAATGCTGAGTCGGGTATGGAGCTAAGGGGATTCGAACCCCTGACCTCTTCGCTGCCAGCGAAGCATTCTCCCGCTGAACTATAGCCCCGCGACATTTTTTATTTTACCGCTCTGCCTCCAGCCTTTCAAGTATTAATTGAAAGTTTTTTCACCTTCCGGGCCATACTGGACATGAGGTGATTAAGTTGCACATTCCTGAGATCGGCAGATTGCCAAGATGGTTATTCTTACTGACAGCCGTCATCCTGCTCGTTGCAGCTTCAGGTTCCATCATTCATTTAATCGAGCCTGAAACATTCCCAACAGTTACGGACGGATTCTGGTGGGTTTTCATTACAATTTCAACAGTCGGGTACGGAGACCTGGTCCCTTCCTCTGCACCCGGGAGAATGCTTGCTGTCTTCACAATGTTGATAGGCGCAGGACTGATCTCTGCCTATTTCTTTACTGCCGCTTCCTTTATGCTGAACAGGCAGACAAAGGTCGAATCAGGTTCACTCAAAACAAACTGCACAAACCACACGATCATAATAGGGTGGAATGCACGATCCTATTATTTAATTGATCAATTAGGCAATCAGCCCATCGTGTTAATCGACTTTTCGTTATCCGTACACCCTCTGCTTCACCTGTCGCATGTAAGATTTATCCATGGTGTTCCCCATTCACCCGGCGTATTAGAACGGGCAGGAATGCCATTCGCGAAATCAGTTGTCATTACGGCTGACCAGCATTTAAATGAGGAAGCGGCTGATGCACAGACGATTTTAACGATATTATCAGCAAAAAGAATGAACCCATCCGCCTTGTGCATTGCCGAGCTCGTTTCCGGTCATTTATCAGATCACGCACTGACAGCAGGAGCAGATAAACTGATTGAGTCAAAACAAGTACTTGGGAACGCCCTAGTCATGGAAGTAAGGGATCATTAAGAAAGAATATCCTCCACTCTTCTCAAAATACGCTCTCCTTCAGCTACATAAGCAGAAGAGAGCGTTGCATCCTCATCAACCGGTGACTGAAACTGATTAAATGAAGCCTGGATATTTCCTGAAGAAGCCTCAATATCAACATCATCCTGGTACTGATGGGCAAGCAGAAAAGGCTGCCTGAATTCCACATACGCCTCCTGTCTGTCCAACTCTCCTGAAACCGGCTTAAAAGGAAGCCTTAAATGAACATAAGTACCTTCAAGCTCCAAGGGATAATCAAAGCTTCCATGATCATAATCCCATCCGCCACCAATAGCGAATCCTTCAGGCTTTAATTTTTCTTCAAGTAAATACAATGGAAAAACTTTCCCTTCAAGATCAGATGAATAAGCATGCACAGCAACCACTCCTTTTTAACCTAGCTTACCCCGCATCCCCCGATTCATGTAACACCACCACTCTGAGTACTTTCCTTTGAAAAAACAAAAAAACTGACCGAAGTCAGCTTATTGTCAGGATGTTCATTCTATCTTGATTACATTTGATTGCGTTTCTTAAAAAAATCCAAAAGTGCCGGGCACGGAGTGTAAGATGTGCCCGGCACGATTTTACATAGGAAATTATTTCAAACGCTTCTCCAACTCAGCTTTTTTCTCTTCAAACCCAGGCTTACCAAGAAGCGCAAACATGTTGACTTTGTATGCTTCTACACCAGGCTGATCAAATGGATTTACGCCAAGCAGATAACCGCTCATCGCACATGCTTTTTCAAAGAAATACACAAGGTAACCAAAATTGTAGGCATCCATTTCATCGATTTCCACAATCAGGTTCGGTACACCTCCGTCATTATGAGCAAGCAGTGTTCCCTGGAATGCTTTATTGTTTACAAAATCAACCGTCTCACCCGCGAGATAGTTCAGTCCGTCAAGGTCGCTGTCCGCTTCTTCAATCGTTAACTCGTGACGTGACTTTGCAACTTTCACAACAGTTTCAAACAGATCGCGTCTACCTTCCTGAACGTACTGTCCAAGAGAGTGCAGGTCTGTTGAGAAGTTGGCTGATGCAGGGAAAATACCTTTTAAGTCTTTTCCTTCACTTTCACCAAACAGCTGCTTCCACCACTCATTGAAATACTGAAGACCTGGCTCATAGTTAATGAGCATCTCGATTGTTTTCCCTTTGTTATAAAGGATGTTACGAATCGCTGCATACTGATAAGCCCCGTTTTCAGAAAGCTCTGAAGAACTGTATTCTTCACGTGCATCTGCCGCACCTTTCATCATCGCTTCAATATCAATGCCGGCTGCTGCAATTGGCAGAAGACCTACTGCAGTCAGTACAGAGTAACGTCCACCCACATCATCAGGTACAACAAATGTTTCAAAACCCTCTTCAGAAGCTAATGTTTTCAGTGCGCCCTTTGCTTTATCCGTTGTCGCATAAATACGTGACTTCGCTTCTTCTTTTCCGTACTTTTCTTCAAGCAGCTTTCTGAAGATACGGAACGCGATTGCAGGTTCTGTCGTCGTGCCAGATTTCGAAATGACGTTAATGGAGAAATCCTTCCCTTCAAGCAGGTCCATCAGATCTCTCATATAAGTGGAGCTGATATTGTTTCCTACAAATAGCACTTGTGGAGATTTACGCTGCTCTTTAGACAGTGCATTGTAAAAGCTGTGGTTCAGCATTTCCAGTGCGGCACGTGCTCCAAGGTATGAACCGCCGATTCCAACGACTAAAAGAACGTCAGAGTCCTTGCGGATTTTTTCAGCAGACTTTTGAATGCGGGCAAATTCCTCTTTATCATAGTTAACCGGAAGGTCAATCCATCCTAAAAAGTCACTTCCTGCACCCGTTCCTTCATGAAGAGTGTGGTGAGCCTGTTTCACTGTATCCTGTAAATACGTTAATTCATGTTCGCCGAAAAAATCCAGCGCGTTTGAGTAATCAAAACGAATTGAAGTCATATCGTTTATCCTCCGTTTTTTGTAGTTATCTGTTTACACTTTATATGATGTTGTTTTGATTATCAAGAAAGGTCCCGTATGTAAACGGATACAATTGAAAAATATCCACACGTATAAAAAAGAGGGTATCACTTTAAAGTGAAATACCCTCTTTTTTGAAAACGTCCGGTGAGATTTTCTATCTTCACCCGCTTAATCATTACGTTGGTTTTATAGTGATGCTGTCAGAATCTGAACGACATCTTCTTTGTTAAGCTTTTTGAAGTTACCGAATTCGCCGTTTATCATTGCTTTATCAGCCATGACGTCGATTTTGTCATCTCCGATTTCGTAATCAGCAAGTGTCGACGGTGCACCGATTTCAGTCCAGAACTGACGCAGACGCTCGATCCCTTCTTCTCCGATTTGACGATCGGATTTACCTTCAGGATCAACGCCGAATACACGAACTGCCATTTGAGCAAAACGTGCTTCGTTGACTTCAAGGTTATGCTTCATCCAGTTAGGGAACAGAATTGCCAGACCGCCGGCATGAGGAATGTCATACACAGCAGATACCGCATGCTCAATGTTGTGAGAAGCCCAGTCTCCTCTGTAGCCCATCTGAAGCATTCCATTCAGCGCAAGTGTACCACAGTAAAGGATTGTTTCACGCAGCTCGTAATTTTCAAGATCATTGACAAGCTTTGGAGCCGTTTCAATGACTGTACGAAGTACACCCTCGATCAGTTGATCCTGCACAGGCGTATTTTTTGTGTTGTGGTAGTACTGCTCGAATAGATGAGACATCATATCCACAATTCCATAAATCGTCTGATCCTGTGGTACAGTAAATGTATTTTGAGGATCAAGAATAGAGAATTTCGGGAATGTTACAGGGCTTCCCCAGCCGTATTTTTCCTGCGTTTCAGCATTTGTAATAACGGATCCTGCGTTCATTTCAGAACCTGTTGCCGCAAGCGTTAAAACTGTACCGAATGGCAGCGCTTCTTTAGCAAAAGCCTTTTTCGTTACGAGATCCCAAGCTTCTCCATCATATTTTGCACCAGCAGCAATCAGCTTCGTGCAGTCAATAACACTTCCGCCTCCTACTGCTAAAATGAATTCAATTCCTTCATCCTTACAAATCTTGATTCCTTTTTCTGCAGTCGTTAAGCGCGGGTTCGGTTCAACACCTGATAATTCATGAACCTCAGCTCCGATTTCCTTAAGCAGGCCTGTCACCTGATCATATAATCCATTTCTCTTAATGCTCCCTCCGCCATAAACGAGAAGCACTTTATTGCCATATTGCGGAACCTGTTCTTTTAATTGCTCCACCTGGTCTTTACCAAAGATCAGTTTTGTCGGGTTATAAAACGTAAATGTTTCCATCAATTCCGCCTCCTAAAACATTTGTACAAACAGCATTACTGCTCGTCACATTTCCTTTTTCCATCCAATATTATCATCTATTCATACAATGAATGCAAAGAAGATGCTCGCGAATATTCTTACCCGCTCAGGACAAACTACAAACGACCCTGATAAAAAGGAGGCGTTAAAATGAGTGCCATTCAGCGAATTGCATTAGTGTTGACGATTATCGGTGCTTTAAACTGGGGACTTATCGGATTCTTCCAATTTGATGCAGTAGCGGCCCTTTTCGGGGGACAGGACTCAGCTATTTCACGGGTGATTTACGGCCTGGTCGGAATCGCCGGTCTGATCAACCTTGGCCTTCTGTTCAAAACGGATGATGAACGTGTGATCCGTACAGAACGCGAACCGGAACCTGTACGATAATCAGGCAGTCACATTGTACAAAAAACACCTCAAAATCGAAATCGATTTTGAGGTGTTTTGATTGTTGGGGTCAGTCCACCGCATACGCAGCTAAACGCGAACTTCCGCTTTTCTTTGTGTCCAGCTACACCGGGCAGGGACTAGCAAACTTCCCGTCCTCTCGTTCGATAAGTCAACATCGGCTCTCTTCGTTCGCCGTGTTTCCTTTATCTTCGTCGAGGACAGTCCAGTTTGTACGTCCCTAAACGCCCGGTTTCGCTTTTCTTTATACCCAGCCTCTGAATCGGCTGGCTTCGGCTGATTTTCTTACGCCGACCATGTAGGCTGCGAGGCGCATGTTGACGCGTCTGCTTTGGGCGAGGTCGTATACCTGGTTAAAGGCGTCAACGAGTTTCTTTTCGAGCTTCTCGTTAACTTCTTCTTCTGTCCAGTAGTAGCCCTGGTTGTTTTGTACCCATTCGAAATAAGATACGGTAACACCGCCGGCACTTGCCAGAACGTCAGGTACAAGAAGGACACCCCGCTCATTAAGGCGGTTAGTTGCTTCGATGGTTGTTGGTCCATTTGCTGCTTCTACTATGATGCTTGCTTTGATGTTATCAACGTTTTGAGACGTGATCTGATTAGATACGGCTGCAGGAACGAGAATATCACATTCAATTTCAAGCAGTTCATTGTTTGTCAGCGTGTTTTCAAATAATGTTGTGACGGTACCAAAACTGTCGCGGCGGTCAAGTAGATAATCGATATCAAGACCGTCCGGATCATGAATGGCGCCATGTGCATCTGAAATCGCAATGACTTTAGCGCCTGCATCATGCATGAATTTCGCAAGGAAGCTTCCTGCATTACCAAAACCCTGCACAACAACACGCGCGCCTTTAATATCAATACCTCGTTTTTTAGCAGCCTGTTCAATACAGATGGTTACACCCTGGGCAGTCGCTTTTTCACGCCCCTGGGATCCACCAAGAACGATTGGCTTCCCTGTAATAAATCCAGGGTTGTTAAATTCATCAATACGGCTGTATTCATCCATCATCCAAGCCATAATCTGAGAGTTTGTATACACGTCAGGCGCAGGTATGTCCTTTGTAGGTCCTACAATCTGACTGATCGCGCGCACATAGGCACGGCTCAGGCGTTCAAGCTCTCCCATTGACATTGTTCTCGGATCACAAATGATACCGCCTTTCCCTCCACCGTAAGGGAGGTCAACGATTCCACATTTTAATGTCATCCACATTGAAAGTGCTTTTACTTCCTCTTCATCCACATCCGGATGAAAACGTACTCCACCTTTAGTCGGTCCGACAGAATCGTTGTGCTGTGCACGGTAACCCGTGAAAACACGTGTACTTCCGTCATCCATTCTGACAGGCATACGTACAGTCAGAAGACGCATTGGCTCTTTCATTAATTCGTAAACAGCGTCATCATACCCCATTTTAGTCAGTGCTTCGTGAATAACCTCTTGCGTAGACGTAAAGAGATTCAAATTTTCTGCCATGATTATTGTTCGCCTCTTTTATTTCAATTAGTGTGAATCGGCATAATTGTAACATAACCCAACTCATTAGACGATGATTTTAAGAAGAAAGTTAGGAAAGAACAGCTGTGATTTTTTCGATCGCCCAATCCAGTTCTTCTTTAGAAATCACAAGCGGCGGTGCAAATCGGATCACCGTATCATGCGTCTCTTTGCAAAGCAGTCCCTGCTGCTTTAATTCCTCACAATATTTACGTGCAGGTTCATTCAATTCCATCCCGATAAACAGTCCGCTTCCACGCACTTCTTTGATGATCGGGTTATCGATTTTACGCAGCGCTTCCATGAAGTACGTACCAAGCTCAAGTGAGCGGTCGGCAAGATTTTCATCGCGCAATACATTCAGTGAAGCAATAGATACGGCACATGCCATTGGGTTACCACCGAATGTTGAGCCGTGTGAGCCAGGGTTAAAAACGCCAAGTACTTCTTTATCTGCCACAACACAAGAAATCGGGAATACACCGCCTCCAAGTGCTTTGCCGAGAATGTACATATCAGGATCTACATCTTCCCATTCGCAGGCAAACATTTTTCCTGAACGGCAAAGACCGGCCTGGATTTCGTCTGCAATAAATAAAACATTGTGCTCTTTACACAGCTCACGCGCTGCTTTCAGGAAACCTTTTGGCGGAAAAACAATTCCAGCTTCCCCCTGGATCGGCTCAATTAAAAAGGCTGCTGTATTTGGTGTGATCGCTTCTTTCAAAGCATCCAGATCTCCGTAAGGTACAAGTTTGATTCCTGGAAGCATAGGACCAAATCCGCGCTGATATTCCGCTTCTGATGAAAGGGACACGGCTGTCATGGTACGGCCGTGGAAGTTCCCGTGGCAGGCAATAATCTCAGCACGATCCTTTTCCACACCTTTTACTTCGTAAGCCCAGCGTCTTGCTGTTTTAACAGCTGTTTCAACCGCTTCAGCTCCGGTATTCATTGGAAGAGCCATTTCTTTTCCTGACAATTCGCAGATGAGTTCATACCATGGTGCAAGCTGATCATTATGGAATGCACGGGAAGTAAGCGTCACTTTGTCCGCCTGGTCCTTCAGCGCCTGGATGATTTTCGGGTGTCTGTGCCCCTGGTTAACAGCCGAGTATGCACTCAGCATATCCATATATTTATTACCTTCCGGATCTTTTACCCATACCCCTTCAGCCTCTGAGATGACGATTGGCAGTGGATGATAGTTATTTGCGCCGAAGCGTTCCGTTTTTTCAATAATTGACGTTGATGTTGATGTCACCATGTTGCACACTCCTTTAGTTGTTCTGGTTTCATTATATAACAAAGCGATTCTTTCCTGAATATGAGAAGAGCCGGCTGGAAGAGAGGAAAAAGGCAGTTTCCCTTTTACGGGAATTCCTCCCGCTTTATCATCTCTTGCCGGCCGGCATCATCCTTTACAGCATTTCTGAAGTTGTTTTTGCCTGCATGTGAAGCGTCAGGTAATCAGGGCCACCCGCTTTTGAGTCTGTTCCTGACATGTTGAATCCACCAAATGGCTGGTATCCAACAATCGCACCTGTACATCCACGGTTGAAATAAAGGTTTCCAACGTGGAAATCTTCACGTGCTTTTTCCTGATTCATGCGGTTATTGGTAATAACAGCACCTGTCAGGCCGTATTCAGTGTTATTTGCGATTTCAAGGGCATGATCAAAATCCTTCGCCTTTGTAAATCCAACAACCGGTCCGAAGATTTCTTCCTGCATCAGACGCGCGTCCGGTGCAAGATCAGCGAATACAGTCGGCTTCACGAAATAGCCTTTCTTGTCATCGCCTTCTCCGCCTGCAACGAGACGGCCTTCTTCTTTCCCGATTTCAATATAGCTCATGATTTTATCAAATGCAGCCTGATCAATAACCGGCCCCATAAATGTATCAGGCGTCTTCGTTTCACCTACAGAAAGTTCTTTCGTCAGTTCAACTACGCGCTCAAGTACCTGGTCGTAAACTTCTTCAAGCACAACGGCACGTGAACATGCTGAACATTTCTGTCCGCTGAAGCCGAATGCAGACTTCACGATAGACTGAGCAGCCAGTTCAAGGTCTGCGTCTTTATCCACAACGATTGTATCCTTACCGCCCATTTCAGCAATGACGCGCTTCAGCCAGATCTGACCTGGGTGTACTTTCGCAGCACGCTCATAAATACGCGTTCCTACATCACGTGATCCAGTGAAAGAGATGAAGCGTGTTTTCGGGTGGTCAACCAGGTAGTCTCCCACTTCTTTTCCGCTTCCAGGAATATAATTCAAAACACCTTTAGGAAGGCCTGCTTCCTCCATTACTTCAACAAATTTTGCAGCAACAACCGGTGTTGTTGAGGCCGGCTTAAGAAGAACTGTGTTCCCTGTCACGACAGCAGCCACAGCTGTTCCAGCCATAATGGCAAACGCGAAGTTCCATGGAGAGATAACAACGCCCACTCCTAATGGAATGTAATCATAACGGTTAAACTCACCAGGACGGCTTTCCACTTTCTTGCCGTCTTTCATGGCGCGCATTTCACGGCCATAATATTCAAGGAAATCAATGGCTTCTGCTGTATCAGCATCCGCCTCATTCCAAGGCTTACCTGCTTCCTTTACAAGCAATGCTGAGAATTCATGTTTGCGGCGGCGCACAATGGCAGCAGCACGGAACAAAATATCTGCACGGATTTCAGGTTTTACTTTTCTCCATGATTTGAATGCTTCTTCAGCTGCCTGCATCGCTTTTTCAGCAAGCTCCTGATTTGCTTTGGATACCCGTCCGATGACTTCATCTTTCTTAGCCGGGTTATAAGAGACAATTTTATCTTCAGTCACGACTCTCTGACCATCAATAATTAACGGATAATCCTGACCTAAGTAACCTTCAACCGTTTTAAGACCCTCTTCAAATGCTTTCTTGTTTTCCTTCACGGAAAAATCAACGAATGGCTCATGCTTGTAAGGAATCATAAGTAAACCTCCTATATATAAATGTTATTGGGTACAGTGCAAAAAATATTTGCAGTTAGAAAACCCTTACATATATAATAATGCAAAAGATGATTGCATTTTTCAAGTATTTTTTCTTTTCAGTCATTTAAAAATTCTTAATTTCAAATAGATGAATACATGATCAATGATTTAACAAGGGGTGGTTAGATGAAATCACACAGAGGGACTGTGATCAGCACGGAATTTGTTTCTGCCATGCTGGACCAGATTGATCGCGGCATTCACGTGGTCGATCCGAACGGGCGAACGATTTTTTACAACCAGAAAATGCGTGAAATGGAAGCGATGAATGATATTGATCTTCTCGACAAAAGGCTGCAGGATATTTTTCAATTTCACCCGGATGAACGGAGCACGCTTTTGCAGGCCCTCGCATCCAAAAAACCAATTTTGAACGTCAGACAGTCCTACTTTAATGTAAATGGCCATGAGATTATGACGCTGAATGATACCTTCCCTATTATCGTCAACGGAGAAATTGCAGGTGCGATTGAGATGGCAAGAGAGCTGAGGCAGGTTGGCCAAACTAAAGATACAAAGCCGCCAACACTTTCTTCCTTTGACCATTGGACCGGAAGCACGCCTTTAGTTGCACAAATGATTTTTGAAGGAAAAAAGGCCGCACACGCGAATGATTTTCTGCTGCTGTGCGGGGAAGCGGGAAGCGGCAAGGAGCTCCTGGCGCAAAGCATTCATCTTGAACGCGGCTATCAGCACGATGCATTTCATGCGATAGATTTCAGAACCGCTTCCTCAGAAAGCATTGACCGCTTCTTCAGCGAAATGAATGAACCATCAAATGAACCGGTAACTTATTTTATGGGGCATGTTGAATATCTGGAGCTTAAATGGCAGGAGCTCCTGAATCAGCATCTTATCAGTGAGAAACAAAAACGGAGTGGCGAAAGCCTGAAACAGTTTTTTATCCTGACACTGAGTCAGGATCCGATTGATGCTGTACAGGATGGTTTACTGATGAAGGACCTTTATTACACCGTAAGCGAACGGACGATTTTTGTTCCTTCACTCAGAGAACGCCTGGAGGATATGAAAGAACTGACAGAATATTTTATTGAGGATTTCAACGCCAGATTCCAGACTTCAGTCAAGGACGTAAGCGAGGAAGTGCTTCATCTATTTTCTTCCTACGACTGGCCTGGAAATGTCCGTGAACTTGAACATGTCATGGAAGCTTCCATGTTCGCACTCGGGAATGACCAGCAGATAGAATTCACTCACCTTCCCCACTACTTCAGGCTGAAATTTGATGACCCGGCAAGTCCCGCTCCAGTGCTCGACAGCTCAGCCTTTATGGTCAAAGAAGGCAAAGCCTCACAAACACTCGATGCATTCCTGCAGGAGGCAGAATCCTACTATATTCAGAAATCGCTCCAATACCATGACCACAACATTACCAAAACAGCAGACGCACTGGGCATGAGCCGCCAGAATCTGCAATATAGGATGAAAAAGAACGGGCTGCTGCGACTCAAGAAATAGGGGGACGGAGCGCCCGTTCCTTTTTGAAAAAAAGAACGGGCGCTCCGTCCCCCGCAAAAGAAAAAACCAGAGCAATAGCCCCGGTTTTTCAGTAAAAAAATTAGCGCTTCATGTCAGACTGGTCGATCCACTCTTGAAGCTTGTCTTTCAGGCTGTTGAAGCCAGTTGTATCTTCTGTGTGAGATACAGCTTTTGAAGCTTGTGGTGCACGGCGTTCTTTACGCTGTGGCTTTTCTGGTGCTTCTTCAGTTGCACGGATTGAAAGGCTGTACTTTCCAGCTTTCTCGTCAACAGAAAGAACTTTTACGTTTACTTCCTGACCAACTGAAAGGTGGTCGTTGATGTCGTTTACGTAACCGTGAGTAATTTCTGAAATGTGAACCAGACCTTGTGTATCTTCATCAAGTGCAACGAACGCACCGTATGCCTGAATGCCTGTTACTTTACCTTTTAGTTCTTGTCCTGCTTCGAATTTTGTAGACATGGAAATCTCTCCTATAACCAATTATTTTTTATCGTTTTCACGCAATTATTGATTATATCATAGTTGAGAGATTAAATCAAAACCATGTCAAATGAGCCGGATCGAAAACTGGCTGCCATCGACCATCCTTCTGAACGAGTTCGAACGGATATTCAGAACCGTCAGTGTGAACTGCCGTAATCCTTGCAGCATTGTCAGAATCATAATGAGTTATAAATTCAATGAGCCCATCCGCCTGAAAGCTTGGCACCTGCCATGGTTGATTTTCAAATTCCTCATATGAAAGTGCCGTGTCAGCCAGAAAATAGGCTGCCTCTTTTTCAGAAGTCAGGATCGTTTGAATATAAACCTGAATCACCTGATCCGGAAGCAGAGGTTTGACATCAAGTTCATCCTGAAAAGTTGCGATCATATTAGCTTTTTCGAACATAGGCGTCTGATTTAGCGGGAAGTAATTTTCATTCTCCCTCACACGATAAACGGCCGGCGCCTGTGTATACCGATGAATGATCTCGCTTGTTTCTGGATTAATGATAAAATTTTCCGCTTCAAGTTCTTCATAAATGGTGGCTATATACCTGGCAGTCGTCGATTCTTTAAGATTTTCAGTTTTGATCATACTTTCCCAAACTTTACGGACCTCTGATGAAAGCCGATTTTCTCCATCACTCAGCTTATCCAAAAACTCATGAAAAAGCTGAGTATGCTGCAGCAAATAATCATCCGTCACGATGTTTCTGCCAGCCAGCCCTGACAATATTTCTTCAGACAGCAGTAATTTTCGTGCCATCTGGTCATAGGAAAGATCCGATTCACCATCCTGTACATAAGGAAGTGAAGCCTGTTCATAAAGTAAAGAAATAGAGGCAGCATTTAACTGATCACCGGCAGCCTCCTTGAATTTGTCTCCGCCATACTCCACCTTGTACTCTTTTTCAGCCGGTAAAATGACAACTTCAAACCCATTTTGACCAATGACATCAATCAACTCCTGAGTTTCCCTTGAAGGGGAATACTCAGACAGATTCCCTCCTGAAAGCTGGTCAAGTTCATAAGTGTATTCATCTATTTTCTTCTGATATAACGCCTGCATTCCCTCCGTTGCATCAATGAAAATATTCAGGGCATCCCCTGCCTGCTTCTGCCTTTCAAAATCTGATTCCCCTTGTATGTCAGCTATATTCTGATCAAATCTTTCGATCGGTGTGTTGTAGACATAATCCCCCATTGTGATCAGCCGCTCCATCTGCATTCTGACCCCTTCAAGCTCAAACGCTGCCTCAGCCTGTCCGATGGCATTAACAATACTGTCATATTCATTGTAAAAAGGGGCAAAAAAATCAATTGATTTCAAATCTTCCTCATTCAGCCCTGTTTTCGTCATATGAGATTGAAAAACAGATTCCTTTAACCTTGTCATCTCCTGCATTTCGCTTTCCATTGAATCCGGTAAACGAATCGTTGCCGGTTCTGCAGTGTTTTCAGCAGGCTCGTTCGTCAGAAAAGCGATAACGATTGAAAGCAGCAATATCGCTGCCCCCGTAAAATAAATCATCCTGTTGGATTTTTTCTCCACTAGAGGTTCTGTCCTGACCGGCTCGACTTCAAACGTCTCTGTTTCACGATTCTTAATTACCTTTGCTATCAGCAGCAGCATTTTTTCCATCTGGTCAGCCGAAACGTCATAACCCCGATTCATACGGAGCTGATCCGTGAGCAAAGACAAAGCTTCTTCTTTATCTGCCGTCATTTCGCTGATCTCAAACTCATCCAGATCAACTATGTAAAATAAAACAATCGCCGCCCTCATTTTCATTGGCAGCCTGATGATTTCCAGCCACAGTTCCTGATCTTCATAATGAATAAACTCATCTTTTCCCTCTTCTGAAACGGGAATGGCTTCTATCTGATTCAAAAGCCATTTCAAATGAGCTTTCTGTGTTTTGTCCTGATCCATTTCCTTAAACAGGCGCCCGCGCTCCTCAAACGAAAGCCCCATCGCAAACAAAAAGTCATTCAGTTCCTTTTGAGGTGTAAGCACCCAATCACTCCCTGCACATTAAAAAGGTCACTTCAGATTAAAACGAAGCGACCTCTTCATCAATTAATAACGGTTAAACATTTGATCACTTGTAAATTTCACTTTATAACCCTCATCAGTTTTGACCATTGTAATGATCAGCATCGTGCCATCGTTTTTTTCCACATTTACAGACAGACTGTCATTAGAGCCAGTCGAGTTGACATAAATATTATTCATTCGGTCAAGCTCAAGCTTCCCTAGAATATCCGGTGGCACCAATGTCTGAAACTCCTCTAATGAAGGTAACTTATCTGTTGGTTCAAAAAATGAGTATAGTACTTCTGTATCCTGCATCTTAATACTGTTTAGATAAAGCATCGCAATCTGTTCTGCCTGCAATACAGACAACATGTTCCGGTTCTCAGGTGTTGTATATAGTTCATAGACCTTACCGTGATAGTGCTCAAGCGGAAAATCAACAAATGTGGAATTGCCATTAAAATGATACCAATGCCTGATATCGGGATATAACAAAAAACTCGTATTTTCTATTCCACGCAGAAGTTCAAAGTTATTGTTTTTTAATAGCCTGTATTGAAAGTCGACTACCTTATATATTTCTTTTCCTTTCAAACTTTCATCTGCCAGCACTTTCTCCCAGGATTGTTTGACGTCCTCTTTTAAGAAGCCGTTTTCAAAAATCATTTTTTCAGGACTTCCCGATATATATTGAGCAAAAAGCATCTCGAACTGGTTCAGACTGCTAAACAAAAAGCTTGAACTTGTGAATGGGTCTGACATGTCTGGAGATGATTCATGCAAAAAATTTATATTTTCATCTATTTTAAGAAGTGCCTTTAAATGATCATCTGGGGATTGCGTACCGCTGTGATGAAGTTCACCGTAAATTCCTAAATTCAGCTCAGGTAAATTATTTAAAACCTGTTGAAAAACAGGATCGAGTGACATGATGGCGGTATCGAAATTTTCACCGCCTATCATTACATGAAAACGGTTCTGATCAAAATCATATTCAAAATCAAATCCATTTTCGCGGATTTTTTCTCTCAGTACCCGTTCATCCTCCGGCAGCTCACTTTCTTTAAAATAAGACCTGCTCCAAGGCGCCATTTCTTCTCTTTGTGCATTCAGTTTTTCCTCATAAACGACACGTAGAGACTGGGCATAATCATGGAAGAAAGCTGTCGCTACATCTGATGTTGTATACAGATCTTTTTCAGGTAGCCACTGATTATACATAGGCAGGTCCGGATTTAAAAACGAAAGCGGAGGCGCAATCGATAGTAAGGCAGAGTCTTTGATCACATCAATTTCCTGTCTTAACTCTTCTTCACTTAGATTTGAATAATACGGATCGTTTTGCTCGTTCAGGTATTCCAAATGCATCAGTTGACCCTTCGCCATTTCAACCACTGGTAACTGATTCACTTCTTCAGCAGAGAGGCCTAACTGCACAACCAATTCTTCTTTCTTATTTTCAAGTTCCTGATTAGCAACATCAATTTCTTCTTCAGGAATAATAAACTCTTCCTCTTCCTCCCGCTCTTCATTCGCTGCGGCTGTTCTTTCTGTTTCTTCCGGAATCGGGTCATTCAGGGCAAATGCAAGACCTCCGGCCAGTAATATGACAGCTGCGGTCGTAACAGCTGGCCAGTTCTTACCCTTTGCTTTTGTCTCACTTGTGCTGCCCGCTTGATCAACAGCGGTGAAATCCTGCTGCTGCAAGGTCAAAGGCACTTTTTTATAGGCTTTATTTAAAAATGTCAGCATAGCAGGTATCTGATCCTGCTCAGTGTTCGTGCTTTCAGCCAGGGTATGATACGCTTCCTGCTTTTCAACCTTGACCTGTTCTTCAGAAATACCAATATAGGCAGCTGCATCAGCATCTGTAATGGGGTAAAATGAAGTTAGTAAAACAAGTACTTTCTGTGTGTAGGGTAATGATTGAATGGATTGATGAAGCTCCTGATCCTCTGCAAATGCAGACACTTTCATGGAAGGGCCTTCGGGAGGATTCGATTCACCATAACGGATAAATGCCTTTATGATATCGCGCTTCTGATCGGATTGACTCAGTACATGACTGACAGCTTCAGGTTTTTCTGATTCACCATATCCCATCATAATGGAAAGAAGCTCTGCTTTTTTAATCTCATCCGCTTCATATAAAAACTCAGGCTGTTCCTGAGGCTGCTCTTTTGATTTCTCTCTCAACTTTCACACCTGCCTCTATATTTGTTGCGCATACCTTTTATACGTACTATGTTATCAGAATGTTTCAAAAAAGACAGAAGAGGATTTGTTTTATTCTTATTTTAGTAAACAGACTAGGATCTAACAGGTTTGTATGCAGTTGGGCCCGTGTCGTTAAATGGATTCGTGAAATTTTCAAAAAAGTCTTTTCTTCTGATCCTGGTATGTAGTAGCATATACAAATCATGACTTGAAGAGGTGAATGAAATGAGTAATCAGCAATGGTCTTCAAAACTCGGATTTGTCCTTGCTGCAGCCGGTTCTGCAATCGGTTTGGGGGCGATCTGGAAGTTTCCTTATATGGCAGGCTCAAACGGAGGAAGTATTTTTCTTCTTTTGTTTATCCTGTTCACTATTTTAATCGCCGGACCGATCCTGCTTGCTGAATTTGTCATTGGCCGCAGAGGTAAAGCGGATGCTGTGACAACGTTTAAAAAGCTTGCGCCGGGAACAGCCTGGCCGTTTATCGGAATTATCGGAACGATTATCGCTATTATTATCTTATCTTTCTACAGTGTGGTTGGCGGCTGGATTTTATCTTACTTATGGAGAAGTGTAACAGGCGGGCTGTCAGGCTTGACCCAGGCAGAGTACGGTGGCCTGTTTGAGTCGATTATTGCCAATCCCGCAGAAGTTTTGATTGCACAGGCGCTATTTATGACGATCACGATTTGGGTCGTTCAGAGTGGTATCCAAAACGGAATTGAGCGTGCCAGCAAGATCATGATGCCAGCTCTGCTCTTGATGTTTGTTCTGTTAGCCGTTCGCTCACTTACACTTGACGGTGCCATGGAAGGAATTGAGTATTTATTCATACCTGACTGGAGCTACTTTGACAGCAATACAATGCTATTGGCATTGGGTCAATCCTTTTTCGCTTTAAGTGTTGGGGTTTCTGTCATGATTACTTATGCATCCTACCTGAAGGATCAGGATAACCTTGGACGCTCTACTGCATCGGTTGCGATCCTGAATATCGTCATTTCCCTTTTAGCCGGAATTGTGATTTTCCCTGCAGTATTCGCTTTGGGATTTGAACCGGGAGAAGGACCGGGACTTGTATTTGTTGTGCTGCCTGCGATCTTTAACGAGCTGGCTTTCGGCGGCGTGTTCATGTTTGTCTTCCTTGTCCTGCTGTTGTTTGCAACATTAACGTCTGCGTTTTCGATTCTCGAAATCGTGACTGCCACTTTCTCACGTGGTCAGGATGACAAACGTAAAAAGTATGCCTGGATCTCCGGGATTCTGATCTTTATCGTAGGACTACCAAGTGCTTTGTCATTCGGTGTATTCTCAGATGTAACGATTGCAGGCTATATCATGTTCGATTTTGCCGATTATATTACAAGCAGCTTCGGACTTCCGCTCGGCGCATTACTGATCAGTCTGTTTGTTGGATATAAGCTGAAAAAAGAAGATGTGTTTGGTGAACTCTCTAAAGGAGCTGGAGGCACATACCGCTGGATGACTGTCTGGTATGTTCTGATCAAGGTGGTCGCACCACTGGCGATTATTTTAATCTTCTTAGAGAAATTAAACATTATATAAATTTTTGATGGAACGGGCTGCTGCCCGTTCTTTTTTCTGGAATGTGAGGTTCCGGTATGAGTTTGTGAGTTTGCGGTGGGAGTTTGTGAGTTCCCCTCTCAGGTTCGTGAGTTTAGCGGGAAAGTTCGTGAGCTTATTTAATAATTCGTGAGTTCAGAGACATTTGGACTACAGCATTTTTAGTGAACACGGCTCTCCATACGCGTATTCAAATCATGACAGGATACTGGTCGTCTTCGCGCATGGAAGGTCCACTGTATCTGAAGTTACCAAACCCCATATAAAAAACCGCACTTACCATCAGTGCGGTTTCACTTCTCTATTCCTCATATACAGCATCCATTTTCACTGCCAGCAGCTTGTAGGATACTTTTGTACAGTCCTGCAACGGGATCCATTGACCAAACGCAGACTCATAGATTGCCTGAATGTGTCTGGCCAGATCCGTCGGGTGATGCAGTTCATGAACAGACTGAATAACTTCAGCAATTTCATGATCGTACCCTTCTTCCCCTTTATCAAATGGGTCCCATTCCTGCAGAATAATCATGAGTTTTAAATCCATTTCACTTATATTCATTTGTACCACCTAATCATTTTGAAAAATGCTTCATCTATCATACCATAGAATAGAGAATTGGAAAGGAAGTGTTTGCATGATTGATTTTGACCGCGAAACGCAAAGAACCGGATCACATTCCGTGAAGTGGGACATGATGAATGAATTGTTCGGAAAGAGTGACTTGCTTCCGATGTGGGTGGCGGATATGGATTTTGCCCCGCCTGAAAGCGTCATGACTTCCTTAACGAAGCGGCTAGAACAGCCTCCATACGGTTATACATTTGTTCCGCCATCAACAGCACGGACCATCGCCGGCTGGCTTGAAAAGCGGCACGGCTGGAAAACCAATGCATCATGGTATTTATATTCAATCGGCGTGGTCCCTTCCATCGCAACTGCCATCAGGGCATTAACGGCTCCCGGTGATCACATATTAACCATGACACCTGTCTATACACCATTTTTCGGCATGATTGAACAAAATGGCAGGACCGTTGTGACCAATCACTTAATTGAGCAAAACGGCCGCTACGAAATAGACTGGGAGGATCTCAGTCAGAAGCTGTCTGATGTAAAAATGTTTCTGTTATGCAGCCCGCACAATCCTTCGGGAAGAGTATGGAGCAGTGATGAGCTGAAGAGACTATCTGATTTATGTGCAGAGCATGATGTCGTGCTCGTTTCAGATGAAATTCATTCAGATTTAATTTACAGACACGCCCGCCACGTACCTACTGCAAAAGCAGCCGGTGATGAACATGATCATATTATTACACTCGTTGCACCGTCCAAAACCTTTAATCTCGCAGGTCTCCAGGCGTCGGCTATTATTTGTTCAAACGAAGAAACCCGTGAGAAAATTAAGGAGGAACAGGGCCGTCAGGGATTTTTCACTCTCTCCACATTTGGCATCACCGCAATGGAAGCCGCTTATTCTGAAGGAGAGGAATGGCTGGAATCACTTATTGATTATTTGACCGGAAACCTTGAGCTTGTCAGAAATACGGTCACGGAAATGGATCAGATTAACATGATGGAGCCTGACAGCACCTACCTTCTCTGGCTGGACGCACGAAAAACCGGTTTATCTGACGAAGAAATCAAAAAGAAACTCGTCGACGAAGCCGGACTCGCACTTGAACCTGGTGATAAATACGGAAAAGGCGGAGAAGGATTCATCAGAATGAACATCGCCTGCCCAAGATCAATGGTCGAAGAAGGACTTAGAAGACTGCAGATGGTATTTAAATAATTTTTTGGGGTGAGTTAGAAACAAAAAAGACCGGGATTCTTCATCCCGGCCTTTTTCTATTTAGAAGAATGATTACGCTCATTCAACATTTTCTCTTCAAGCTTTTTCGTTTCCTCCGCCTGTCTTTTAGACACACGGATAATCCAGCGAAACGTAATATACGTCATAATAACAAACAATAATAGCCATAATGCAGCTGGAAGGTATTCCGATTTATCTTCCGGAAAATATAAAAAGAGCTGCAAAATAAACAAGTCGTAGAACACGGCGCAGCCTCCTCGCTTACTCAATTTCCTTCATTATAACAACGCTTCCTTCATACATCACGTGAACAATTCGTGTACAGCCTATTCAGTTGCCCAATTCCCATTGCGAAAGACCGGTTCTCGCGTTCCATCCGCTCTGATCCCATCAATGTTCATCTGAGCAGAGCCCATCATAAAATCCTCGTGAACGATGCTGTCATTTAACCCTGCCTCAAGCCTTTCTTCATCGTTCATCTCTGTTCCACCCTCAATACAGGTCGGATAACACGAGCCGAGCGCAAAATGATTCGATGCGTTTTCATCAAACAGCGTATTAAAAAACAGAATGCCTGAATCAGAAATCGGTGAACGGTGAGGTACGAGTGCGATCTCGCCAAGGTACGGTGCCCCCTCGTCCATTGTCAGGATTTTTTCAAGCAGCTCCTCTCCGACATCCGCTTTAAAATCAGTGACTTTCCCCTCTTTAAATGTGAGCGTGAATCCGTCAATGATATTCCCTTGATAGGCAAGCGGTTTTGTGTTTGTCACATAGCCGTTCACACCTAATCTGTGAGGAACTGTGTACACTTCTTCTGTTGGCAGATTTGCGATAAAGTCATGACCTTTTTTATTTTTCGAGCCCCCTGTCAGCCATTTATGGTGAGCGGGAAGTTTAATTGTGATGTCTGTACCAGGTCCCTGATAATGCAGTGCCGTATATTGCTTTTCAGTTAAGGAGGCCGCTCTTTTTCTGAGATGTTCCATATGATGTTCCCATTCAAGTACCGGGTCATCTTTTAGAATTCTTGTCACAGAAAAGATGGACTCCCACAGCTTCTCGACTGCTTTCACTTCAGGTTGTTCCGGGAACAGCTTCAGTGCCCAATCAGCAGAAGGCACTGCCACGATAGACCAGCTGATGCGATCTGTTTCAATTGCTTCATAAAAAGCACCGAGCGCCTCTCCTCTTGCTTTTGCAAAAGCGGCAATCCGGTCAGAGGAGATTCCCTTTAGAAGATCGGGATTATCAGACTCGATAACAAGGAATGCCCCTTCCCGCTCAACCGTTTCTTCATGCGCCGTTGTCAGCCATTCCGGGAAATAGTCGAGTTCCTGATCAAGTGCTTTTTCATAAAAAAGTCTTGTTACGAGATCATCGTGCCATTGGACGTGTACATTACCCGCTCCTGCACGATAAGCCTCTTCAACTACAAGTCTTGTAAAAACAGCGCTGTCAACTGAAGCCGCAATCCACAGAAACTGTCCTTCCTGAATGTTGACTCCTGTCCTGACAGCAAGCTTTGCGTATTTCAATAAAAGTTCGTCCATATTATTTCCCCCATGTATGTAAAATGATTAGGTCAAGATTGTATAAAAAAAGCCGGAACCACTCCCCGTTCCAGCCTTCATGTTTGAAAAACCTGTGATGGAATTTACTCCTGAACCTCAACAGATTCAATGACGACTTCCTCTACCGGACGATCATCACTACCCGTTTCAACCGCTGCAATATTATCAACGATGTTCATGCCCTCAATCACCTGTCCAAAAACAGTATGACGGTTATCAAGGTATGGCGTGCCGCCTCTTTCCTGATACATCGTAATCAGCTCTTCAGGAAAACCGGCTGATTCCATTTGTGCAACAAGGTCCTCAGTCATATTCTGATTTTGCACAATGAAAAACTGACTGCCATTCGTTGCAGGACCGGAATTGGCCATTGATAATGCGCCTCTGATATGAACGAGTTCAGGTGAAAATTCATCCTCAAACGGTTCACCGAAAATACTTTCGCCGCCGGCACCTGTCCCATCAGGATCTCCCCCCTGAATCATAAAGTCTTCAATGACTCTGTGAAAAATCACGCCATCATAATAACCTTCTTCAGCGTGTGTTAAAAAGTTTTCAACTGCTAAAGGTGCCTGGTCAGGGAAAAACTTCACTGTAATATCACCGTAATTCGTCTGGATGGTAGCAACAGGCTCATTTTCACCCGGTTCAGGATTTGTTTGTGGGTATCCTTCCACTGCCGGCAATTCTTCAACCGGTTCCGCTTCAGCATACGTGTCTTCTGCCGTTTCTTCAGCAGGCTCTGCAGACTCCGTATTTTCAGTATCTGAGCCACTGTCAGCATTTCCTCCGCAGGCTGCTAACAACAATACAAATAACAATGACAACATCAATTTAATTTTCATTTTCTCGCCTCCATATTATACTTTAGCCTAATTTACAGAAAAAATCATTATGTTACGTTAAACTAAATAGTGAGGAATGCCAAAAAATTGGTGAGTGTAACATACTTACAGGAGGCGTGAAGAATGACTGAATATGTAAAAGCTTTTTATAAAACCGGCGCTTATATTGGCGTGGTGACAGAGGATAAAGACAGTGTAAAGGTTGTCCAGATTAAAGATGTATTGAAGCATCCAATTCAGGGTGATCTGCACAACCCGAATCAGGTGGATGTTCCACTCTTTCATGAAAGAAAAGCGCTCGCATTTAATGAACGTGCGAATATCCCATCATCCATGGTGAAACCGTTTGACGGGGAACCGGGTGATTATTATGTGCATTTAGCTGAGGCTGTCGCGGAGCTTGAAAGGAGATTACAGGAAGAGGATTCAGCCTTTAATCAAAAAAGCCTTGAAGCACTTGCAGGTGTTAAAAAAGAATATGAGCTGATGTATAACATGAATTTTTCCTGACCAAAAATAAAAGCCCTTCTCAGGAGGGCTCTTTTTTATTGAACCAGAAACTGGCGTAAAGCGGAAAAATCCACTCTGTCCCCAATCGTAGTCGGTTCGCTCTTGTTTAAATAGCGCTTATCCTTTTCTACCAGCTGATATATATGGTAGGTCGTCATCGCATCATCGAGGGCCTTATGGTGTTTACCAGTCCCATCCTTTCCATATTCCTGAACGGCTTTCCATAATCCTGTCTGATTCCGGTCTCCAAAAAAGCGTTTGTACTCCATGGATAAATCGACAAATTCACCGGTGAACGGAAAGATCAGCCCGGCCTTTTCGCAATTTTGTCTCAGCACCTTCATGTCCATGTTGCCCCAGGTCACAACTTTACAAAAGCCATCGTGGTTCAGCTCTGCTAACTTTTTGACAAGGGAATGAACAGAGATGCCGCTATCGACCTGCTCCTGACTGATATTCAGGAAGGATTTACACCTTCTGGAGAGCCTTTTGAATTTTTTCGGTTTCACATAGCTTGAAAATTGTTCTTTTTCTCCATTTCTGACGGCTACGAGACCTACTTCAATGATTTCAGGATAAAAGCCCTTTGGTCCCCTTCCATCCGGCATGGAAAATTCAAAATCCAGAAAAATAATGGTCTGATCAGCGCCGGTCATGTTCTTTCCTCCTTTCTCATGTGATTAATTATACCATGTAGTTGGGTAATCCACATATAAATGTCTGAATTTTCTTGCGACATAATATGAGTGATTTCAAGTTGCATCGTTTTTTTATTACGTTATACTTGTTACGACTCTCGAAATAATTCAGATGAATGTTAGAAGGTGTTTGTTATTAAAGTTGAAAAAAAGAACTTAATCATTATGTGGATCGCCAATTTCCTCGTGGCAGCGAGTGCCACTATGATCCTTCCGTTTCTCTCTCTTTATATAGAAACAATGGGTGACTTTTCTGACGAGTATGTTCAAAGATGGTCCGGCCTTGTATTCGGTGTAACTTTTCTGACTGCGTTTTTTGTCTCTCCGATCTGGGGACGTTTCGGTGACCGGTTTGGCTATAAGCCGATCCTGATGATCACCGGCTATGGCATTGCCTTCAGCATCTTTCTCATGGGATTCATTCAGTCGGTTGAAGGACTGTTTATCCTCCGGATGTTTATGGGCGTTGTAACCGGCTTTATCCCTACTTCTCTTGCCCTTATCTCTTCACAGACACCAAAACATATTGCCGGCCGCACGCTCGGCACCCTTCAAATGGGAACCGTAACCGGCGGATTGTTCGGCCCACTCCTCGGGGGGCTGATGGCAGATACATTCGGTTTCAGCTACACCTTTATTATCACCGCGATTTCGATCTCTGTTGCAGCAACCGTTGTGATGTTTGGTATTTCAGAAAAGAAAAAAGATGCCGATAAAAAGAAAGAACGGACGTATACAAGAAAAGAAGTGTTCAGACATATTACGAGTCACCGCATGCTAATGACCGTGATGGTCTTATCCTTCCTTGTTCAGATGGCGAATTTCAGTATTCAGCCACTTTTAGCGCTCTATGTGGATGGACTGACGAGCGCAGCTAACATCGCCTTTCTTTCGGGTATGGCATTTTCTGCAACAGGCTTCGGCAATCTTATTGCTACACGAAGCTGGGGCAGACTCGGAGATGCGATCGGCTATGAAAAAGTACTGGTGATCCTTCTCGTATTGTCAGCTCTCTTCATCATTCCACAGGCACTCGTCACTGAATTATGGCAGCTTGTGATTCTGCGATTCTTATTTGGCATCGCGATCGGCGGAATTATTCCAAGCGTGACAGCCTTCATCCGTCATGCTGCACCTGTATCCATGCAGGGGGAAGTGCTCGGTTATAATCAAAGCTTCCGTTTTCTCGGCAATGTGGCAGGCCCCGTATTTGGGGGTGTGATCTCCGGATTTATCGGGATTTCTTCCGTCTTTTATGTGACAGGTGCTTTATTTCTCGGAGCCTTTAGTCTTTTATGGTGGAGCCGCAGGCAAATAAGCACACAGCAATCGTCCGTGAACTAACTTTAGAATGGAGACTCCTAAAATGAGAATGACCATGGGGTTTATGGGTGTGTTTCTCCTTATCCCGTTATGTATTTTCTTCTGGCTTCAAACAAATAAAGAAATCCAGGCGCAGTCTGATTTTCAGAAGGCACTTGATGAAAAAGTGCAGCTTAATGAGCAAACTGTTCAGCAGACTAGCTTTATCTTCGACCGCAATGGGGCACAAATATCAAAAAGCGAACCAGGCATGAGAATGCACGCTACCTCCGAAGAGTTACCTCAATTTTTAAAGGATGTAACGGTTTATTCAGAGGACCGGAATTTTTATGACCACATCGGTTTTGATGCAGGGGCGATCATCCGGGCTGTTGTCAAAAACCTGGTTTTTACCCATATCGAGCAGGGTGGCAGTACGATTACCCAGCAGCTCGCCAGAAATCTGTATTTGACTCAGGAGAAAACGTATAACCGTAAAATGACCGAGCTGTTTTATGCAAGTGAGATTGAGAGCCAATGGTCAAAGGATGAGATTTTAACAGCCTATTTAAATATTATTTATTACAACAATGGCGTATACGGAATAAAGGCCGCATCGAAATACTATTTTCAGAAGGATTTAAGTGAACTGTCGAAAGCAGAGCTGGCTTTTCTGGCAGCGATCCCGAATAACCCGAGAAAATACGACCCTCTATCCAATTTTGATCAGGCAAAAGAACGTCAGGAACGCCTGATTGACCTGATGGTAACTGAACAGAAAATTACCGCTGAGGAAGCCGCTGCCTTAAAAGCAGAACAAATCACAGTTAAACCTGTGGAATCCAATGAACTATACCCTGACTATACGTTTTATGTTGAATACGAATTACGTCAGCTGATTGCCCATCACGAAGGATTTAAAGATCAGCTTGTTAAGGCTAAAAAAACGTCAGAAAAAGCAGCGATTGATGAACGCCTGGATGCCCGTGTCCAGCAGATTTTAAAATCCGGTGTCAATATTCATACCGCACTTGATCCTGCAATGCAAAATCAGACAACAGCAGCTGTCCGTTCGAATTTGCCATATAACGGTGTGGAAGGTGCAGCAGTTGTTATCGAAAATCAGACACGGGAAATTGTCGGTCTTTCCGGCGGTAAAAACTATCAGAAATATAATTTTAACAGAGCTTATCAGGCTGTCCGTCAGCCGGGTTCAGCCATTAAGCCGCTGCTCGTTTACGGGCCTTATATCGAGACATTTCAGCCTTACCTTACTCAAAATGTGAATGCAGATGCATACTGTTTCCAGAACTACTGTCCTGAAAATTACGGTGGGGTTGAATACGGGGACGTGTCTATTTCACGCGCCTTTCTGCTTTCACTCAACACACCGGCGATTCGGATGATGGAGGAAACAGGCGTGGAGCAATCCTTCGCTTATCTGAATGCTTTTGATTTTAACCAGGTTGGTCTGAGTGATCAGACACTCGCAGCCGCTGCAGGAGGTTTCACTTACGGTGTTTCTCCACTCGAACTTACAGATGCATACACAAGCTTTATTGACGGTAATTACAGACAGTCACACGCAATCAGAAAAGTCACCGATTTTCAAGGTAACGTGCTCTACGAATGGCCAAAGGACTATATTCCAGTCTGGTCCGGCCAGACAACAGCCAAAATGCGTGAGCTTCTTGCGACAGCTGCCAGATCCGGAACCGGTTCACCTGCTTACCTGGAAAAGCCGTATATCGGTATCAAGACAGGCACAACCAACGAATACTTTGATTATTGGACAGTCGGGTTAACGAATGAGTACACAAGTGGTGTATGGGTGGGTCACGATTTACCACAAAACATGCAGTCCATCGAACTCGACCGCCCTGCTCATTTGATTTGGAAGGATATTAACCGGTAATTCTGCTATTACGCATTCACAAAGGGACGAGGGGCATCCGCAGACTCCTATGGCGGAAAGGGACAGGTGAAACCATTGTGCGAAGCACAAGGGGTTCACCGCCCGGCCTTAGAAAAGCGTAGGCGACTCGTCCAGCCCCGACAAGCATAAGGCGAAGATGAAAAGAGGGCTGACCTTTGCCCTCGTTCAGCTTTGACTTATGACCTCGAGGGGCTAGTCGCCGCAGCTGGACATGGAAAGCGGAGGATGCCCCTCGGCCCGGTTTTTATAATATACATTTAAAAAGGCGCTACACAATTTGTGTAACGCCTTTTTTATATCTGCTCCAGGATCGGTAAGCTGCCGAGCAGTCCGTTGTAAAGACTTAAGACTACGTAAAATACTGCTGACAAAAGCGCTGACCAAGTGACAATCTCGAATAGAATAACCCCGATTGTCCCTCCTGCGCTTAATGTTGAGCTGACTTTAATCACAAAATACATGAAGTACACGATCGATGTCAGGGCGAAGATGATCAGCAGGCCCACAATTGACTGCAGGCTGACGATCGTTGCAAGTGATCCGAAAAAATAAATGAGTGAACCCGCACGAACCCTTGTCAATGCCTCCCCTTCTTTATCCCTGGAGAAAAACAGAAGCGACACTTCGTTGATCGTCTCTGCAATCAGTTTTAACGCTGCAAGAATCATAAAACAGATAATCATCAGCAGGATCAGGACAAACAGCTTGAGCTCAAGCTCAGATAGGAATTCTCTCATCCCTGCGTAAATGCCTATTCCTTTAAACAAATCTGTCAGCACCCCGACTCCGTACACAGAAAAGGAGAGACTGAACAGCAAAATTGAAAATAACGGTAAATAACCAGTCAAATATGTATTTTTCATTCACTACGCTCCCAGCCGAATTTCTCTTTTTTATCATAATCGTTTCATCATTTTTTTGGAAGGACCTACCGGCAAAAGGTTTGAATTCTTTTCAATATAGAACAAATTTCGACACCGTTTATAAATTTTTTTTGATTATTTATACCCGTTTCTACCTATATATAGATTTTGATAAAGCCTGTAACCGTAAGTGTTACATTATGCATAGAGGGTCATTTTACGTTATACTTTTGCTATACGTAAAAAAAATGATCATGTCACAAAGGACTGGGTATGCACGGCTGGATGTATACAAATACAGTCCTTATTTAAATGCTTATTGTGATTGTGATAAATGTTCAAGGGAGGGATTTTCTTTGTCGCTGCTTCATATTGCCATCGTACTGCCATTTATTGCGGCAGTCTTCATCCCTTTTTTGTTTAAGGGATTCCGGAATATTCATACCGGATGGTTCGTTCTGCTTGTGCCGCTGGCGCTGTTTATTTACTTCATTCAGTACCTGCCGGTGACGAGTGGGGGGCAGACCGTTTCAAAGACGTTTGAATGGATACCATCACTTGGGATCAATTTTAATGCTCATGTTGATGGTCTGGGGCTTTTATTTGCCCTGCTTATTACGGGGATCGGCTCACTGGTCGTTCTCTATTCGATCTATTATCTTGCAAAAGAAAAAGAAGCACTCCATAACTTTTATGTTTATTTACTCATGTTCATGGGTGCGATGCTTGGTGTCGTTTTATCCGACAACCTGATCGTCCTGTATATGTTCTGGGAGTTCACTTCAATTTCCTCATTCCTGCTGATCGGATATTGGTATGATAAAGAGCGCTCAAGATACGGGGCTCAGAAATCAATGCTGATTACCGTTTTCGGCGGACTTTCGATGCTTGGAGGGATCGTTCTTCTCTATATTATGAGTGGAACCTTCAGCATTCAGGAATTAATCAGTATGTCCGGATCACTCATGCAGGATCCAATGTTTATCCCAGCCATGCTTCTGATTTTACTCGGAGCATTTACAAAATCAGCACAATTTCCGTTTCACGTGTGGCTTCCTGATGCGATGGAAGCACCTACACCTGTATCGGCTTATCTTCACTCTGCAACGATGGTTAAGGCGGGTATTTATCTTGTTGCCCGCATGAGTCCGGTGTTCGCAGAATCAGGAATCTGGCTCTGGCTTGTTGCCGGATTCGGACTTTTCACCCTGTTCTGGGGTTCATTTAATGCTGTGAAACAGACTGATTTAAAAGGAATTCTTGCATTTTCGACCATTTCACAGCTCGGTTTAATTATGTCACTGCTCGGTCTTGGTGCTGCTGCACTTCATTTTGACCAGCTGGATGAGAATATTTATATGGGCGCAACGATTGCAGCTGTGTTCCACCTGATCAATCACGCAACCTTTAAAGGTAGCCTGTTCATGGTTGCAGGTATTGTGGATCATGAGACCGGTACACGGGACATTCGAAATCTCGGCGGACTTGTGAACCTGATGCCGATTACCTTTACGATCGCGTTAATCGGGACATTCTCAATGGCAGGACTCCCACCATTTAACGGTTTCCTGAGTAAGGAAATGTTCCTGCTTGCCACACTTGAAATACTTGAATTTAACCTTTTCTCGATGGATACATGGGGCATTTTATTCCCTGTTATTGCATGGATTGCGAGTGTGTTCACGTTTATTTACAGCATTATGCTGCTGTTTAAAACTTTCCTTGGAAAGCTTCAGCTTGATAAGCTTCCAAAGAAACCTCATGAGGCACCGATTGGCATGCTGATTTCACCAATCGTGCTTGGTGCACTTGTGATTGTGTTCGGATTTTTCCCGAACCTGCTGTCTAACAGCATGATCAAGCCGGCTGTTGAAGCCATTTTGCCAAGTCTTGTGGATTCAGGCCAGGAGGTTTACGTTAACATTTATTTCTGGCACGGGTTTACACCTGAGCTCTTTATGACGATCGGGATTGTCCTGTTCGGTACGCTGCTGTACGCTACGCTTGGTAAATGGCAGGGTATCTACAACCGGATTCCTGAGCAGTTTACGATCAATGGTGTTTATGACCGCGGACTTGAAAAAGGTGAGTCCGGAAGCTTTAAGCTGACTGAAGGTATTATGACTGGTTATATGAGAACCTATCTTCTTTATATCTTCGGATTTTTCGTTGCGATTTTGCTTTCAACACTCGTAGTGCGGGATGCATTTTCAATTGATACGTCCAACCTTGCAGAGATCCGGATTTATGAAGTCATTCTGGCTGTTGTGATGATTGCATCTGCCATTACGATTCTATTTGCTAAATCAAGACTGACATCGATTATTGCGCTTGGTGCAGTCGGTTACTCTGTTGCATTGTTCTTTGTATTTTTCAGAGCACCGGATCTGGCTTTAACCCAGCTGGTAATTGAGACTGTTTCTGTAGCATTGTTCCTGCTGTGCTTCTATCACTTACCGGAAATCAGCCGGAAGGAAGAACGCATGGGCTTCCGCTTCGGAAATGCAGTCATTTCGATTCTTGTTGGTATAACCATTACACTGATTGCCATTTCTGCATACAGTAACAGCTCTGTATTTGAATCGATTTCTCAGTACCACATCGATAACGTGTATAAGCTGGCTGCCGGTGGAAACATGGTAAACGTTATTCTTGTTGACTTCCGTGGCTTTGATACATTGTTTGAAATCTGTGTACTTGGAGTTGCTGCTTTGGGTATTTATGCGATGGTTCACTTCCGTGGAGTAAGGAGGCAAAAAGGATGAAGAAACCTAATGATGTCATCTTACAAACCGTCACAACCGTGATATCATTCATCATCATTTTATTCTCCATCAATCTGTTTTTTGCCGGACACTATACGCCCGGAGGAGGATTCATTGGAGGACTGATGACAGCTGCTGCACTCGTCCTGCTGCTGCTTGCTTATGATGTCAAAACGTTAAATACGATTCTGCCGTTTGATTATCGCATGATGACCGCGGCAGGATTATTAATCGCCGTATTAACCGGTGCTGGTGCATTGTTATTTAATCAGCCATTTCTGACACATGCATACGACTATTTTAATCTCCCGCTTTTAGGGGAAACCTCTCTTCACACAGCCGTGCTGTTTGATATTGGGGTCTACCTGGTCGTAATTGGTGTAACAATGACCATTATTCAAACGATTGGGGAGAGTGAATAATGGAGATCTTAATGTCTATTGTGGTCGGTGTGTTATTCACATCCGCTGTTTATCTGATCCTTTCAAAGAGCCTGCTGCGTGTCATCATCGGCACTGCTCTGCTCAGTCACGGTGCACATTTACTGTTGCTTACAATGAGTGGTTTAAAAACGGGAGACGCGCCTGTACTGTTGGATGGGGTTACATCCTATACGGATCCCCTGCCACAAGCGCTCGTTTTAACTGCTATTGTCATCAGCTTCGGGGTAACGGCATTCTTCCTGGTACTTGCCTATCGTGCTTATCAGGAGCTCGGAACAGACAATATGGAAGAAATGAAAGGGAATGAATCAAATGATTAATTTACCATTATTGCCGATTCTCATTCCGCTTTTAGCTGCTGTGATTTTAATGTTTTTCCCGAAGCGAATTAAAGCACAGCGTTTCATCTCACTGTTAGCCATCGGAGCAACAATCGTTGCATCAGTTGTACTGGCTGCAGAGGTAAAAGCGAATGGTATTCAGACAGTTAACCTTGGAAGCTGGCCGGCACCATACGGAATTCCGCTCGTGTCGGATATGCTTTCAGTTCTACTCGTATTAACGTCCAGCATCCTGACCTTCTTCGTTGTCTGGTATGCGATGATTTATATGGATGAAAAATATGAAAGCTTCTTTTTCTACATCGGGGTAATGTTCCTGCTTGTGGGGATTAACGGAGCCTTTACAACAGGTGATATTTTTAACCTGTTCGTATTCTTTGAAGTATTCCTGATTTCTTCTTACCTGCTGATTGTGTTAGGTGGTAAGAAGGCTCAGCTTCGCGAATCCATTAAGTATGTGCTGATTAACGTCATTTCCTCAGCGCTATTTGTAACAGCCGTAGCATACTTGTACTCTGTTGTCGGTTCACTGAATATGGCTGATATTTCCCAGCGGATCAGTGAGCTTGGAAATACAGGGATTGTTACGGTGATTGCGATCTTTTTCCTGATGGTATTTGGCTTGAAAGGCGCAATCGTACCGCTTTACTTCTGGCTTCCAGGGTCATACAGTGCTCCACCAATTCCCGTGCTTGCTTTATTCGGGGCCCTTTTAACGAAGGTTGGTGTTTACTCGATCCTGAGAACCTATACTTTATTCTTTACGCAGGATACAGGTTACACCCATGAAATATTAGGTGTCCTTGCCTTATTGAGCATTGTTGTTGGAGTAATCGGAGCCGTTGCCTACAGAGAAGTAAAAACCATTATTATTTACAATATTGTGGTTGCGGTAGGAGTTATCCTATACGGTGTCGCAGCAATGACGCCTGCTTCACTTGAAGGGGCTGTTTTCTACCTGCTGCACGATATGGTCATTAAAGCAGCACTGTTCCTGCTCGTGGGGATCATGATCGCGATTGCAGGATCAAGTCACCTGAAAGACATGGGTGGGATGATCCGCGATTACCCGAGAATCGGCTGGACCTATTTTGTTGCTGCACTGGCTTTAGCGGGAATTCCTCCTTTAAGCGGATTTATTGGAAAGCTGCTGATTGTTCAGGGAGGATTTGAAGCTGGAGATATTGTAGGACCATTGCTTGTCCTCATTTCAAGTCTGCTCGTCTTATATTCAGCCATGAAGATTTTCATGAATGGCTTCTGGGGAACGCCAAAAGAGTATCACGGGGCAAAAGCTAAATCGGCAAACCGTCTATGGGTCCCGGCGGCTGCACTTGTTCTGATCGCCATTTTCTATGGTGTCGGGACAGAAGCAATACGCCCGTTTATTACCATGGCGGTAGAACCACTCATCGATCCTGCAATCTATATTGAAGCAGTATTAAAGGAGTAATGTGATATGGCATTTCAAGTATTATTAAATTTCTTTTTAGCGTTCCTCTGGATGTTTCTGACCAGTTCATTTACCTTATCGAGCTTTATCATCGGTTATTTCCTTGGTTTGCTCGTGATCTTTGCAATGCGCAGGTTCTTTCAAACGAGGCTCTATATTCTCAGAGTCTGGGCTGTCATTAAATTGACTGTGCTGTTTATTATTGAGCTGATTAAGGCTAACATTGAAGTGCTAGCGATTGTCCTCCGTCCAAAAATGGATTTAAAACCAGGCGTATTTAAATACGATACAAAGCTTGAGAGAGAATGGGAAGTGACCCTTCTCTCCCTGCTGATCACGCTGACGCCTGGAACACTCGTGATGGATGTGAGTGATGACAACGGAACCCTTTATATTCATGCGCTGAATGCATCTGATATTAAAGGAAACGTTTCATCGATCAGGGAAGGTTTTGAGAAGGCAATTATGGAGGTGAGCCGCTGATGCTGACTATTTCTATATACATTGCGCTGGTTGCCGTTGCAGCCAGTATGATTGGAATCGTCATCCGTGTCGTAAAAGGCCCATCAACGGCTGACCGGGTCATTGCACTGGATTCACTTGGAATTAGTCTGATCGCAATGACAGGCCTGTTTTCCATGCTGCTTGATTCAAGTGTCTTTCTTGAAGTCATTCTTCTACTTGGGATCCTTGCCTTTATCGGAACCGTTGCTTTCTCCAAATATCTAGAGAAAGGAGCGATTGTGGACCGTGATCGACGTAAGTGAATACTTTGTAGCCGGATTTATTCTGATCGGAGCCTTTTTCGCCGTAGTAACGGCTATTGGTCTCATCCGTTTACCGGACCTGTACACAAGAACCCACGCTGCTTCTAAAAGCGCAACACTTGGCGTTATGTGTATCCTGATCGGAACACTTATCTTCTTTTTAACAGAGGATGGAGTATTTAATTCAAGAGTCGTATTAGGTATATTTTTCGTTCTGATTACCGCTCCTGTAGGTGGACATTTAATTGCACGCGCTGCTTATAATACAGGTGTTAAGCTTGCACCTGAGACAGTGAGAGATGATCTTGCTGATAAAGAGAAACATGAACAGGCGAAAAGTAAAAGTAAAAGTAAAAAGTAAAAAAACATCCCGGGAATCGCTGAACTGTGCCCCGATTTTCGGACAGTTTAAAAAGCACCTATGCAGCTAGTAAGTGACTCCGGTATTGTACCGGGGTCATTTTATTTAACCCATATTGATAGCGATCGTGATTATATTCTCCAATCACACGATCTACTTCCCTCTTTACGTCTTGAAGATTATCATAAGATTTGTATTCTGCTAAATCTTTAAAATGGCCAAAAAAACTTTCCATTGGGGCGTTATCCCAACAGTTTCCCTTTCGGGACATTGATTGTATTAAGCCGAGCTTTTTTACTTCGCTTTGGAAGCGAGGGTGCGTGTAATGCATTCCTTGATCAGAATGTAATATGGCTCCTTGATGAAACTGACCATCAACAGCTTCCTTTAACTTTGTTAACGTACGATAGACGATATCCATTTCTAGAGACGTAGAAAGATTGTAGGCCAATATTTCGGTGGTAGCCCCATCTTTTACACAGGATAAATATGCTTTTTGCCCTTTTCCGTAATAGAGATAAGTAATGTCAGTCAGCAGGACTTTTCCAGGTACACTTTGGTTGAAATCACGATTAAGCAAATTAGGACAGGTTCGATGCTCCTGTGTGGCTTTAGCGATCTTACGATAAGGATTGGCCTGTCTTATCTTCGTTATCAGGTTATATTTCGACATTAACCGTCTAATCTTTTTGTGGTTCATGCAGGCTGAATAATCATTCTCCATAATCATTTTTATCTGGAGAGCCCCTACTTTTTCTCTTTTACTTATAAATATTTTTCTGATTAACGCTACATCTAATTCATCCTGTTCGTCTCGTTGTGCACGTAATGGGGCAGCCTTCACCCAATCATAATAACCACTGCGGCTAACACCTGCCAGTTCACACAGATAGGAAACAGCGTTGTGTAACTGATGAACTCTGATTGTTTTCTCGATCAAGGCGAACTTCTCAGATGCCGTTAAGATCGTTTCTTTTTCAACGCCTGCCTCTCTAACTCTTCTAGCTTTTTTAAGAGATCATTCTCTGCCTCAAGAAACTTGATTTTCGCTTCAGCTTTCTTTAACTTTTCTTCCACAGAAAGTTCTTTTGTAGAAGGGCGACCTGTACTCCCTTTGCCTCTGCGTTCCGTAAGGAAACCCTCCTCTCCAAAGCGCTCATAAGTATTTCTCCAACGCCTAAGGCAGGTTTTAGGTTGTTTCTTACCAATCATATCAAGATCAAAACCTTGTTCTAGAAAGATCTGTGAGGGTGCTTTCCCAGCTTGATAATCCTTCACTGCTTTAATCTTAAACTTAGGACTATAGGAAATTGACCTTTCAGAAGCATTCAATACGTTAGGATTCTTCTCCAGCTCTTTAATTTGAAACTCATTATAAATATTTTTACTCATGTATATCCTCCGCCCCCAATGATTAAATCTATTGAAACACAAAAAACCCCAGATAGGGGCACTTTTTTATCAGTGTCCGTTATCTGGGGTATAGTTCACGCTCCCGGGATGTTTTTTTATACTTTATATAATGTCTGTTCAACGGATTCATCCGCCTTAAATACTTTGAGTATACCATTATGCTCTGTCACATAAGATTTGGCTTTGTCTTCAAGCGCAGCCTTTGTTTCTTCCGTATAAATCGCTTTATGAGACCCCTTTTTGATCAGCTGCCATCCATCATCATGCGGCCTGAGCTCATACGTTTCCTGGTCATCATTCTGAATGGATTTTTTTGCACGATCTGTTGCAATGGCAATGGCACGGCCCTCTTCATATCCCTCTTCTTCAACGAGCGCATTTCCAATCTCGATGGCCTTGTTGCGCACAGCCGGCTCAAGATTTTTCCACGAATCAGGATAATCGTTTTTATTCCATGGCATTAATCGAGCACCACCTTTTCTGTTTAGTGGATATTTTCCACTAAACAGAAAAAGTAAACGTTACTTCTTTTTTGGCACAACTGCAACTGTACACCTGGAAATACAGATCAGATCTTCCTCCTCATCAACAATTCTGATATTCCAGACCATTGTTGATTTTCCGCTATGTATGACCTCTGCAATCGCCGTAACCACGCCATCCCGTTTTGCTTTAATATGATTGGCATTGATCTCGAGACCAAAGCAATGGTTATGTTCAAGATCGACAAGTGCAGCTGAGCCGACACTCGCTACTGTTTCAGCAAGCGCGACAGAGGCGCCTCCATGTAAAAATCCAAAAGGCTGATGTGTTCTTCCATCTACCGGCATTTCTGCAATGACTTTGCCCTTTCCAACTTCCTTCATTTCGATCCCTAAAGCGTCCATCAGCGTATGCTGTGTCCAATTGTTCTGATCCATTTCATCGCCCCCTGATCTTATCGTGACGTATTTTTGTAAATGGTGCAAGAAAAATATGAATGAGTATTCATAACATCAGGTTTCTCCACATAAAAACGGCTCCCTGATCCTCCAGGAAGCCGCTTGTTTTTATAATACCATTGCTGCAATCCAGCCGAATATAATCAGCGGAATGTTGTAATGGATAAAGGTTGGAACACACGTATCCCAAATATGATTGTGTTGACCATCCGCATTTAAACCTGCTGTAGGTCCAAGCGTACTGTCTGATGCCGGTGATCCCGCATCACCAAGCGCACCAGCTGTTCCGATCAAAGCAATCGTAGCAAGAGGACTAAATCCAAGCTCCAGTGACAGCGGAACAAACAGGACTGCAATAATCGGAACGGTCGCAAATGAGGATCCAATCCCCATCGTAACGACAAGCCCCACAATCAGCATTAATAGCGCAGCCAGCGCCTTATTGTCACCAATCAGATCAGATGTACTGTTAACGAGACTGTCAACCGCTCCTGTTTCACCAATCACTCCGGCAAAACCGTTGGCCGAGATCATGACAAACCCAATAAAAGCCATCATCTTCATTCCATCGATCATCAGCTGATCCTGATCAGATAATTTAACTGTTCCCGAGATAAACAGGATCACAAGACCGACCACTGCGCTAAAGACCATAGACTGGAAGATGGATTGAATCACAAGTGCTGCAATAATTGCAATGATCGTGACAATTAGATCTTTTGTAGAAATCACCTTATCTGACATTTCATCAGATGCTGTGATTTTGCGGTTACGATACTCACGGGGCTTCCGGTAGCTGAAAAAGATTGCGATCAGCAGACCAAGCACCATTCCAGCAGTCGGAATCAGCATCGCAACAGGAATATCACTCATACTAATAGCAAGTCCGCTCAATTCCATGTTGGTAGCAATATAATCATGAAAAAGGATTCCAAAGCCATACGGCAATAATATATAGGGGGCCGTTAAACCAAATGTAATAACGGTAGCAATTAATCGACGATCAATGCCTAACTCGTTCATCACCAGCAATAATGGCGGAATTAATATAGGAATAAATGCAATATGCACGGGCACAGCATTTTGAGAAATACAGGAGATAAACAAAATAGAGAGAATAATGAGTACCCTTGGCAGTACCTGTTCCCTTGCTTCTCCTTTTCTGCTGACTAGTTTAATAATTTTATCAACCATCAGCTTAGGTAAGCCTGTATAAGAAATTGCGACAGCAAAACCTCCAAGCAATGCATAACTTAACGCAAGGTTCGCACCATCGCCCACTCCTTCAGAAAATACAGCAACTGTCTCTTCAACAGATAAACCGCCTGCAAGACCCCCGACTGCCGCACCGGCAATCAGCGCAATTACTACATTTACACGAAGGAGACTTAAAATAAGCATAACTAAAACCGCTATAATAACAGCATTCATGTATAAAATCTCCTCTAACAATAAGTTCTTTATTCTGCTAAACAGGTAACGTATTAAAATACCTTTAAAACCATACCAACTCAAGGTTTATCTGTCAACGCTTCAACAGAAAGTCTAATTTGCGTGAAAATTTTAAAGAATGGACCTATACGCATACTATTCACCATATTAAAAAAACCGGAACACAAAAATGTGTCCCGGCTTTTTAACATGATTATTCGTCTTCTAATAAAAACTGCTCTGTCAGTAATGCCAGCGTTCTGGCCATGACACCCGTTGCCCCGGCCGGTCCTAACGAATGCGGTGCCTTCGTTGTTGCTGTTCCCGCGATATCAAGGTGAACCCATGGTGTTCCTTCCGTGAACTCCCCGATAAATGCACCGGCAAACAGCGCATGCCCATCACGGCCTGGTGAATTATTCAGATCAGCGACCGGACTGTTGCGAACACGCTTGCGATCTCCTTCAGTGTACGGCAGCTGCCAGATAAACTCTCCCGCCTCGGCAGACGCTTCCAGCACCTTTTCAAAGAAAGGCTCATTATTGGTCAGTGCCCCTGTCTTATCAAGCCCAAGCGCTACGATAACACCGCCTGTAAGGGTCGCAACATCAACGAGATAATCAGCACCATGCTGTTTTGCATACGTGACGGCATCTGCAAGAACAAGCCTGCCTTCAGCGTCTGTATTCAGAATTTCGATCGTTTTTCCGCTGAGGGACGTAATGACATCATCCGGTTTGAATGCGGTATGGCTGACCATGTTATCCGTTGCAGCAATCACTGCCATAACGTTCTGTTCCGGCTGCAGGCGGCCAATGATCTCCATTGCACCAAGTACGGCTGCCGCTCCACCCATATCCGCCTTCATTCCGACAATGCCATCCTTCGGCTTAATCGAATAGCCGCCTGTATCAAACGTAATTCCTTTTCCCACAAGGGCAAGTACGTCCTTCCACTCTTCTTTTCCTTTATGCTTCAGGACGATCATTCTCGGCGGGATTTCAGAGCCCTGATTCACCGCTAAAAGCGCACCCATTCCGAGTGATTCAATTTCCTCTTTGCCAAGAATCTCAGCCTCAAAGCCGTGGCGGTCCGCAAGCTCCTGTGCGTACTCCGCCATTTTGACTGCGGTTAATAGATTGGACGGCATATTGACAAGTGTACGGGCTTCGTTTGTCCCGATTGCCATTGCTTCTCCGACTTCAAGCGCCGCCTGTAATTCCTGATCATCGTGATTTGAATAAATCGTGATATTTTCAAGCCTTACATCCGCTACATTTGGCTTCTTTTTATATCCTTCAAACTCATATCCACCAAGGATCAGACCTTCTGATAAAGCCTGGGCTGCATCCGTAGCATCCACTTCATCCGTTGTAAATGAATCAAGCGCGATCGCAAGCGTATTGACCTTTTTCTTTTTCAGCTCTTTCGCAAGTGATCCAAACGCTTCCCGTAATAAATCAAACGTCAGCTTGTTTTCTTTACCAAGACCTAAAAACACAACCCGTTTGGATTCAAGCGATCCAAGTGTCGGGAGAAAAGAAACAACTTTCTTTTTTGTCTCGATGTCCCCTTCTTTAATAAGGTCAGTTAATTTACCTTCAAGAGCCTCATCAAGCTCTTTTGTAAATCCCTCAACCGTCGGGCGGTTCCAGACCGCAGTCAGCATGTAATCGTGCTTTGTGTTTAAAACATCATCTGTATTATGTATTGTCCATTTCATTAAAAAACACCTCCATTGTTAAGTATACGTTAAATATCTGTTTATTTCGAATAACGTGTGAACCATTGTCCGGCAAGTCTTTAAAATATGTTATAATTTCAACAAAACTGTCGATTCCGGCCGCTAGAGAGGAATGAAACACTTCATGGAAATCTTCACTAACTTCCCCCTCTGGGCATCCTTATTCGCTATTTTATTTGCCCAGGTCGTCAAGGTGCCGATCCAATTCATTGCTTCACGCAAGGTGGACTGGTCACTTGTCACATCAACTGGCGGTATGCCGAGCTCTCACTCTGCTGCCGTTACCGCACTTGCGACTGGAATTGCACTTGAATCAGGTCTTGCTTCACCTGTTTTCGCCCTGGCCACTGTTTTTGCAATTATCACGATGTTTGATGCAACCGGTGTGCGCTTTCAGGCTGGAGAGCAGGCAGCCGTGATTAACCAACTGATGAGAGATTTCAACAAGCTCGTATCAGAGGCAAAAGGCTGGCAGAAAAAAGATGAAGAGGAAAAGAGAAAAGAATTAAAAACACTTCTTGGACATAAGCCGATAGAGGTTTTCTTCGGGGGTTTAACGGGAATTCTCCTGACACTGCTTCTTCACTATTTATTATCACTGTAAAAAGGACGTGCCTGGCACATGAAAATCGTTTCACTTTGTCCGAGTAATACTGAGCTTGTGGAGGCACTTGGACTGACAGAATCATTAATCGCAGTCGATGACTATTCTGATTTTCCTGAATCGGTTCAAAATCTCACAAAGCTCGGACCTGATCTGTCTATCAATATCGATCTGGTAGAATCGCTTCAGCCTGATCTCGTATTATCTTCGCTGAGTGTTCCGGGAATGGAAAAGAATATTGAGGAACTTGATCGCAGGGGGATTCCCCATACGATTTTCAACCCTCAGAGCATAGCTGATATTAAAGAAGACCTTCTGACACTTGGCAAGCTGACCGGAGTAGAGGATCATGCAAGGAAGGTGTGTCAGGATATAGAAGATGTGTTAACCGAATGTAAGAGGATCAGCGCACAGCTTACTGAAACGCCCTCAATTTATTGGGAGTGGTGGCCAAATCCGATTTTCACACCAGGCAGCGTCAACTGGCTGACCGAGATCAGTGAGCTGGCAGGTGCCACGAATGTCTTTCGGGATGTGGAACTGGCAAGTGTGCAGACCGATTGGAATGACGTGTGTAATCGAAAGCCCGACCATATCTGTCTGGCTTGGGTAGGCGTTCAAATCAGCCGTGTAAATCCTGCTGTTGTCAAAAAACGCCCCGGTTCATCAGAGTTGGATGCCGTAAGAGAGAACCGCATTCATATTCTTGAAGAAGAATTATATTGCCGGCCATCACCACGTTTGATAAAAGGTTTAATCAGGCTGGGTAAGCTGTTACACCCTGACGCCTACAATCATCTTGAATCTCCTTTTTAATAAATATAAGAGCCGGAAACCGTTCAATATTTGAACGGTTTCCGGCTCTTTTCAGTCAGGCACCCTGATTTAATTTATGAAGTTCTTCTTCGGTAAAGGTTCCGTCGCCTTCCTTCAATACATAAACTTCAACCTTCTGCTTACCCCATTCATTAAACACTTCATCCACAGTGTCATAATAAAGGTCAATGATATTACCCTTAATAGCACTTCCCGTATCTGCCACTACACCATAGCCATAACCGGGAATATATAAAATCGATCCGATCGGGAACACTTTCGGATCGGCTGCAATGGTAGAATAATGATCACGTGTTACCTCAACACCTGAAAACGTAATGCCATAAAGGGGATCTCCGGGATTTTTACCGGTAGATTCCTCACCAGCTGTATATCCCGTTGCTGTAACAACCTTTTTAGGGTTGTCCTT
Organism: Jeotgalibacillus sp. R-1-5s-1; assembly: GCF_004405105.1. GTDB lineage: Bacteria > Bacillota > Bacilli > Bacillales > Jeotgalibacillaceae > Jeotgalibacillus. Next base: position 224,069 of record NZ_SORW01000028.1, on the reverse strand, counting down.
TACATGTCTTGGAATGACCTTATCTTCTGATGAAGCCAGCCTTGATGCGATAAATGTTGAAGCTGTATCATCCTGAACGAGCCTTTTTGATTCCAGCGATAATGTCCGGTTTTCCAAAAGACGCAGATCCTCAACAAGCGGCAGCTGTGCCTCTGCAATATATTCCGGAGGTTCAATACTCCAGGAAGATTCATAGGCTGCCTTTGTATCATTCACAAAAAACAAGGAGATCACCCCTGCAAATAATACAAAAGCAGCACTTCTAAACAGATTTATATTAACTTTCACTACTTCCACTCCTTCCAATGTGTCCTTTTCCCCACGATTCCATACTTTAATCATTTTATTTTTTGGAAACATGATATATGCCTGGAAAAAGATCTGACAGAAGTGAGCTCTCACGAAAAAATCCAAATTGACTGACAATTAAAAAAGCTCCTCGTATCCCGGGGAGCTTTTAGAACATTCGGTAACCCTGCTTACGAAGCCACATCATCACAAGTCCTGCAATGATCGCTCCAGCCATACCGCTTGATAATATTAAAATGTCCGCTGCTGCCAGCGAGGTAAATCGGTCACCAAGTGCCGTAAAAGATTCTCCGGGCGCACGAAAATATTCGATAAAGCGAACCTCATCGACAATTAAAATCGTAATAACCGGATAAATCACTGCCATGATCCAGGTCATGCGCAGAAGCATATTTAAAAGAAATCCAATCCCAAAGAACAGGATAAGAAACAACAGCATTGAAATTAACAATTCAGCCAATCCAAATGATTCCAAAAAGAGACACCTCCACATTCACTAAAACAGTGTACCTTATTTCCTACACCGGTGCAATGCTGCAAGTGGAAGGTTCGATTAGATGACACAAATCAAGCGTACTTTGACTAATATGTTATATTAAAAAAATTCAATTATGTTTTAGAACCCAGAGTCAAAATAAAAAGTGGATGCGCTCTGCATCCACTTTTCTTTATTTTTTACCGTTGCCGCCACAGTTCGGGCATGTTTCAGATCCGCCTAGACGAAGCTGAAAGTAACCTTGACCTGAACAGTAGTCGCACGTTTTATTTGAACGTTTTTTCATGGGAAGCACCCTCTCTTGTGTTGTATTGAGAGTACTATAGCATGGGCTGTTAACGGCTGAAAAGGAGCAAAATCAGCGAAAAATGACCATGTAAGCGAATACATAACCCCCTAACGCCTATTTTCTTTAATTATCAGAAAATTTAGAAGGTTGTATAAATTTCATGAAATGTTCACATTTATTGTCAATAGTCGTTCATAAATTGCTGATCTGTTATGCGGGATGCGCTTCCTGCTAATATCCTAATCAAATGTAAAATAAATATTGGAAAAGTTTCCTATGTAACGGATAAGCTTTCACACGTTTGAATAAGTATCAGAAAAACAAATGGTACGTCGTATAGCCGAATTGCGCTCCAGGATCGGAGTTGCGGTTGATTTCGAGTGTAGCTGCTTCTTCATGATCAATCATGACGGGAATCATGGAAGAAACATCCGGGTGATGTCTGAGATCTTTTTTAGGGATCCAGGCTGCTTCCTCGATTTCTTCAGCCGGGACCTGCAATGGCTGGTTTTCATCACGGGCTTTCATGATGAAGATGATCATGTTATCACTGATCGTTTCTTTCAGTACACCGCTCCGGAAGCCGCCAACCTTGATCACGTCGGCGATGATGCCCGTTTCTTCTCTAACTTCCCTCACGGCAGCCTGATCAGCGGTTTCGCCCTGGTCCACGAAACCTGCGGGGATAGACCATTTTCCTTTTAATCCGCCGTATTTCTTTTTGACGACGAGCCATTCGCCTTTGCTGTTTTCGATGAGTCCGGCTGCGCCGAGCCATACGTTGCCTCTTTTCATGGGGATCCTCCTCTTTTACTATAGGTGAAGCCGGACCGGGCTCACCCTGCGCTTTCCGCCACAGGAGTCTCGGGGTGTGTCCAGTCCTCTTTATAAGATGAATTTGTCATACAATCAATCTTACATGGTTTGAGTTGAATTTCAATCGGGATTACAGAATGTTTTTTGTGGAAGAGGAATATGTAAGCTGGTGGTGGAGTGACGTATCGACGGAAAGATTGCCTCTATCGACAGAAACAGGAACACGGCCGCTATTCACATTTTCACCGCTCCTATCAACATTTCTCGTCAGGCTATCGACATCAGAGACGCATTTGTAAAAGTGATCAACAGATTCAAACCTGCTATCAACAATAACAAAGCCTCTATCGACAATAACAAAGCCTCTATCGACAAATCTTTCTGTCCGATCGACAAAAACAGGGACAACCGATTGGCTGTCCCTGTTTGCTCTATACATTATAGTACGTTAAGTTTACCTTTTTTGAATACAAGTCCAGGTCCGCCAATGATGTAAAGGGCACGGTTATCGATGACCTTTTTCATGAATGCAGCCTGTTTACCTGTGATCTTGCGGCCGAATACTTCACCGATTGCTTCCTTTTCACCAAGAGAACATACTGTTCCTTTAAGGTCTGGAGAGAATGGCTCAAGCTCGTCACCTTTTGCTAATGCGACAAGGTTGTGTGCTGTGTGAGCACCTTGTTGCATCGCAATTTGTGCAGTTGGTGGGTATGGACGGTCATTCTCAGGGTTGATCATAAGTGCGCAGTCTCCAACGATGAATACATTGTTGTGACCTGGGGCACGAAGGTCTGCATCAACCTTGATCCGTGCACGCATGTTTTCAAATCCTGCTTTTTCAATGATTGGGTTTCCACGGACACCCGCTGCCCAAACAACTGTTTGTGCTTTGATCTCTTCGAATGTGTCTTCGCCTTTTTTGATTTTAACGCCTTCTGGAGTTGCTTCTACAACCGGTGTGCCGATTGAGAATTCAATTCCTTTGCTTTCAAGGTAAGAAACAGCGTAATCAACAAGCTCTTTATCAAAGCCTGGCAGTACCATTGGCGCAGCCTCTACGCAAAGAACGCGAACGGCTTTCGGATCGATATCATATTCTTCACAAAGCTCAGGTACACGGTCAGCAAGTTCGCCAAGGAACTCGATTCCTGTGAATCCGGCACCACCGACAACGATCGTCAGTCTTGAAGGATCTTTTGTTTCTTCAAGGCTGTAAGTTGAGAATTGATATTCGATGTGGTCACGGATCTGACGTGCTGCCTTAATGTTGGCAATAGAGAATGCGTGCTCCTTCAGACCAGGAATGCCGAATGTTTCGCCTTCGAATCCTAAGCCTACTACAAGGTAGTCATACGCAATTTCAGAGCGGTCAGTAATAACCTTTTGTGCCTTTGTATCAATGTTTTCAACTGTTGCTTTTACAAAGTTTACTTTTCCTTTGTTAATAACACCATCAATGTCATAACGTACTTTATCATGGTGCATCGTTCCTGCAGATGCTTCGTGTAACCATGTTGTTTCGTAATGGTAGTCATTCTTGTTTACAAGAATGATATCCATATCATCCGGATTAACTAGCTTCTGAAGTTTCGTGACAACGGATAAACCGCCATATCCTGCTCCTAAAACAACCACTGTTGGTCTTTTCAATTGGATCACTTCCACCTTTTTAATATGAGATTACGATGCAATTAAGGCAGCAACGCATGCCTGAACATAAAGATTGTGAAATTATTCACGAAAGAGAACATCATACGTGTAGTAACAATTCTTGTCTTTCACTATCATATTCTTTTTTTGTCACATTTTCAAGTTATTCAATGGAAATCAGAAAACTTTGTCAATAGCGTTTCATCCAAAAGTCTGAAATATGTTTGAACGGAGTACCGGAATACATGTCAAAAGCCTGTGTATGATACACTACAGGCAAGTTGAGAGATTGTTTGGAGGGATTATGGTGAAGAAAGAAGATACAGCTGTTTACGATATTACGGTCATCGGCGGCGGTCCTGTCGGGTTATTCACAGCTTTTTACGGTGGGATGCGTCAGGCAAGTGTAAAACTGATCGAAAGTCTTCCGCACCTGGGTGGTCAGCTGACAGCTCTCTATCCGGATAAATATATTTATGATGTAGCCGGGTTTCCAAAAGTAAGAGCGCAGGAGCTCGTTGATAATCTGACTGAACAGATGAGCCGGTTTGATACGGAAATCCGTTTAAGTCAGGAGGTTATAAATGTTGAAAAGCGTGAGGACGGCGTCTTTATTTTAACAACAAATGAAGAAGTTCACTATTCACGCACGATCATTATTACAGCCGGAAATGGTGCGTTTCAGCCAAGAAAGCTCGACCTCGATGGATTACATGATTTTGAAGAAAAAAATCTTCATTATTATATCGATAACCTTGACCAATTTAAAGGGAAAAACGTGGTGTTACTTGGTGGCGGGGATTCCGCAGTTGATTGGGCGCTGATGCTCGAACCTGTAGCAGATACAGTAACACTTGTTCACCGTCGGGATTCGTTCCGTGCACACGAACACAGTGTTGAGCAGCTCAAAAATTCTTCGGTCAATGTCGTCACGCCGTATGTGCCGGTCGGCTATCAGACGATGAACGATTATCTTCAGTCGCTGACAATACAAAAGGTACGCGAAGAGGATACCATGACGATCGACCTTGATCATCTTGTTGTTAATTACGGATTCATTTCAAGTCTTGGTCCGATTAAAACGTGGAATCTTGTTATTGAGAAAAATTCCATTGTCGTTAATTCAAGAATGGAAACCAATATACCTGGCATTTATGCTGCGGGTGATATTTGCACGTATGATGGCAAGGTCAGACTCATTGCAGCAGGATTTGGCGAAGCACCTACAGCAGTAAACAATGCAAAGGCATCCATTGATCCGAAAGCACGAGTCCAGCCGATGCACAGTACTTCTATGTTCAGCTGATCTGTTTATTCCCTCCCAATCCGGGTACGGTACACATAGGACCTACAATAATTGGGAGAGTGATGAACATGCACGTATTAGTCATTGGAGCAAACGGTACAACAGGACAAATGGTTGTTCAAAAACTGGCTGAAAGTGACCAGCATCTTGTAAAGGCAATGGTGCGTAAAGCAGAGCAGGCACCTAAAATGGAAGACCTCGGAGCACGTCCAATCATTGCCGATCTGGAAAAAGATTTTGATTACGCATTAGAAGATGTCAACGCGGTCATTTTCGCTGCAGGATCCGGTCCCGATACAGGAATGGATAAAACAACGTCAGTAGATGAAGAAGGCGCTAAAAAAGCGGTAGATTATGCAAAAGCCAAAGGGGTTGAACGCTTTATCATGTTAAGTTCTGTCGGTGCTGATGACCCTTCAGTCGCAGCCGACAACGAAACCTTCCACCATTATCTGAAGGCAAAGCATAATGCCGATGAACATTTAAAAGCGAGCGGTCTAAATTATACGATTGTCCGACCTGGTGCGCTAACAGATGACAGCGCCAAGGGAACGATTACTGCGGCCGCAAAACTTGACTCCCACAATGGAGACATTACGCGTGAAGATGTTGCAACAGTATTGGTTGAAGCCATTCTATACGAGAACCTTCATAATAAATCATTTGAAATGGTGAATGGTGAACATCCGATCGATAAAGCACTTTCTTCTATTTAAAAGAAAACCCTATCCGGATTTGGATAGGGTTTTACTATATATTAACCGTGCCGGGTCATTCCTTCGCTTTCCGCGGCCGCGCGGTGAGCCAGCTAATGCTCCGCATTACGCTGTCTCACCTGTCGCTTCTCTGCCGCAGGAGTCTACGGAATGCCCCGGCACTAATTATGTAAATTCATAAGTAGTTCATTTTAAGTCGGACTGAAAGTATTTTAGAATGCAATAAATAATAAATTTCATTTATTAATAAGCAGGTTCCAACAAATGATATGATCATTCATAAGACTAATGATATTCAAAACAAAAACCCATCCTCAGCAAGGATAGGGTTTTTGTTTAACAGTTTTCAGGCGTTCCTGCCTTTGTTGCGGTTCTGAAGGATGATCCGCAGCCGCATGATGCAATGGCGTTCGGATTCTCAATTGTGAAACCGCCACCCATTAATGACTGCTTATAATCGATCTCCGTTCCATTTAAAATCGGAGCATCTTCTTTCTTGATCAATACCGTGATTCCATGGTGATCTTCCTGCTGATCCTCATCTGTTACTTCATGCTCAAATCCCATGCCATAAGATAATCCACTGCAACCGCCGCCTTTAACGGCAACTCTTAAAAAGGCATTCTGTTCTTCAGCCTGCTCCATCATATCTTTTACCTGAAGCGCTGCAGCTTCTGATAATTTAATCACGTTTGCCATTTCAGCACCTCCTACGTTTATCGCTGATTTAAGTATAGCGTGTCCAGGTATTCTGCTCAACCATTTCAACTCACGAAATAATTGTAATTATGGTTTCTAAAGACCTATTAAACGGGTATAATAATAAGTATCTTGAACTACTGAATGAGATCTTAAGTGATCATTTAACTAATTGAGGTGACAAAAATGGAATTAACTCCTTTGTACTCAAAAAAAATAAAATGTGGCTTATGTGCCAAAAATTTCGAAACAACTAAAATCAGAGGCCGTTTTGTCAGAGTGAAGGAACATGATACGGATTTAATGCCTGTGTATGAAAATCCGGAAATCAACCCAAGTCTTTATCATGTTCATGTTTGTCCAGACTGCGGCTATGCTTTCACAGATGATACCGCACCCTATTTTCCTCCCGGGGCACGGGAAGAAATTGATGAAAAAATCACCAAACAGTGGAGCGGTCAGGATTTCTCAGGAGAACGCTCGATTTCAGACGCTATCAAAGCCTATAAACTTGCTGTGTACACAGGAACACTCAAAAAGGAAAAAAGCATTACCATGGCCGGCTTGTACCTGAGACTTTCCTGGCTGTATCGTGAATTAGGTAATGCCGAGCAGGAGAAACGTTTTCAGCGACTCGCTCATGCGAATTACCAGGATTCCTACTCGAAAGAAGACTACGCAGGCACACAAATGTCAACAGAACGAATCCTATACATCCTGGCAGAACTATCCCTTCGTCTCGGTGAAGAAGATCAGGCAACACGCTACTTCTCAAAAATCATCGAAAAACAACACAGCTCAACCGAACCGAAAATGGTCAAAATGGCTAAAGACCGCTGGCAGGCACATCGGGAACAAAAACAAATGCAATCGAGTTAAAAGTGACTGCATATCAATCTTAGCAGCATACAATCCTTCTCTTTCATGATTCCGGAGGAGGATTTTTTTATGTTATAACCTCTCAGTTCATGTTTGCAAACGAATGTCCAGGACGCATCCAATCATCTATCGACTCATTTAATGCTGGTATCAACAACTTAATAATTGCTATCGACAACAATAAAGCGTCTATCAACACCATTTGGCACGCTATCTACATCAAAAATAATGATTTAATGATTCATTCCATAACTCACCACGCGGCATCGGAAACAGTGAGTCCAGCCGGTGTTTCTTTTTTTTACTTCAATAATTAGAAGATGATTTCATCCAGAGGTCCGTGACTCATCCGCAGACTCATGTGGTGGAAAGGGTCAGGTGAAACCGACAGTGCGAAGCACAGGCGGGTTCACCGCCCGGCCTTGGAAAAGCGGAGGCGGGCTTTTAGGGACGTACAAACTGGACTGGCCCCGGCGGAGATAAAGGAAACACGGCGAAGTGAGCTGATGTTGACTTATCGGACGAGGGGCCGGGAAGTTTGCTAGTCCCTGCCCGACGGAGCTAGACAACGGAAAGCGGAGGATGAGTCACGGACCGGTTTCTTTTCATAATAAAAAACGAGCCTTCATCAGGCCCGTTCATCAAAACGCATTTAAAACATCGGATTCTCTTCCAAATACGTATAAATCTCATCCACCAGCTCTTTTGGCGAATCAGCCTCCACAATATCCCCGTTCACCAGCGCAAAATGAGACGCCGCACAAATCCCGCAATAACCGAGACAGCCATACTCAATCACATCAAGATTCGGATCCCGCTCAAGCTCCTCCAAAGCTTCCTGTGAACCACTTGCAAGATTACTAATACAAAATTCAATAATTGGTTTCATTATTTTCACCTCTACCTGTAGTCAAATGTAACTTTTTTCTCAAAAAACGTCAACGATTGGTGTTTGTCAGCTATTCCGTCATTTTGACAAGTTTGTGAAAGAATTCTCTTATAATGATTGTACATTGTTCTCTATTCCGCTATACTTTTTAGTGAATGAAAACGTTATGATAAAACGTAATGTGCGAATTAATCATCCTATTGAAAGTGCTTACTATACGTTTATTGCAAAGAGAGGGCTATCCATGAAACACTTAGTATTATTGGGTGGAGGCTACGGAAATATGCGGGTTCTTCTCCGCCTGTTACCAGATAAGCTTCCAGAAGATGTGACGATTACATTAATCGACCGGACACCTTATCACTGTCTGAAAACAGAATATTATGCGCTTGCTGCGGGAACCGTTTCAGATACTGAAATCCGGGTCGGTTTTCCAGAGCATGAGCGCCTTCATTTAAAATATGGAAAAGTAACAGAAATCAACACCGTGGAAAGTAAGGTCATCCTTGAGGATGGATCTGAAGTTGCGTATGATGATCTGATTGTCGGACTTGGCTGTGAAGATAAATATCACAATGTTCCAGGAGCCGATGAATTCACGTACAGTATTCAATCGATCCAGCAATCCCGCGCTACCTATGAAAAGCTCTCCAACCTTCCATCCGGATCAGTCGTGGGTGTTGTTGGAGCAGGTCTGAGTGGAATTGAACTGGCGAGTGAATTGCGCGAGAGCCGTTCAGATCTGACCATTAAACTGTTTGATCGTGGTGAACGGATTCTGCCCGCTTTCCCTCAGCGTCTGAGTAACTATGTACAAAAATGGTTTGACGCCAACAATGTAGAAGTTGTCAGCAAATCCAATATCACTAAAGTTGAACCAACCATGCTGCACAATCACGAAGAATCGATTCCTGTTGATGTATGCGTATGGACAGCCGGTATCCAACCGGTTGAAGTAGTACGAAACCTGCCGGGTGAAAAAGATTCATCCAACCGTGTTGTATTATCCCAGTACCACAATCTGCCTGACAATGAACACGTCTATGTTGTAGGAGACTGTGCAAGCCTTCCGTTTGCCCCAAGCGCCCAGCTTGCGGAAGAACAGGCTGAACAAATTGTAGACGTTCTTCTCACACGCTGGAAAGGCGGCACATTGCCAGCAGAAATGCCAAAGATCAAACTCAAAGGCTTTATGGGCTCCCTCGGCAAGAAACAAGGCTTTGCCTACCTTGCCGACCGGACCATCACAGGCCGCATCGCCCGCCTCTTAAAATCAGGCGTGTTGTGGATGTATAAATATCATAATGGTTAATCATAGCAAAACACGCTCACTCCATTTGAGCGTGTTTTTATTTGTCTCTAGTCTCACGATATTCTTAAAAAGCTCACCAAATAGTCACTGAAAGCGTAGGATGAGTCCGGACCGTTTTTAAAAATCACTACCCGCAAAAGTTTTTATCATTAATCGATAATAAATCTACAAAATGAGTTTTATTATAACAAACTGAGGGAAATAAAATTAAGTATATTGACCTAAAATTAATAAAAAACCATAACTATATACCCTAAAAAGGATGGTGACAAAAATGAATTATACTGAACCTGAGCTAAAAGAAGCACTTCTCCGTTTTGACAAACTGTTACGAACATGTCCCGATCAAAACGAAAATGTCCTTGCTTACAAACAGTTTATTACCTCTTTCCTGCGTGTAAAAACGAAGCATCTGACCCTCCCGACCTCAGAAATTATGTCTGTGATTCAGCATGAAAGGCCTTCAACCTTCTATCTGCTGAAAAGAAGTATGAGTTATGATCCTACCTTTGAGCTATTAACGAATATTGATTTGAATTATGAAATGGCAAGTCACCATTTATCTGCAATTAAAGAGCACCTTGCCTGAACATTGCACATTCACAGCCGACTATTTCTTAATAAATACTGGAAAGCCAGTATACTGAAACCATCTTGATTTACAGGTGGTGGTGAATATGTCTTTACTTCCTTTCCATGAACGATATAACCTGGTTGAGGTTCCAGAGGATTATGAAAATACGAGTGATGACCATATCGTCATGCGCGATGAGCATGATACGTGTTATTTGTGTGAAAAGAAAGATTTGGATATTTTAAAAGGTCTAAATTTCAAAGAGCTTTAATCAGAAAACGCCGTACCCTCCAAGTAAGCGGGTACGGCGTTTTTCATTTCACCTGTGGAGCAGCCTCAAAACCATATTTCTCAAGTTCTTTATAGACCGCTTTCAATCTTGGATTCCCTTCCCCAACAATTTCATCTTCAACGAGTACAACAGGATAAAACAAATCCTCTTCCCAGACCTTTTTAACAAAGGCGGCTTTTTTCGGATCCTCATGCTCTGTATTTAAATCGACATAATCCATTTTAAATGTTTGCCCGGGAAATTTTCTGCCAATGGCGGCTTCAAGCCACTCATAGGTTTCTTTTGATGAAGGTGCGCCTACGCAGCTTGCACAGATGGTTTCAGCGCCATATACCGTAATCGTAACGGGGTGTTGTGACATTCAGATCAGCCCTTTCAGTTCATTGAGAATCAATTGATAAAGATCAATGGATTTTTTTTGTTATCCTTATTATAATAGAAGACAGGAAGGGAGTCGATTCGAATGACAGAAGTAGAAATGAAAGATTCAGTTCAAGAGGTACTTGATAAGCTTCGTCCATTCCTTCTTCGTGATGGCGGGGACTGTGAACTCGTTGATGTGGAAGATGGAATCGTTAAATTGAGACTTCTTGGTGCATGTGGTACATGCCCAAGTTCAACGATCACGCTGAAGGCTGGTATTGAGCGTGCTCTATTAGAAGAAGTACCTGGCGTTGTAGAAGTAGAACAAGTATTTTAATTGTATACAGACCGTGCCTGGTCATTCCTACGCTTTCCGCGGCCGCGCGGTGAGCCAGCTGGTGCTCCGCACTAGGCTGTCTCACCTGTCGCTTCTCTGCTGCAGGAATCTCCGGAATGACCAGGTTTTTTTATTAAATCATTTCTCTTTCCTATAGAAATGTTTAGATTACAGCATAAATTGAAAAAGGTGGTGAACCATGTTACCAGTTCACCACCTTTTACTATTTCACTTCAGTTAAAGCCTCTTTGCCCTGAAGCACAGCTGCAATGTTATCTGCTGCAAGCTTCATCATGATCAGGCGTGTTTCCCTGGATGCACTGCCGATGTGCGGGATGGCAACAACATTTTTCATGGCAAGGAGCGGATGGTCAGCACTGATTGGCTCTTTTTCAAACACGTCAAGTGCTGCTCCGGCAATTTCGCCGTTTTGCAGTGCTTCGATCAAGGCCTGCTCATCCACCGTTGTGCCGCGGCCTGCGTTAACAAAATAAGCAGACTTCTTCATTAATCTGAATTCCTTCTCACCCATCATCTGCTTTGTTTCCTCTGTAAAAGGGGCAAGCATGACAACATAATCAGATTCCTTCAGCAGATCTTCAAGAGAAACGTGTTTCGCGTTAAAGCGCTGTTCTGCTTCTGGTTTTCTGGACCTCGTATGATAAAGAACGTCCATATCAAAACCTTTTGCGCGTTGTGCAACGGCTTGTCCAATGCTTCCCATTCCGATAATCCCGATTGTTTTATGATGAATATCAGTGCCTGCGAGCAGATAAGGTGACCATGACGTCCACTTTCCTTCTTTCACATATTCAGCAGCCTCTGTAATTCTTCGCCCGACAGCCATGATCAGCGAAAATGTCAGATCCGCTGTCGTATCCGTCAAAACGTCCGGAGTGTTCGTGACGGTTACGCCTGCCTTTTTAGCAGCATCCAGATCAATATTGTCATATCCGACTGCAAGGTTCGCCACGACTTCTAAATGGGGTGCCTCCTCGAAAACCTCCTGATCAACCCTGTCAGATAACATAGTGAGAAGCGCATGACTGTCCTTTACCTGATGAAGTAATTCCTCTTTCGGTACAGCCTGATCTTCTTTGTTCCACACCTGTACATCAAATTGCTTCCTTAATTGATCAATCACCTGATCATCAATTTTCCGGGTAATATAAATTTTTTTCATGTCATACACTCCTCGCTGTTAAGTCAGATGATGTTCCATTCTGCTAATGAGTTAATTGAGTATGTCGGCTGATGCTCTTTCGTTTCAAGCAGGCTTTTAGGTGAAACGCCTGTATGAACCATTAACGTATCCATGCCGGTGTTGAATCCTGCCTGAATGTCCGTATCATAATTGTCCCCAACCATAACCACTTCCTCTTTTGGCAGTCCAAGTACGTGCAGTGCCTGTTCCATAATGACCGCTTCCGGCTTACCGATAAACAGCGGCTCAGTTTGCGTTGAAACGGCAATAACAGATGTGAGTGAACCGTTACCCGGAAGCAGTCCGCGTTCAGTCGGGATCGCAATATCTCCATTTGTCGAAATAAATTTCGCGCCGCCTCTGACAGCCAGACAGCCCAGCGCCAGTTTTTCATACGTAATATCCCGGTCCAGTCCTACAACAACATAATCAGGCTTTTCGTCCTGAATCGTCAATCCCTTGTCTGTCAGCGCCTGGCGAATCCCATCTCCACCAATCACATAGACAGTGGCATCCGACTTTTCCCGGGAAATAACGGAGGCTGTAGCTAAAGATGTCGTAAACACCTGTTCAGGCTCAGCAGGTACGTCAAATGCCTGAAGGTGAGCTGCAACCTGCTCCTGTGTTTTTGAAGAATTATTTGTCACAAACAAATAAGGAATGCCTTTATCTTTCAACTTCTTCACAAAATCAACCGCTTCCGGAATCGCTTCCGTCCCTCTGTACATTGTTCCATCAAGATCAATCAAATATCCTTTATACTGCTTCATTGTCTACTTCCTTTCAATCCATAAAAAAGAACCTATCCCCTTAAGGAATAGAGCCCTTTTTAGCTTAATTTCTAAATGCTGAAACGGGGCCGAGCTCATTTGTCAGATAATCACGGACTGCTGGTGCAAACGCCTGAAGTTCAGATAAATGATTTCTCAGCGTCTCCTCAAGCTGACTGTGTGACAGGCTTGTAAACTCCTGTACGAGCAGTTTCCTCAGCTTAATGACCTTTACAAGTGGAGGCTTCATTTCAGGCGTGATGACTTTCTCATCCTCTAAAATTTCTATAATATCCTCATAGCTGCCCGGGTCTCTCATAATAAACCCGTCAATCATCGAATTCCCGACATCAATAATGGATTCAATAATCACGTGGGTACAGCGCTCGAGTGCAAGCTCTGCGATCCGGGTAGACCATGAAGTCTGTGCCTCAAAAAAAGCAATCTGCTCCTCCATATAAGAAAGCGTCGCATGAATCGTCTCGCGGTCAACAAAATACATTTTTCTCACGCTCCATTTTACAACGTATACCCCTAGTGTACCATATAAAACGGCGAACTTTGGCATGTGGACTGTTAATCGGTATAATGGAAACAGAATTCTGCCACTGGAGGTTTTGTTATGAACGAACGTTTTTACCTTTACGATGATACAGAAGAAACCAAAACGCGCTTTGTCAGCTTTATGGGCGAAAACCAGCGCTTTGATCTTGCCATTATGTATTCAGACCGCTACTACGGAAAAGCAGTCGTCTTTGATATTCAGGGAAGCCGCTTCGCCATCCTCGGCCAGGACGACCTCGACGAACCAGGCTACCTCGAGCATGCCTATCAGCTTTCAGAAGAAGATGCATCAGAAATGCGCGACTTTCTCCAGGAAGTCATCCGCTGAATAAAAACACACAACCTCCTCCACACTAACTGCAGAGGAGGTTTTTTCATGAAACAATACAGCGATTTTTCAAACGTCGAAGTCCAGCGTGAATACCTGACCGTCGAAACACTGCCCGAAGGTCCATACGGCGCACCACGCGGCAAATATTCCATCGTCAAAAACAAAAGCGGCCCATGGCTACCCGGACAGCGCTACTACAGCGCCTTCAACTATGAAAACAAAGGGCTCCATAAACACCTACCAAGACTCGATCCCGGAACCCATAAGCCTTAAAAGAATCGTCGGCTTTTTACTTTCTTTTAAAACCAGCATAATGAGTTTTATACAACCCAAAGGGCCGGACTCATCCGTAGACTCCTGTGGCGGAAAAGGTCAGGTTAAAAGCACAGCGGGTTCACCGCGCGGCCTTGGAAAAGCGGAGGCGACTCGTCCAGCCCCGACAAGCATAAGGCGAAGATGAAAAGAGGGCTGCACTTCGCCCTCGTTCATCTTTGACTTATGACCTCGAGGGGCTAGTCGCCACAGCTAGACAAAGGAAAGCGAAGGGTGAATCGAGCCCGGTTTTATTCACCCTAAAAAACTATAGGAATGAAGTTTTACGCAAACCAAAGGGCCGGACTCATCCGCAGACTCCTGTGGCGGAAAGGGTCAGGTGAAACCGATGTGCGAAGCACAGCGGGTTCACCGCCCGGCCACGGAAAGCGGAGGATGAGTCCGGCCCGGCTTTTATAACTACTTCTTAACCGCAACCTTCTTCACAATAAAATAAGGACAACCAAAATTACAATGCTCATACAAATAATCCTTCACCGTCGAAATCTTCGTATCAAACGACGACTTCTGGTTCTGATCATCAAAAAAACCCTTCAACCGGAGCTGTCCATATCCCCAGTCGCCTACTATGTAATCATACTTATGAAGAATCTCACTATATCTGCCCTCAAACGCTTCCTCATTAAAGCCTTCGCGGTACTCCTCAATAATCTCATACTGATGATTATGGATCGTAATCATTATCCACCACTCCTGAATTTGTCTCTTCCTCCATTATACATGACAAAACCATCTTTTCCTAAGTAAAATCTCACGCTTTGTACATACTAACCATTAAAAACGGAGGTGCTTAAAATGATTAAAACAACCATTCTATTCCTGACAGTCATTTTACTGGCTGGCTGTTCAAAGCCTGAACCACCTGAAGCAGCAGAAAATATAAAACCACAAACAGCTGAGACCATGCACCTTGCTCCTGCTGCGCCTGAAATGGATCACGAATCCGGAGAAACGTCCCGAAGATAACAGATACAAAAAAAGAGTGAAACAGCCTCTGCTATCAGAGTTCTGTTTCACTCTTTATCAAACTTACTCGTTATCATGTACTTCTCCCTGAGCCTGGCGCTCACGCGATGCAGCATTAACCTGCTCATCTGCATGATACGAAGAACGGACAAGCGGACCGGCTTCACAATGCTTAAAGCCTTTATCCATGGCAATTTTGCGCAATTTACCGAATTCAAGCGGCGTATAATATTTAATAACAGGTAGATGCTTACGCGTAGGCTGCAAATACTGACCAATTGTCATAATATCCACATCATGAGCACGTAAATCATCCATCGTCTGAATGATTTCTTCCTCTGTCTCACCTAATCCAATCATTAAACTCGACTTGGTTGGAATATCAGGCTGCAATTCTTTTGAACGCTTCAGCAGTTCAAGAGAACGATGATACTTTGCACGTGCACGGACTCTTGGCGTCAGACGTTCAACGGTTTCAATGTTATGGTTAAGTATATCAGGCCGTGCATCCATCAGCGTCTTTATATTTTCGAAAATGCCACCCATGTCCGATGGAAGGACTTCAATCGTTGTAAAAGGATTTTTTCTTTTAATAGCACGGACCGTTTCAGCAAACACTGCTGCACCGCCATCCTTCAGATCATCCCGGGCAACAGCAGTAATAACAGCATGCTTTAAATTCATCAGCTTGACTGAATCTGCCACGCGTTCCGGCTCGGCCAGATCAAGCTCTGTCGGCAGGCCTGTTTTGATCGCACAAAAACGGCAGGCACGCGTACAAACATCTCCAAGAATCATGAATGTTGCAGTTCTTCTCTCACCCCAGCACTCATGAATATTCGGGCACCGCGCCTCTTCACATACAGTGTGGAGATTATTTTCACGCATCAGTTTCTTTAATCCGGTATAACTTTCATTCGTGTTCAGCTTAATTTTCAGCCACTCCGGCTTTCTGAGGAGGCCGTCCTTCGTCGTTGTACTCATTCCCACTTTCCTCCATTTCAAGGTTTACTTCTATATAACAGGAGTTCAATAATCACTAGTACAGAACCTATTTACAGACACTTTATCACACTAAAAAGATCATCACAAGAGGATGTCGTCAGAAAAGTGTATGCGTTATCAGAACAACTTCATGAAATCCTAAAAGAAAAAAAGCCTGCAGCAGATCGCTACAGGCTTTTCATCAGTGACTTACACTTCTTTTTTTGATTTACTTACTGCATTCACAATACTGGCTGCGAGTCCGCCCCAAAGGAGGACAATACCAACAACCATCATAAAAATCGCACTGCCTGTCATATTTAACTACCTCCTTTAGTCTTTGTCCGGAAGCTCAATAGGAGTTGAACGGCTCCATTTTCCAAGTGAGAACAAGAGACCTACAACAAGTGCTCCAACTGCTACAGATACCCCACCTGCAAGGATAAAGCTGGTCGCATACCCTTCGTAGTTTCCTGTATCATTATCAAACTGCTGCAGAATATTCTGAGTCAGAAGCTGAACCATCATAAAACCAAGTACGATTGGCGTAACGAATCCAAGACAGATTTTCCACCAGCCGCCAAGACGGATTTGTGAAGTCAGGTTTGCATGGTCGCGAAGCAGGTCTGCCTTACGAAGGATCCATACAACCATTACAACTTCAACCAGTCCTACTGCTGCTACACCAAACTGGTTGATAAAGTAGTCAGCTACATCAAGGAAGAATAATCCTCCCTGAGTGGCGAATAGAACAGAGATTAATGCTGCAAGTCCACCACCAAATAAAATGGCTTTGTTACGAGATACACCAAACTTCTCTGTAATACCTGCTACATATGTTTCAGTAATAGACATGAGTGACGTAAGTCCTGCCAATGTCAGTGACAGGAAGAATAGAGCACCGAAAAGTCCGTTTAAGCCCGGAAGCTGATTAATGATCTGCGGGAATACAACAAACGCAAGTCCAACTCCTGCAGTCGCAACTTCTGAGACAGGAACGTCTAGCTGAGACGCCATATAACCAAGTGCTGCGAATACACCGATTCCTGCCAGAAGCTCAAAGCCGGAGTTCGCAAAACCTGTAATAAAGGCATTATTTGTGATATCTGATTTTTTCGGCAGATAACTTGAATAAGTAATCATGATCGCAAAAGCAATCGATAAACTGAAGAAAATATGTCCGTATGCGGCTACCCAGACATCCGGATCAAGTATGTTTTCAAAATTCGGCTGGAAGAAAGCGTTCAAGCCTTCAGCTGCGCCTTCAAGTGTTACTGCACGAATCACAATAATTAAGAATAAGATCACAAGCGTTGGAATGAAAATGCGGTTCGCATACTCAATTCCTTTTTTAACACCAGCTACCAGAATGCCGAGAGTGATAGCCCAAACAAGGATAAGCGGGATCAGAACACCCCACACGATGCCACCTGTTTCACCAGGGTTAACATCTAACTGAAGGAATTCCCCAAATAAAAATCCCTGTGTGTCTTCTCCCCAGGCCTGATTAAACGAAAAGATTGTGTAACGCATGGCCCAGGCTATAATGACGGCGTAGTAGGTGGATATCACGAAGGCGACAAATACTCCCCACCAACCTAACCATTCTGCCTTTTTCCCGCTCATGCGGAAGAATGACAGCGGCGCTGATCCTCTGTACTTATGACCGATGGTGAATTCCATTACAAGAATAGGAATACCGGCAGTTAAGAGTGCAAATAAATATGGAATAAAGAATGCTCCTCCACCGTTCTCATAAGCAACGTACGGAAAACGCCAGATGTTTCCGAGTCCGACTGCAGAACCTACAGCAGCTAAAATAAAGCCGGCACGAGTTCCCCACTGTTGACGATTCATCTTTTTCCCCCCAATTAGTTTCTTCCATATTATGTTGGAAGTTTTTATATATTCAGATTATTTCTCATAATCTAAAAACAGTATAGCACTTGCTTCCTAAATGTAAAAGCACTATTTTTAAAATTCTGATATTATAGCAAAAAAATTTATTTCCGATCAAAAACCTTGTATTTACAACGTTTAGGTAAAATACCGTGCAAATTTTTTCAAAAATCGAATAATGGAAATGAAAAGAACCACAGTCAGAAAGTCCCGTGTTACAAATCACTCACAAGGACTGCATGTAATTGGAAAAAACATAAAAAAACTGTTCAGAGAAAACTCTGAACAGTTTCAAAGATTATTTTTCCAAGCCTTCTTCTGCTGATACTACACGTGCTTTTTCAGGATTTCGACCCATGATAACCGCAAACAGCGCGAGCAGCACGATCACTAACCCAAGCGCAAGCCATGTATTGCCTGAAAATCCAAGCAGAATATAACCTGCTGATGCAATTACAGCACCAGTCACTGCGTAAGGAATCTGAGTCGTTACGTGATCAATATGATTGCTTCCCGCTCCCGTAGAAGAAAGGATCGTCGTATCAGAAATCGGTGAACAGTGGTCACCAAACACCGCACCGGCAAGAACCGCTGCAAGTGCTGGAAGAAGTAACGATACATCTGTCGTTGCTGCAATCTGACCTGCGATCGGCAGAAGAATACCGAATGACCCCCATGATGTCCCTGTTGAAAAGGCCATAATACCGGCAACAAGGAATAACAGTACCGGCAACCATCCGATTGGAAGATTGGACTGTTCAACAAGTCCTGCCAAGTAAACACCTGTACCAAGGCTATCAATCAGACCGACAATCATCCAGGCAAACACAAGAATATAAATGGCCGGAAGCATCGATTTAACACCTTCTGTTAAACCTAAAACAAACTCAGATCCACCAATCTTATTAGAACGGTTCACCTGACGGATAAACAGAATAATGGCAACAGCCAGACCGACCAGCGCACCCCAAACAAGAGATTTCGCTACATCCGTATATTCGAACATCTGTAGCAGTGTAGCTGCTTGTCCTGTTTCATCCTGATACGCCTGAGCCCCTGTATACATCATGGATGCAACAGTCCCCACTACAAGCGCAATAATTGGCCAGATTAAATCCCCAACCGTACCATGGCTTGATGTAGGCAGATCATTTTTCAACTCACCAGGAATGTCTTTATTTTTATCATAGACTTCACCTGTTTCAATTGCACGATTCTCATGCACACGCATCTGTCCAAAATCAACACCACGCAGCGCCACAATAAATACAATCCCAAGTGCTGCCCAAACGTAAAGATTCATCGGCACCATTTGAATAAATGCTGAGAATGCTGTGTACTCTGTAATGGAATGTGTAGCTAAAATCCCACCAATTACAGCAATGATGTATGCCCCCCAGCTCGATACCGGAGATACAACACAGACAGGCGCTGCTGTTGAATCAATCAGATAGGCAAGCTTTGCACGTGAGACACGGTGGCGGTCTGTAATCGGACGGGCCACCTGTCCTACAGCAAGGCTGTTAAAGTAATCATCAATAAAAATCACAACGCCCAGGCAGGCGGTAACAAGCTGAGCCCCTGCACGTGTTTTCACACGTTTCATTGCCCATTCCCCGAACGCTCTTGCTCCACCTGAAATATTAATAAATGCTGTAATCACACCAAGTATAAGTAAGAATAGCATGATAAAGATATTCCAGAGATTCAGTGCACCCGGTTCACCATCAGAACCATATTCCCAAAATACGCCGCTGAACGACATCCACAACTCCTGAAGCGTTCCAACCGGAGAAAAACTTGTCAGAAGCAGAGCTGCTGCAACAATTCCTGCTCCAAGTGATAATAAAACTCGCCGTGTCAGTACAACCATTAAAATCGCAATAACAGGCGGTAAAAGTGATAACCATGAACCTTCCATAATGTTCCCTCCTCTATTGTTTGATAGGGTAAGTAATGAGGCAAAATCGTAAAAACGCAAAAAAGGGCAATGATAGAGGACTCTACCATTACCCTTGTATGTGTCAGTAATGTTATGCTCCATCACGATCTGTAGCTCCTCAACCCGCAAAAACGTAGTGTTTCTGCGGCAAGAGAGTGTTATCCATGTTAAAGATAACCCCAATGATAATATCTTTGACCGATTATTACCATTTCGGCAGACATCCCCTTTCACCTGTGATCAACGTTGTCATCCTCACACAGCTTACTCTTGAACACTGCACCTCTACCCCATCGGATTATGATGTGGTGATTATTCATTTTACTAGCCTACTATAGCAGGATTTCATTTCGATTTCAAGACTTATGGTGAAGGAAGTGGAACCTCGAGTGATGGCGACATTCCTTCGCCCATATTGTATATCTCAGGAACCTGACCCTGGATGAGACCCATGGCTACTGGAATGTCCTGTCGGATCGTTGTAACCTCTGTTGCAAATGGAACAATGATCTGTACCCTAACGTTCAAGTCAATATTGATGACGACAAAAGCATTATTAATCCCAAACTCCGTAATATCCGATCTGATATTGGATGTCACACTCCCTACCGCATGAAAACGGATCGGCACCCTTGGTCCCAGATTCCCGAGAAGCGCGTTTCCCGTAGCCTGACCGAGCGGAACTGTGTAGACAATCCCCTCCATATCTCCGGCATCCTCTACTTCAATATCAAGCTCTGTCAGGGATTTCAGTACACTCGTATCTCCACGTTCTATTGCGCGCAGCTGCCCCTGAACAAGCTCGGTCGTTTCGGACATAACACGGTTAATGATTTCTGTATTAAATTTGGTTGTGATCATTTCGGATGAGTCCGTTGGAACATTTTCAATAATTTCATTGATATCCATTACGTTGGCAATTTCTTTATTGACAGCTTTACTGATCACCAGCGCACCAATTTTTTGTGTCTGGGATTCCGCATAAACCATCAATGTTGGTTTAATACCGGTATTAATGAGAAAAAGCCCCGTGATGGTCATCCCACCAAACAGGACAAAGGATATGATCCAGACTGCACGTACAGATAACGGTTTTATTCGCATGAAAAAGCCCTCCTCTCTGCATTGTATGCAAGAAAAAAGGGCTCATTAACTAATGGACGGTTTCTGTACTGAATTCAATATCCGTTGCTGAGATAACCGGCTCCGGAAACAGGCTCAGATCGAGTTCATACGTAGCTGCCAGCATGCGGCCGCTTTCTTCCACAATACGTATGACAGGGCGCGATGACATACCTGCATTTTGCCTCGCCACAATACCTTTCCTTCCATCATTCAGTCCAACTGAAAGGCCATTCGGATAAATCGCAATGGATTGTGTAAATGCTTTAATCACAGTCGGGTCAAATAACGTACCGGATCCGGACTGGAGAATATCCAGCGCATCGGATGGTAACATTTTTTCGCGATATACCCTGTTCGATGTACAGGCATCAAACACATCAGCCACAGCAATAATTTTGGCATAAGGATGGATATCAGGTCCTTTTAAACCTCTTGGATACCCAGATCCATCAATTCTTTCATGATGCTGAAAGGCACAATGCGCACTGAGCAGTGACACGTTATGGATGTTACGAAGGATTTCAAAGCCATTTGAAGCATGCTTTTGAATATCAATAAATTCTTCTTCAGTCAGCGGTGATGACTTCATTAAAATGTCTTCATCCACCATGATTTTTCCGATATCATGGAGCATCGCACCCATTCCAAGATGCTCAAGCTGAATATTAGGCAGCTTGAGCTGTTTGCCGATGGCAAGCGTATAAAGTGTTACATTAAATGAATGATGGAAAATATACGAATCATACAGATAGGCATCTGATAAAATCATCAGCAGATCCTTATTGCTGCTCATTTCAGCCATAATATTCTTCAACGTTGACTGAATGGCCATCGTCTTTTTTTCCAGCATCGCAGAAATGTTACTTTTCTTTGGAGACTTTATGAGCTCAAATGCCATCTGCATTTCCTTAATCGTCTCTTGCCTTACATTCGATGGCACAGTTTCTTCAATCTCAATTCCCTTAGAACGTTCATCGTCAATGTAGACGTATTGAACATTGAGAAGTCGAAGCCTTTTAATCATCTGTTCTGTCAACGTAACATGAGCATGCAGTAGCGGACGCTCGTTGACATTGTAAATGGTATTGCCAAGCGTCATGCCGGCTCTAAGAATTTTAGTTGATATGAGTCTCATGCCATCACCCTTCCGCCGATTGCTGAAAGATTCAATGCATAACAGGTTACGTTATCTCTAAATCATCTCTTTACTTATCAGCTTTTCTTTTAAAATATCCCTTAAAAATTCCGGCATAAAATACTGCTTTTTAGCTCGGTGCATTTCAGGGAAAAAGTAGCCAAACGTAAACATGTCCACCGTAGCCACTTTATATATTTTATCGGACTGAACTTCTTCATTGTTAACATAAAATTGATGACCTTTTTCTTCCATCCCCCGATAAACAAAAGCCCCCAGAATTGTCCCTCTGAAGCCCAATCCTCTGATGACGGTTGTCGGCCAGGCATGGTTCATTGACTGTCTGATCACTTCCTTGACCTCACTTCCCGTCAGCTCCACGACACAAGGATTAATCGGGTGAGGAAGAATCTGATGCAGATCATATTCCGTCACCTTTCCCGCCGGCAGGGAATCAAGCAGCAGCCCACCGGTCACGATGGAAAAGTCAGCCTCACACCAGTCAAGTAAAGCATCTCCCAAAATCTGTGATAAAGGCGATTCCTTTTCAAGCGGATTATGAGGAATTTCCTTGTTCAATGTCACAATTTCCTTCGATAGAAGCTGCTTCCCTTCTGTCTCCCACGCCTCAATCTGCAGTTGCTCATCGTGAGCTTTCGGCAGGCTGTCCGTCTCGTATAATATGGCTGATGACTGCGTTATTTCCCGGGAAACATGG
Source organism: Jeotgalibacillus sp. R-1-5s-1 (assembly GCF_004405105.1). GTDB lineage: Bacteria > Bacillota > Bacilli > Bacillales > Jeotgalibacillaceae > Jeotgalibacillus. The sequence continues at coordinate 201,168 of NZ_SORW01000028.1, read as the reverse complement.
TCAAACTCAATTTCGACCTTCCCTGTATACATCCCGTATTTACCCGCAGCAGCCAGCAGAGTATTAAAATGTCTTTTTCCGTTTTCGAGCACATGGTGTGTATGACCACCCATAATGACGTCAATATCCCTGCATTCCTCCGCCACCCATTCATCCTCACGAATACCAAGGTGTGAAAGAAAAAGGATCACATCCACTTTCTCTTTTAACAGACGGACCTGCGCCTTTAATTCATCTTTCGCAGAGGTAATGTTCCACCCGAGCCTCCTATAAAATGCCGGATACTCAGCCGTAACCCCTGTAATGCCTATTTTAATACCGCTTTTTGTTGTCTTGATTAAATATGGAATCGCCCAGTCAGGCCGTTCTCCGGACTCCATAAACAAATTTGCCACAATGACCGGAAAATTTGCATGGTGATATAAAGAATTTAATTCTTCATAGGAGAACGTAATTCCTTCATTATTACCGATTGTAACCGCATCATAGCCGGCCTCATTCAGGAAATCAACGTTTCTTTTACCGGCAGACCCCTCTGTCAAAGGGTGAAAACGGTCAGCGTGATCGCCAATGTCGAATAAAAAAACCTCTTCACCGCGATCTTCGTGAAGCTGTTTTTGCGTTTGTAAAAACTGATGAATTCTTGGCCAGTGTTCAAAATGACTGTGAAGGTCATTCGTATGATAGAGGGTAATTCTCTCCTTCATCCTGCCACTCCTTTCAAAATCAGACACCATACAACCCTTCAAAAATGGATCTTATTCCGATCAGCACCAAAATAATCCGTAACGCAAGTACAAGTCCATTCGAGTCAAGCTTCTGGTTTAACCATGCGCCGAGCTTCGCACCAAACCATGCGCCCGGAGCAAGTGCGGCAACATACAGCCAATTCACATTTCCAAGCATGATATGTGAGGCAGAACCGAGAATCGATGATAAAAAGACCATCAGCATAGACGTTCCGACAGCAACATGTGGTGGGAACAAAAATGCAATAATCATAATTGGAACCATCACCGAACCGCCACCAATGCCGAACAGACCAGAAGCAAATCCAACGGCAAAAGCGGCTGCAACGCCAACTAGAGGTGGAAAACCGTATTGATAACTTTGTCCCTGGCTATCAGTGAAATGCCTTTGAAAAGAGGCTGTTTTAAACTTTTCAATTGGCTTAATTCGATTTCGAATCAATAAAATAAAGGATAAAAAAATCATAAAAAGGCCAAAAGCCAGATGAAAATTTCCAAGCGTCAAATACTGGTTTACCCACGAACCCACTACTGCACCGGGTCCACTTCCTGCAAAAAACAAGAGACCACTTTTCACATCAACCGTTTTAGTTTTTAAATAGGCAAGCGTGGAGGAAAGCCCTGTAAAAATCATCACAACAAGTGAGATTCCAACTGCCGTCTGCGGCGTGATCCCATCAATCCACATCAGTGAGCTGCCAAAAAACAATAGAGCCGGCACCACAATCACGCCTCCACCAAGGCCGATCAATGATCCAACTGCGCCGGCAACCAGCCCGATAAACGCCAGCAAAATCAATTCCATAATCCATTCAGTCCAATCCTCATTAAAATAAACCAAGCTGTCTCGGAGCAAGACCACCATAATCAAGGCCAAGCAGCTCAATCATCTGCTTTGCATTTTTTGCAGCATGTCCACCCGAATTATTATTAAAAAGCACATAGACATGCCGAGAGTCCCGATCAAGTCCCTGCAGCACCGGAACAAGATCCTTCAATTCCTGCTCACGATATTCATACAAATACCGGACTTCACGCCAGTTATTTTCATTCCCTTTCCGCGTCCAGCCAGCAGTGTTACGACCATGAAGCCTGAAAACCGTCGTTTGCTCATTCGTCACAACCGGCACTAGCGGAATCGATCCATCTCCCGCCTGCGGCTCATCACACACACTATGAATAAACTGTTGCTGTCTGAGAAAGTCCAGCGTCTTCTCCCTAAATTCCGGAGCATACCACGACTGATGTCTGAACTCAACAGCAAGCGGAAGCCCCTCTAACTTACTTTTACAATATCTTATGTAATCAACATGCTGCTTTTTACAATCAAACCATGGAGGAAATTGCAGCAAGACCGCACCTAATTTATCCGACTCAATCATAGGCAACAGCGATAATCGGAAAGCCTGAAACATCTCCTCACGTGAGTCAAAAGAAATGTCCCCTCTCTGATGCCCCGTCATTCCCTGATACGCCTTCACAATAAATTTAAAAGCAGATGGTGTCTCATCCACCCACTTCCTCATATTCCGCTCAGGCTGAACCGCATAAAAAGAAGCATCCAGCTCCACAATCGGAAAATGCCCCGAATAATCCTTCAACTTATCCTGCTTAGAAGAATGCTCCTCATACACATCCGGATGATCTCCCCACCCGGTCAAACCAATATAAATCACAACCATCACCTGCTCAACCATTCAGATATGGACCTATTGTAACATAAGCCGTTTCAGATCCGTTACAGATGAATAGCAGTCCACAAAATTCCTTAACACACACTTGCCCCACGTGGTTTTCTTCTTCCCCCTCATCAAAAAGAAGAAGACTGGATGCCACGCTCCCGGGTTTTTCTTTAGATCCTTCCACAATAAGAAAGTCCGATAACAACACAAAGGGGCGAGGGGCATCCGCAGACTCCTATGGCGGAAAGGGACAGGTGAACCCGATGTGCGAAGCACAGCGGGTTCACCGCCCGGCCTTAGAAAAGCGGAGACGGGCGATTAGGGACGTACAAACTGGACTGGCCCCGACAGAGATAAAGGAAACACAGTGAACGGAGTGAGCTGATGTTGACTTATCGGACGAGGGGACGGGAAGTTTGCTAGTCCCTGCCCGCCGCAGCTAGACAATGAAAAGCGGAGACGGGCGTTTAGGGACGTACAAACTGGACTGGCCCCGACGGAGATAAAGGAAACACAGCGAACGGAGTGAGCTGATGTTGACTTATCGGACGAGGGGACGGGAAGTTTGCTAGTCCCTGCCCGTCGCAGCTAGACAATGGAAAGCGGAGGATGCTCCCCGGCCCGCTTCTTATTAACAACAAAAAACCTGCACTCATAGAGTACAGGTTTTTTCAAAATCCGATTAACCAATCGAACCTTCCATCTCAAACTTAATCAAACGGTTCATCTCAACCGCATATTCCATCGGAAGCTCCTTCGTGAACGGTTCAATAAAGCCCATTACGATCATTTCAGTTGCTTCCTCTTCAGAGATTCCACGGCTCATCAGATAGAACAGTTGCTCTTCTGATACCTTTGAAACCTTTGCTTCGTGCTCAAGTGAAATGTTATCATTCAGGATTTCATTGTATGGAATTGTGTCAGACGTTGACTCATTATCCATGATCAGCGTGTCACACTCGATGTTAGAACGGGCGCCATGCGCTTTACGTCCAAAGTGCACGATTCCACGGTACGTTACTTTACCACCCTGTTTAGAGATGGATTTAGAAACGATCGTAGATGACGTGTTCGGTGCAAGGTGATGCATTTTCGCACCTGCATCCTGGTGCTGACCTTTACCAGCTAAAGCGATTGATAATGTCATACCACGTGCGCCTTCACCGCGAAGGATGACTGCAGGGTACTTCATTGTCAACTTCGAACCGATGTTACCGTCAACCCACTCCATCGTTGCGTTTGCATCACAAACGGCACGCTTTGTTACCAGGTTGAATACATTGTTCGCCCAGTTCTGGATCGTTGTATAACGGCAGTAAGCATCTTTTTTGATGATAATTTCAACAACGGCACTGTGCAGTGAATTTGTTGTGTAAACAGGCGCTGTACAACCTTCAACATAGTGTACGCTTGAGCCTTCGTCTGCAATAATCAGCGTACGCTCAAACTGACCCATGTTTTCAGAGTTAATACGGAAGTATGCCTGCAGCGGCGTGTCCACTTTAATACCTTTTGGTACGTAAATGAACGATCCGCCTGACCATACTGCTGAATTCAGCGCTGAGAATTTGTTATCGCTTGACGGGATAACCGTTCCCCAGTGCTCTTTAAAGATCTCTTCATTTTCTTTAAGAGCAGAATCTGTGTCTTTAAAGACGATTCCCATCTCTTCAAGATCTTCTTTCATGTTGTGGTAAACAACCTCAGACTCATACTGTGCAGATACACCGGCAAGGTACTTCTGCTCAGCTTCCGGAATACCAAGCTTGTCAAACGTACGCTTGATTTCTTCCGGTACCTCGTCCCAGCTGCGCTCACTTTTCTCAGATGGTTTTACGTAATACGTAATCTCATCAAAGTTAAGGCCGCTTAAATCTCCGCCCCACTGAGGCATCGGCATGCTGTAGAACTGCTCCAGTGCTTTCAGACGGTACTTCAGCATCCACTCCGGCTCATCTTTCATTCGTGAGATTTCTTCTACGATTTCACGAGTAAGTCCGCGCTTTGAACGGAAAATCGACACGTCTTTGTCGTGGAAACCATATTTATAATCGCCCACTTCAGGCATTTTCTTTGCCATGGTGATTCCTCCTTCTGGTTTGGTGGCTCACAGTTATTCAGACTGATTGCCAATCCCTTTCTCCATTGCCTTCCAGGATAACGTTGCACATTTGATACGCGCAGGGAATTTTGCCACACCCTGCAATGCTTCGATATCACCAAGGTCAATGGAGTCGTCATATTCTTTTCCAAGCATCATATCAGAGAATACTTCTGACAGCTTCATTGCTTTTTCAACTGGCTGTCCCTTGATCACCTGCGTCATCATCGATGCAGATGCCATGGAAATCGAACAGCCTTCTCCGTCAAACTTCGCGTCCTGTACAATGCCGTCCTGCACATCAAGTGTCAAATGAATGCGGTCTCCGCAAGTCGGGTTGTTCATATCAACTGTTACACTGTCGCTGAGCTCACCCTTATTACGCGGATTTTTGTAGTGATCCATAATGACCTGACGATAAAGCGTATCTAAGTTATTAAAAGACATCGCTGAAATACTCCTTTGTTTTAACGAGTCCACTGGCTAAACGGTCAATCTCTTCTTCTGTATTATACAGGTAAAAGCTTGCGCGTGCCGTAGACGATACGTTAAGCCATTTCATCAGCGGCTGTGCACAGTGATGACCTGCACGGATTGCGATCCCCTCAGAGTCAAGCACTGTAGCTAAATCATGAGGGTGCACGTCATCAAGGTTAAACGTCACAAGTCCTGCACGCTTCTGAGGATCCTTTGGTCCGTAAATCGTCAGACCCTCCACCTCAGACAGCTTGTCCATTGCATAAGCCGCTAAATGATGTTCATATTTTTCAATTTCATCCAATCCAATGTCATTCAGAAAATCGATGGCTGCACCAAGACCAATCGCACCGGCAATGATTGGCGTCCCACCTTCAAATTTCCACGGAAGTTCTTTCCATGTAGATTCCTGAAGGCCGACAAAATCAATCATTTCTCCGCCAAACTCAATCGGCTCCATGTTATTCAGCAGCTTTTTCTTTCCGTATAAAACGCCGATTCCCGTAGGACCTCCCATTTTATGACCGGAAAAAGCAAAGAAATCACAATCAAGGTCCTGAACATCCACTTTCATGTGAGGTGCTGCCTGCGCCCCATCAACCACCATCACCGCACCATTTCCATGAGCGATTTTCGTGATTTCCTTAATTGGATTCATCGTGCCAAGCACGTTGGATACCATCATAATCGAAACAATTTTTGTGTTTGACGTAATGGTTTCTCTTACATCATCAAGGGAGAGTGTGCCATCCTCCTGAAGCGGAACATACTTCAGCGTCGCGCCAGTTGCTTTTGCGAGCTGCTGCCATGGAATAATATTACTGTGATGCTCCATATGCGTGATGACAATTTCATCACCCTCTGAAACATTCGCCATGCCATAGCTTTGCGCAACGGTATTGATCGCTGTGGTCGTACCTCGCATGAAAATGACTTCTTCTGTTGATGACGCGTTAATGAATTTACGAACTTTTTCACGAGCTCCTTCGTACCCGTCTGTCGCGCGGGTTCCAAGCGTGTGTACACCGCGGTGTACGTTTGAGTTGTAGCCTTTATAGTACTCCTCAAGCGCCTGGATTACAGACAGCGGTTTCTGTGAAGTAGCTGCACTATCCAAATAGACGAGCGGATGCCCATTCACTTCCTGGTCCAAAATCGGAAACTGTCTGCGGATCTCCTGAATATTCATTAATTCACTTTCCTTTCAATAACCTCTGTCAGCTGACGCTTAACCCCTTCAATTGGAAGATTCGTCACAACCGGTGCAAGGAATCCGTGAATAATCAGACGCTCTGCTTCTGTCTGTGAAATACCACGGCTCATCAGGTAGTAAAGCTGCATTGGATCGACACGGCCTACAGATGCTGCGTGACCTGCTGTAACATCATCTTCATCAATCAGAAGAATCGGGTTGGCATCTCCACGTGCCTTTTCAGAAAGCATCAGAACGCGTGATTCCTGCTCTGCATTTGCTTTCGTTGCACCGTGTTCAATTTTACCGATACCGTTAAAGATCGAAGAAGCTGCATCCTTCATGACACCATGCTTCAGGATATACCCTTCAGAGTTTTTACCCCAGTGTCTGATGTTTGTTGTGAAGTTCTGCTTCTGATTGCCACGTCCGACGACAACCATCTTCGTATCACCAAATGAATTGTCACCAATTAAATGCGTGATGTTTTCAGAGATTGTATCTCCATCATTCATCATGCCAAGTGCCCATTCGATTTTCGCATCGCGTCCTGCGATACCGCGACGGTTTACATACGTTGTTGTACCTGAAGCCAGGTTATCAACCGCACCGTAAACGACGCGTGCATTATCGCCTGCAATCACTTCAGAAACGATATTCGCAATCGAATTCTGCACTTCTTCTGTTGCAAGATAAGATTCTACATACGTTACCGCACTATTAGCTTCAGCCACAACAAGAACATGGTTGAATAATGCTACGTCTGCATTGTCGTGAATGTAAACAGCCTGAATCGGTTCAGTCAGCTCTACATTTTTCGGCACATAAAGGAATGCACCGCCGTTAACCAATGCTGCATGTAATGCAGTAAGCTTATGCTCATTAACATTGACAGCATCTTTCATGAAATATTTCTCAACGAGTTCAGGGTGCTCTTTCGCTGCAGTTAAAATGTCAGTGAAAATAACGCCTTTACTTTTAAGATCTTCAGAAATCTTAAGATGAGCAGGTGTATTATTACGTTGAATATACAGGTTTTCCTGCTTTTCAACGTCAATTAAAGATTTCACACTTGCAGGCAGATCTTCAAGAGAAGCATACACTTCGCTTGCTTCAGCATGCTTGGCAAACTGTGTGAAATTCCATTTATCAATTTTCGTTTTATCCGGCTTCGGCAGTGACAGCTCTTCCGCTTTCGCAAGGGCGTCCAATCGAAGGGACGACAGCCAGCCAGGCTCGCCGTTCTTCTCTGAGAAAGCCTGCACCGCTTGCTGATCAACCGGCAATTTTGTTTGTGTCGTCATGTTCATCCTCCTATCTGTTACGCTTCTTGTCCTACTGTTTCGTCTTCGATGCCAAGCTCCTGCTTGATCCAGTCATATCCTTCGTTTTCAAGGCGCTGTGCAAGTTCAGGTCCACCTGATTTCACGACGCGGCCCTGCATCATAACGTGAACATAATCAGGCTCAATGTAGTTAAGAAGACGCTGATAGTGAGTGATGATCAGGCAACCGAAATCTTCGCTGCGCATTTTGTTGATTCCTTTAGAAACAACCTTAAGTGCATCAATATCAAGACCGGAGTCGATTTCATCAAGAATACCGAATTCTGGCTTAATCATCATTAGCTGAAGAATTTCGTTACGCTTCTTCTCACCGCCGGAGAAACCTTCATTCAGGTAACGCTGTGCCATATCCTGATCCATTTCAAGGAATTCCATGTTTTTATCAAGTTCTTTGATGAACTTCATTAATGAAATTTCCTGTCCTTCTTCACGGCGGGCATTGATCGCAGAGCGAAGGAAGTCAGCGTTTGTTACACCAGTGATTTCACTTGGGTACTGCATTGCAAGGAAAAGACCCGCAAGCGCGCGCTCGTCCACTTCCATCTCAAGAACGTTTTCGCCGTTTAACAGCACTTCACCTTTTGTTACTTCAAACTTCGGGTGACCCATAATTGCAGAAGCAAGTGTTGATTTACCTGTTCCATTTGGTCCCATGATAACATGGATTTTACCGCTATCTAATTCAAGGTTTACACCTTTTAAAATCTCTTTGCCTTCAATCTCAACATGAAGATCTTTAATAACTAATGTTGAAGCCATTGTCGAATTACCTCCGTTTTTACACTTATTTGATATGGAAGAACCATTCTCAGTTTATTCTCATTCTAATCTTATAACAAATTAAAACTAGAATCAAATATGGCAGACCTGCCTATCAGACAGGTTTTATCTGACAATTATCCTTCCCTAATAACCAGAAAAAAGTCAGTGTAATAAACACTGACTTTTCAATCTCTCCTATTATATATGATTCGACGGCTTTCCTTCAAGGTCTCTGAGAAGCTCCTGACTTTTTTTATAGTCTGCTTCTCTCTTCATTTCCACATCCATCCGAACATCATGCTTTCTCATATACGTTTCGTAGCCTACTCCGTGAGAACTCTGCATCGCTTTTTCCATGTCGGTCGTGTAATCCACTTTAATCGATTGGATAATGAATCATTCCTTTTCAAGTTTTTTGTCCGTGGCTTCCTGACTCTTATCTGTTATGGGTTATACCCCGTGGAAATATTGGTAAACATTTTACAAAAGATTTTTTAATTTTTCAAATTTATTTTTGATCAGGATGGACCCTAAGGCAGGGATTGTTTGACGCGGAAACAGTATGGAGGTTCGATCATGCTACTAAGTTCCGCGGCATACAGGCCTTTTATCACTGAACTCACATTCGCAATGGTTAACCTCACGAATTCACCATCTAACCTTACATTCAGACGGCACTAGCTTACGAATTCTTTCTCTAACCTCACAAAAGTTGATAACAAACTCACATTTGTCCCGGGATTGTTTGACGCGGAAGCAGTTCGGGGTTCGGTCATGCTACTAAGTTCCGCGGCATACAGGCTTTTTCTCACTGAACTCACATTCGGGCCGATTAACCTCACGAATTCTTCATCTAACCTCACATTCAGGAAGCTCAAGCTCACGAACTTCACCTCTATCCTCACAAACTTAGCATTGTTTATAAAAACAAAAAGAGGGCCTGGGGCATCCGAAGACTCCTGCGGCAGAGAAGCGACAGGTGAGACAGCGTAATGCGAAGCATTAGCTGGCTCACCGCGCGGCCGCGGAAAGCGAAGGATGCCCCAGGCCCGGTTTATTAATTGTATTTAACAATTTAAAAAACGGACCTCATCAAGAGATCCGTTTCTAAGAAAATTATTCAGCGTCAACCGGTACGACTGATCCGCCCCACTCTTCAAGAATGAAGTCCTGGATTTCCTGTGAAGTTAAAACTTCAACAAGCTTCTGGATCGCTTCGTTCTCTTCATCACCGCTGTTTACAGCAATTACGTTTACATATGGAGACTCAGAGTCTTCCACTGCAATTGAATCCTCAAGCGGGTTCAGACCTGCATCGATTGCATAGTTTGAGTTGATCAGTACTGCATCACCTTCATTGTTTTCATAAAGCTGTACAAGAAGTGCTGCTTCATAATCTGCTTCAAACTGAAGATTCTTAGGGTTTTCTACGATATCTGAAATTTCAGCAGCTGTTTTTTCCACTTCAGGATCAAGTGTGATCAGACCTTCTTTTTCAAGCATTGTTAAAATACGGCCATGGTCAGCTACTGAGTTACTCATAAGAATTTCTGCACCTTCTGGAAGATCTTCAAGTGATTCATGCTTCTGAGAATAGACACCGATTGGCTCAATATGGATTCCTCCAGCATTGGCAAAGTCATAACCTAGCTCTGCGATCTGTGACTCCAGGTAAGGCACGTGCTGGAAGTAGTTTGCATCAATTTCACCAGCTTCAAGATCCTGGTTTGGAAGAATATAATCCTGATACGTTTCAATATTTAACGTGATGCCTTCTTCTTCAAGAATCGGCTGTGCCTGCTCAAGAATCTCAGCGTGAGGTACGTTGGAAGCTCCAACTGTCAGTTCAACCGGCTCGCCGTCTTCACCAGAACCGATGCCCTCCTCTGCATTATCTGAACCGCAAGCGGCTAATACCAAAATACTTGTTGCTGCGAATGTTCCTGCTACGAATTTTTTCATGTGTGTGTCTCTCCTTTAAAATGTTTTTATCTTTTATCCAGTCTGCGGGTGAAAAAGTCACCAACAAATTGGATTACAAATACAATAATCAAAATGATAATCGTCGCGGCAAGAGTTACGTCTTCCCTGCTTCGCTGGAATCCTTCAAGGAAGGCAAGGTTTCCAAGTCCTCCTGCTCCGATAACACCAGCCATCGCTGTATATCCGACAAGCGCAATGGCGGTTACGGTAATACCTGATACTAAAGCTGGCAGTGATTCAGGAATCAATACTTTAAAGATAATCGTACTGACTTTTGCTCCCATAGATCGGGCTGCTTCAATGACACCCTTGTCAATTTCGCGAAGGGCGATCTCCACCATACGGGCATAAAACGGAGCTGCTCCGATGATTAAAGCAGGCAGTGCTGCATCAGCACCACGAATCGTTCCGAGCATAGCCCGGGTAAATGGAATTAACAATACAATCAGGATAATAAACGGAATCGATCTGAAAATATTAACCAATGCGTTTGTGATCGCATAAACGATTTTGTTATCCCACAGATTCCCTTTTGAAGTTAAAAACAATACGATACCTAAAGCCAGTCCGATGATGAATGTCGCAGCCACTGATAAAGTCGTCATGTAAATCGTTTCATACGTGGCTTCCCACATTGAATCCCAGTCAACATTCGGAAAAATCTGCTCAATCATGTGTGATCACCTCCACACCGACATTTGATTCTTCGATAAATGCTACAGCTTTCTGAACCTCATCGTCATTTCCGCGAAGATGGATAAACAGAGAACCGTACGAACCGTTTTGCGTTTGAGAGATTTTACCCTGAACGATATTAACATCCAGGTCGAATTTACGGATCAATGTTGTGATGAGCGGTTGTTCAGCAGATTCGCCCACAAAAGACAGCTTCACAACGATGCCACCCTTATAATCCTTGAGCAGATGCTCGATTGTTTCCCGCGTTTCCTCCGGCTCTGTGACCTGCTGTACGAACCGTTTTGTAATAGGCTGCTTCGGCTGCTTGAACACTTCAAGCACATTTCCAAGCTCTACTACTTTTCCGTTTTCCATCACAGCAACACGGTGACAGATCTTACGGATTACATGCATTTCGTGAGTGATTAAGACGATTGTCAGACCGAGTCGCTTATTAATATCAACAAGTAGCTCGAGAATGGAATCAGTCGTTTGTGGATCCAATGCTGATGTTGCTTCATCACAGAGCAGTACTTCAGGATCGTTGGCCAGTGCGCGCGCAATGCCGACGCGCTGTTTCTGTCCACCTGAAAGCTGTGAAGGATAGGCGTCCCCTCTTCCTTCAAGTCCAACGAGTTCAATCAGTTCATTTACTTTTTTCTCCCGCTGGCTTTTTGGAACGCCTGCAATTTCAAGTGGAAAAGCGATGTTTTCCGCAACCGTTCTTGACCAGAGCAGATTAAAGTGCTGAAAAATCATGCTTATTTTCTGGCGGGCTTTTCGGAGGTCTCCACCTTTTATAGAGGAAATCACTTTACCATTAATGTCTACTTTTCCTTCCGATGGCTGCTCCAGACCGTTCAGCATACGGATCAGGGTACTTTTTCCGGCACCACTGTAGCCAATGACACCAAAAATTTCGCCCTCCTCGATCTGAAGGTTTACATTATCAACAGCAGTTAACAGACCGCTTTTTGTCTTAAAGATTTTTTTAACATCTGAGATGGTAATCATGCCATCACCTACTTTCATAAATTAACTTATTATCCCGTTAAAGGATCAACGTTTAGCAGTGCCTGTCCCCCGGCACCTTCCCGGGATCAATAAAAAACGCCTTCCCGCAGATAAGCAGAAAGGCGTACGTAATAGACGTCTTTCTCTCATCTGCCAGGTTATCCTGTGTGACTTGGCACCTTTCCAGTCAGCTGACTGTCGGTTGCCGGGTTTCATCGGGCACGTCCCTCCACCACTCTTGATAAGAGTTAACTATATTTAAATGTCGATTAATGTCGTTTAATTTGAGTACGAGACAAATCGTATCATGCTGAATTTTTAAAGTCAATAAAAAAGTTTAATTATTTTGTCTGTAAAGTTAAGCGCTGAAATGCTTCAAATAGAGTCGGGACCGATTCGAATTTATAAATCTTCTCCTGCAGCCGGCCGTCTTTGAATAGCAGCAGACAAGGTACGCTTTCAATTTCATACTGTTCTGCCAACGATTCCACGTAATTCAGATCCGCTTTACCAATCTCGGGTTCCTTCACTGCAGCAGCCGTCACCTCAAGCATTTTACCGGCCAGTTTACATGTCCCGCACATCGGCGTATACAAATACATCGCAGTGCTTTTACCTGTTTGAATATGTTTATTCAGTTCATCAATGGTCCATTCCTTGATCATTTAAGAATTCATCCTTTTTTCCAAATACTCCGTGTAAATATCAATATCCGCTCCAACCAGAACCGATGCCAGATGCTGTTCCGGTGTAGTCGCAACTTCTTTGTACATGCGGTCAATGTAAAGATGTCCTGCCTCAGGAAACTCGCGTTTAAACAGCTTTCTAAGCTTCTCACCCGCTTCATCAGCATCAACCAGAATATACACTTCTCTATTAAAAAGCTGATCAATCAATTCATCCATCTTTGTCAAACTGATCGTTCCATTCGTGCAAATAATCTCAACAGGCTCCCTGATAATCGGCTGCACCTTCCGTTTATCAGAAGTCCCCTCAACAATAATGACCTTCCCATACAAATCATCCATACCCGATCACACCCTATCATCCTTAGTCACGGCTTGATTCCAGTATATGATACTACTTTTATTTTCGCCTGTATGGGTGGGAAATGCAAATATAAGAAATGCGGAGGCGACTCGTCCAGCCCCGACAAGCATAAGGCGAAGATGAAAAGAGGGCTGACCTTCGCCCTCGTTCAGCTTAGACTTATGACCTCGAGGGGCTAGTCGCCGCAGCTGGACACCTTGAAAGGCGGAGGCGGGCGTTTAGGGACGTACAAACTGGACCGGCCCCGTCGGAGATAAAGGAAACACGGTGAACGAAGTGAACCGATGTTGACTTATCGGACAGAACTAAGGGAAGCGCACTAGCCGCTGCGAACTGGAGCTAAACACAGAAATGCAGAGGCTGGATTAGGACTTGGACACTCTCGGAGCAAACTTGGTCACATTTCAGCTGAACTTGGACACTTCCACCTGTTACTTGGTCACTTACTACCTCAGCTTGGTCACATTCCTACTCAGCTTGGTCACTTTCGTGAAAAATCCCGGCGCAGACCGGGGGCATTTCATGATCTTGAGTAAATGATTTGAAATGCGGAGGAGACTCGTCCAGCAGATTTATTTGACAACTCTTTGAGGTTATTTGACAACTTATTCGGATTATTTAACCACTCTTTTGCTTTATTTGACAACTTTCCTTAGTTATTTGACCATTCTCAGCCGTTATTTAACAACTCTCACGAAAAATCCCGGCGCAGACCGGGGGCATTTAATGATTTTGGGTCAATATATCGAAAAAAACACCGCCGCAGCGGTGTTTTTTTATGTATTACCCTTCGTTTGTCATGTTGTCGTAAGCTTCTGCGTCCATCAGCTCATCAAGCTCTGACTCGTCAGACATTTCAACTACGACCATCCATGCCTTTTCGTATGGAGATTCATTCACGTATTCAGGGCTGTCGTTAAGGTCTTCGTTGACTTCAACTACTTTACCGCTGACTGGTGCGTAAAGCTCAGAAACGGTTTTAACTGACTCAACACTTCCGAATGGCTCGTCTGCCTTTAGCTCATCGCCTACTTCAGGAAGCTCAACAAATACGATATCGCCAAGCTCAGACTGTGCGAACTTTGTGATGCCGATTGTTGCTTTTCCGTCTTCAACCTTTACCCACTCATGCTCTTCAGAATAACGCAATTCTTTTGGTGAACTCATGTTTTTCCCTCCACATGTTAAAAGATCATTTCACTCTTTCATCTTGTCACAATCAGCCCGTGAAAACAAGAAAACTTTCTATGTTTATGCCTTCCAGTTCTCTTCGAATTCAGGCTCTTTGAAGCCGACTGTTACGTGTTTGCCGTCTGTTGTCAGAGGGCGCTTGATCAGCATTCCGTCAGAAGCAAGAAGCTCAAGCTTTTCATCATCGCTCATTGTAGGAAGTTTGTCCTTTAATCCAAGCTCACGGTATTTCATTCCGCTCGTATTAAAGAATTTTTTGAGCTCCACTCCGCTTTTTTCATGAAGATCTTTTAACGTCTCTTTCGATGGCGGAGACTCCACTAAATGAATCTCTGAATAATCCACATCATTTTCATCGAGCCATTTTTTTGCTTTACGGCACGTGCCGCATTTCGGATACGTATAAAAAGTAATTGCCATAGTAACTCCTCCTTATCTAATAACAACGGTCTTCTACCGTAATAATTAAATGCTTCAGCTGCTCCAGTGCACCTTCGAGGGCGAGTGAATAATACCGCTGTGTGCCCTGCTGTTCCATTTTCAAAATGCCCTGCTCACGAAGGATTTTTAAATGGTGTGAAACAGCGGGACGGGAAAGTGGAAGTCTGTCTGTCAATTGATTGACCGTCATGGAATCTATATCAGCCAGAATCAACACAATATCCTGACGATACGGATCACTCAGCGCCTGAAATAATGGTATACAGTCGCGAAATGCTTTTACTGCCTGTTCCCCCATTGCTGTCACCCCGTTCCTGCCAATATTATACCCTGTCCTGCGTTTTCCTTACAATATTTGCTGCAGTTTTCCGTGAAATGAGCCTGCTTGCTTTAGACTGCAGCTTGTTCATGCCGCCAGGTACAATCTGTCTTTTCCCATTCATAAATTCAATAAATGCAATCTTAGCCACCGCTTCCGCTTTCATCGTGCCGTTCTTAAACAATTTTGAATCATCAAGTTCAGCCGCATCTTTAAAGCCTGTGCTCGTTGGTCCAGGATACAAACCGGACACCTGAACGCCATGATCTGACCATTCATTATCAAGTGCTTCAGTCAGCGATTTCACATAAGCCTTTGACGCATAATAAACCGCCATCAGAGGACCCGGGAAAAAGGCAGCTGTTGAGGCTACGTTAAGAATTTTACCCTGCTTCGCCTCCACCATTTCACGGCCAAACAGTTTGGAGAGCTCTGTCAGCGATGTTATATTCAGCTGAATCATCTCCTGCTCCTTTATCAGGTCCGTTTTATGAAATTCTCCGAAAAGACCGACTCCGGCATTGTTGATCAGAATGTCAACTTTTAATCCTTTTGCTTTCACTTCACCATAAAGCTTTTCAGCTGCTCCTGCCTTTGATAAATCACTCTTGAAAATATGCGTTTCAATCGTAAATTTACGCATCCACTCATCAGCCAGTTCTCTCAGCTTATCCTCGCTTCTCGCCGCTAACAGTAATGTATGACCTTTTTCAGCAAACAGCTTCGCAAGCTCCATCCCTATTCCACCTGAAGCGCCAGTAATTAACACATTCATCTAAAACACTCCTTCTGTTTATATGTTTAAAAGTTTAAACATATAATAATAGTAAAGCCCCTATATGTCAATGTCATACTCTACCTTTTATCATTGACACTTAAACATTAAAAAGAGCACCCTTTAAAAGAGTGCTCCGAATTTGCTTCATCATCAAACCACAAATTTCTCAGCCGTAATCAGTGTTGCTGCTGCTTCGCGTTTCTTTGGAATCAGGTTCACTGGCGTGTAGCGAGTGAATTTACGAAGGGCGGACAGCATCATGCGAAGTGTGTCGCCGCTCTCAGCTGCGATCAGTGTTTCTTTCGCGTGTCCTTCGATTTCGTTGAATGCTTCCTGACAGAAGATTTGTGTGTAAAGAACTTTTTGCTGGTTCTTTTCAAGGCCTGATTTTTCAACTGCTTTTTGTGTACGGAGAAGAGCAGATTCCATTGCGTAAGCAAGTGATACGATATCTGCAATGTTTACCAGGATTTCCTGTTCTGCTTCAAGTGCTTTTCCGTATTTCTGAGCAGCAAGACCGGCAGCTAACAGACCGATTTTCTTTGCATTTTTCACAAGGTATGCTTCCTGTGCCAGCGGCTCGTCACTGATTTCTTCAGGCATCATCGTCATCAGTTCGCCCTGAAGCGCCTGTGCTTTTTGAAGAAGTGGAAGCTCGCCCTTCATTGCTTTACGCAGGTAAGTTCCCGGTACGAGCAGGCGGTTGATTTCGTTTGTTCCTTCGAAAATACGGTTGATACGGGAGTCGCGGTAAATGCGCTCTACTTCGTACTCCTGCATGAAGCCGTAACCGCCGTGAAGCTGAACCGCTTCATCTGCGATATAATCAAGTGTTTCAGTGCCAAATACTTTGTTCAGTGAGCACTCAATCGCATATTCAGCAATTGATTTCGCTACTTCTTTTCCATCCTTAATTTCTTCATCAGAAAGCTGGCTCATACGATCTTCGAACAGACCAACTGTACGGTACACTGAGCTTTCTGTTGCATAAAGCTTTGCACCCATTGTCGCAAGCTTTTCTTTTGTCAGGTTGAAAGAAGAGATCGGCGTATTGAACTGCTTACGCTCGTTTGTATACTTCACTGCGAGCTCAAGCGCACGCTTAGAAGCACCAACCGTACCTACTCCGAGCTTGTAACGACCAATGTTCAGGATGTTAAAGGCGATCACATGTCCTTTACCGTGCTCACCAAGAAGATTTTCAACCGGTACTTCAGCATCTTCAAGGATCAGTGTGCGTGTAGAGGAACTCTTAATACCCATTTTCTTTTCTTCAGCGCCTACTGACACGCCTGGGAATTCACGTTCAACGATAAATGTAGAGAAGTGTTCTCCGTCGATTTTTGCGTAAACGACAAATACATCAGCAAAACCGGCATTGGTGATCCACTGCTTTTCACCGTTTAACACGTAGTGAGTGCCTGCTTCGTTCAGCTTAGCCGTCGTTTTAGCACCAAGTGCATCCGATCCTGAACCTGGCTCTGTCAGTGCATATGCAGCGATTTTTTCGCCTGTTGCAAGGGCTGGCAGATACTTATGCTTCTGCTCTTCGTTTCCGAAAAGAACGATCGGCAGAGATCCGATTCCAACGTGTGCACCGTGTGTAATGGAGAAGCCGCCTGCACGTGACATTTTTTCAGCAATTAAAGCTGAGCTGATCTTATCAAGTCCAAGGCCGCCGTACTCTTCAGGAACATCCGCTCCAAGAAGACCAAGCTCACCAGCTGATTTTAACAGCTTAACTGAACGGTCAAACTCATGATTTTCGATGTGCTCCACTTCAGGAACGACTTCGTTTAATACGTAATCCTCAGTTGTTTTGGCAATCATTTTCTGTTCATCTGTGTAATCCTCCGGTGTGAATACGCTTGCTGCTTCCACTTCCTCAATTAGAAAACTTCCGCCTTTTACAAGCTGTTTTGTTTCGTTTGACATGAAAAATTCCTCCCTGTTTGTTCGTTTAGTTTGAGACTCATTTCCCTTGGAACCGGATCCTGCAAACTGAGCAGAAATGGGACAACGCAAGACCCGGTTGCAAGGGACCGTTCGTAACGGAACGGCGCACCTTTAAATGTACGAACGAGCCTTAATTGATTTAGTTAATCATTTCAAATACGCCGGCAGCACCCATTCCGCCACCGATACACATTGTGACAACTCCAAACTGCTGCTGTCTGCGCTGCAGTTCATGAAGCAGTGAAAGTGTCAGCTTTGCACCTGTACAGCCAAGTGGATGACCAAGGGCAATAGCGCCACCATTTACGTTGATAATGTCTTCATTCAGTCCAAGCTGTCTGATGACCTGAATTGACTGGGAAGCAAAAGCTTCGTTCAGTTCAAACAGATCAATATCAGATAGTGATAGGCCTGCAAGCTTCAGTGCTTTCGGAATCGCTTCAACCGGACCAACACCCATGATCTCCGGTGGTACGCCTCCTACTGCAAATGAACGGAACTTCGCAATCGGCTTTAAGCCTAACGCTTCAGCCTTTTCACGTTCCATCACCATTACAGCAGCTGCTCCATCACTCGTCTGAGAAGCATTACCTGCCGTGACACTTCCCGTTGTGGAAAATGCCGGGCGGAGTCTGCTCAGTGATTCAACGGTTGAATCAGCACGAACACCTTCATCCTGTGTGAACTGGATTGTTCTTTCCTGCAGCTGATTGTCTCTTCCGACAGAACGGAACGTCACATCCACCGGTACGATTTCATCATCAAACTTTCCTTCAGCAAGTGCTTTTGCTGCCTTCTGGTGACTGCGAACGGCAAATGCATCCTGATCCTCACGTGAGATGCCATACTTTTGAGCAACCTGCTCTGCTGTATGGCCCATGCTCATATAATACTCAGGCATTTCTTCAGCAATTTTGACATTCGGTCGAACAGTATGACCCATCATCGGCACAAGACTCATGGATTCTGCTCCGCCGGCAATGACCGTTTCAGCCTGCCCAAGCATAATGCGCTCAGCGCCATAAGCAATAGACTGAAGACCTGATGAACAGTAACGGTTAATCGTAATTGCCGGAACCGTATAAGATAATCCTGCAAGTGCGCCGATATTACGCGCCATATTCATTCCCTGTTCTGCTTCCGGCATCGCACAGCCGAAAATCAGATCATCGATTTCCCCATCATAATTTCCTGCACGCTTTAATGTTTCGCGGACTGCAAGTGCTCCTAAATCATCCGGACGCACATGAGCCAGCGTTCCTTTTTTTGCTTTTCCGACCGGAGTTCTTGCTCCAGCCACAATCACTGCTTCACGCATGGTGCTCCCCCTTTATGTCTCATCGATTCTTTCAATCTATGAATGCAGCAGCTGAAAAACTAAGCCTGCTGCCATCTTTAATTAGTTACGAAGCGGTCTGCCTTTTACGAGCATGTGCTGCATTCTCATTTGAGATTTCTGTTCCTGAATCAGGCTCAGGAAAGCTTCTCTCTCAAGGCGAAGCAGATATTCTTCATCAACTTCTGTACCAAACGGAACTTTTCCACCTGCAATCACATACGCAAGCTTTTTGGCGATTTTCAGATCATGCTCTGAGATAAAGCCTGACTGGTGCATCGACTGTGCCCCAAGCAATAATGTTGCGTAACCTGTTTCACCGACAACCGGTACTTTCTTTTTAACAGGAGCTGTATAGTGCTCCGCTAAATGAATGACCGCCTGCTTCGCGTCATAAATGAGATGATCTCCATTGACACTGATGCCGTCTGACGCTGTCAGGAAGTGATTGTCACGCGCTTCAGCAGCTGATGTTGACACCTTCGCCATCGCAATCGTTTCAAACACTTTGTTCGCGACTTTCTGAAGGTCGAAATCGACACCTTTTGGAAGTGAGTTGTAGTAATTCAGGTAAAGCTCTTTGTTTCCGCCGCCGCCAGGGATTAAGCCAACACCGACTTCAACAAGTCCCATATACGTTTCAGCTGATGCCTGAATGTGATCAGCCGGCAGACAAACCTCTGTTCCACCGCCGAGCGTCATTCCGAATGGTGCAGCCACAACCGGGAATGAGCTATACTTCAGCTTCATCATCGCTTCCTGGAAATGCTTCACGACCATATCGATTTCAAACACGTTATCATCCTGCGCTTCCATCAGGATCATCGCAAGGTTCGCACCAACACAGAAGTTCTTGCCCTGGTTCCCGATAACAAGACCTTTATAGTTTTTAGACACTTCCTCAACCGCGAAATTAATCATCTGGATAATGTCCATACCAATCGCATTATTCGGCGAGTGGAATTCAAGAAGCGCAACGCCATCTCCAAGATCAATCAGGCTTGCACCTGTGTTCTTTTTAATGACACCCTGCTTTTTCTTCAGCTGCTTCAGGTTGATCGCTTTTTCATTTCCAACGATCAAACGGTATTCACCGTTATAATAGAAGAAAAGATCTCCATTTTCTTCTTTGTAGAACGAGTCATGACCGTTTGCGATCATCTCTTCCACCCACGCAGGAACGTGTAAGCCTTCAGCCTTCATTCTTTCAACTGATTTTGCTACACCAATGGCATCCCACGTTTCAAAAGGACCCTTCTCCCAGCCAAAGCCCCATTTCATCGCCTGATCAATACCGGTAATATCGTCTGCAATCTCACCTGTCAGTTCAGCCGAGTACACAAGAACCGGTGCAAGAATTGACCATAACAGCTCAGATGCACGGTCTTTACCGTAAACAAGCGTCTTCAGCTTGCCGGCGAAGCCTTTCTCCTGCTTCGCCATCTCAACAGAGGCAGCCTTCAATTTTCCGCGTGCTTCATACTCCATTGATTCAGGATTCAGCTGCAGGATTTCCTTGCCTTCCTTCTTAAAGAATCCCTGACCTGACTTACTTCCAAGCCAGCCATTGTCACGCATCTGAAGCATAAAGTCCGGAACTTCAAACACTTCTTTTTCCTGACCGTCCACTTTGTCATAGACGTTTTTCGCTACGTGAATGAATGTATCAAGTCCTACTACATCCAGCGTACGGAATGTCGCACTCTTCGGACGCCCGATCAGCGGTCCAGTTACGGAGTCAACCTCCCCAACACTGTATCCGCCTTTCAGCATCTCTTTTACCGTGACGAGCAGACCGTATGTACCGATGCGATTGGCAATAAAGTTCGGCGTATCCTTCGCAAATACGACTCCTTTACCCAGAACATCCTCACCGAATACCTTCATAAACTGAACGACTTCCGGGTCCGTATCCGCTGTAGGAATGACTTCCAGCAGCTTCAGATAACGTGGCGGGTTAAAAAAGTGAGTTCCAAGGAAGTTCCTTCTGAAATTCTTCGAACGTCCCTCAGTCATCGCCTCAATGGAGATCCCTGACGTATTCGAGCTGACAATGCTGTCCTGCTTTCGGTACTGCTCCACTTTCTCAAACACTTTCTTTTTCACATCAAGGTTTTCAACAACCACTTCAATAATCCAGTCCACTTCACCAAGCTGCTCAAGATGATCCTCAAGGTTACCAGCCTGAATCAGTGCTGCATTTGACTTCGTCGCAAGCGGCGCAGGTTTTTGTTTAAATAATTTTTTAATGGCTCCTTCACTGAAGCGGTTGCGCACTGCGCGATCCTCAAGTGTAAGTCCCTTTGCTTTTTCCTCATCTGTTAATTCATTCGGAACGATGTCTAGCAGCATCGCTGGAATACCGATATTAGCTAAATGTGCTGCAATGCCTGATCCCATGACGCCTGATCCGATAACGGCAGCTTTTTGAATACGTCTGCTCAACTGAATATCCCCCTTATTGTGCATTTCCGTTAATTGAATGAATCATCATTCATTTTTTGGATAAAAAAATATAAGAAAATTCTTTACAATTTCATTTTAATGGATGGCACACTATTAATCAACCATTAAAAAAGCGCTTTCATTATTTTATGTAAAAAAATGAGTGGTGTGACTGTGATTTATTGATTTGAGAGTATTTATTAAAAACCGTACCGGGGGATTCCTCCGCTTTCCTTTGTCTAGCTCCGTCGGGCAGCGACTAGCAAACTTCCCGTCCCCTCGTCCGATAAGTCAACATCGGTTCACTTCGTTCACCGTGTTTCCTTTATCTCCGTCGAGGCCGGTCCAGTTTGTACGTCCCTAAACGCCCGTCTCCGCTTTTCCAAGGCCGCGCGGTGAGCCAACTTACGCTTCGCGCTGCGTTGTCTCACCTGTCGCTCCTCTGCCGCAGGAGTCTGCGGAATCCCCCGGTACTTTTGTTGTTTTTAATGAAGTGGAATTTAATTTGAAAACGTCACACCCACATATAACAGATGGCAATATAAAAATCTTTAATAACTCACTTAAAAATCTGCAAAAGCAAATGAGAGATAAAAATTCCAGCTATATTTCCTTCATCAAAAAAGGGCCGTAATCCCCCGGAGACTCCTGTGGCGGAAAGGGACAGGTGAAACTATTGTGCGAAGCACAAGGGGTTCACCGCCCGGCCACGGAAAGCGTAGGGGGAATACGGCCCGGTTATGTTTATTTACTAATAATCCCTTTAGCAACAAATGCCACGTTGGCTGGGCGTTCTGCCAGGCGGCGCATGAAGTAGCCGTACCAGTCTGTCCCGAATGGCATGTATACGCGCATTTTGTAGCCTTTTTTATGAAGCTTGCGCTGAAGTTCTTCGCGGATGCCGAAAAGCATCTGGAATTCGAATTGATCAGCTGGAATGTTGTGCTCTTCGACTAGCTTGATTGTATAGTCAATAATTGCATCGTCGTGCGTAGCAACGGCTGTGTAGTTGCCGTTTAGCAGATGCATTTTGATAATTTTGCGAAAGTTTTCATCGACCTGGCTTTTATCTGTGTAGGCGACTTCAGGTGATTCTTTGTAAGCGCCTTTTACGAGTCTCAGGTTTGGTGAAAATTCATTCAGGGCGACCATGTCTTCTTCTGTACGGTACAGGTATGCCTGAATCACGGTGCCGATGTTGTCGTATTCAGATTTGAGCTGTTTGAAAATATTGAGTGTCTTGCCGCATCTTTCGTAGTCTTCCATATCAATGGTGACAAATACGTTATGTTGAACCGCAGCATCAAGGATTCTGCGCATGTTTTCAAGTGCAATCTCTTCTGAAAGGTCAAGGCCCATTGATGTCAGCTTGAGTGACAGCTGTGAATCAAGGTTGTGTTCACCGATTGCATGTACGGCTTTCACACACTGATCCGTCATCTCTGCTGCTTCCTGTTCGTTATCTATAAATTCACCAAGATAATCAAGCGTGACGCAAAGCCCTTCTTCATTGAGTTTTTTAATGGCTTCTACCGCCTGTTCAACGGTTTCACCTGCTACAAAGCGTGCTGCACCGAAACGCAGTCCGTACTGCTTTGCCGCCTTGGTCATCGGCTTATTTTTAGATAAGAACAAAAAGAAATCACGCATCACTCGTTCCATGATGTCAAACCCCCTGAATCAAATATTTCCTGCAAGCGCTCTCTATTTTTTGAAAATAGGAAATCGTTACATGAATCAGTCTAATTCTATCATTAATCCTTTTATTTGAATACAAAGATAGGTGCATAAAACCTGAATTATTTGGACAAATTAAGTCCGATTTTAAAGGAGGGATATGAGATGAATCAACAATCACTTTCTACGAAGGATGTCCTCTATTTGAAAGACGTTCTTGAATGGAACATGCTTGCAGCGAAAAAAGCTCATTATGCTGCGGCACAGTGCACGAATCCCCAGTTAAAGGCACAGCTTGAAACATGCTGCAACATGCACAGAAATCATTACGAGAAGACGACAGCTTTTCTGGCAGGTCAATCACAGCAGACACAGCCGGGACAAATCCAGTAAGGAGGAATCAGCATGCAGGAAATTCAGACAAATGCCGTCATGACAGATCGTGACTGGGCAACGGATATTCTTATTCTCGAAAAACATCTGGCAGTCAGCTACAGTGTAGCCGCCAATGAAGCAAGTAATCAGCCGCTGTTTCAATTTATCCAGTCTATTACAGAGGAAACGGCAAGACAGCAGCACACTCTTTATTCTTTCATGCAGCAGCAGAACTGGTACAAACCTGAGCAGGAAACACCGAACAAAATCCAGACCGCTGCCCAGCAGGCAAGAACTGACCAGAGCCAGCTGCCGTTGAGTTAAGCAGATTAGAAATTCATCCTTAAATGTGTGTGATTTTCTTTCAATTGTCGCGATTCAATGTTTCGCGCGGATCGTCCTTGCTTAATATCGTTAGCTACTACGCGGCATTTTGTTATTATTTGAAATATGCGGATTATAAACAATAGGGTTGGGGGACATCCGTAGACTCCTATGGCGGAAAGGGACAGGTGAAACCATTGTGCGAAGCACAAGGGGTTCACCGCCCGGCCATGGAAAGCGGAGGATGTCCCCCAGCCCGGTTTTCTTATGTATCCTTCTTCTCTTCTCTCAGCACTTTATTTTTCCGCTGAATATCAGCCACAATTTTTTTCATGTCGTCTTTCCCTTCCGGATAAACAGCGTTCCAATGCTTCGCTAAGGCTGGCATGGATTTGGCGATATGGTTATAGAGAATATAAAGTTTGATTTCTTCGATAGATTCTTCAGAAGTATCTCCGGTCAGTAGTTCTGCGTATTTTTCTACCATTGCATCTATTTTTTCGTTTATCATGACAGACTTCCTCCTTTAAAAAGATAAAAACCGCCAAATAGACGGTTTCCTCATTTTTTCTTAATCAGTGTTTATCTATACAGTAGCTGACTCTCGAAATGATCGAATCTGGTCAGTTTACTGGGCCACTGCCGGATTAGCGGGTTGCTGAACGATGCAGCGTCCTCTTCCGTGCGGGATGCACAACGGTGTACCGAACAGCGGATCCGTTGTGACCTGGCAGTTCATTTCGAATACGTGGCGCACCATTTCACAGCTGATGACCTCTTCCGGTTTCCCCTGCTTGTAAACGGTACGGTCTTTTACGGCAATCAGGTTGTGAGCATAGCGGCAGGCAAGGTTTAAATCATGAAGGACCATGACGATTGTCCGGTTTTCGCGCTCATTTAATTCGAACAGCAGATCGAGAATTTCGATTTGGTGCGTCATATCGAGATAGGTTGTCGGCTCGTCCAGCAGGATGATGTCGGTATCCTGCGCCAGTGTCATCGCAATCCAGGCACGCTGACGCTGTCCTCCGGAAAGTTCGTCCACAAAGCGGTCCTGAAGCTCAAGCATCCCGGTTGATGCCAGTGCATTTTGAACAGCTTCTTCATCTTTTGCGGACCATTGCTGAAGGAATCCCTGATAAGGGTAGCGCCCCTGCTTAACGAGTTGAAGTACCGTAAGTCCTTCAGGTGCAACAGGTGACTGTGGCAGGATCGCCATTTCCTGTGCAACCTTACGTGAGGAGTAGCGGTTAATTTCTTTTCCGTTTAACAGGACATCTCCGTCATGCGGCTTTAACAGGCGGGCCATGGAACGCAGCAGGGTTGATTTACCGCAGCCGTTACCTCCGATTAAAACAGAAATTTCGCCTTTTGGTATTGTTAAATCCAGTTCTTCTATAATAATGGAATCTCCGTATCCAAGTGTAAGTGACTGAGTTTTAAGCATGAGCTCTTGTCTCCTTTAGTTTCCTTCGCAATCGTCGCAGTCGTACAATTAATCTGTTAATAAGTCTAGCTGAGAATGACTCTCAAGTCAATGATTCTGAGAATCATTATCAGTTTTTTCACACATTAATCACTTTCTTTTGCGTTTTAGGATTAAACCTTTTATGATTTCACTATGGAGGGATGTATCATGCAAGGAATTAAAAATACTGAACAATTTAAAGAGGCAATTAATAGTGGAGAGCCGGTTATTGTGAAGTTTACAGCTGATTGGTGTCCGGACTGCCGCAGAATGGACATGTTCATTGATGACATAATGGATGAATATAACGGCTATAAATGGTTCAATCTGAATCGTGATGAGCTGCCGGAAATCGCAGATGAACAGGAAGTCATGGGCATTCCAAGTCTTCTTATTTTCCAAAACGGCGAAAAGAAAGCGCACCTGCATTCTGCCAATGCCAAATCACCTGAACAGGTAACAGAGTTTTTAGAGGCCCAAAAATAAAAGTTAAACGGAGGGTCAGCGATGTCAATCAGGACGATTCAGATTGGGGATCAACCCATTTCAGCATCCGTCATTGCTTTTGACAAAGACGGTACGTTATTCCAGGCTGAGCCTTTCTGGATTGCGTTAAATAAAGAAAGAAAAAAACGTTTTATTTCGATTGCCGGTCTTCACAACGGTGATTTGTGGGACCGTATGATGGGTGTTGACAGTGAAGGCGTTGATCACAGTGGACTTCTTGCGATTGCGGGCGAAGAAGAAGAAAAAATCGCAATTGCCGCACTCATTTACCAGCAGACAAAAAAGCCCTGGGTTGAATCGCTGGCTTTATCTGAAAAGCTTCTTGAAGAAAGCAACCGCTCCCTTAATATAAAGGACGCATTTATTCCGACACAGGGAGCTAAGGAGCTTTTATACTCTTTAAAAGAAGCAGGATATGTCGTAGGTATTGTGACGTCTGATCAGCACGATCGGACAGTTGAATGCCTGAAGCTGTTGGATTTCCATAACAAAGCGGATTTTATTGTAACCCCTGCTTCTGTCGCACATGGAAAACCCGCCCCTGATATGCTTGATAAGGTGTTGCGTAATTTTACAGTTCCCGCTCACGAGGTACTGGTTGTTGGCGACAGTATTGTGGATTTGATGATGTCAAAAGCGGCGGGCTGCAAAAGTGTCCTCGTCAATGAGAAACCTGAGATGCTGCAGCAGCTTACACCATTGGCAGATTACGCCATCGAAGGCTTAGACGGTATGAAGGTTATATGGGAAAAAAGAGTTTATTAAACCGAACCACAGTTGATTCAACTGTGGTTTTTTGTGTGGTCAGATTTCAGAAAAAATGTGTTCTTTTTTGAAACAGGAATGCATCCATTACCAGTGGGTCATCATGATTACAGAAAGGTTTTCTAAATCAAATGTTTAATCGCACTAATTCCCCTGAAATAACCAGTTTCTTAGACTTTCTATGTGAAAACACACCCCGGCACCTTCTTTCTTGACACATCTGTCGGTAATGTGAAAAAGTAAGGTTATTCTACTACTACAAAGAGAAAGCAGGAGGTGCACACATGTTTGAGTGGGTGCTGAAAAGATCAAAGATTTTTATGATCTTATTTATTTTATTTGTCATTGTTGGGGTGCTGACTTTTCTTCAGCTTCCACAGCGTGAAATTCCGGAAACGCAAATTAACATTGCGACGGTTTCAACCGTTTATCCCGGAGCGACACCTGAAACTGTTGAACAAAATGTAACCAATCCGATCGAACGGAATATTGAGGGGATTGACGGTGTTGAGGAATTCTCTTCCTCTTCTGCTGCAGGCTTTTCTCAAATTATTGTGACGATCGCAGAAGGAGCAGATAAACAGGAAACACTGTCCTCCATTCGTCAGGAAGTATCTGACGCATCAGCCGCTTTTCCTGAAGAAGTGCTCGAAACAACTGTCAGTGAGGCCGCTGCCAATTTCCCAGTAGCCTCTTACATGATCACAGCGGAAAACCGCACAAGCTTCGATGGTCTTTCCACGATTATGGATACGTGGGATGAAGAAGTTTCAGCGATCCCTGGTGTCTCCAGCACGACTGTAAAAGGTGTTCAGGAAGACGAAATCATCATTTCGCTCGATTCTGACAGTCTTGGCGAAAATGGCCTTGCATTTCCACAGGTAATGACAGCCATTAACGAAGAGTTTAACCCTGTTCCACTAGGAAAACAGGAAAGTGATGGCACGATTTATCAGCTATCTATTGAATCTTATCAGGCAGTCGAAGAAATTGAACAGGTAGTCATCGGACAAAATCCACAGGGTGAAGCGGTACAGCTCTCAGATGTGGGTGCTGTTGAAGTTCAACCGAAGAAAACAGAGGATTTAATTACAATTGAAGATCGTCCTGCTGTTTCATTTACCGTATTTTTAGATGAAGGACAGGATATTCCGTCAGTCAATGAGGCAGTAGAAGAAAAAATAGCAGAGCTTGAAGAAACGCTGCCTGAAGACTTAACACTGGAGCCTTATTATTCTCAGGCTGACCTTGTTAATACGATTTTCGACGGATTATTCCTGTCGCTGGCGATTGCTGTAATTGCGGTTATCGTGACGAGTTCACTCGGTCTGACTGCAGGCGGTGCGATTGTTGTAGCTGTAGCCGTACCTGTATCCGTTTTAATGGGGATCATTCCGCTCCCTTCAGCAGGCGTTGACTTGAACCAGATTTCTGTCATCGGGGTCATTATTGCCCTCGGTATCCTGGTCGATGACTCAATCGTGGTGAACGATAACATCCAGCGTCGTTTCAAGCTTGGTGATAAAGCACTGCCAGGCGTTGTTACAGGCGTAAAAGAAGTGTGGGTGTCTATCGTGACCTCATCTCTCGCCATTGTCTTTACCTTCCTCCCTCTTGTGTTTTTATCAGGAGGAAACGGTGCCTTTATCCGTGCGTTGCCAACCGTTCTGATTACAACGATTCTGGCATCAACGATTGTAGCGCTCGTTCTTGTACCAATGATGCGTTACAGCTTCTATAAAACAACAAAGAAAAAAGTATCTGATTCTCCGGGGCTTTTAGGTAAACCGCTGAACTGGATTGCAGATGTTTATGCAGATAAGATCCTGAAGAAAACAATCAAAAAACCGTTTTTAACGTCTATCATCGGCCTCGTGCTGACCACATTATTATTTGGTTTAGTCGTATTAACACCATTTGAATTCTTTCCGGCTGCCGATCGTGAAGAGGTAACGGTGGACGTGACGCTTCCGATTGGAACGCCGCTTGAGGAGACGCTTGCTACCCTTCAGGAAATAGAGCAGACACTCCAGCAGGATGAAGGCGTTTATGAAACGTCCATTTTCGCCGGAACCGGACTGCCTAACCTGTTTAACAGCTCGCTTGATACAACCGGTGATTATACGGGACAAATTGTCGCGCGTGTAGACCGCGAAAATCAGACTTCGCAGGGACTGATTGATGACTGGCAGGATGAACTTCGAAGCCAGTACCCTGATGCAACGATCTTTATGGAAACGATTCAGCAGGGACCACCAGCTGGTGCGCCAGTAACTGTTACGGTCGCTGGTCCTGAGCTTGATCAGCTGATCAGTCTTCGTGATGAAGTGATGTCAGAAATTGATGCACTGGGTGTTGATCTTGTTCTGGATAACATTGGTGCAGAGGAACCTTCGATCGCCTACACACCAAATCGTGAAGCGCTCGAGGAAAATGGTATTTCTGTTCAACAAATCAGCCAGCAGATCCGCCTCGTGACAGAAGGGGTGCCAATGGCTGCGTTTGATGATGGGGTGACCCAGCGTGATCTAAAGATTCTTGTAGATCCTGTTCCACAGGGAGAGGACATTCCTTTAGAAGAGATTGAGATTCCTGCAGGCACTTCCACTCAGGGACCACCAACTCTGGTTCCTTTAAGTGACCTGGTGACTGCTGAGGAAACGTCACAGCTTCAAAGAATTCCACACGAAAATGGAGAACGCGCGATTACGATTCGCGCATTCCCTGGAGAAGTGGAAGACCTTGAAGCAAAAGTAACAGAGATTGTGGATAATGTCCGAGCAGACCTGGATGCCGATTATACATTGACACTTGGCGGGGAAAATGAAGCTCAGGATGACTTCTTCTCAGAGATCATCTTACTGTTTATTATTGTTATCTTCCTTGTCTATCTGTTAATTGCGTTCCAGTTTAACTCGTTATCTCTTCCATTCCTTGTTCTGGTAGCCGTTTATCTCGCTATTGCCGGAGCGATTCTCGGACTGTTTGTGACTCAAACACCAATCAGCTTCCTGGCTGTCATGGGTATGGTATCACTGACAGGTATCGTCGTACGAAACTCTGTTGTGCTGATTGACTTTATTGAACAGGGAATCAAAGGTGGTATGAGCGTAAAAGAAGCCGTTATCGAATCAGGACGTGTCAGAATCCGTCCAATTGTGCTGACAGCTGTAACATCCATTGTCGCACTGATCCCGGTTGCCGTAAGTGGTGACGCACTGTTCACCCCGCTTGCGATTACGATCATTGCCGGTATTTCATTCTCTACTTTGTTAACACTGATTATCGTGCCGATGCTGTATCTTGTGTTCCTTCGTTTCAGACGTAAAGGAAAAGAACTTAAGGCAAGTGGACAATATTGATTATAAAAAGGGATGAAGCTATGTGCTTCATCCCTTTTTGGTTGTTAAATATCCAAATCGACTCCCTTAACAAAAAAGCCTGCAGCACCCGATTAGGAAACCGGATGTTGCAGGCTTTATCTTATTGCGGTGGCAGGATCGCTTTTGCTGATTCTTTGCCATCAATAGCAACGGATGATACGGCATAGACACCTTGTTCATCTTCGATCACAAGACTCTTACGTTCAAAATAAGAAACGCTGTCAATGTAATCAAATGTACCGTCTTCCTGCTTTTGATAAATGCGGTAGCCGACTACTTCCTTATCGCGCACGGCATACCATTTCAGCAGATTACCAGTCAGTTCAACATTTTCAGGGACAGATGGTTCGTAGTCGATCTCAACAGGCTCTTCTTCCACGAGTTGAGTATAGACTACAAGACGGTCCGGATATTGACCGGAGTCTCTGTTAAAGGGACCGGTACACGTAATCAGATTGAGATTCCGCTCGCCTGATGGTCCGAAAATACGTTCAATTGGTGCACCATCAGATGGATATGTCTGAATATCCGTTACAGCGAAAGTCAGCGTTTCTCCATTTTCACCGGTTACGATAATTTCGTCACCCTGTTTTAAATCCTTCAGTTTGAAAAATACCGCAGGTCCGCGATAGCTGTCTACGTGACCGGCAAGAACTGAATTCCCTCTTGCACCCGGCATCACGCCCGGTTCAAACCAGCCGACTTCATTGACATCCTCAGGCACTTCCATTTCACCATTTTCAAGCATTCCCACTTGAATAACCGGCGCTTCAATCTCCAGTGATGGGATGGTTAAGCTGACAGGGGTTAAAGGCGTCACTTCCGGCTCCCTTGCTGCCATTAACTCTTCATATTTTTCCAGATCCCGCTCCAGGATCGGAAATTCCTCTTCTTCTCCATCAGCTACGGCTTCATCGAGTGATCCAAGCGTTTCATCACTTTCCTGGGCTGAAGCCGTTTCCTGCTGCTCCTGCGGTTCATTTTTCTCACTGGCAAGCAATACACCATAACCAACGAGAAACAGCGCCGCCGCACTCATAACAGATAACATGATTTTTCTAACCACAGCACGTCACTTCCTTTTAAAGGTCGATTCATAAAAAGATAACGGTTTATTTCTTTAAATGGATCATTTTTAAAACAAATAAAAAATTTTTTCTAGAAAGACAATTGTCCTTTCCAGATAGATTTTATTTCGATTATCTAATGGAAATGATTTTGTTACTGTAACGCTTCCATTTGCTAAAGGAAAGGGATTTTTCTGAATATTAACTGGAAATTGATATGCACGTTTTTGCATACCGTTTTCTATTTTAAGGAAAAATCAATTACATGAACCTTTATAAATCAACATTCTTTCCTACGATCTCCTATTTACAAGCGATGAATATTCATGTACATTATACAACATTCAGACAATTCAATCAGATGAGGTGGAGAACATGCAAGGAATTATTGATGGTTTAAACAATTTTTTATGGACGTACATCCTGATTGCCGGGTTACTCGGTGCCGGTTTGTACTTCACAATTGCAACACGCTTTGTCCAGTTCCGTTACTTAAAAGAAATGGTACGGGTACTCGGTGACAAATCAGTTGTGGTAGATGGAATGAAAAGCATCAGCTCTTTTAAATCGTTTTCTATTGGTGCCGCTACGCGTATCGGTACAGGAAATCTTGCAGGGGTCGCAGTCGCGATCGTCATTGGTGGACCGGGTGCTGTCTTCTGGATGTGGATCGTGGCACTTCTCGGAGGTGCGACGAGCTTCATCGAGAGTACATTGGCGCAAGTATACAAAGTACGTGACGGTAAAGCTTACCGCGGCGGACCTGCCTACTATATTGAAAGAGGATTGAATAAACGCTGGTTAGGCATCATTTTTGCCGTACTCATTGCCATCACGTTTGGATTGATTTTCAACTCAGTTCAAAGTAATACAATTTCACTCGCATTTGAAAGTGCATTCGGTATTGACCGTCTGGTTGTAGGTGGTATTGTAACTGTTCTTACAGGTATCATCATTTTCGGTGGTGTTCACCGTATTGCGAACTTCTCAAGTATCATTGTACCAATTATGGCCGTGCTTTATATTGGCATTGCATTGATTGTTGTTGTGATGAACTTCTCTCAGATTCCTGCTGTATTTGCAACGATTGTCAGCAGCGCGTTCGGATTTGAACAGGCGCTTGGAGGCGGTATTGGTGCAGCGATCATGCAGGGTGTAAGACGTGGACTATTCTCGAACGAAGCCGGTATGGGTAGTGCGCCAAATGCTGCAGCTACTGCAAACGTAAGCCACCCGGCAAAGCAGGGCTTTATCCAGACGCTTGGTGTTTACGTAGATACACTTCTTGTGTGTTCTGCAACAGCGTTCATTATCCTTGTCAACACAGATTACCAGTCAACAGGACTTGAAGGAATCGAACTTCTTCAAAGCTCACTGAGTGCACAGGTTGGTGACTGGGCAGGTATCTTTATTGCTGCAGCGATCTTCATGTTCGCATTCAGCTCCATTATCGGAAGCTACTACTACGGTGAAACAAACATTGAATTTATCAAAAAGAGCAAAACAGCGCTTAACATCTATCGCGTTCTGACAATGGGACTTGTCATGTTCGGTTCATACGCAAGCCTTGGACTCGTGTGGAGCATGGCTGACGTATTCATGGCCCTGATGACGATCATCAACATTATCGGTATCGTGCTCTTAAGCGGTATTGCGATCAAGGTGCTTAAAGACTACGAGCAGCAGCGCAGCCAGGGACTTGATCCAACCTTCAAACCGACAGCACTCGGTATTAAAAATACAGACTGCTGGGATGAAATCCGCTACGAAGCGAAGAAGGATGCATCTTAATAGCGTTTTAGCTTAAAAGCCGTGCCTCGTGCACGGCTTTTTTTGTGTTGTGGGGTTGTTGGGTTGCTTGCGGCGGCGATTTGACCACTCTTCGGGGTTATTTGACCAAACTTTTGGATAATTGAACAACTTTTTGAGGTTATTTGACAACTCTTTTCTGTTATTTGACCACTCTCCGGGTTTATTTAACCACTCTTAAAAATTTCACCCACACAAAAAAACGGACAAACCTGAAAAACTCAGGTTTGTCCGGTTCATCTATTAAATATCACATGAATCATCTGCGCATGCATTTCCCTGTCCGCCTACATTGACAAGCGGAGACTTATTCGTCTCATCCCACACCTGCTTTAATGCACCGGCAAACACTTCATCCGGCTGTGCACCTGAAATCGCATATTTTGATTCAAGTACAAAAAACGGAACACCCGTCACACCAATCTGAGACGCCGTCTGGATATCCGCATTGACAGCATCAGCATAACGGTCACTCTCAAGCACCGACTTCACCTCATCACGATCAAGCCCGGCTTCAGCAGCAATCGCAAGCAACTCCTCATGCTCTCCAAGATGCTTTCCTTCTATAAAGTAAGCCTTCAACAGCAGCTCAGTCAGCTCCTTATCCTTCCCCTTTTCCATCGCAAAGTGGGAAATACGGTGAGCGTCCATCGTATTCGTACGCTTCATTTTGCTGAAGTCATAATCAAGACCGACTTCCTTCGCCTGCTGCACAACCCCTTCAGTCATCTGAACCGCCTGCTCATAAGACATACCGTACTTCTTAGCAAGCGTCGTATACATATCCTCAGACGCATTCAACGGCGCATTCGGATCCAGCTGAAAACTGCGGTAAACTACCTCCACCTGGTCACGATGCTCAAACGACTCAAGCGCCTTCTCAAGCTTCCTCTTCCCTATATAACAAAACGGACATACATAATCAGACCAAACCTCAATCTTCATCAACAACCTGCCTCCTTCAAAAATACCTGATGCTATTATCATATCCTCTTTTCGTGAGGGAATCGAAAAATCTGCCTGAGGAGTGGCAGATTTGCAGGGGCGAAAAACGGAAGGCGGCCGTGCACTTGGACACTTTCATCTCGAGTTCGGACACTTTTTGGCTCAACCTTGTCACTTTCGCCCCTAGCTCGGACACTTTCAAGAACAATCCGGCGAACGCCGGAGCACTTGATGAACTTGAGCAAATAGATTTTTAACCAAAGGGCCAGATTCCCCCGAAGACTCCTACGGCAGAGAAGCGACAGGTGAGACAGCGTAGTGCGTAGCACTAGCTGGCTCACCGCGCGGCCGTGGAAAGCGAAGGGGGAATCTGGCCCGGCTTTTTTAGAAAAAGCTGCCTCCAAAGGAAGCAGCTCCAAAAACATTATTCAAACCAGTCTGTCACAGCACCCTTCGATGAAGAAGACACGGCATTCGCATACTTCGCAAGAATGCCTCGCGTATGCTTCGGCGCCGGCTTCACCCATGCCTTCGCACGTGCTTCAAACTCCTCATCCGAAAGATTCACGTTGATCTCCTGCGTTTCGCTGTCGATCGTGATGATATCACCTTCCTTAAGCAATCCGATCGGTCCGCCAACCGATGCTTCAGGTGCAATGTGCCCGATCACGAACCCGTGTGATCCGCCTGAGAAGCGGCCGTCTGTCATGAGCGCGACTTTTCCGTTCAGTCCACGGCCGACAATCATCGCTGTGATTGACAGCATTTCCGGCATTCCCGGTCCGCCTTTTGGACCAACGTGACGGATCACGACTACATCGCCTTCTTTGATCTGGTTGTTTTCAATCGCTTTTGCACAGTCATCCTCACTGTCAAAGACACGTGCCGGCCCTTCAAAGCGGCTGATTTTCTGTCCGGACATTTTGGCAACAGAGCCTTCCGGAGCAAGGTTTCCTTTTAACACGACAAGCGGGCCAGTTTTCTTAAGCGGGTTGTTGAACGGACGGATGACATCCTGTCCTTCTTTTAACGGCGCAGCTTCTGCCAGGTTTTCAGCAACAGTCTTGCCCGTTACGGTCATACAGTCCCCGTGAAGCAGCCCTTCCTCTAAAAGAACCTTCATCACAGCCGGCACGCCTCCAACCTCGTATAGATCCTGCATCACGTATTTACCGCTCGGCTTCAGGTCTGCAATGTGCGGTACGTTTTGGCGCACGCGCTCGAAATCATCCATTGTGAGATCGACTTCTGCAGAATGAGCCATCGCCAGTAAATGAAGAAACGCATTCGTTGAGCCGCCAAGTGCCATCACGACAGTAATCGCATTTTCAAACGCTTCTTTTGTCATGATATCGCGCGGATAAATGTCTTTTTCAAGAAGCTGTACAACAAGCTCACCAGCCTGCTCACATTCTTTTTCCTTATAGTTGTTAACTGCCGGTGTAGAAGAAGATCCAGGGATACTCATCCCTAACGCTTCAACCGCAGATGCCATGGTGTTGGCTGTATACATACCGCCACATGCGCCTGCACCCGGACAGGCATGACATTCCACCTTATAAAGTTGCTCGTCATCAATCAGACCTTCCTGATACTGTCCTACCGCTTCAAAAGAAGAAACGATGTCAATATCCTTCCCATCGAGCTTCCCTGGTGCGATCGTGCCGCCATACACATAAACGGATGGAATGTTCATGCGCGCAATGGCCATAACGCATGCAGGGGTTGTTTTATCACAGCCACCGATTGCCACGATGCCATCAAGACGTTCTGCACTTGTGACGGTTTCAATCGAATCCGCAATGACTTCACGGCTCGGCAGTGAGTAGAACATTCCTTCATGCCCCATCGCAATGCCATCAGATACTGTAATCGTGTTAAAGATCATTGGCGCACCGCCGCCTGATCTCGCTCCGGCTTTTGCCTGTGCTGCGAGCTTATCAATATGTACATTACACGGTGTGACTTCACTCCAAGTGCTGGCGATCCCGATCATCGGCTTCTTAAAATCCTCATCTTTAAATCCAACAGCACGAAGCATTGAACGGTTTGGTACACGATTCACTCCTTCACTGATCACCTTACTTCTGATACGTAAATCTTTTTTCGTTGAATCCATCGTCTTCATCCTCCCGCTGTATCTGTTAGTTTAATTGAAGCCCTGTCTCAGAGCTTTATATAAAGACCATCATACACAGCTATGTGAGGTATATCAACAAGTATTCTGAATTTATCAATATTTCCGTAAATTAAAACGCTTTCATTTCAACATGCTGTGAACAGTGGAAAAACGTGACACTTAATTAGGAGTTTCCTAAACTTCTATCAGGCGTTACACTGTTAGAGAAAGGAGAGATTATACATGTTTGAAACCTTTATTTTACTTACCTCAAAACGCGATGAAATGATTGAGATAACAGATGACGTGCAGCACTGGATCACGAATCAGGGCTTCACTTCAGGGATTGCCGTTGTGACGTCCAGACATACAACGGCCGGTATTACGGTAAACGAAAATGCAGATCCGGATGTTAAAACCGATTTTCTGAGACGCCTCGATGAAGTGTATCCATGGCATCACGATCAGGACCTTCATATGGAGGGCAACACGGCCGCTCACCTGAAAACAAGTACAGTTGGACATGCCCAGACGATCCCTGTTCAAAACGGACAGCTCGTGTTAGGCACATGGCAGGGCATTTATTTTTGTGAATTTGACGGACCGAGACGCTCACGTTCCTACACCGTTACGCTGATCGGACAGTAAGGAGAAGCTTATGAGACCTTATTTCGCACTGGCAGGACTCAGTTTAATCTGGGGACTGTCTTTTGTCTTTATTAAATTGCTTGCCGAATCCTCCGGTGTCTGGGGAACCGTTTTTATCCGCTGTACAGCGGGAGCGCTGATTTTACTGCCGATTTTATGGACTCAGCGAAAGCGGTTGACGACACCTGTTCCATGGGGACACCTGGTGGTAATCGGACTGTTTAACGCCGCTTTTCCCTGGGCACTGATCGCCTTAAGCGAGACACAGATTGCATCCAATACGGCTTCCGTTTTGAATGCGCTCACTCCTGTGTGTGCAGGACTGATCGGTTTCTTTCTATTTAAAAAGAAGCTTAATGCAAGACAATGGACAGGCATTGCTACAGGATTTCTAGGCGTCCTCGTCCTGATTGAATTTAATGTAGGCGGATTATTTTCATCTGAGTTTGTGGGGGTTGGCACGATGGTCCTCGGAGCGATGTGCTATGGCTTCGGCTCCCATTATGTCATGCGCTTTGCCAGAAATACGGGGGTCGTGCTGCTGTCAACGAGCTCACTTATTACAGGGGCAATCATCAGTCTTGCTGCCATGCTTGTGTCAGGAACCTCACCTGCAGCCTTTACGTTTGATCAGACGTTCTGGATCGCTGCAATCGGACTCGGCTGCTTTGGCTCAGGGATCGCCTATCTGCTGTATTATTATCTGGTAAAAGAAAGCTCACCCGAGTTCGCCACAACCGTCACCTATTTAGCTCCGGTTTCAGCCATGATCTGGGGAAGTGTCCTCCTGGATGAAGCCGTTACGCCATCACTGATTGCAGGCATGCTGATCATCTTCAGCGGGATCTATATTGCCAACAGAAAGGCAAAGAGCAGAAAAGGGTCAGCTGTTGAAGCAGCGTAATTCAAAAAAGCGGAACAACTCGTGTCAGAGTTGTTCCGCTTTTCTATACCTGTTTCACATACACCTTTAACTGCTGAATAATTTCTTCTTTAATGTCATCACCTGCATAAAAATGCACACCGTAAAAATAATCATCAAAGTAAATTTTCTTCCAGATGATTTCAGCCTTTATTTCATATACAGACTGATTCAGCATGAATTGCAAATGGATCTTTACAGGGTAATCGCTATTTTTATCTACTGGGAGGTTAAGATTCGTGCTGATTTTAGTTCCGCTCGGACTGAGATCGTGCATTAAAGCCGTGCCTGCATGAGAATGAACTTCTTTTCCGTTTAGCTCATAAATAGAAAATGCAGCCTTTAGCGGGGTTTTGAAGGTAAAGCGAAAACTGTCTTTTCGATTGTATCGCAAAGGACTCACCTCACGTGAAATAGGGTCACCGGTAAAGAGTACCGGTTTCTTTATTTATCGGTCACATGCCAGAAATTTCTACTATATTTATAAATTCTTTAGCATATTAAACGCCTGAAGTGTGCTCTCCCTATTTATTTGGAAAAAGCCGTCAAAAGACGGCTTTTTGAATTTAGCGGCTGTTCACCACGTGCTGATAGTTTTTATTTCCACCTGACAGATTATACACTTGCTTAAAGCCGTGATTAATCAGGATATTCTGCGCAGCATTTCCAGTCACACCTTTGTTACAATATACAACGGTTTTCAGGTCACGGTTCAGTTCATTCGCTCTCGTTCTTAAATCGCCAAGCGGAATATGAACCGCTCCTTTCACATGCGCTTTTTCAAATTGAGCTTTGGATCTTGTATCAATGATCTGGAACGTTTCACCGTTCTCTGTTTCACGGATCAGCTGCTGCGGCGTGATCAGCGGAGCCTTTTCACTGATGGCATTATGCAGCGCCATACCCGTATACATCACAGGATCCTTTGTCGTCGCAAACGGAGGTGCATAGGCAAGATCAAGATGGAACAAATCTTCTGCCTTCGCGCCAAATGAGATGGCTGTAACAAATACATCAATTCGTTTATCAACGCCCTGCGGTCCCACGATCTGGGCACCAAGCAGCTTACCTGTTTTGCGATCGGCCACTGCTTTGATGACCATTTCCTTGCCGCCCATATACTCAGGCCTGTCGGGTTTAATGTTGTGAAGCACTTCAGTTTCATAGCCTTCTTCAGCCGCTTCTTTTTCCGTCAGACCTGTCTGGGCCACTGCCAGATCAAACACTTTAAAGATCCCGGTACCTAAAATACCGCGATGCTCTGCTTCATCCCCTGTTATCACCTGTCCGGCAATTCTGCCTGTTTTGTTGGCTGTTGATCCAAGCGGTCTGTATATCGGCTTTCCTGTGATCAGAGAAAAGCTCTCCGTCACATCTCCAACCGCATACACATCCGGTACATTCGTCTGCATCTTTCTGTTTACTTTGATCGCACCTGTGCTGCCGATTTCTACCCCGATTTCCTTTGCGAGCTCAGTGTTTGGACGAATGCCAACAGAAAGGATGACAAGATCGGTCTCAACAGCCTGTCCACTTTCGAGCTGAACAGAAGTAATACGCTGTCCGCCATCTAAAGACTGAACCGTTTCCCCGGTCAACAGCTTCACCTTTTTATCCTGTAAATGATCGGCCACTCGCTGTGCCATATCCCGGTCAAGTGGAGGCATGACCTGCGGGAGACGTTCAATCAGTGTCACCTCAATCCCTCTTTGCGTCAGCTGCTCAGCCATTTCAAGTCCGATAAAACCGCCTCCGACAATCGTCGCCGTTTTTGGCTGATGAGTCTCTACATAAGAGCGGATTTCACCGGCATTGCGGATATTCCGGACGCTGAATACATTCTCAGCCTCTACACCCGGAATTGGCGGAACAAAGCTTGATGCCCCGGTTGCCAGAACAAGCGTGTCGTACGTATCCGTAAATGTTTCATTCGTTACGAGATTTCTGATCACAGCCGTTTTTTCCTGATGGTTAATGCTCTCCACCTCATGCTGTGTGTGAATATCAATGTTATAACGCTTTTTAAACCATGCTGCATTTCTCGGTGTCAGCTCGTCAAGACCGGACACCTCTCCTCCAACATAATAAGGAATTCCGCAGCCTGAATAAGAGATATCAGTATCTCTGTCGTATATCGTAATCTGCAGGTCTTCACTGTTTCTTCGTGCTTTCGCCCCGACAGATGTACCGGCCGCGACCGATCCAATAATCATCAGCTTCGTCATGAGTTATTTCCCTCCGTGTTTTAAATGATAGTACAAAAAAAAGAGCGGGAGCGTTCAACTTCCCGCATCGTTTGTCATAAGAGCTCAGCAGGCATTTCCGCCAAGCATAACAATCTGAGGTCCCTCCGGTGTTTCTTCCACATCAAGGGTAATCGCATCCACTGAGCCAAGCTCAGCATCCACAGCAAGCTGCAACCCATCAAACTGATGAATCTGATCGTTTTCCTGTGACGGGTCCAGTCCAAGTCCGAAGCTTGGTCCACAGCAGCCCTCTCCCGCTTTAAAGAAGCGGATTCCCTCTGCTCCTTTTTCTTCAACAACCTGCTTTAAAAATGATACAGCACCTGGTGTAATGTTCATGTTCCTCATCCTTTCACTGCTTCAAGTAATGTATGATAGCCTGTTAATTGCTTTTCCATCCATGGAATGTATGCAGCTTTGTCGTCACTCAGCCGCTCAATTTCCTGAATCCATCTGTGCTCATTCTCTGCCTTCTGACCAAGAATGGCATCCTGTGTATCAGTGACAGCCAGTGACTGATTCACGATCCACCCCTGCGGACGGATTCCTGCGCGTATTAAATCGTCCTGCAGACGTGACGCCTCATAAACCGGCGTTGCCTCTGGCAGTGTTGTAATCAACACATGTGTAAAAGCTGGATCCCTCAATTTAGGTAAAAGTAAGCGCACAGCCTCCGGCACTTCACCCGTTGAGCGCTCCATTTCACGGTGATACGCCTCTGTCGCATCCAGTAAAAGGAGGGTGTGACCGGTTGGTGCAGTGTCAATGACCACAAACGCCTCTCCAGCCCGCGCAACCGTATCGGCAAACGCACGGAAAACAGCAATCTCCTCTGTACACGGAGAATTAAGATCCTCCTCAAGAAGCGCCTTTTCCTCCGGCGAAATTTCACCTGCCCGTTTAAAAACAGTGTCTCTGTATCGTTCCGTCTCCCGTTTAGGATCAATCCGCTCTACTGATAACAGAGGCTGATCCATCTCACCCATCACCTGCTCGACATGTGAGGCAGGATCCGTTGTCGTTAAAATAACACGATGCCCACGATCAGCAAGACTCGTGGCAATCATGGAAGCGACCGTTGTCTTACCGACGCCACCCTTCCCCATCGCCATGACAATTCCCGGGCCAGCCTGCTCAAGCTCCTCTACGAACGTCTCAAGTCGATCACCCCGAAAAGCCTCCCGCTCCACCGGAACACGCCCTGGAGATTTCGTTAACCACCCTCTGATATCAGCAACACTTGCCAGACTCGCAGTCACATAAGGCAGATAATAACGTTGTGGCTCCAATAATTCTGCCGGCATATTTTCCAGCGCGAGCTGCTGCCTTTTAATAAAGGACTGACGGTATGCATCCCCCTGATCTTCTGACTGTAAAACGCCATTAATCACAAGCAGCGTATGCTTCATGCCGGTTTCCTTCAATTCCTTATAAGCTCTTGCAGCCTCTGTCAGCGTTGACTCCTCCGGACGTGCAACGAGCAGCAGTGTTGTCACCGTCTCATCGCGCAGCATCTCTGTTGCATACTCATATTGAGATTTCTTGTCCGTAAGACCGGCCAGCGGACCTAAACAGGACGCACCACTCGTGTTCTCATCGAGATAGACATTCCAGGCATTCGGCAAACTCAACAGCCTGAGCGTATGCCCTGTCGGCGCAGTGTCAAACAAAATATGATCGTACTGCCCTCTCAGCTCTCTTGAAGAAAGCAGCCCGGTAAATTGATCAAAAGCCGCAATTTCAACCGTACAGGCACCGGAAAGCTGCTCCTCCATCGACTGGACAACCAGGTCCGGAAGCACGCCGCGGTAAGGGCCAACAACCTTTTCCTTATATAAAGCTGCAGCCTGTTCAGGATCAAAATTCGCCACATGAAGATTAGGTACATCCCCGATTTCCTTAGGCGTTTCCGTCAGCTCCGTCTCAAATACATCCTGCAGATTGCTTGCAGGATCCGTAGACACCAGCAATATCCTCTTCCCCTGATCAGCAAGCGTAATCGCCAGCAGGGAAGCTGTAGAAGTCTTTCCTACTCCCCCTTTTCCGGTTAAAAATACAAAAGGGGTTAGTGGAAGCTCGTCGATTAAAAAATCCTGCATCATTCCACTCCTCACTGAATCGATAATCTGATTTTCTGCTTCGGCGCATCACCTGCAGAAGGAAACTGATCTGCAGCAATTCCTGTCACTTCAGAAAATGCCTGATTCGATAAATAAGTCCCCTCCTGCACAATCACACCCTCCACCAGCGTAAATGGCAGACCCTCGGGATTTTTCGCCAACGCCTCCTGAACCGTTTTGTTCTCTACAAAACGATGAGGCTCACTTGTCAGATTAAACCGCTCAATCGGATAATTCTTCTGTTTCAGAAAGCTCACAACTGAAGCCACCCTAGGCAGGTCAGGATCAAAGCTCGTTCCGCAGACCCCTGTCGAACAGCACATCGCAGGATCAAAAATCTGAATCTTTTTCATTGTCAACATCCTCTCTGTTGAATATAGGCATATAACAATACTGTTATATACAGTCTACAAAAGAACGGAGTCCTCCGTCCGTTAACATTTTATTTTCAAAAGGTTTTGTTCGTGAATCGGCAGCTCACCCAGCTCCTTGATCGCCTGAACAAGAATCGGATAACACGGATCCTGCTCATTCAACCGGAAATAATTCCACTGACGGTCCCTGCGCTCAAGCACAATCCCAGCCTGCTTCATCACCCGCAGATGTCGGCTAATCGCCGGCTGCGAAATCTGAAACATCTCAACAAACTCACACACACAATGCTCACTCGTATACATCCTTCTCAGCATCTCAAGCCTCGTCGGATCTCCAAGCACCTTAAAAAAAGCACTCATCTTCTCCACACCGGGAGCAGTCGAAATCATCCCATCACCCACCTTCTAAAAAAGTTTCTCCGTCCACTATATAACAAAAAGGTTATATACGCTACCACAATCTCCTCCGTTCACACATTCTTACGAAAAACCGGACCACCCACATAACAAGGAAAATAAAGGGATATACCCATAAAATGTCGAATAAAAACCAAAAATCATCCCACGATTCGTCAACTTTTTCATTCGTTTTTTGGCACAATTTAATCAATCGTTAATGAAGGAGCTGACAGACAACATGTATATTTTACACAGAAAAAACAACGGCACTCATGAAGTCCTAAAGGATTCACTCAGCAAAACATTCAAGTTCTTCGTGAATCAGCATGAGGCCAGCCAACTTTCATCCAAGCTGAATCAATACACTCAGCAGGAAAAGCAGTGGAGAGTCAAGAAGATCAACCTATAGATGATGGGGAAAAGAAACCTGGTGAGTCAGGTTTCTTTTTTATTGCTGTGTCTGGGGTTCAGACAACCCTTGGACAGGTGAGAAAGTTGTAAACATTAACAAAGCAATAGCTTAAATAACAGAAACAAGTAACTATTTTACAGTTATCGAGAATCTTAATACAGATATCATTAATGTAGATCAAGGAACAATGGATATGTTAAACACATGGATAGGTTGCGGATTGAGAAATTACAGAAAAAAGGTTTGAAGCATCAAAGAGACCTTCAATATCCTATCAATATTTAAAGCGTGGTATGTTGAAGGTCTTATCATTATGGAGATATTTAACTGAAGCAACCGTTAATTGAATAAGGATTATTATGGTTAGGAACATTTAACAATCATTGTTTAAGGAATCATTGATGCCTTTTGGTTGAGTACCAATCATAGGGATCACTTTCACTATTAAATTCTCCACAAAATTCATCCACAATTTTTTAAAGATTGACCATTACCGAATCCTAATTCTAATATCTTTTCGATTTTACATCATAGAAGAAAC
This sequence comes from Jeotgalibacillus sp. R-1-5s-1, assembly GCF_004405105.1. Taxonomy (GTDB): domain Bacteria; phylum Bacillota; class Bacilli; order Bacillales; family Jeotgalibacillaceae; genus Jeotgalibacillus. The sequence goes on along the minus strand of NZ_SORW01000028.1, from coordinate 157,568 downwards.
TCAATGCCTTTTAGTAGGTCTATAAGGACCATCAACAGGCAATGCTGCCGCTGCAAAAAAGCCCTCAGCAACCTTTCACCCTCTTTGTTAATTTTAAGAAATTCAGTCTGATGCATTATCATTTACCCTTTTATTATACTTTCTTTCACTAAAATGCCCGTTAGTGTTCAATTAGTTCAACAAAAAAGAAACTTATTCATCTTGAAGAAGCCCCCATTAATTAAAAACAACAGGAGCTAAGATAACGATATCTTCTATATAGTTTCCAAAGTCCAGTAAGATACATTTAAAGTACAGGATTCTTGCTATTTATTTTTAGCTTTTTTTTACTGATAAAATCCAAAAATCCACAACAACACAACACACATCCAAAGCCAGTAATAAAGACTCCGGGGGAAACTATTTTAACAAAAGAAAGCCCAATCATAGCTACTCCAACAACTAGGTAGTGATTCACAACATGTAAGCGATAGATCTTCTGTTCGATATGCCATGCACGAAAATAACCCTGTAGTAGGCCTAGTGAAATTTGTAACAAAACGACAAGGTATGGAAGGTATTCAAATGTATGCTTTACCCCTCCCACAACTATATATACAAAACCCATCCCAATATAAATAAAGGAAATTGAGGAATCAAGCTTACTCCTTTTCAACTGAAAAAGACGAAACCCCCAAGCAGCTGAGAAAGAAAAAATGGCAAACATCCATGCAAATAAAGAGAAAGTCAAAGATACCTCTTTTAACCATATAATATAATATGGAAAAATAGCTACCTGTCCGACTGTTACAACGAGAGGGATCTGCCATACATTCTTAATCTTCATGCCGTGCTCCTTCACTTGATATAATAGTCATAGAATAAATTTTGAAAGATTTCGTTTGGATCTCTTCTTAATTTTTCGTCCAGGAAACTTTCCCATTCAGGATAGGTGTCCCTGAATTGTTCTTTTGTTTGATAGCGATAATATGGAAGGTAATAGGTTCCTCCGTGTTTTGTTGTTAAGCTGGTCCATTCTTGAATCCTTGAGGTGGCATTAGCAATTTCTTCTTCTGCTAATCCATGTTCTATCAATATAACCAGACCAAACATATCTTCGTTGGCATAACTTAAACTCGTGTGGCTGTCTTCAGCTGCATATCGCACTGTAATATTATGGACTTTAAAATCATCATCTTTGTCGTTAGGTGAAATCAATTGCTTTAAATCACTTATGTATTCTTCATATGAATGGACTGGAACAAAAAACTCTTGTAACACTTCGACCCGACCATGTTTCGTAAATTCCATGAATGTTGATTCCGAGCGCATAGCGTTATTTCGAGTAATTTCATTGCCATCTATTGAATCAATATATAGCTTTTGAGACTTCCAGAAAAGATCCTCCAAAACACCACCTTGCCGACCCAAATCAAGTGCAAGCTTACTGAGTCGAACACCTTTTTCTCCTTTAAGTGATGTTTCATCATCCTGTTTTCCTGTATAGTTATAATCGATTACATACATTTCGTCTAAAAACGTATTGGGAGCAACACTTACTCTAGCATAGTGCATAGCTGTATTTGTGTCGTCTATTAGATTAGCAAAATAGGATTCATAATCAGCTGTATTTAGTTTCTCTGTATGAATGGTGTATATCTCGTTTTCGGCTAATTCCAATGTTACATCTAAGATCACACCGAATAATCCATATCCGCCAATCACGTACTTCATCCAGGCCTCCGAGTCATCACGGCTGACAGTCTTGATTTCACCTGTTGGTGTTAATAAAGTCATTTCCTTTACTGTTTCAGCCATTGAACCAAAACGGATATCCCTTCCGTGAGCATTGACTGAAAGTGAACCTCCTATTGTAAAAATCGACTGCGATTGGGTCACTTTTAAGGCTAATCCATAAGGGGTTATAGCTTCTTGGACATCTTCCCAGGTTGCTCCAGCTTCCACTCGTATTGTTTTAGCCTGCTCATCTATTTCTAACACCTTGTTGAATGTCCGCATGTCAAGTACAATACCATCTTTATAGTACGTATGACCGCCTTGTGAGTGCTGTAATCCAGCAATTGAAATATGGTGGCCGCTTTCATTTGCTTCTCTTACAATCTTTTGTAAATGGAGACGATTCTCTGATCGTATTACGCTTTCAATTCGTTCCGGTAGAAGGCCTGTATAATCTGTTGTTAAATTACTCTGAGAAAGTCCATATTCTCTCTTCTCAATTGGAATATTCCAAAATACCACGATCGCAACAATACAAGTTAAAACCCCAAAAAACCATGGTTTTTTAATTAACTCAATTATTTTCATATTACCTCCTGTTGGTTTAAGGAAAAGCTACTTTATGACCTGTTTTAAAATCAACATAAGCAGCCACTCTTTGACTTTTCCAGCTAATCCACAAACCTGATCCGTTAGCTGAAAAAGCCCTGTTACTTTCATCTGAATAAAATAAGTTAATAGCCCGTTGATTCATAGTCTAATTATACATCAGCTCTAATAATCACATTGCCAAAAATGACATTTTTTTAAATGTCAGATACAGACCAGTTGCTGCTTTTTTAAATTCGTTGTGGTTCTTTATTAAAAAATAGATTTTTTATAATATACAATTCGATTTTTTGGATCGTGAATTTTTTTAGAGGATTGTAAAATAAACGAAACGCGGCCTTGGAAAAGTGGAGGCGACTCGTCCAGCCCCGACAAGCATAAGGCGAAGCTGAAAAGAGGGCTGCCTTTTGCCCTCGTTCAGCTTTGACTTGTGACCTCGAGGGGCTTGTTGCTGCAGCTAGACGAAGGAAAGGGAGGGAGCTTCAGGCACGGTTTTATCTACAAACCTTTTTTAGACAAATAAAAAACCACCAAATAATAATTTGGTGGAGACGGTGGGAGTCGAACCCACGTCCAGAAACTTCAATACTTAAGCTTCTACGAGCGTAGTCAGCCTATTTGCGATTCACCGTAACATATGCCAACTGACAGGCGTCCGAACGGCTATCCTGATTGGTCTCTTCAAGCTACTTCAGGTGGCAGCGACTTGCGTATCCCACTATAAGTGAACCTCAGCACAGTCTACATGGGCGATAGACAGGTGAGGTCTCAAGTGCTTATTAGGCAGCTAGAGCGTAATCTTGTTTGTTGTTAACTATTTGTGTTGACGTTGATGACGGAGACGGTCCCTCCGGCTCGCAACTCAAGCTCGAACCATTCCTGTCGAATCCGTAACGTCCCCATGTGTAAAAGGATGAAATAAGACGCGCTTATTTCAGTACGGGATCCCGGAATTACCGGGGCAGTCACTAAAAGCGACTGATATTATTATAACACATGCTGTCTTTTTTTCAAGATGCAACTAGCGCTGCGCTTCCTTGAAGGCACGCTGGATATCGCGTTTTGCCTCTTTTTTCTTCAGTGTTTCACGCTTGTCGTAGTTTTTCTTACCTTTTGCAAGACCGATCAGTACTTTGGCATAGCCGTCTTTTAAATACAGCTTTAGCGGTACGAGTGAATAACCCTGCTGCTTTGTTTCACCGATCAGCTTATTGATCTGCTGTCTGTGCAGAAGCAGTTTGCGCTCACGTTCAGGATCATGATTGTAGCGGTTTCCCTGTTCATACGGGCTGATGTGCATGTTGTTCAGGAACACTTCTCCGTTGCTGATGCGGGCAAAGGAATCCTTTAGATTCACGCGACCCTGGCGGATGGACTTGATTTCAGTTCCCTGAAGCACGATCCCGGCCTCATACGTTTCCTCAATAAAATAATCGTGACGCGCTTTTTTGTTTTGCGCGACTGTTTTTCCTTCTCCTTTTGGCATAATCTTCTCCCCCTGTGGCTTGGGAGCCAGGGAAGCCCTGACTCCTATTTACGTTTCTTTTTCTTACTCTTTTTATTTTTCGGTACACCTTTATAACACTTCTTTTTGTTGCCTTTTTTACCGTCATCCTGCTTGCCGGCGCTTTTCTTTCTGACGCGGCCGGAGCTGCTGCGCTCTTTACTCTGGATGACCTTGGCGGTTTCGCGACGCTGACGTGGTGTGCCTTTCATTCCGACGATTTCAAAATCGATCGCACGCTCTTCTTTATTGACATTAACAACGCGGATCGTAATCTCATCACCAATGCGGAAGACATTACCTGTCCGCTCCCCGATCATCGCCATATGACGCTCATCAAAGCGGTAATAGTCATCGGTCATGTAGCTGACGTGTACGAGACCTTCAATCGTATTTGGCAGCTCGACGAACATCCCGAAGTTTGTGACAGATGAAATTACGCCATCAAATTCTTCACCGATTTTATCCATCATAAATTCAGCTTTTTTCAGCTCGTCCGTTTCACGTTCTGCATCAACAGCGCGTCTTTCTCGACCGGACGTATGCGCCGCAAGCTCCGGTAAAATGGAATCCCATTTCTGCTGCGTACGGTCATCCACCTTTTTATTAATCAAATACGTGCGGATCAGACGGTGCACGATCAAATCCGGATAACGTCTGATCGGTGAGGTGAAATGTGTATAGAAATCAGTTGCCAGTCCAAAGTGACCGAGACTGTTTTCGTTGTATTTTGCCTGCTGCATAGAGCGAAGCATCATCGTTGACACAACCATTTCCTCCGGACGTCCCTGAATATCATCAATGATTTCCTGGAGCGCACGCGGATGAATCTCGTTACCGGAACCTTTTACCGTGATCCCGAAGTTTGTAATAAACTCGAAGAACCGCTCCAGCTTTTCAGCTTTCGGATCCTCGTGAATACGGTAAATGAACGGCAGATTCAGCCAGTGGAAATGCTCAGCAACCGTTTCGTTGGCTGCCAGCATAAATTCTTCAATCAACTTTTCACCAACAGAACGCTCGCGGATGCCGATCTCAACCGGATGACCTTCTTCGTCCACCATCACTTTTGCTTCTTTAAAGTCAAAGTCAATCGCGCCGCGGCCAAATCGTTTACTGCGTAAAATCGCCGCAAGCTGTTCCATCTCACGGAACATTGGCACAAGCGGTTCATATTTCTCAATCAGCGCTTCATCCTGATCCACGAGAATTTTATTCACGTCAGAATACGTCATGCGTTCATTTGTGCGGATCACACTCTGGAAAATCTCGTGATTCACCACGCCGCCGTTTTGGTCAATCTCCATTTCACAGGAAAGCGTCAGGCGGTCGACCTTTGGATTCAGTGAACAGATCCCGTTTGATAAACGGTGCGGAATCATCGGGATGACCCGGTCAACTAAATACACACTCGTCCCGCGCTCGTAAGCTTCCTCATCAATTGGAGAGCCCTCTGTCACGTAATGACTGACGTCAGCAATATGAACGCCAAGCAGGTAATTCCCGTTATCAAGCTTCGTTAACGAAATGGCATCATCGAGGTCTTTCGCGTCCGCACCGTCAATCGTAACGGTTGTCACGTCACGCAGATCACGGCGGTCCTTTAAGTCAGCCGGATCAATTTCATCCGGTACCTCATTCGCCTGCTTGATCACTTCATCCGGGAATTCAATCGTGATCCCGTGCTTATGGATGATCGATAAAATGTCGACACCCGGATCATTTTTATGTCCGAGAATCTTGACGACTTCCCCTTCAGCGCTGTTGCGGCCGTCCGGATACGCAGTGATTTCCACAATCACCTTGTGTCCTTCCACTGCTCCTTTGTTAGCGTTTCTTGGGATGAAAATATCGCTTGCCATTTTCTTATCGTCTGGAATGACAAATCCGAAGTTTTTGCTTTCCGTATACGTACCGACGACCTGCTTTGTGCCTCGCTCCAGAATACGCACCACGGTTCCTTCTTCACGGTCACCGCGGGACTGGCTTGATACGCGCACGAGTACTTTATCCCCGTGCATCGCATTCGCAGACTCATTTGGCGGGATAAAAATATCCTTACGCTCACTATCTTCAGGAATTAAAAAAGCAAATCCCTTCGCATGACCGCTCAGCGTACCACGAACGAGATTCATCTTCTCAGGGACACCGTAGCGGTTGCTCCGCGTACGTACAATCTCCCCTTTTTCCTCCAAAATCACGAGTGATTTCACAAGCGCTTTAAATTCCACTGAATCCGTAATCCCGAACTCTTCTTCGAGCTCCTGAACCGTCAGCGGTTTGTAGGCTTCCTCCCTCATAAACGTCAGAAGCCTGTCTCTCATTTCCATAATCGAATCTTCCATCGGCGATTCCTCCATTTCCAGCCGTTATTTATCGGCGGACCAGTCAAGCGAATCAAGAAATGTCAGCACATCCTCATGCAGCTGTTCTTTCTCTTTATCAAGCGTAATCACATGTCCTGATTCCTCATACCACTTGAGCTTTTTCTGATCAGTTTCTACACCGTCGTATATAATATTGGCAGAATCCGTATTAATCATGTGATCATGTCGTCCCTGCACCACAAATGTCGGTGTATAAATCATATCAACAGACTCTCTGACATCACCAATTAACTCCTGCAGTGACTTCAGCGTCTTCATTGGTGTCTTTTCAAATTCCTTCATTTCAGCTTCAATCTGATCTTCATCTTTCTTCTCATACTTCTTAAATTCGCGTGCGTAATCCAAAACTCCTTTATACATCACTTCTTCACTCTTAATGTACATTGGCGCACACATGGTCACGATACCCTTTACAGGAACAGTGTAACCTAATTTAAGCGAAAATACGCCTCCCAAAGAAAGTCCGGCAACCGCAATCTCCTCATAGCCCTGCGCCTTCAGATGGTCATACCCGCGCATAACATCCTTCCACCAGTCTTTCGGGCCCGTCTCCACAAGCTCCTCCGGTGGCACACCATGCCCCTTATAATGCGGCGCATGAGACGTATAACCGTTCTTCTCTAAAAAACGCCCAAGCATCCGGACGTCCGACGAATTTCCGGTGAACCCGTGCAATAAAAGCACCGCACGCTTCCCACCTTCAAACGTAAATGGTTTTGGCAAATTCAATTTCATCATAAGTCACTCCTGTTGCATATTCATCTGTCTCTATTTTAGTAAAGATCCCGCCGGAATGCTATTCGGGCGGTTTAAGAAAGTATCTTAGCTGAGGACGAATCTATTTGACCACTTTTCGGGGTTATTTAACCACTCTTTCGGGGTATTTAACCACTCTTTGAAGTGATTTGACAACTCTTAAGGGTTATTTGACAACTTTCCCGGGTTATTTAACCACTCTTGTATGATCAAAGGCCAAAAGCGGAAAATGCGCCCCGGCCCGGCTTTCTCCAAATAAAAAACCCGACCAGTCATGATCGGGATTCTCACATTTATCCTATGAAATAGGCAACTGCAATCGTCAAGACGAAAAACAGTACCGACAGAACAATAGTTAAACGATTTAAAACAAGGTCAATTCCGCGTGCTTTCTGTTTACCAAAAAGCTGCTCCGCTCCACCGGAAATGGCGCCAGAAAGACCTGCGCTTTTCCCTGACTGAAGAAGAACCACGACGATCAATGAAATACTGGTAATCACAAGTAACACAGTTAATAACGTTTCCATAATATGTTCCACCTCCTGAACCGAACCTTACACTTTTTTCATTTTATCATACGCCCATACACCATACAATCTTTGTTTTCACAGGATGAATAAAAACACTGCAAATTGTCAAAATCATTTGAACAGCATACAATAAGGCTATGAAAACTGACACAAATGTCGGGAGGTTATCAAGATGAATGGTGCGATCCATGTTAACAATGTAGTCAAAACATTTAAAGGAGATGTTCAAGCAGTCAGGGGCGTTTCATTTGATGTGGCAGAAGGGGAATTTTTTGCGTTTTTAGGACCTAACGGAGCCGGTAAATCCACGACTGTTCAGCTGTTAACCACCCTGCTTAAACCAACTTCGGGAACGATGGAGGTCGCCGGTTATGATGTCAATAAAGATCCTGAAAAAGTGCGCCTCTCCATTGGTGTTGCCCTCCAGGAAACGGGGATCGATCCTGATTTAAAAGGACGGGAATTACTTGAATTTCAGGCGAGACTGTTCGGCTTCAGCAAAAAGCAGGCAAAAGAACGGGCAGCTGAATTGCTCGAACTCGTAGGCCTGACAGAAGATGCAGACCGGATGAGCGGCAAATATTCAGGCGGGATGAGAAGACGGCTGGACCTTGCGATGACGCTTGTGCATAAACCAAAGATTTTATTTTTGGATGAACCGACTACGGGCCTTGATCCGACCAACCGCAAAGCGATCTGGAAGGAAATTAAGCGTCTGAATAAGGAAGAGGGAACAACCATTTTCCTGACCACACAGTATCTTGAAGAAGCCGATCAGCTTGCGGACCGCATTTCTATTATCAATAAGGGTCAGATCGTTGCAACGGGAACCCCTGAGGAGCTGAAACGGACGCTTGGCCTTGATGCCGTTGTTTTACAATTTGACGAGGAAGACGATGCCATAAAAGCGTATGAGGCCGTCTCCTCACCTGATTACCAGACCGAGAGACTGAAAAATGATGTGACGATCCTTGCGGAAAACGGGACATCCATTTTAGCGGATGTGATCAGAAAGCTGGATGAACAAAACCTCCACCCTGCTCAGCTTAATGTGAAGCCGCCTTCTCTGGATGATGTATTCATTCAGGTGACGAATGATAAGAAAGAAGGTGCCGTTCATGAATAATCAGCAGGGAAGCTTTTTCAGCGATACTATTGTCATGACGAAACGAAGTATCATAACGATTCTGCGGAATCCACTCATCTTTATTCCGAACCTTGCGATCAGTATGTTTTTCCTGTTTGTCTATGAAGCGGGCTTGAGCGGAATTGCTAATCTTCCCGCCTTTGAAGGAGCGAACTATTTAGCCTTTATTTTACCGGTATCCATTGTTTCTGCTGCGATTGGCGGTGCCGGTGGAGCGGGGCAAGCGCTTGTAAAGGACCTCGATAACGGATTTTTCTCGCGGCTTCTGCTGACACCAAGCTCACGGCTTGCCATCGTGCTCGGACCGATTATTGCCGGGATGCTGCAGCTAGTGATCCAGGCAGGACTCATTATCTGCGTTGGTTTTTTCCTCGGCCTTGAAGTGGCTGGAGGCGCACTAGGTGTCGTCGTTGTGCTGTTGCTCACATTAGGCTGGGGCCTTGCCTTTGCCGGATACTCTGTAGGCGTTGCATTACGCGCTAAAAATGCACAGTCTGCCCAGGCAGGAACATTTATCTTCTTCCCGCTCATTTTCCTGAGCACGACGTTTGTGCCGTATGAGCTGATTGATGCTGCGTGGCTGAAGGTGGCTGCATCAATAAACCCTGTCACGTATCTGTTCGAAGCAATGCGTGCTGTTTTGATTGACGGCTTTACTGATACATGGCCGATTGTGCTTGGGTTCTTAGTCATCATCGGGTTATGTGCGATTACCATTACGTTTTCAGCCGTTTCTGCTAAGAAGGCTGTTAGTACGGATTGACATCGAATATTGAAGCCGTGCCGGGACATTCCTCCGCTTTCCGCGGCCGCGCGGTGAGCCAGCTAATGCTTCGCATTACGCTGTCTCACCTGTCGCTCCTCTGCCGCAGGAGTCTGCGGAATGTCCCGGCACTTTTATTAAATACAATCTAAGTGATATCAATGTAAACATTATTTAGTTCAAGAAAGTTAAAATTCAAAAAAAGTCAATGAAAAGGCCGACTCTCAAAGAGGCGGCCTTTTCTTATACATGCTCAAACGTCTTGCAATCCGTTTCGTCACTGGAGTCGGCATGACCTTTGTGGGCACCGACAAAAATCTTTTCCGCCCCGCACCTGCTGCCTTCCCGGTTAAATTTACAGCTATCCACTTCGCACATAATGATTTGCTCCATTAAAAACGCCTCCTCTTTCAAGATTTTTTGAATCAGAATACGTCTGGATTAAATCTTTGCTACCTTCATTATATCCAATGAAAGACATTGCGTAAATTATTTTCTGTATTTTCTGACATTAATTCGAACTCGCCAGTTCTTATTTATTATCCCTTAACCATAACTCAAATATGCAAACTCATCCCAGGTGAGCGGAGCGTCAGGCGGCGACTCCTGCGGCATAGAAGCGACAGGTGAGACAGATGTGCGCAGCACAGCTGGCTCACCGCGCGGCCTTAGAAAAGCGGAGGCGACTCGTCCAGCCCCGACAAGCATAAGGCGAAGATGAAAAGAGGGCTGACCTTTGCCCTCGTTCATCTTTGACTTATGACCTCGAGGGGCTAGTCGCCGCAGCTAGACACCGTGGAAAGCGCCGCCTGACGCGGAGCTCGCCGGTTCCAATAATTCTAATTTAAAATGGCCCGCTATTATGCATGCCCCTCGGCCCGGTTTTCAAAAACAAAAAACAGGACTACCCAAAGGATAGTCCTGCATATACCATTCACTGATTAGCGAAGGTTATAAAACGTTTTTGCACCAAGGTACTGAGCCGTTGCAGCCAACTGATCTTCGATACGAAGAAGCTGATTGTACTTCGCAACGCGGTCTGTACGTGATGGAGCACCAGTCTTGATTTGACCAGCGTTTGTCGCAACAGCGATGTCAGCGATCGTTGCATCTTCTGTTTCACCAGAACGGTGAGAGATAACAGCTGTGTAACCAGCGCGCTTCGCCATTTCGATTGCGTCAAATGTTTCAGTCAGTGTACCGATCTGGTTCACTTTGATCAGGATAGAGTTACCAATACCCTGCTCGATTCCCTGTGAAAGCTTCGTTGTGTTTGTAACGAATAGATCGTCACCAACAAGCTGTACGCGGTCACCGATTTTTTCTGTTAGAAGCTTAAAACCATCCCAGTCGTTTTCGTCAAGACCGTCTTCGATTGATACGATTGGGTACTTGTCAGCAAGTTCAGCATACCAGTCAACCATTTCAGCAGATGTTTTCACAACGCCTTCGCCTGACAGGTGGTATTTGCCGTCTTCTTTGTTGAAGATTTCAGAAGCTGCTACGTCCATCGCAAGAACGACTTCTTCACCTGGCTTGTAGCCAGCTTTTTCAATTGCTTCAATGATTGTTGAAAGTGCTTCTTCGTTAGAGCTTAGGTTTGGAGCAAATCCACCTTCGTCACCTACAGCTGTGTTCAAGCCTTTTGCCTGAAGTACTGCTTTTAGTGCGTGGAAGATTTCTGCGCCCATGCGAAGTGCTTCACGGAATGTTTCAGCACCTACAGGCATAACCATGAATTCCTGGATGTCCACGTTGTTGTCAGCGTGCTCTCCACCGTTTACGATGTTCATCATTGGTACCGGAAGCTGCTTCGCGTTTACGCCGCCAAGGTACTGATAAAGTGGGATATCAAGGTAGTCAGCTGCAGCGTGTGCAACGGCCATAGATACACCTAGGATTGCGTTAGCGCCAAGCTTGCTCTTGTTTTCAGTTCCGTCCAGCTCGATCATCGCTTTGTCGATTGAAACCTGATCAAGTACTGAATAGCTGTCGATCAGTTCAGGTGCAATGATGTTGTTTACGTTCTCAACTGCTTTCAGAACGCCTTTTCCAAGGTAACGGCCTTTGTCGCCGTCACGAAGTTCAACTGCTTCGTACTCACCAGTTGATGCACCAGATGGTACAAGTGCACGGCCAAATGCGCCGCTTTCTGTAATAACTTCCACTTCTACTGTTGGGTTGCCGCGTGAGTCTAATACTTCGCGTGCATACACATCTACAATAAATGGCATTGTTAAATCTCTCCTCGTTTTGAATAATTTTTGTTCATTCAGCTTACTTACAATCAGTTGGACGATCACCGCAAATTCACGTCCTGATGTTGCCGGGTCAACCATTCGTTCGGCAGGCCGGAATTACTGCCGGACATGTCTTACTTTTTAATTAACGTTTCACCTGTCATTTCCTCCGGCTTTTCAACCTTCAGAAGATCAAGCATCGTTGGGGCAAGATCGCCAAGGATTCCTCCATCGCGAAGCTCCACACCCTCTTTTGTGACGATCACAGGGACAGGGTTTGTTGTATGTGCAGTCATTGGCTTGTCATCTGTCGTAATGACTTCGTCTGAGTTACCATGGTCTGCTGTGATAATCGCATGGCCGCCTTTTTCATGAATCAGATCCACGATTTTTCCGAGACATTCGTCAACGGCTTCAATCGCTTTAATTGTCGGCTCAAGCATGCCACTGTGTCCAACCATATCCGGGTTGGCAAAGTTTAAAAGAATGGCGTCGAATTTGTCCTGATTGATTGCTTCAAGTAACGCGTCCGTCACTTCGTAAGCGCTCATTTCAGGCTGTAAATCGTACGTTGCCACCTTTGGCGAATCGATGAGAATACGTTCCTCACCCGGGAAAACTTTTTCACGTCCACCGCTCATAAAGAACGTCACGTGAGGATACTTTTCTGTTTCAGCAATACGGAGCTGTGTTAATCCATTTGAGGACAGCACTTCTCCGATTGTGTTTTTCAGATCTTCACTCTTGAAGGCAACATCTGCCTGAACTTTGTCGCTGTAGTGCGTAAAGGATACGAACTGCAGCTTGTCAGGTTTGTTTTCTCCAAGGTCAAATCCTTTGAAGTCCGGATTCGTTAAAGCCGATGAAATCTGGATTGCACGGTCAGGCCGGAAGTTGAAGAAGACCACTGAATCATGGTCCTGAATTCTCCCAACAGGCGCTCCATCTTTTTCAATAACAAATGGAATCACGAATTCATCATACACTTTTTCATCGTAGGAAGCCTGAACACCTTCTTCAGCAGAGCTGTAGGAAGGACCCACACCGTCAACCATCACACGGTAGGATTTCTCAACGCGTTCCCAGCGATTGTCACGGTCCATGGCATAATAGCGTCCCGAGATTGACGCAAATTCGCCGACGCCGATTTCCTTCATTTTTGCTTCTGTATCCGCAATATACTGAAGCGCTGTTGAAGGACCTACGTCGCGGCCGTCAAGGAAGCCGTGAACAAATACATTTGTCAGCCCTTCCTGCTTTGCAAGCTCTAAAAGGGCAAACAGATGGTTGTAATGGCTGTGCACGCCGCCATCAGATAACAGACCCATAATATGAAGAGACTTGTTATGACGCTTGGCATTATCCACTGCGCGAAGGAATTCCGGGATAGAGAAAAATTCCTTTTCACGAATAGAGATGTTAATACGCGTCAGGTTCTGATAAACCGTACGGCCGGCACCGATATTTAAATGTCCAACCTCTGAGTTACCCATTTGTCCTCCCGGAAGTCCAACAGCTTCACCGCTTGCTGTCAGCGTGTTATGAGGATAGGTTTCCCAGTAACGGTCAAAGTTCGGCTTGTTCGCCTGTGCAACAGCATTTCCCTTTGTTTCATCACGAAGGGCAAAACCGTCCAGGATAATGAGGGCAACAGGTGCTTTAGGCATTCGCTCCAGCCTCCAGAAGTGCAAGGAATGAATCCGCTTCTAAGCTTGCACCACCAACAAGGGCGCCGTCAATATCACTTTGGTCCATATATTCTTTAATGTTTGCAGGTTTTACACTGCCGCCGTACTGGATACGGACAGCATTTGCTGCGTCTTTAGATACCGCTTCAGCCACGACAGCACGTACGTGTGCACATACTTCATTGGCATCTTCAGCTGTAGACGATTTACCCGTTCCAATGGCCCAGATTGGCTCATAAGCGATCACAGTATTTTTCACCTGCTCCTCACTTAAGCCTTCAAGCGCTGCTTTTACCTGACCGGCAACGAAATCTTTTGTTTCGTTATTTTCACGCTGTTCAAGCGTTTCACCTACACACACGATTGGTGTCAGGCCGTGGTTGAATGCAGCGTGAGTCTTTTTATTCACAGCCTCATCTGTTTCGTTGAACAGTTCACGACGCTCTGAGTGACCTAAAATCACATATTGAACGCCAAGGTCTTTCAGTGCCACAGGGCTGATTTCACCTGTAAACGCACCATTGTCTTCAAAGTGCATGTTTTGTGCACCTACTGCTACGTCTGAATTTCCTGTTAAGCCAACAAGGCTTTCAAGGAAAAGAGCCGGCGAGCAGATGACTGCATCCACTTTGTCAGCAGAAGGTACTTTACCTGCTACTTCTTCAGTAAATGCTTTTGCTTCAGCAGCTGTTTTATTCATTTTCCAGTTTCCTGCAATAATCGGTTTACGCATTGATCTCATCCTTTCCTGGTCTGGCTATTACTTATCGTTTAATGCGACAACGCCTGGAAGATCTTTACCTTCCATAAACTCAAGAGAGGCACCGCCACCTGTTGAGATGTGACTCATCTTATCAGCCATACCGAATTTCTCCACGGCTGCTGCTGAGTCTCCTCCACCGATGACAGAATATGTATTCTGTGCATCAGCAAGGGCCTGTCCTACTGCCTTCGTTCCGTTTGCAAATGAATCAAGCTCGAATACACCCATCGGCCCATTCCAGATCACAAGCTTGGACTGCTGGATCACGTCGCGGTAAAGCTCACGTGTTTTCGGTCCGATATCAAGACCTTCCCAGTCCGCCGGGATCTCATCAACTGGTACTTCTTTGATGTTGGCATCATTTGAAAAATCATCTGCAACGACAATATCAACCGGCATATAGAACTTAACGCCTTTGTCTTCTGCTTTTTTCATAAATTCTTTAGCAAGATCGATCTTATCTTCTTCTAAAAGAGACTTACCGATTTCATGGCCCTGTGCTTTTACAAATGTATAAGCAAGTCCGCCACCGATAATCAGGTTATCCACTTTGTCTAAAAGATGATCGATTACGCCGATCTTATCTTTTACTTTTGCTCCGCCAATAATGGCTGTGAATGGACGCTCAGGATTTGATAATGCTTTCCCTAAAACATCAAGCTCTTTTTCCATTAACAGACCTGATACAGCTGGAAGATGTTCAGCAATCCCTGCTGTTGATGCGTGTGCACGGTGAGCAGCGCCAAATGCATCGTTTACGTATACATCAGCAAGCGCAGCAAATTCCTTAGAAAGCTCAGCATCGTTTTTCTCTTCACCAGGGTAGAAACGTACGTTTTCAAGGACAAGAATGTCGCCTTCCTCAAGTCCGGCAACAGCCTCCTGTGCTTTTGGTCCGTATGCTTCGTCCACTGTCTTAACTTCCTTACCGATTAAGTCAGCAAAATAAGCAGCAACAGGGGCAAGACGAAGTTCTTCAACAACTTCCCCTTTTGGACGTCCAAGGTGGCTCGCAAGAATAACCTTTGCTCCTGCCTCAGTCAAGTGCTTGATTGTTGGCAGTGCAGCACGGATTCTCGTATCATCCGTCACTTCTCCATCTTTCATCGGGACATTGAAGTCAACGCGGGTAAAGACGCGTTTTCCTTTTAGCTCAATGTCTTTAACGCTTTTCTTATTCAATTAAATCGGCCTCCTTCTGATCAGATTGGCAAAGCGGCTGAAAAAAGGGAGGGGGATGTTTTCCCCGCTCCCCATTCACCCTCTTATTATAAGGGATGACCGGTCCAAAGACCAAATCATACCTGAATCATTTACGAAACTCTTACAGACCTTTTTTAGCCATGTAAGCAGCTAAGTCAACGCAACGGTTAGAGTAACCAGTTTCGTTATCGTACCAAGAAAGTACTTTTACCATGTTTCCTTCAAGAACCATTGTTGAAAGACCATCAACGATTGAAGAAGAAGTGTTGCCATTGTAGTCGCTTGATACTAGTGGCTCATCGCTGTACTGAAGAATGCCTTTAAGCTTACCTTCAGCCGCTTCTTTAAGTGCTGCGTTCACTTCGTCAACAGATACTTCCTGCTCGAATTCAGCAACAAGGTCAACAAGTGATACGTTTGGTGTTGGTACGCGCATTGCCATACCGTTTAATTTGCCTTCAAGTTCAGGAAGAACTAATGATACTGCTTTAGCAGCTCCAGTTGATGTTGGGATGATGTTCTCAGCTGCTGCACGCGCACGACGGTAGTCTTTGTGTGGCAGGTCAAGAATCTGCTGGTCATTCGTGTAAGAGTGAACAGTTGTCATCATTCCGCGCTTAAGACCAAACTTGTCGTTAAGCACTTTTGCAAATGGTGCTAGGCAGTTAGTTGTACATGAAGCGTTTGAAATTACGTTGTGGCTTGCTGGATCGTACTTGTCTTCGTTAACACCCATAACAACAGTCAAGTCTTCGCCGTTTGCCGGTGCAGAGATGATAACTTTCTTCGCTCCGCCTTCAAGGTGCTTCGCAGCAGCTTCACCTTTAGTGAAGATACCAGTTGACTCGATTACGATATCAACGCCAAGCTCACCCCATGGAAGGTTAGCAGGATCGCGCTCTGCAAGAACTTTTACTTTGTGTCCATCAACGATCAGGTTATCTTCACCGTCAACTTCAACTTTCTTGTCAAGTACGCCGTGTACTGTATCGTACTGAAGAAGGTGTGCAAGCATGTTTGCATCAGTAAGGTCGTTTACTGCTACTACTTCCACCTCTGGATTGTTAAGTGATGCACGGTATACGTTACGTCCAATACGTCCAAATCCGTTAATTCCAATTTTCACTGTCATGAATAATTCCTCCTTAAAATTGTTGGGGATGGTTTTAAATCTATTTTAAAAGGGGGACCCTTTCAAAAGCTCTTTCGCTGCTCCCTCATCTGTAATCAGAATCGAGGAAGACTGTGGTGCGCCTTTAAAATACGCGCGAATCGCCTGCGCCTTTGAGCTTCCGCCTGCAACGGCAAAAACATTTGGCACAGAGCCAAGATCCTTTAATTGAAGCCCGATGGTTTTTACTTTGTGGACGATATTGCCCTCCACATCAAAATAATAACCAAATGCTTCACCGACGGCTTTGCCTTGTGAAATCGTCTGAAAGTGTTCCTCTGTCGTATTGCGGCGTTTTGCCATCGTATGGGCTTCGCCAATGCCATGAAGGACAATGTCGGCTGAAGTGATTAATGACATCACTTCCTTAATTGCCGGTTCTTTCGTGATCGACTCATAGACTTCCCTGCTCACCTGGTCAGGTACATACAACACACGGTGACGGGCGCCGGATTTCATTGCCATTGTGGAACAAATCGTGTTGGCCTGGTTTTGCACATCTTCTCCGATGCCCCCTCGCGCCGGAACAAACAGCGTTTCCGGTGTCGCGAAATCCGGAGTCAGCATCCCCGCAACGGCCGACATCGTCGTTCCGCCCGTAACAGCCACAACCGTATTATGACCCACATACGGCTTCATACTCTGAATAGCGGCTCGTCCTAATTCTTCCTTCACCCAAGGCGAATCATCACTATTACCGGGCACAATGATCACTTCTTTTACGCCAAGCTGTTGTTTTAATGACTGCTCCATTACGGATATACCCGTAATTTCGTTAATCATTCGCTCAAGCGGCACAAGCAGTTCAAGACCCTCCTGCGTCAGACTCATTCCGGAAGCATCAATATGAAGCAGATCCTGGCTTTTCAGCTGATCCACTTCCTTCCTGAGGACGCGTTCTGTCATACCGAGTGACTGGGCAAGGCTTCTTCTGCCAACCGGCTGCAAAAAACGGACCGATCGTAAAATCTGATATTTCACTTGCATCTCATCTAGCAGGTCAGGCACCAGACGCTTTTGGATGTCAATAAAAGTTGGCATGTCAAAGCTCCTTTTCGGTGAAAATTCACTCCAAAGTCAGGCTTTAACTGAATGCCGGACATCGAAGTGCGTCACTTGGTCATTTTTTGTCCCGCATAGACATTTTATGTCCCAATCGCGGCAAAAAAAAGATCCCTGCTACAATTTCAATCATAGCAGGGTTACAGAACGAGTTCAAGCAATAAAGTCAAGTGTTTTTTTGAAAACGTTTACTTATTGTCACATAATCAATCTGACCGGCCTGTACAATTTCATCATCCACTGCAATGACCGGAATCATCAGACCGTACTTCTCTGTCCACTCATCAGATGTATCAATATTACGTTCCTCAATGTCAAAATGTGCATCTTCCTGTACAAGCTCGAGCATCAGCCGCGCTTCCTCGCACAGCCCGCAGTTCGGCCGGGTATAAAAATGGACAATCATGGTTTCGTCCCTCCAATGTCTGATCATGGTTATTATTATGCTTGAATATGATTTGAATGGGAAGTGATGTGTGCGGGAACGTGAGGTCAGCGGCGGAATTCGTGAGGTTAGCCATGAAGTTTGTGAGGTTGTGAAGCGAGTTCGTGAGCTGCGGACAACAATTCGTGAGGTCCGCGGAAAGTTTGTGAGGTTAGTATCATTTGACCCAGCCCAGTTTGGAGTAAGTGAAGGTAATTAATCAGCGGATGGAGTTTGTAAGGATGGAGGCGGAATTCGTGAGGTTTGCCATGAAGTTTGCGAGGTTGTGACGCGAGTTCGTGAGCTGCTGACGACAATTCGTGAGGTCCGCGGAAAGTTTGTGAGGTCAGTGTCATTTGACCCAGCCCAGTTTGGAGTAAGTGAAGGTAATTAATCAGCGGATGGAGTTTGTAAGGATGGAGGCGGAATTCGTGAGGTTAGCCATGAAGTTTGTGAGGTTGTGACGCGAGTTCGTGAGCTGCGGACAACAATTCGTGAGGTCAGCGGAAAGTTTGTGAGTTCAGTGATAAAAGACCTTCATCCAAAAATAAAAAGCCTTCCCTATTTTATAGGAAAGGCAAAATGGTTACCTATCTTCTTCTATATATGTTTGAATGCAGCGCTCCAGCTGCTCCATCATCTCTCTTACGTCAAAGCCGGGAATCGTAATCGTATGATTTTCCCTAAACTGAACTGAGATTGAATAATAGTCCCGGAATTCTTCGAATGCCACCTGATAGTCTATTCCAAGAACCGTGACAACAGGACGGAAATACGTAAGACTGTCTGAATTTTTCATATTGTTGTAATCCCTCCATCCGGCTTATCCTCTCAGATAAAACATGCATAATCAATACATGTTACAGGAATAAAATAATTATGTATTTTTCTGTAATAAAGAGAAGCCTCCATTCTATAAATATATGCAGGAGATCAACAAATATGAACATTATTTTAGAAGAGTATCCAGGGATGGATTTATAAGCCGGTTAAGAGTTACCATCGTTCTCTTATATTCTTATTAAATTACTTGTGGTATTTCGGATAATGACATCATTTGAATCACAAAAAAACTGCTGGAGCACTCAAAAAGAGTTCCCCAGCAGATTCTGTATTCAGTCTTACTTGTCAGCAAGCTTATTGCGGTCCATGATCTGATCAATCAGACCATATTCCTTCGCACGTTCTGCTGTCATGAAGTTATCACGCTCAGTATCACGGGCGATCGTTTCGATATCCTGGCCAGTGCGCTCAGCAAGGATGCTGTTCAGCTTGTCGCGCAGGAACAGGATACGCTTTGCAGCGATATCGATTTCTGTTGCCTGACCTTGTGCACCGCCAAGTGGCTGGTGAATCATGACTTCTGCGTTTGGCAGGGCATAACGATGGCCCTTTTCACCAGCTGCAAGAAGGAATGCACCCATAGATGCTGCCATACCGATACAGATTGTGTGTACCTTTGGCTTAATGAACTGCATCGTATCATAAATCGCCATACCAGACGTGATGCTTCCACCAGGGCTGTTGATGTAAAGGTAAATATCCTTTTCAGGGTTATCCGCTTCAAGGAAAAGAAGCTGAGATACAATGGAGTTTGCCACATTATCATCAATGGCACTTCCAAGCATAACGATCCGGTCTTTTAACAGACGTGAGTAAATGTCATATGCACGTTCACCGCGGTTTGTCTGTTCAATAACTGTAGGAATTAGATTCATGTGAAAATCCTCCTTCAAAAAGGTAATGTTGGTGTAACTGGTAAGTATGTACTGACAATCATACAATGATGGTCAAAAAAGGTCAAACAAATCGATTCAACCTTTTGTTCTTCTTTCATCATACCCATTCCAGCATACGTTTAACAAGTTTTATCGATGCCAAATCGTTTTTAAATCTGCCCTTGCATTCATACCAGTGCTCGATTATAATAGAAAAGCGCGCTTAACACAGCGTATCTTGCCCTCGTAGTTTAATGGATATGACGCAAGATTCCGGTTCTTGAGATAGGGGTTCGATTCCCTTCGAGGGCGTACATAACAGCTGATCGCTTATCCACCTGGGTAAGCGGTTTTTTTATGGAATGATTTTCTTTAACGCCGCCCTGTCAACCTTACCGATCGGCGTATATGGAAATGCATGAATAATCTTAATTTCTTTTGGCACCTGATAACGGGCAGCCTTCGTCCGGATCCACTCCATCAGCTTCTGCTCCGTCTCGTCTTTATCCTGCTTCAATATCACCCACGCTGCTAAACGTTGGCCGTACTCGTCATCAGCCATTCCCATAACTTCAGATTCGAGTATAGACGGGTGCCGCTGCAATATGTCCTTTAACTCAGCTGGATAAACATTGATTCCGCCAGACACGATCATGTCATCCTTACGCCCCTGCAGATAATAATACCCGTTATGGTCAACGTAGCCTATGTCACCCGTTTCAATCCATTCATCCGCAGACTTCATGGACCAATTATTTATTATTAATAATTGTCCTGATTCACCGGGTAAAACCTCATCTTGATTCTCATTCACAACCTTGATATTCGAGCCCGGAATCGTACGTCCCACTGTTTTGCTTGAATACTTTAGGTCAGCCGGGGTGGCAATCAAATTCAGGCCCGCTTCAGACGTCCCGTACAGATTATACAAAACGGGCCCTAAGCGACTTACAACCTCTTCAGCCAATTCAGGCCTTAACTCCGCACTCCCGGAAGCAATACAGCGGAGCGATCGCAAAGAAGCCACTTCCTCTTTTATCATCCGGTCAATCATCAGTGGCACAACGGGTATAAAATCAACTTTATATTTCTCAATTAATTTACAAGCTTCACGTGCATGAAACTTGCCGCTTATTACAATCTTTTTCCCGAGCGCGATAAATAACAGTAATATAGCAAATCCGTATCCGTGATACAGAGGCGTGGGTATGTAAGCTGTCTTATAATCAAACAATTTCAACCGTTTAATCATCGTGAAAAACGGTGGCAAAAAATTAACGACGGATGGCTGATGCGTGATTTGCTTAGGTTTCCCCGTCGTACCCCCGGTTAAAAGAATGATCCTTCCGGCTGATGAGCGCGGACTCTTTTTATGTATGTCTGATTTCATCATCAGATCCTGAACGCCCGATAACGCCAGACTCTGTCCACGATCCACCTTTAAAATAGAAGAATCATAAAGAACCAGATCAAACGCATGCTCATGTATAAATTGATGAAGGAGCGCCTCACCGGCGTCAGCATGTAATAAATATAAATCTGCGCCTGTACCCGATACAGCAAAAATGGACTTCACCATTTCTTTTGAATTTCTTCCTATTAAAGCTACCCTTTTACCCTTTTTAATTTGATAGCGTTCATTTAGCATACATTTCAATGCCAGCGAATCACGGTAAAGTTCCTGATAAGAAATTTTCATACCTTGATCAATCAATGCGGTCTTTTGTGAATAGCGTTGTGCCGAAAAAGCCAATAGTGTGAGCAGATTAACCCCACGACTCATGACGGCACATAATAAATAAAACCAACCTGCCGGAAAGAACAGCCTGATCACGCTCATGCTCCACGCCTCCCCCACTGCCTGACAAAAACGGAAGCAACCTGACCGGGAAGGAGCCACCAGGGCTTATGAATTTTTTTATTGCAGATGATAAGCCTGCCAATGAGTTCAGCTGCATGTTCAGCATGCATCGCGGGCGCTTTTCTGTAAGAGGCAGTAGGCTCTATCATCGGTGTTCTGACAAGGGGAAAATAGACTGTTGAAGTCCGGATGCCCAATCTATTCAATTCTATTTCTGAAGACCTGAACCAGATATCAAAGGCCCCTTTAGAGGATTGATAAGCTGCCCAGCCGGATAAAGGAGACAGGATCGCATTGATCGTGGAGACATTAATGATCTGTCCCTTTGATTTTGCTAACAGCGGCATCAGCTCCAACACAAGCTTCACCGGCGCAAAATAATTAATCGCCATCGTCCTGGTAAAGTCATGAAAGCGATCCTGTGATGCTTCAAGCGACCGGTTAATCGACAAACCGGCATTACTGACCAGCACGTCAAGCCGCTCAAGCTGCAAAAGTTCATGTGTGACCTTATTCAACTCAGCGTCATCTCTTAAATCCGCAGACATGATCGTCACGTGTGCACCTTTTTTTATTAAATCCTTTTTGATGGCTTGAAGTTTGTCTTCACGTCTGGCAATTAAAATAAGATGCACCTCCGGCCCTGCAAAAAGAGTGGCTGTCTGTTCGCCAATCCCTGAACTCGCTCCCGTGATGACAACTGTTTTTCCTTTTAAATGGCTTCGTAATTTCTTTTTATGTAAAGGTCTATGAGGAAACATGAGCTTCTCGAGAAAACTGTAGTCATACACAATTATTGTCACCTGCTTTTACATATGTGGTAACGGCTATATTCGGCGAGCCACTGCAAAAAGCCTGCAAATCCCTTAACATTTATCTTTCATAGAGGCTTACTTATGTCGAAAGGCCATCATTTTTTGTCGTTAGGCCATTCCTTTATGTCAATAGCAGTCCCTTTCACGTCGCTAGTCCAACGTTTTAACATCAAATTGTCATGAGCGGCTCAACTTCTGTCGATAGAGCTAAGATTCATGTCGATCACACGCCACTTTCTGTTCTTAGCCCACTAACTTCTGTCGATCCGCTTGCACCCCGACTCCACACTTTCCTTCATCCGCCTCATCACCACAAACAACACATAAAAACCCCCGCACTAAGCGCGGGGGTTCATCACATTTACTTCTCTTCTTCTACATACGATGCAAGCGTTTGCAGTGCTGCGTCTTCATCAGGTCCTTCTGTTATTAACACGAAGTTGGTCCCTGTCCCAAGCGCAAGGCTCATGAGGCCCATGATGCTTTTCGCGTTGACCTTTTTGCCATCCTTTTCAATAAACACATCTGACTGAAATTTTGTTGCTTCCTGTACAAACAGGGCAGCAGGCCTCGCCTGCAGTCCTGTTTTTAATCCCACTGTTACTTCCTGTTTTTTCATTAAATTGCCCCCTCTATTTTTATGTTATTTTGTATGTGCCATTTCGCCTTTACGCAGTTTTTCAGCGATTTCATCGATCTTTCTTAATCGGTGGTTAATGCCTGATTTACTGACTGTACCGCCTGAGACCATTTCGCCAAGTTCCTTCAGCGTGACATCCTGATAAGCGACACGCAGCTCAGCGATTTCACGCAGCTTGTCCGGCAGAATGCCAAGTCCTGCATGGCGCTCGATAAAGCGGATATTTTCAACCTGGCGGAGTGCCGCACCAATTGTTTTATTCAAATTCGCCGTCTCACAATTCACTAGACGATTAACGGAATTTCTCATATCACGTACAATCCGTACATCTTCAAATCTCAGAAGTGCCTGATGTGCACCGATCAGACTGAAGAATTCAGTGATCTTTTCTGCTTCTTTCAGATACGTAACAAATCCTTTTTTCCGTTCAATGGTCTTGCTGTTTAAACCGAATTGATTCATCAGTTTGGAAAGTGATTCGTTATGCTCCTCGTAGAGTGTAAAAATCTCAAGGTGATAAGAGGATGTCTCAGGATTATTGACCGATCCCCCCGCTAAAAATGCACCGCGGAGATAAGCACGCTGACAGCATTTTTTGCCGATAACAGATGGTGAGATAGAATGATTCAGGCTGAAGCCTTCTCCAAGGATATTCAAATCCTCCAGGATCTCTCTCGCCTGTTCAGCAATCCTTACAATATATACGTTATTCTTTTTGAGCCTCATTTTCTTTCGCACGAGCAGCTCTACCTGAACGGTATAGCTTTTTTTAATCAGTGTGTAAATTCTTCGTGCGATCGCTGCATTTTCAGTCTGGATGTTCACAATCAATGCTCTATTTGAAAATGAAAGCGAGCCGTTCATTCTGATTAGCGCGGAAAGTTCGGCTTTTGAACAGCAATCATTTGCTTCAATTTGCGTTAATTCCTTTTTTGTTTCTGACGCAAAAGACATTTTGTTCCCGCCTCTCTATAGCCAAGTCCTTATGCGAGCTGATTTTTCGTTTCAGCAATTAAGCGGACAATAATTTCTGCAACTCGATCCGTATCATGACGGATCAGCCCATTCTTATTCATAATAATTTTATCATAGACCACGTTTAAACCGAGCGCACGAAGTCTCTCGACATCAAACTTTACGGGTTCCGCCATTTGTTTGTCATAAAGTGAGCGGATCTCCTCCGGTACATCTTCATTATTCACAAGAATATAATCGATAAACCGTTCCCCCATGTGGTCGTACAATGCCTCGATATGATTTGATGCTGTATAGTGCAGCGTTTCACCAGCCTGTGTCATCAGGTTGCAAATATATACCTTTGGCACGGTACTCTTGATAACAGCTTCACCAATTTCCTTTACAAGGAGATTCGGCAGGATACTTGTGTATAAGGAGCCGGGGCCAATAATGATCATATCAGCCTCTTCAATGGCTTCAACTGCCTGAGGCAACGCCTTCACGTGTTCCGGTGTTAAATAAACGCGGCTGATTTTCTTTCCGCTAAAGGGGATTTTCGATTCACCCCTTATCACCGTTCCATCTTCCATCTCCGCTGATAAAAGAAGACTCTGATTGGCTGACGGCAGAACGCGTCCACGCACATTCAGCACCTTACTCATCTCTTCAATCCCGTGGGCAAAATCTCCAGTGATAGAGGTCATTGCCGCAATGATTAAATTTCCAAGTGAGTGCCCACCGAGCTCGTTTTTACTAGCAAAGCGGTACTGGAACATTTCTTCAACGAGAGGCTCAACATCAGATAAGGCTGCGAGCACATTTCTAATATCACCCGGCGGAGGGATATTCAGGTCTGAGCGGATCCTCCCCGAGCTGCCTCCATCATCTGCAACGGTTACAATGGCCGTTAAATTGATAGGATACTGCTTCAGTCCACGCAGAAGAACGGATAGACCCGTTCCTCCCCCGATGACAACAACATTTCCTTTTTGGTAACGCTTCGTTTTCATTTTACTTTTCCTTTATTACGTTTCTCAATATCACGGTGTGTGATCTGTGTATGATAATCTTTTGCAAATGCACGGGCGACTTCCTCTGTTAAAGCAACAGAACGGTGCTGACCGCCTGTACAGCCGATCGCAATCACCAGCTGACTTTTGCCTTCGCGCTTATAGTGAGGCAGCATAAATTGCAACAGATCAATGGTCTTCTCCAGAAATTTCTGCGTTTCGGTCCACTTCAGCACGTACTCCGAAACCTCTTCATCAAGACCTGTCTGCGGGCGCATATGGTCAATGTAATGCGGATTTGGCAAAAAGCGTACGTCAAACACAAGATCCGCATCAATCGGAATGCCGTGTTTAAATCCAAACGACATCACATTGACAGTGAACAATGACTTTTTATTTTCAGAGAACTCATTGAGAATCTTCTCCCTCAGCTCACGCGGCTTCAGAGAGGATGTATTATAAATCGTCTGGGCCCGTCCTTTCAGATCCGCCAGCAGCTTTCTTTCCTGCTGGATCCCTTCCATTGGAAGACCGGCCGTTGCCAGTGGATGAGAGCGGCGCGTTTCCTTGTAGCGGCGGACCAGTGCCTGATCGTCCGCATCCAAAAAGAGAATACGCGGCTTCAACTGTTCTTCCTGATCAAATTGGTCAAGAGCCTGAAATAGAGAGTCGAAAAATTCACGGCCTCTTAAATCCATTACGACTGCCACCCGGTTCATCTTATCCCCGGACTCTTTCATCAGCTCCAGAAATTTCGGCAGCAGCGTTGGTGGCAGGTTGTCCACACAAAAAAAGCCGAGGTCTTCAAAGCTCTGCACAGCAACTGTTTTCCCTGCACCGGACATCCCGGTAATAATCACAATTTCCATATCCTTTGACATATCAGCACTCCCCCTCAGCTAGGATCCAAACGGTAAGAAAGCAATTCAAAATCCTTCGTATACGTAAATGTTCCATAGATGACACCCTGACCGTGAATCACATACTCCAGGATGTGACGGTCACCTTCAGCCATATCAAGTGACTGAATCGCCTCAAACGGCTGCCATTCCAAGATGCCTTCCGGTGATTCCTCTAAAATCAAACCGTCAGCTTCGGTCGCGAGGAACGTAAACATCATCCATTCCGACACGACTTCATTGCCGTCTTTTATAATAAACGTGAAAATGCCTTTAATTTCAGGGTTCTTAACGTAGATCCCTGTCTCTTCGCGGTATTCACGAATGCAGGCATCACGTACAGACTCACCCGGCTCCATCTTTCCACCTGGTGCCACCCACCAGTCCCTGCGCGGTTTCTGAAGCAGCAGAGCCTGGTTATCTTTTATATAAACGCAATTCGTTATCCTTTGCATATCATCACCTGCCAACTTTTGCTCATTCATTACATTATACATTTTTTTATGAACCGTCACAACGAGATCGGTCTGTATCTTATTGTATTTTTATTCACATTAATTAGAACTGAATCTTTATATTAAAAGGAACACTTCCAGAGTTTTATGCATCTTACATGAGAATGTCAGCTTGAAAACTTACATTTTTTTCATTTCAACTGAAACATCTAAAACGATTTTTCGTATAAGAGAAAAGGAGTTGAAAAGAATGGAAAATAAAGTGTACTTTTCTGATCGTTTTTTCTCAGCAGGTAAAACAGATATTTTTAATTCTTCAAAAGAACAGATCGGACGTTTAAATCTGCAATCCTCATTTACATCCAGTGTCAGTGTTGAAGATCAGGAAGGAAATGTCCTGGTTGAGGGTTCGTTCCCTTTCTTCTCAAACAAATGGACGATCAAACAGCCGGGCGGCCGTGAGCTTGGAACGGTCAAATACTCATTATCTTTTTTCACAAAACGCTATACGTATATGACACCTGCTGCGATCTACAAAATTCACTCGCCTGCTTTTTCAAGAGAATATTCTATATTGGACCAGTCAGACCAAGTCGTAGCTGTCTTTAAAAAGGTAAATGACTTTTTCTCTTCTCCTGCCTTTGAACTGAGAAATCATTCCGCTACATTATTAACGGATGAACTGATTGCCGTAGTCATGGGCGTTCATGCGATTGAAAAACGCAATAACTCCAGTGCAGCATCCGGAGGAGCATAGACAAAAAAAGGGCACGAACGTCGATCCGTTCGTGCCAAAAAAGTAATTTATACTAAAAGGGGGTCAATTACTTATGGTCTTACTATACCCACAAATTGTTGCACAGCTGTTACAAATGGGTAACGATTAGATAAAGTTTTGTTTATCTCTTAAGACCCGACCTTTAACGTTTCAGCAAGTTCTTCCACGTAATGCTGGATGGCCTGTGAAGCCACACTTCCGTCTCCCGTTGCGGTAACAATCTGACGAAGTGTTTTGTCACGAACATCTCCTGCAGCAAAAATGCCCGGTACGTTTGTACGCATCAGCTCATCTGTTTGAATATAACCTTCATCATTCAGAATGCCAAGATCCGCGAAAGGCTTTGTCAGTGGAACCATTCCGATATAGATGAATGCTCCGTCTGCCTTAAACTCAGTTTCTGTTCCGTCTTCTGTAGACATAAGCGTAACAGAACCAACCTTACCGTTCTCTTCATTGATTTCCTTCACAGTTGAATTCCAGATGAAATCAATTTTCTCGTTATCAAACGCACGCTGCTGAAGAATCTTCTGAGCGCGAAGCTCATCGCGGCGGTGAACGATCGTTACCTTGTTTGCAAAGCGTGTGAGGTAAACGCCCTCTTCAACCGCAGAGTCTCCCCCACCGACTACGACAAGATCTTTCCCTTTAAAGAAAGCTCCGTCACACACGGCACAGTAAGATACACCGCGTCCGCCAAGCTCTTTTTCACCCGGTACGCCAAGCTTTTTATACTCTGCACCTGTCGTGATCAGAATAGCACGGGCTTTATATTCTTTTTTACCGGCTTTAATCGTCTTATATTCCTTGCCGTCCTCAATGCCCTTTACATCACCATAGGCATATTCAGCACCGAATTTCTTTGCGTGCTCAAACATTTTATTTGATAAGTCCGGTCCAAGAATATGATCAAATCCCGGATAGTTCTCAACATCTTCTGTATTCGCCATCTGCCCGCCAGGTACTCCCCGCTCAAGCATTAAAGTAGATAGATTCGCACGTGACGTATAGACCGCAGCTGTCATTCCAGCCGGTCCTGCACCAATAATCACAACGTCATAAATTTTTTCTTCTGTCATGACATGACACTCCTTTTTCGTTCAAGTAAAGAGTTTGTTTTATATAGTCCTATCTCATCGTAATCCAGTCAAATTTAAAAATCCACTAATCTGCTTATGGAAGGTACGAGGCAATTTCATCACGGTATTTTGCGAGTGCTGAGGCAGAAACACCGTACGATTTCGCCACTTCTTTCTGTGACTTTGCAGTACCTCTTACCTTGTGCCACATATATTCAACAGCTGCTGCTAATGCTCCGACATTTTTAAACGCATACCGATCCTTCGCTGCATGGTAGAAAATGTGGAACCACATGTAAAACAGTCCGTGATGATCTTTATAATTAATGTTATAGCGCTTCAGTAATTCGCCAGCGACTTCATGCGCCCGATTAAACGGATGGTCCATGATATATGGATTCTGGAGTATTTCGAAATAAGACAACTCAATCCCGGAGTAATAATCCGGTGGCTCTTCATCCAGAATATCCGTTGACACCTGAAGCTCTTTAAACAAAAGAAACATCCGCTCCTCCGGATAAAGCGACTTCAGCTGTTCATGGTTATCAAAAATCGAACTCGCCCACGGCTCCTGGCCCGCTTTATCAGGCTGATCACTGATCACACGCTTCCACGCATTTTCCGCAACATCCTTATGACCTGAATGCCACGCCGAATGTGACAGCCAGTAATAAAAGCCGCTATCCCCTTCAAAACCCCGTTTCACAAGACTTTTCAGCCATCCGTAAGCCTGTTCATGACGCCCGACCAGCGCAAACGTAGCCCCAAGCTTAAATCGGTGCTCCACCATAAACGGACGGATCCGCTCAAGTGCATCCATTAATTCCTCAAGCTCTTTCGTCCGCTCTTCATAATGATAAAATACCGCAAGATTACATAAAGCATGCAAATTACCCGGATTCCGGTGAAGGACTTCCGTCAAAATGGCTGATGCCTGCTCCGTTTCACCCTGGTAAAAATATGCCAGTGCAAGATTATTGTAAGCTGACCAGTAGTCAGGAAAACGTTCAACAACACTTTCCAGAAGCTCTACCGCCTGCTCAAACTTTCCTTCAGCAAGATACTTACCAGCCTTCTCCTGATGGACAATCAGTTCATCATGCTCAAATTCCTCATCAAAACCGTCTTCATCCTCAAGTGCCAGAAGCTCAAGCAAATCCTCTGCATCCTCTGTAAATTCACCATCCGGTTCCTCAGATAAGTAAACATTTACATGCCGGTACGCTTCCTGGAACAAGCCAAGATGCGCAAAATTGTTCGCCATCAGATAATGCACTTCCGTCATAGTCGGATCGACCGCTTCAATCGACTTAAGCCGCTCATTCGATTGCTGAAACTCACCAAGTTCCGTCTCAATCATCGCGATCTGAAGCGGGATCATCGGTTCATCGGGCTCAAGCTCAGCCGCCTTACCTAAATATTTGATTGCCTTATCAAACTGTCCCTTCTGATACACGGCCATGCCTTTTTTATACAGCGTTTCACTTGATTGTGTAAATGGAACAAGTTGTCCTTTTTGATGATCCGATCCTTTTTTCATTTATAGCCTCCGTACGTTGTATTAACTTATCAATTTTAACATATTGACGGAAGGTTTTAAAGGTGATTGATTTTGTGATCTTGTAAAAGTGAGACAACGGCGGAATGAGAATATTATACGGTGGGTGGTGTTATGAGAGGGTGAAGAAAAAGTCCGGGGTCGGCGCTGCGATCAGGATTCCTTCGTAACCGCCACTTATTCATTCGTTTCAGATTTTATATCCTTCTTTCTAAAAACGGTTTCCTTCTTTCTGGAATTTAATTCCTTCAAATCGGTTCCACACATCTTTTATCCCTTCATAACTTTCCAATATTCATTCACTTCGACCTTACAATTCCTTCACTTCCGAATTTAATTCCATCAAACCACACACCCCTGATTTGACGCGGAAATACATACATTTCCAACTCACACTGACTCCGCGGCATACTGTTCGATTCTTCCTGACAAAAGAACATACAACCTTTTCGTACAATAAAAGATATCGTAACCGTCACTATGAATCACTATAATAGTGTCGAGTTGTTCTGTGGACTCATGATCGGCCACAGAACGAAACGGATGATTCCCATGCCCAACGTAGCTAGACAATGAAAGCGGAGGATGCCCATCGCCCCGGCTTTGAATATGTCTAACAAAAAATACCCCCCAATCAACATTGGAGGGCACTTCATCATTTCTTCGGTCTGTTGTGTCGTTCTTCCAACACGCTCATTACATCTGACAGTGGAAGATCCTGTTCGCGCAGCAGCACGAGTGTGTGGTAAAGAAGGTCAGCGGTTTCCCACTTAAGCTCTTCTTTATCACGGTTTTTAGCGGCAATAATCACCTCAGAGGCTTCTTCGCCTACTTTTTTCAGGATTTTATCTACACCTTCTGTAAATAAATATGTCGTGTAAGCACCTTCCGGACGTTCTTCAAAACGTTCTTTGATCAATGCTTCAAGCGTATCTAAAATGCCTGTACCGCCTGCTTTTTCAGTTTCAGACGTGTAGATTTTTTCATTAAAGCAGGAGCGCTCCCCTGTGTGGCATGCCGGGCCGGCCGGTTTTACGCGCACCACGAGTGAATCGCCGTCGCAGTCAAGCGTCATATCCACGATCTTCTGTGTATTGCCGCTTGTCGCTCCTTTATGCCAAAGCTCCTGGCGTGAGCGGCTGTAAAACCATGTCTCACCGGACTCAATAGATTTCTTTAAAGACTCTTCATTCATATAAGCAACCGTCAAAACCTCACCTGAATCCGCGTCTTGAACAACGGCAGGTAGTAACCCTTTTTCATCGAAGCGAATGCTTCCTGTATTTAAACTCATCGAACATTCACTCCTTCTGATCTTAAGTGTGCTTTTACTTCCTTCACACTCGTTTCTTCGTAATGGAAAATCGATGCGGCCAGGGCAGCATCTGCTTTTCCTTCTTTAAAAATTTCAGTGAAATCCTCTGCACCACCGGCTCCGCCTGAGGCGATGACTGGAATGGATACGGCTTCGCTCACCGCTTTTGTCAGCTCCACGTTAAAGCCTTTTTTCCCGCCGTCGCTGTCCATAGAAGTAAGCAGAATTTCTCCTGCACCAAGTGATTCCGCTTCCTTTGCCCACTCCACAGCGAATTTATCAACCGGATTGCGGCCGCCATGTGTATACACGCGCCACGTGCCTGCTTCCTCATCCCATTTCGCATCAATCGCTACAACAATACATTGCGTACCGAAATAATCAGCACCCTCGCGAATAAGCTCCGGTCTGAGTAAAGCGGCTGTATTGAGTGAAACCTTATCCGCGCCCGCACGGAGAATCCGTTTCATATCTTCAAGCGCATTAATGCCTCCACCTACTGTAAATGGAATTGCAAGCTCTGACGCGACATTCTGCACGACATCGACCATTGTTTTGCGTCCTTCGTGTGAGGCTGAGATATCCAAGAAGACAAGCTCGTCTGCACCCTGTTCATCATAAGCACGCGCCAGTTCAACGGGATCGCCTGCATCACGCAGTTCAACAAACTGAATCCCTTTGACAACGCGGCCCTCTTTTACATCAAGACATGGGATAATTCGTTTCGTAAGCATTATGAAATCTCCTCAACAGCCTGCTTGACTGTGAATTTGTTTGTGTAGATCGCCTTCCCTACGATGGCGCCAGACACGCCACTGCCTGATACAGCCTGAAGGGTGCGCAGGTCTTCTAGCGAGCTGACACCGCCGGAAGCGATCACCTGAGCCCCTGTCATTTCAGCCATTTCAATAACAGCATCCACATTGGGTCCGCTCAGCATGCCGTCTGTTGCGATATCTGTAAAAATAAATGTGGTTGCACCGGCTTCAGCCAGCTCTTTACCGAGATCCACCGCTTTCAGCTCAGATGTTTCCAGCCAGCCGTGTGTTGCCACGTAACCGTCTTTCGCATCGAGTCCGATGGCAATGCGGTCCCCGTATTTTTTCAGCCATTCTTTAACGAGAGCAGGGTTCGTAACGGCAAGGCTGCCGATAATAACGCGGTCAACGCCCTGATCGAGATAGTGTTTTACATCTTCTTCGGTACGGATTCCGCCGCCAACCTGGACGCGTGCCGGAAGCTCTTTGACGACACGGACAACAAATTCATCGTTGATTCGCTTGCCGTCTTTGGCACCGTCAAGGTCCACCATGTGAATCCATTCTGCACCTTCTTCCACAAACTGCTTCGCCATATCGAACGGAGAATCGCCGTAGATCGTCTCCTGATTATAGTCCCCTTGAGTTAAGCGGACACATTTTCCGTTTCTCATATCAATCGCCGGATAGATCGTAAAACTCATGCGCGCACCTC
Organism: Jeotgalibacillus sp. R-1-5s-1; assembly: GCF_004405105.1. Classification (GTDB taxonomy): domain Bacteria; phylum Bacillota; class Bacilli; order Bacillales; family Jeotgalibacillaceae; genus Jeotgalibacillus. The sequence goes on along the minus strand of NZ_SORW01000028.1, from coordinate 125,047 downwards.
CGTCTTTTTCACGTATTGTGTATAGTTATTTAAAAGCGCCATGCCAAGGTCCCCGCTTTTCTCCGGGTGGAACTGCATACCGAAAACTGACCCCTTACCGACAACAGCCGGCACTTCTTCAAAATAATCGCTTGATGCAATCAGGGCTCCGCGTTCCTCTTCTGCAATATAGTAGGAGTGCACGAAATAAACGTGCTCCTCCGCCACATTTTCAGTCAGCGGTGAATCCTGGTGAAACTTTAACTTGTTCCAGCCCATGTGCGGTACCTTGTAGCGTTCACCGTCTGACTCCCCGGAAAAGCGCACAGCTTTCCCTTTTAACAGTCCAAGCCCTTCAAACACGCCATTCTCTTCACTGCCCTCAAATAAAAGCTGCATACCGAGACAAATACCGAGGATCGGCTTGCCTGCATCCGCCTGCTCCTTAATAAAATCAGCCAGACCTGTTTCATTCAGAAGCTTCATCGCATCGCGAAAGGCGCCGACACCCGGTAAAATGAGTCCGTCTGTTTTAGACAGCTGTTCTTTTTTATCACTGATGATATAAGGAACGTTCAGCCGCTCCAATGCTTTACTGACGCTGAACAGATTCCCCATACCATAATCTACGATGCCGATCATTTACAACATTCCTTTCGTGGATGGAACTCCTTTAACACGCGGATCGATAGAAGTTGCTTCATCAAGTGCACGGCCTAGCGCTTTGAACACCGCTTCAATCATGTGATGCGTGTTGTGACCATAGTGTACGTTGACATGGAGATTCATGCGGGCTTCAATCGCCAGCTTCCATAGAAATTCGTGCACGAGCTCAACGTCAAATGAACCGACGCGGTCAGTCGGGAAATCAGCGTTCATCACAAGGTGAGGACGATTACTCAAATCCACCGTTACCTGCGCCAATGCCTCGTCCATCGGGACAAATGCATTACCGTAACGCTTGATTCCTTTTTTATCTCCTAAAGCCTCAATAAGAGCCTGACCAAGCACAATGCCAATATCTTCTGTCGTATGGTGGCCATCAATTTCAACGTCACCACGCCCGTCCACTGTCAGATCAAAATGACCGTGCTTTGTAAACAGGTCAAGCATATGCGTCATAAACGGCACATCCGTCTGGATATTGGATACTCCTTCGCCGTCGATTGAAAACTCAAGTGCAATGTTCGTTTCATTCGTTTTACGTTTAATGGATGCTGTACGATTGCTGCTCATCTGATTCTTCCCCCAGCCAAATTAATATTTCTTCACATTATACCGTGCTTCCACGGCGCGTGCATGCGCTTCTAACCCTTCTAAACGGGCAAAACGTGCCACCTTATCCGCATTTTCCTGAAATGCGGCTTCACTATAAAAAATAATGCTCGACTTTTTCACAAAATCATCTACTAAAAGCGGACTTGAAAAACGCGCTGTACCGCTTGTCGGAAGCGTATGATTCGGGCCTGCGAAATAATCCCCGATTGGCTCAGAGCTGTAACGTCCGACGAAAATGGCACCAGCGTGGCGAATCTGTCCGACCAATTCCATGCTGTTGGCCGTCTGAATCTCAAGGTGCTCCGGCGCAATCTCATTTACTGCTTCAACTGCTTCATCAAGAGAATCCGCAAGATAGATCGCACTGTGTTCTTCAATCGCCACACGTGCCATTTCCTGACGAGGTAATTCAGCAAGTTGAAGCTCCACTTCCTTCTTAACCGCTTCTGCCAGCTCTTTAGAGGTTGTCACTAGGTTTGCCTGAGAAAGCTCTCCGTGCTCCGCCTGTGACAGCAGATCTGCCGCCACTTCTCTCGGCACAGCCGTTTCATCAGCCAATACCGTGACATCACTCGGCCCTGCGATCATATCAATATCAACAATACCAAACACTTCACGTTTCGCAAGTGCCACATAAATATTACCCGGTCCCGTAATCTTATCCACCGGCTGAATCGTTTCGGTTCCGTAAGCAAGGGCAGCAACTGCCTGTGCGCCGCCAATTTTATAAATCTCACGTACACCTGAAAGACGCGCTGCCGCTAACACACCCGCCGGCACTTTACCATCTTCCCCGGGAGGTGTCACCATCACAATGCGACCAACACCTGCCACCTGAGCAGGAATCGCGTTCATTAGAACAGATGAAGGATAAGCTGCCGTGCCACCAGGAACATAAATACCTGCTGCATCAAGCGGTGTCACCTTCTGACCGAGAATTGTCCCGTTTTCCTGTGTGGTCATCCAGGATTGCTGTACCTGACGCTCGTGAAACGACCGGATATTGTTGGCTGCTTCCTGTAAGACAGCCAGTATACCCTCATCCAGTTCACGAAGCGCTTCGTCCACTTCATCCTCTGTTACAGCCAGTGATTGTAACTCTGTTTTATCAAATAAACGTGTATAATGACGGACGGCTGCATCACCTTCCTGTTTCACACGTTCAATAATCTCCTGAACCGCTTTACGCTGCTCTTCTGTTCCGTTATCAAGAGATTGGCGTGTAATCTTCTGATCTTTCAGCTTCTGGATTCTCATCATTAGCAAATCCTTTCTATGATAAACGGTTACTCTGTCACACCGTTCACGACTTTTTCAAGACGGCTCGTCATTTCACTGATCCGGTCGTGCATCAGACGATAGCTGACCGGGTTCGCGATGAGGCGTGATGTAATATCCACAATATGCTCATATTCTACCAGCCCGTTTTCCTTCAGCGTACGGCCCGTTGACACAATATCCACGATCCGGTCGGTTAATCCGATAATCGGGGCGATTTCAATCGAACCGTTCAGCTTAATGATCTCAACCTGCTCCCCCTGCTCGCGGAAATACGAGGAGGCCACATTCGGATACTTTGTTGCAATACGAGGCGCTACTTCATTCATTTTCGTATCTGGAAGTCCTGCTACAGCAAGATAACAGTGACTGATTTTCAAATCCAGCAGTTCATATACGTCACGCTCTTCCTCAAGCATCACATCTTTCCCTGCAATGCCGATATCCGCCACGCCGTGCTCCACATATGTCGGAACATCCATCGGCTTCGCTAAAATAAAGCGGAGATTTTCCTCCGGCACCTCAATGATTAATTTACGTGAATCATCAAATTCAGGCGGTAAATTGTAGCCCGCTTCCTTCAGCATCACTACCGCCTCTTCAAAAATACGCCCTTTTGGCATGGCAATCGTTAATTCTTTCATGCCTGATCCCCTGCCTTTCCGATAAACGTATGCACTTCACTGAACCCGGCTGTAAACCGGTCCACATTTGAAACACCTTTGACATCCTGAACGATGACGGCTTTTTGTGCACGTCTGTATTCAGCGGCAAGCTCTACCGCTTCTTTCCGGCGCTCTCCTGAAAATAAAATAAGTGCCGGCTGGTTTTCAGTTTTTTCTGTGTTTAAGGCTTCCATCAGATAATCCATCCGGATCCCAAATCCCGTCGCCCCGACTTCTGCACCAAACTGACGCAGCAGATTATTGTAACGTCCGCCATTTCCAAGCGCGAAGCCGACATTGTCCGCATATACTTCAAACAGCACACCTGTGTAATATGACATGTGGCTAACGAGCGATACATCCATTTTCACATACTCGTCCACACCATAATCACGCAGAACGTCCCATAACTCTTCAAGCTCACGAAGCGCTTCTCTTCCTCCGTTGCCTTCTAAAAGAGCCTCCGCTTTTTCAATCGAACCATCGTTACCCTGAATATGAAGCAGCTTCAGCAGACGCTGTTTATCAATTGAGGACAATGACAATGACTCCACATGCTGACGGAAGCCTACATAGTTCTTCTCATACAAATATTTACGCAGCTGTTCTGCACGCTCTTCCGTACCGACAATCTGCAAAAACAGCTCCTGTACGAAACCGACATGCCCGACAGAGATCGTAAAATCCTCTAATCCTGCCGCCTTCAGTGCCGACACCAAAAGCGCAATCGTTTCAGCATCCGCACTCACCGTTGAATCATCAATCAGCTCTACACCAATCTGCTCAAACTCAGCCGGACGTCCACCTTCCCGCTGCTGGGCACGAAACAGATTCGCTGCATAAGCAAGACGGAGCGGATTGCGGTCCTTTAACAGCTTCGAAGCCGCCACACGGGCAATCGGCGCCGTCATATCCGGACGGAGCACGAGCGTTCGGCCCTGCTGATCCAGAAGCTTAAACAGCTGCTGATCCAAAATCGCAGAAGCCGCACCAACTGTTTCATCATATTCAAGCGCAGGCGTCTCCATAAATTCATAGCCCCACGTCGACAACTCCTGCTCTACCTTCGATCGAATCTCTTTTTTCATCTTATATAAATGAGGAAACGTATCCCTCATTCCCATTGGTTTTTCAAACATAAAAAGCTTTGACATCATCGTTTCAGCCCTTTCATTCACGAAATCTCATCATTCTTTAAGTATACCCGATCTCATTTCAGGAAAACGAAAAGAATACAAAACGCTTTAGTTCGCTAATATGCTAATAAAGTAAAGATAATGTGTAGTTTACTAGGATCTGTGCTGTGCGTCAAGAGAATCGGGTCCAGATTACGGCCATTTTCAGAAGAAAAAATGCAGAGTGCGGGATGCGTCAAAGGTCACGACTTTGCGAAAGAGAGGCAAAACCTTGAGAAACGGTTTGAAAACCTTGTGAAACTTAAGGTAAATCTTGCGAAAGAGCAATGAGACTTTTCGAAACTTCTCCAAAATATTGCGAACCACCAGCCGCGAACGAAGGATGTTTAAACACAGTTTTGAATTACTGTCGACATGGTTATGCATGGTTTTGTACCTCCTAACCTCATTCAACTTGCGAGTGATGATAGAAACAACCCACTTAGTGGCGGGGACATCCGTAGACTCCTGTGGCGGAAAGGGACAGGTGAAACCATTGTGCGGAGCACAAGGGGTTCACCGCCCGGCCACGGAAAGCGGAGGATGTCACCGGCACGGTTTTACAAGTAAAAAACAAAAAGACAGCTCCATAAGGAACTGCCTTCATCACCTATTTAGATCAACGTTTCAATCTCAGCCTCTGCCTTAATTTCTTCAAGGTGAGCTGTTACAAGTTCCTGCTGCTCAGACTGCTGCAGGTTCTGTACGATTGTATCGCGAACATCTTCAAGAGCCGGTGCTTCCTGACCTGCTTCTTCTGCCTGGGCAGCTGCCTGGTCATAGTACTCCTGAATTTCTTCATCCGTTGGCTCCTCTACTGGTGCCACCTGATCAATATATTTGTCAAACTTAATTGTCTCAGCCATTTGACCGCGTAATTCTTCAACTGTCATACCCTGCTCTTCAAGAGTTGTTGTTAACTGCTCTTCTCCGCCATTTTGCTCAGCGAAGGCTGCATATTCCTCATCGATTTCTTCTTCTGAAGCTTCAAGACCTGCTTCATCTGCTTTTTGCAGAAGAATCGTCTGATCAATTAACAGATTCAGTGACTGTTCTTTAATTTGGTTTGCTCCTTCTTCAGATGTTGGGTCCTGTCCCTGCATCTGGAACTGCATTTGAGTTCTTTGAATCACGTTATTGTAATCGACACCCAAAATTTCTTCACCGTTTACAGTTGCAACGACTTCATCGTCCGCTACTTTCTGCTCGTCCAGCTTAGCCTGCATTTCTTCCTGTGCAGCCTGCTGCTCTTCAGTAGACTGTTCGCCACCGGCCTGCTCTTCTGTTGCTGCTTCTTCGTTATTTGCTGCTTCATCTTCACTGCAGGCTGCAAGTCCAAGTGCCAGTGCGCCTGCTGCAAAAGGTAATAATACTTTTTTGAAATTCATGTTGAAAAAAACTCCTTCCGGAATGTGTATTTCTCTATTTTTTAAGCCTATTGTGCATTGTACATGAGAATCCAAAAAAAGCAAACCCATAACCCTTCTATAATATAATTGAAATCGTTTTGTTACACGCTGAACCGGATGTGAATGACTAAACAGGGTTTTTGACATCTTTCGCTTTCCACGGCCTAGCTGCGGCGACTAGCCCCTCGAGGTCATAAGTCAAAGATGAACGAGGGCGAAGATCAGCCCTCTTTTCATCTTCGCCTTATGCTTGTCGGGGCTGGACGAGTCGCCTACGCTTTTCTGTGGCCGCGCGGTGAGCCGGCTAATGCTCCGCATTAAGCCGTCTCACCTGTCGCTTCTCTGCCGTAGGAGTCTTCGGATGTCAACGGCCCTCTAAAAGTGAAATATTCTTATGTTATCTACATATTGAACGGCTAAATTAAATGTATTAAAAAGGTTCAACACCTTTATGTTAACTTAAATAAAAATTAAGTTGACTTAAAGTGATCTTGTTTACTATACTAATTTTAGATTAAAGCAAAGGGGATATACATATGGTTAAGTCACCGCTTCATGGAATGATTTTGGCTTCTTTATTTGCTGCGCTGATGGCGATTGGGGCAAATATTACATCGATTGTTCCGATTCTTGTGATTGGAAATGTGCCGGTTACGCTTCAGACGGTGGTTTGTCTGCTTGCCGGTGTGCTGCTCGGTAAGAAATGGGGACCGGTGGCAATGGTTGTTTATCTGCTCATCGGGCTTGCCGGAATGCCGGTATTTGCTCAGTGGGGTGGCGGTTTCCGTACATTAATCAGCCCGACTTTCGGATTTATTTTATCTTATATTGTGGTCGCCTGGGTTGTTGGATTAATGGTGGAAAAGAAGAAAACGTTCGCCATGCTTGTAACGGCAACACTTATTGGAACAGCCATCAACTATTTTATCGGAACGAACTGGATGTATATGGCTTATAAACTCTGGTTCAATGCACCGGACGGCTTCTCTTATGCCATCGCATGGGCATGGATGCTTCCGACGATTCCAAAGGACATCATTTTAGCAGTAGTGGCAGCGATTGTATCTGTGAAAGTGCTGCAATCCTTCCCACACACTCGTGTACCTTTTAAAACACAGGCAAGTGCATAAAAAAAGAGCCTCGGAAAATTATTTTCCGGGCTCTTCTTTTGATTCATCAGGCATTCTGATAATCTGCATCGGGTTCCCTCCGGCAAATGCGCCGGCAGGAACGTCGCGATGTACGAGTGTGGCTGCAGACACCACGGCACCATCTCCGATTTTTACACCGGGTAAAATCGTGGAATTCGCCCCAACCATGACGTTATCGCCAATTTCAACAACGCCAAGACGATACTCGCTCACCAGATATTCATGAGCCAGAATGGTTGTATTGTAGCCGATTACTGTATTCCGGCCGACTTTAATTTTCTCCGGAAAGAGAATATCAGGCATTACCATGAGAGCAAACGCCGTCTTCTCACCGACTTCCATTCGTAAAAGCGTGCGGTACATCCAGTTTTTCACCCGGAAAAATGGCGTATATCTGGCTGTCTGTAATATGGCAAAATTCCAGGCCACTTTTACAAAGGGAACCGTTTTATACAGCTGCCACAATGAGTTCGAACCCTCTACAGGATATCGATCCGTCCGTCTCATTCGCCGTTCTCCAGTACAATTTTCTCTAAATCACGCATGGTTTCCAGCATATAGTCAGGGTTGTACTGAAGAAGATAATCCCGTCCTTTTGCTGACCAGGCAACAGCTGCTGTTTTTGTACCGGCATTTTGTCCGCCTTCAATATCGTGGTGATTATCGCCTACCATAATCGCATGCTCAGGTTTTGATCCGAGTTGAGCCAGTGCTTTTTCAAGCGGCTCCGGATGCGGCTTGGCATGCTTCACATCGTCAAGGCCAATAACCACATCAAAATATGGATCGAGCTTCATCAGTTTTAAGCCTTTGTGCACCACGTCATTCCGTTTAGTCGATACGATCGCGAGCTTAATTCCTTTTTCATGAAGCGCTTTGACCGTTTCCTCAACGCCTTCAAACCCTGTGACAAGCTCGTCGTGCATCCGCAGATTATACTCGCGGTAAAAAGCCATCATTTCTTCAGTTTTTTCAGGGTTCAGCGCGTTGAAAGAATCAAACAGCGGCGGCCCCATAAATTTCAATACATCCTCTTTTCCATACTCCCCTGGATAATAATGATCCATGACATGAAGAAAAGACGAGATGATTAAATCATTTGTGTTGATCAATGTTCCATCAAGATCAAATAATACCGTGTCAATTTTGCTCATATTGCGGTTCCCTCTCTTTTGCTTCGTATCGGTTCCATATTGTTGCCACAATGATCGTCAATAATACAGCTGTTGTCACACGGATGATCACCAGTGGTAAAATCGGAATCCCCAGTGGTATGAAAATCAGCGTATCCTCTACGATCGCGTGACAGGCGACGAGGAAAATGAAAGCAAGCGTTGCATCCTTTTTACTGACTCCATCCTCTTTCACTGCCTTAATCATGACGCCCGCACCGTATGCAAGTCCAATCGTCAGTCCTGCAACAAGCGTCATGGACGTATTTTCCTTCATACCAAGTCCTCTGGTGACCGGTGCCATCCATTTAGAAAATACGTCCAGCCATTTTAAATCACGCATGATCTGAATCACAATCATCAGCGGAATGACAATCAGAGCGAGCTGGAATATACCGAATGCCGCTTTTTCCAGCCCGAGCAGTAAAATGCTTCCCCAGCCGCTGACATCCGGATCCCCGGGCGGAACCATTCCGTACTGGGCAATCTCAGAGCCGCCCTGCCAGACGAGGTTAATAATGATTGCTGACGTAAAAGCAAGCCCGAGGCGCACGAGTAAAATCACCCAGAGCTTCACGCCTACCTTCAGTGCCACTCCGGTCTCAATCAGCAGATTATGTGAGAAGGACAGCATCACAGCAATAATAAAAACTTCTTTTACCGTCATTTCCAGTGAAAGAATTCCTGCAATTCCGGCATAAAGATTCAGCAGATTCCCTAATACAAGCGGAACCGCCGCCTCTCCGCTCAATCCAAACAATCCCATAAACGGAGCAATTAAATCAGTGATAAACGGCAGCACCGGCGTAAATTGAAGTACTGTAATTAAAAAAGTAATCGGGAAAATAATCTTCCCAAGTGTCCATGTTGTATGAAGTCCTGCTTTTAATCCGTCAATCCACGTTTGTTTTGACATCTCTACCGCCACCTAATTTTGCTTATCTGCATAACGGGTCGTAATGCCTTTACCGAAACGGCGGTAAAGGAGAATCGCCAACGCAATCACGATGAGCGCAAAGGATAACGCCTGTGCAACACGAATCGTTTCCGTCAGCATTAAGCTGTCTGTTCTGAGCCCTTCGATAAAGGCACGGCCGATTGAATACCAGATGACATAAAATAAGAAAATTTCACCGCGTAATGGATTCACTTTTCTAAGCCCAAGCAACAGAACAAATCCAACTAGGCTCCATAAGGATTCATACAGGAACGTCGGATGATAATAAGCAAACGTCCCGTCAATCTCAATATACATCTGATTAATAATCCAGTCCGGGATAAAAAGACCCTCAAGGAAGCTGCGTGATACTTCACCACCGTGTGCCTCCTGATTAATAAAGTTCCCCCAGCGCCCGAGCAGCTGTCCTAAAATAATACTCGGCGCGGCAATATCGACAATCTTCCAAAAAGATAATCCTTTGATTTTCGCGTAAATGATACCCGTCGCAATCGATCCGATCAGCGCTCCGTGAATCGCAATACCGCCATTCCAGATTTGAATGATTGCGCCAGGATTTTGGGAATAAAAGTCCCACTGAAACGCCACATAATAAATCCGCGCTGAAATAATCGCAATCGGAACGGCCCAGATTAACAGATCAGCAAACATATCTTTTGGCATGCCAAGGCGATCTGCCTCACGATTAGCCAATATATATCCAAGAACAATCCCTGTTCCGATAATCAGTCCATACCAGGCAACACTTAATGGGCCGATACTGAACGCAATCGGATCAATGGGCTGTGCAGTAAAAAGCATCTGATTTCCTCCTAAATATCGTCATGGTCTCCATCTACAATGATGTCATTTAAACGGTTTGAGAATTGCTCAGCCGCATTCATCCCCATACGCTTCAAACGGAAATTCATCGCAGCGACTTCAATAATAACGGCCAGGTTTCGTCCGGGACGAACCGGCAGCGTGATTTTTGTAACATCTGTATCGATAATTCTCATCGTCTCTTCATCCAGACCAAGACGGTCATACTGCTTCGTCTTATCCCAGATTTCAAGATCAATCACGAGCGTCACCCGCTTATGGCCACGGACTGCACCTGCACCAAACAGCGTCATGACATTAATAATTCCGAGTCCACGAATCTCAAGCAAATGCTCAATCAGCTCCGGTGAAGAACCGATCAGCGTATCCGTATCCTCCTGACGAATCTCCACACTGTCATCCGCTACTAGTCTGTGACCACGCTTGACGAGTTCCAGTGCGGTTTCACTTTTACCGACACCGCTCTTCCCTGTGATCAGTACACCGACTCCATAAATATCAACCAGCACACCATGCAGGGCAGTAGATGGCGCAAGCTTACTTTCAAGGAAATTTGTCAGACGGCTTGAGAACCGCGTCGTCTTCACAGGCGTCTTCATCACAGGCACCTGATTGCGCTCAGAAGCTTCAATTAACTCAGCCGGAACCTCAATATCGCGGGATAAAATAATCCCTGGTGTATTGTCCGTACAAAGCTGACCCATCCGATCCTTCTTTTCATCAGTCGATAGAAGCTCATAAAAGGACATCTCCGTTCGTCCAAGCAGCTGAATCCGCTCAGCAGGATAATAGCTGAAGTAACCCGCCATCTCGAGTCCGGGTCTTGAAATATCACTCGTCGTTACAGGGCGGTGAATCCCTTCTTCCCCACTGACGAGCTCCAGACCGAATTTTTCAATAATATCATTCGTCGTTACCTTTGGCATAATAAGCCTCCTTGCATGTTTTCTCACATACTGTCTATTGTAGCACTTTGAAAATTGATTCACTAGATTAGATGACTGAAACATCCTGTTAAAAGGTGACTGATTACCTCCTTCCATACGATCTTCTTAATGATAAAAAAACGATTGATGAGGAGGAATGACATGACCAGGATTGTTCTTGATGCAGGCCACAGCTACAACACACCGGGTAAAAGAAGTCCGGATGGGATGAGAGAGTACGCCTTTAACCGGGCTGTCTGCCAGGCTGCAAGAAAGAAGCTCGAATCACAAGGAATACAAACCATCATGACACATCACGATGACCGGGACATTCCATTAAAAGAGAGAACAAACCTGGCCAATCGTGAAAAAGCAACGCTGTTTATATCCATTCACGCCAATGCTTACGGATCAGGCTCCTGGAATGACATTCACGGGATCGAAACGTATATCCACCAGGAAAACGATCCACAATCAAGATCGCTTGCCGAAGCCGTACACTACTCGCTTATTAAAGAGACACGGCGTAAAGACCGCGGCATCAAGATGGCAGATTTTCACGTTCTGAGAGAAACCGTTATGCCGGCTGTGCTGATCGAATGCGGCTTTATGACCAATAGAGAAGAAAAAAAGCTTCTGGCCAGTGAGAATTACCGGATTCTATGCGGTCACACCATCGCAGCCTCTATCCTTACATTTCTCGGAGTCAAAAAAACAATGTACCTCGTCCAGACAGGTGCATTCAGCTCAATTGAAAATGCCAAAAAGCACGCGCAGGATTTGAAGAACGCAGGATTTGATGCGATGATAACGGAGAAGTAACTTCTCAATGTCTCACAAGCGGATTGCTTGAACGATGCACCCTTCATGAATTGTCGGAACGCAAGCAGTGTGAGTTGACAATTCATACCTCTCTTACAACACTTTCTCTGCTTCTATCAACAGAAATCTGCTGGCGATTAACATTAAAACTGAAGCTTATGACAAGACCGCGCTCTCTTTATGTTGGGTTGACATAAACATGATGGCGATCAACAGAAAGCGTTGTCGTTACGACAGAAAATTCACGGCTTTTAACTGTATTTTGATAAACCTTACATTGACCTAATAGTGCGTAGCATTCTCTAAAGTGTCACATAAAAAAGGGATCAAACTCAACATTGAGTTTGATCCCTTTTTTATGCCACAGTTTCTTTACTGGAGGACGTAAACCTCAGCTTTAACCCTACTGCCAGAATTCCAAGTGCACCAAGCAGTCCGATACCGCCTACTGCCCAATAAAAAATCAGCAGGATCCATTTAAAAAACCCGATGATATCTGTATTCCATGTAAAAAGAGCCAGCACGGTAAATAACACGCCTATTCCGAGCATAGAAGCTCCCACCGTTCCGAACCCGAACCACATGATCCTTTTGATAAACGTTTCCATCCCGATCACCTGCCTTATGTAATTAATCTTACTATACCATCTTAGGCGTCATAAAAAACATTTCTCAAAATAGAAAACAGCCCCTCCGTCAGTCTGGGGGGACGAAAACGGGGGGCTGCTATACTATGCTGTTAAACCTGGTCATCATATTAGACGTTTAAACGTCTGATTTGGTTTCACTCTTTCCTTTAGATGAATGTATGCTGATCGTGCCGGTTTTAGCATCTGCTTCAAGCAGAAGTTTCGATGCATGTTCCCGATTACGTGTGAAATGTAACTTACGCTGCATCATTTCTTCACGCTCTTCTACATGATCCATGTCATTAAAATCCACATGGAATTTTCCGAAGTTTGATTTTAGCGTACCATCAAGGGAAAGCTCGTCCGGAACCGTAATTTCAATGGCTCCTGCAAGTGTGGAAGCATCGATTTTTCGGGCGGTTGTGCTTGTCGTTGTTACGGTGATTTTTCCATTAACCGACTGGGCATCCACAGCATCAATGGCTCCTTCAAGAATCACCTTGCCGTTCACAGAATCCACATCAATGTAGTCTGCACGTGCGTTCGTGACTTCAATACCGCCATTGGCTGTTTCAAGCTCAGCTTTTTCTACAAGCATATTGGAAAGCTCAATTTTTCCGTTAGCGGTTTTCACCTTCACTTTGTTAACATTCCCGCCATCACCGTGGAATTTCCCATTAAACAGACGGATATCCCAGCGGTCATAGTTCGCTTTCGGCACATACAAAACCGTATCGAGCTTAATCATTTTCAGATCAGATAAATAACGGAGTTTTTTGAATTTCGTCTCAAATACAACCTGCTCCTTCAACTGATTCACTGCTTTTTGCTGGTCCTCCGAACGGTAAACCTTCACATCGCATTCTGCGCGTACAAAATCCTCATCCCACGGACGGATCGTGACCTTACCATTAGCAATGCTGACCTCAATATCGAGCAGCTCCGTATTTTCAGACTCAAACACATGCTTGAACTCCAGTGAAGGACCCATATTGAATTCAAGATCCATCCCTTTTACTTTGTCAAAGGCAGTCTGCATAAAATCCATCAGCTTTTCTGTAGACTGATTCACTGATTTCTTCGTTTTCTCGGCACTTGATTTGCTGCCACCCGTTTTCGAACCGCCAAACAACTCCTCAAAGTTAAATGGGAAATCAGTTTTCTTTGAGCGCTTCTGCTCCTGATGACGTTCAGAATAAGAAGATCCTGATTGCTGATGCGTTTGGCTCGACGTTTTCGATTCTTCCTGTGTGCTGTATGAAGAAGATGACTCTTTCTTCGGCTCTTTCTCCAGGGCTTCTAACAGGGTTAATGCTTCTGATGCTGTAATCGTGCCTTTTTCAACCATACTTAAAATGCGTTTGCGTTCGTTTTCCATCGTATTTGACACTCTCCTTGTGTTTGAAATTGCCATAACAACTGTGTGGAACGGTCTCTGACTGATTATACGCAGCAGCCTAACGAAAAGTTTCATTTTTTATCAGCATGGCACATTTCAGCGGATTAGATCACTGCGCTGGCTTCATCTCCAGTATGGCAAAAGAAACGAAATGGGCCACCGGTCTGAAGACTGAGTGGCCCATCATTCTGCGGGCTTATTTTCAGGATGTTGTGACAGCCTCGCCTGTACGCTTCGCCATCCGTTCATCCATACGGCTTCTGTCCCGCTCCAATACAGGCTTTAAATAACTGCCTGTGTAGGATTCCTTTACTTGTGCAATATCTTCAGGTGTTCCTGTGGCAAGAATTGTCCCACCACGGTCTCCGCCTTCCGGACCGAGATCAATGATATAATCAGATGCTTTAATAACATCCAGATTATGCTCGATCACCAGAACAGAGTCCCCATTTTCTACAAGGCGCTGTAAAACAGTCAATAGGCGTGAAATATCATCCACATGCAGACCTGTTGTCGGCTCATCTAGAATATAGAGCGAGCGTCCTGTTGAACGACGGTGCAATTCGGATGCCAGCTTCACACGCTGGGCTTCCCCACCGGATAAAGTCGTGGCAGGCTGACCAAGTGTAATATAACCAAGACCAACATCCACAATCGTCTGAAGCTTGCGGCTGATCTTCGGAATATTTTCGAAGAATTTCAGTCCATCCTCAACCGTCATTTCCAGAACATCAGCAATATTTTTGCCCTTGTATTTTACTTCAAGCGTCTCTCTGTTATACCGTTTCCCGTGACAAACCTCGCAAGGAACATATACATCCGGCAGGAAGTGCATTTCAATTTTAATAATCCCGTCTCCGCGGCATGCTTCACATCTTCCGCCTTTGACATTAAAACTGAAACGTCCTTTTTTGTAACCACGGACCTTTGCTTCATTTGTTGTAGCAAACACGTCACGAATATCATCGAACACACCAGTATAGGTCGCCGGATTCGAACGCGGTGTCCGTCCAATTGGAGACTGATCGATATCGATGACTTTGTCTAAATGATTAACTCCTTTAATCGATTTATGCTCACCCGGTTTCACCTTGGATTTATGAAGCTTCTGAGCCAGCGATTTATGGAGAATGCTATTGATCAGCGTACTCTTTCCTGAACCGGAAACACCTGTTACGGATGTGAACAGACCAAGTGGAATCTTCACGTTTACATCCTTCAGGTTGTTCTGTTTAGCACCGGTAATTTCAAGCATTCTTTTCGCCGCAGGCTTTCTTCGTTCAGCAGGCAGCGGAATAAACTTCTCACCGGATAAATACTGGCCTGTCAGCGATTTTTTGTTTTTCATCACTTCTTCAGGGGTACCTGCGGCCACAACCTCTCCACCATGGACACCGGCTCCCGGACCAATATCAATCAGATAATCGGCTGCTACCATCGTATCTTCATCATGCTCAACGACAATGAGTGTATTTCCAATGTCTCGCATATTCTTCAGTGTGCTGATCAGACGGTCGTTATCACGTTGATGCAGACCGATGGAAGGCTCATCCAGAATGTAAAGAACGCCTGTCAGCTGAGACCCGATCTGTGTAGCCAGTCTGATCCGCTGTGCTTCCCCGCCAGACAGTGTTCCTGCTGCACGGCTTAATGTTAAATAATCGAGTCCTACGTTCACCAGGAAACTTAAGCGCTCATTAATTTCACGCATAATCAGGCGTGCGATCTGCATTTCTTTATCCGTCAAGGAAAGTCCGTTAAAAAATGATCTTGCTTCTTCGATAGAAAAGGCGGTGACATGTCCGATGTGAAGGTCATTCACCTTCACAGCCAGACTCTCACGCTTCAGGCGGTGTCCATCACAGGAAGGACAGTGCTGCTGCGCCATGTACTTCTGCATCTGCTCACGAATATATTCCGAGCTCGTTTCCTTGTAACGGCGCTCCACGTTCGGCAGTACGCCTTCGAAAATGATATTGTTTTCTCTTACCTGACCAAAATCATTTTCATAGCGGAAATAAATTTTATCTTTCCCAGATCCGTAGAGGATTTTATCCATTTTCTTTTTCGGGATCTTTTTAACCGGAATATTCATATCAATATCGTAATGCTTACATACAGCTTCAAGCATCGAAGGATAATAGTTGGAGCTGGTCGGTTCCCATGGAGCGATCGCATGCTCTTTCAGTGTGCGGCTCCAATCAGGAATCACCAGATCAAGATCCACCTCAAGCTTTGTACCGAGCCCATCACAATCTGGACATGCCCCAAACGGCGAGTTAAAAGAGAACATACGCGGCTCAAGTTCATCAATTGAAAAACCGCACACCGGACAGGCGTGATGCTCGTTAAATTTAATCTCCTCTTCCCCGATAATGTCTACAATCACATTCCCGTCTGCAAGTCGAAGCGCGGTTTCAAGCGAATCAGCCAGACGGGATTCAGACCCCGCCTTGACAACGATCCGGTCAATGATCACTTCAATCGTATGTTTTTTATTTTTATCAAGGTCAAAATCTTCACTGATATCACGCATTTCCCCATTTACACGGACGCGCACATACCCCTGCTTTTTAATATCTTCGAGTACTTTCGCATGGGTCCCTTTACGTCCTGAAACGAGTGGTGCAAGAACCTGAAGCTTGGTTCTCTCAGGATATTCATAAATGCGGTCCACCATTTGTTCAATCGTCTGGGACGTTATTTCAATGCCGTGGTCCGGACAGAACGGTCTGCCAACCCGTGCAAATAACAGACGCAGGTAATCATAAATCTCCGTAACAGTTCCGACAGTGGATCGCGGATTTCGGCTCGTCGTTTTCTGGTCAATGGAAATTGCCGGTGACAGTCCTTCAATCGTATCTACATCCGGTTTATCCATCTGTCCGAGAAACTGTCTTGCATAAGCCGAAAGAGATTCCACATAGCGGCGCTGACCTTCTGCATAAATCGTGTCAAAAGCAAGAGACGACTTCCCTGAACCGGATAATCCCGTCATGACGACAAGCTTGTCTCTAGGAATTTTAATATCAATATTTTTAAGGTTGTGGGCTCTGGCACCCTGTATCGTTATATGGTCTTTCACCATGTTTGGTCATCCTTCCGCTTTCAATTCTAAAATAAGATCACGAAGCTCTGCAGCTTTCTCGAAGTCAAGCGCCCTTGCTGCTTCCTTCATTTCGATTTCCATAGACTCAATGACTTTCGCGCGTTCAGGCTTGGACATCTTCTTCATTTTTTCAGCCGGTGAAACATATTCTTCCGCTTCTTCAGCAGCATGCGTTGCACGTATCACATCACGGATCGCTTTGTTAATGGTTACAGGTGTAATGCCGTGTTCTTCATTATAGGCAATCTGTTTTTCACGTCTTCGCGCCGTTTCATCAAGCGCACGCTGCATGGAATCGGTGATTTTATCAGCATACATAATGACATGTCCATTTGAGTTACGCGCTGCACGGCCAATCGTCTGGATCAGTGAACGGTCTGAGCGCAGAAAGCCTTCTTTGTCGGCATCCAGAATCGTAATGAGAGAAACCTCAGGAATATCCAGTCCTTCCCTTAAAAGGTTGATCCCAATCAGGACATCATATTTACCAACGCGCAGATCACGGATGATTTCAATCCGTTCAAGCGTTTTAATTTCTGAATGCAGATACTGCACCTTAATTCCGATTTCTTTCAGATAATCTGTCAGGTCTTCAGACATCTTCTTCGTGAGGGTGGTCACAAGTGTACGTTCATTTTTCGCAATCCGTTCCTGGATTTCACCGAGCAGATCATCAATTTGACCTTCGCTCGGACGAACTTCAATTGTTGGATCCAGAAGACCCGTTGGACGGATAATCTGTTCGACCATTTCATTTGTATGTTCAAGCTCATAAGGACCCGGTGTAGCTGATACATAAATCGCACGGCTGACATGCTTCTCAAATTCCTCAAAACGAAGCGGACGGTTATCCATCGCAGACGGTAGACGGAAGCCGTGATCCACCAGCACTTTTTTACGTGCCTGGTCACCGTTAAACATCCCGCGGATCTGTGGCAGTGTTACGTGTGACTCATCAATGACAAGCAGAAAATCATCCGGGAAATAATCCAGCAGTGTATATGGCGTTGCGCCTGCTTCACGTAAAGTCAAATGACGGGAGTAGTTCTCAATCCCTGAACAAAAGCCCATCTCACGCATCATTTCAAGATCATATCGTGTCCGCTGCTCGAGGCGCTGTGCTTCCAGAAGCTTATCTTCCTCTCTCAGAACCTTCAGCTGCTCTTCAAGCTCTTTCTCGATGTTTTCAATGGCAATTCTCATTTTTTCTTCACGCGTAACGAAGTGGGAAGCCGGGAAAATCGCAACATGATCACGATCACCCAGAATTTCACCTGTAAGTGCATCCACCATGCGGATCCGGTCGATCTCATCCCCGAAAAACTCTACACGGATACAGTGCTCATCATTTTTTGCAGGGAAAATTTCCACTACATCCCCACGAACACGGAAAGTACCGCGCGTAAAGGCAATATCATTCCGCTCATACTGGATATCAACGAGCCTTCTCAGCAGCTGATTCCGTTCTATTTCCATACCGGTTCTCAGTGAAACAACCAGTTCCTTATATTCTTCAGGAGAACCGAGGCCGTATATACATGAAACAGATGAGATAATAATGACGTCATCCCGTTCAAACAGAGCGGAGGTTGCCGAGTGACGAAGCTTGTCAATTTCATCGTTAATACTTGCATCTTTTTCTATAAAAGTATCGGTCTGAGGCACATACGCCTCCGGCTGATAGTAATCATAATAGCTGACGAAATACTCAACAGCATTGTTCGGAAAGAACTCCTTAAACTCACTATACAGCTGTCCTGCCAGCGTTTTATTATGGGCAATGACCAGCGTCGGCTTTTTCACTTCCTGAATGACATTTGAGACGGTAAAGGTTTTTCCTGTCCCGGTAGCCCCAAGTAATGTCTGATGGCGTGTCTTTTTTTTCACACCTTCTACGAGTTTTTTGATTGCTACAGGCTGATCGCCTGCAGGTTTGTAAGATGACTGAAGGTCAAATGACTGCACCATATTAAAACGCCTCCTGTTGTAAATGCAAAAATAACTCTTCTATCTATTCATACCCTTTATCATGAAATGAAACAGGGGAAAATTCAAATTTGTTGTCTCAGTCAAGTTTAGCATAGTGGGCTATAGAAAAGATAGTAAAAAGGGAACGTATGTTTGACTTTATCGATCGGGGCTGTCTTTCCCTTCGCTTTCCACGGCCGCGCGGTGAGCCAGCTAGTGCTACGCACTACGCTGTCTCACCTGTCGCTTCTCTGCCGTAGGAGTCTGCGGAAAAGACAGCCCCTAAGATGCAGAGTCATAATACTTTTTTGTTATTGGAAGGAAGTACATTACATCCCTTTCCGCCACAGGAGTCTGCGGATGAGGACGGGCCTTCGATCGTTTCTTTCCCAGATATATTTTTAGATGAAAAAATCAGGAGTGTATATTTACTGATTTTTAAAGATGGCGAGATATAAATGCACACAGACTTTAGCGCTGATTCATTAAATCTCGCCATTACACCACCTATTTAAACAAAATTAACTCTTTATCCCTTGTTTCGGAGGTTTTGTGGTGCTACTATAAGCTAAATCAGTTAACGGGGTGAAGGAAAATGGGGATTCATCATTATTTTAAGAGCCTGTCGGATATGGAAAAGCTGTACCGCTGTCCGGGGAAGTTTAAATATAACGAGCACACGGTGGCTGCTCATTCATTTAAAGTGACGAAGATTGCGCAGTTTCTCGGTACAGTGGAAGAACATCACGGCAAACAGGTGAATTGGAAGGATTTGTATGAGAAGGCGTTGAATCATGATTATCCTGAAATTTTCACAGGGGATATTAAAACGCCGGTGAAGTATGCGTCGGATGAGCTGAACCGGTTATTCAGCCAGGTTGAGGAAGAAATGGCGCATAAATTTGTGATGGCAGAGTTTCCTGAGGAGTATCAAGCGATTTATCTTGAGCGTTTTAAAGAAGGCAAAGATGGATCGCTTGAAGGAAAGATTTTAGCGGTGGCGGATAAGATCGACCTGCTTTATGAATCCTTCGGGGAAATTCAGAAGGGAAATCCTGAACCGATCTTTTTGGAAATCTATCAGGAGGCACTGACAACCATTGTCCGCTATCACGAAATGACGAGCGTTGAGTTCTTTTTAAACCGCGTCCTGCCGGATATGCTGTCAGAGAAATTTATTCCTCACAGTGAGCTGAGCAAGATCACTCAGAATCTTATTGCACCATCACAGTGAGTTCAGTATGATGGATTCATGAGGTGAATACGATGGAGACCAAAATTATTCTTGCAATGGTCGCACCAGCTATTTTAGTCATATTATTTACACGCGTTACCTACAGCCGTACCATTGCCATGATTCTCACGGTTGCCCTGATTGCCGCTTCTTCTTATAAGGGGTATGTGGAAACGTGGTACGTTGTGATCATTGATGCAGCTTCTTTGACTGTGGGGCTCTGGTACGTCAACAGATATATGAAAAAGTATAACGAAAAACAGCGCGGTGCCGTGTGAGGCCGCGCTGTTTTTTTATGATGCCTGGTATCTTGAACGATTCTCAATCAGGATCAGTCCAAGCTGATAATGCTGTCCTTCATGAAGGGCAGTCTGTGCGTACCGGACTTCCCCGTCATAATTTAAAATTTCAAGCTTGCAGTGAGCAAGATTTTTTTGCAGTGCTGCATATATCTCTGTTTCATTTTTAACGAGTTGACCATTCACTTTATGAATGATTTCCCCTCTAAGCAGACCCATTTTGGCAGCTGGTGACCCGGGAAGAACCTCGATAATCATCACACCGCGTTCCTTATCAATAAAATGATACCCGGAATAACGGCATAATGCCCTTGTTCTGAGAACCAGCACAAGACGCCCGATAAAAGCTGCAGCAAATGACACATAGATCAGAACGGGAGCGTAAATGGAGCCAGCTGCGATCACTCCGCACAGAAGACCAAGCCAAATCACCTGCGCTGAAATCCGTTTTAAAATGCTGTCAGGCAAATCATGCACAACCGTCAGCTGGAACCCGATGACTGCCGGTAAGATCAGCAACGAATAGCTGCCGCCTGTGTCAATCAGCGGCCACCAGCCCAATGCAGTGATGGCACCGTCCGGAACAGGAATCAGCAGCGGCACGAGCCACATTCTTTTTGTAAAGAAAGCTCCAGCCTTCATCCCCCTTGGTGTAGTTATAAATCGCGGGGATGTATTTTCCCCTGCATTGAAGCGGATTAATAACCCCTCTCCGATCAGCAATAGAGACATGATAACCGCTGCGGGAAGCAGAAGTTCTGTTGCCGGTTCAGGAAACCACTCCGGCAGCGTCACATTAAAAAACATAATCGCGACTGCTCCTCCTGCCACAATAGGAAACAGAAACGCTGACGACAGCAATCGGAATTGACCCGTGAGCATAATCAGCAGTGTCAATGCACTGACCGCATAAATCCAGTACAGATTTAACGGAATCCCTGCACCGCTGAGTCCAACTGAAAATAGGAGTCCAAGAATCAGTGACAGACCGAAAAATCCAGCCAGCTCAATATACCACGGTTTAACAGATGTACGCAGATCTTTCCGTTCACGCTTAATCCGCCAGACACCTGCCAATCCGGCTGCGACTGCTCCTATGTATAAAACCGGATTCAGCAAAATAGACAGCCCAGCCGTTAAAAGTTCTGAAAACCATTGATCAATCAAACTATCCCTCCCGGATTCTGACATAATAAAGGTAGCTTTATTGTATCAGACAAGGAGTGATGCCGCATGAGAATTTCGATACTTATTGATTTTTACCCAGAAAATCCAGTGCAGACTGGAGCTGGTGATCATGATTGACATTTTCCTGATAGGCTGTAAGCGTCTCTTCTAGCTTTTTCAAAGTAGAAGTATTGACCTCACCCGTTTCTTTTAAGCCGGCGGTTTTTTGAAATTTCATAACCGCTTCCTCTGTTTTTGTATTAAAGTAGCCATCTTTACGGTCAATGTCATACCCGAGCCCCTCTAAAAGTCTCTGCAGGGACGCAATTCGTTCATCATTCATCCCTTTTTTCAGAATAACGGCGGATTGCAGCGGTGAGAGTGAGAAAATATCAGGCTGCACGACTTCAATCGTCGGTTCAATTCCTTTCTTATGAATCCAGCGTTTATCAGGCGTCAGCCATTTCGATACCGTCAGTTTCATCTGACTGCCATCCCCGAGATCAAGCGACTGCTGGACCGTTCCCTTACCAAACGTTTTCGTTCCAATTAGTGTTGTCCCTTCAACTTCTCTCATCGCAGCAGCTAAAATCTCCGCTGCCGACGCACTTCCTCCATCAATCAGGACAACTGCGGGATATTCTTTTTTCTCCTTCGTTTTGGCAGTTAAAGGCTCACGATTTCCGTTTCGCTCCTCGACATACATAAAAGGCTTGCGATCTGTGATAAATGGATCAAGTACTTCTTCCACACTGGATAACAGCCCGCCAGGATTGCCCCTGACATCAAGGATCAGCCCTGTTATCTCCTCTTTTTCAAGTTTTTCAAGCGCTTTTTGAACGTCCTGGCCGGTGCCCTCTGCAAAAGTCGTAATTTCAATGTAGCCTGTTTTCACACCATCCTGTTCAAACACGCTGTGCGATACGGTTTCAATCGGGATATCGTCACGAACAACCGTTACCGTTAATTCCTTTTCACTCTGTCCCCGTTCAATATTTAACTGAACCCTGCTTCCTTTTGGACCGCGTATTTTCGATGTTAATTCGTAAATCGTCAAGCTTGCGACTTCATCCCCGTCCACTTTTTTGATCACATCATTCGGCTTAAGACCTGCTTTTTCAGCCGGGGATTCCTTTAAAGGAGATACCACAACAAACTGTCCGTCCTGCTTCGTAATTTCCGCACCGATTCCGCTAAATGAAGAATGTAATGATTCATTAAACTGCTTTGAAGCGTCCTTGTCCATGTAAACAGAATATGGATCGTTCAACGCCGCCACCATGCCTTTTAAAGCACCATCCATCAGCTTGTCAGCATCCACTTTGTCCACATAGCTTTCCTGAATGATTTTCTGCGCTTTTTCAATTTTTGAAAGCGTGACCTGCTCATCTGTTGTTTCAGGTACCCGTTTCAGCCACATCCGGTCCACCCCGAAAAAAAGACCGGCACCCAGTGCTACACATATAATCATCATGAGCGCTTTCCTCACTTTTCCCCCGCCTTTCAATTGCATTTCTCACCTAGGCTATGACGGCTTGTACGAGGATAGAAGTCTGTCAGTGATTTCAGTCAGCTTTTTCTGATCCACCGGACCGGGAATCCGTTCAAAAATCCGGCCGTCCGGTGTCAATATAATCGTTGTTGGAATGACCGAAATACGGAAAGTCTCCTGAAGGACACCCTCCCTGTCAAGACTTACCGGAAGTGAGAGCCCTTCCTCATCCAAAAATTTTTTCACTGCATCTGCACCCGATTCACCCTTCGTTAAATTGACTGCGATGATTGAAGCCCGTTCCCTTTCTGTGCGGTAAAATGCTTCAAGTTCAGGCATCTCCTCCACACATGGCGGACACCAGCTCGTCCAGAAATTTAAAATAACCGGCTTACCCTTGAGAGTATCACTGGAGATCCACGTACCATTCATCATTTCAAGTTGAAAATCTGGTGCCTTTTCATACGTTTCGGATCCCGACACCGCTTCCGCTTTTTCCGACTGTTTAAATCCAGGCTCCGTCCGATCTTCTACACCCATAAAAAACATCACAAAACAAAGAGTCATCATCAAAAGCCAGGCCAGGCCACGTTTTCTCACCGTAACGGTCCCCCTTTTTAGACATCCTATGCCTGGGAGGATAGAAAAAGACGGGTAGAGAATTTAGTGGAGTTTGGATAAATATCTGAGATTACTTGATGCTTGGGAAGTGGAAGTAAAACTGGGGATTATTCTCTAACGTCAAGTGATGGAATTAATTTCTGGAAAGAAGGGATTCCTGAGATTATTGAAGGAATCCGTCACCTCAAAAGAAGGAATTAGGGAGGCTGCTTGAGGTAATGAAGGAATTAAATTTTCAAACGAAGGAATCGATTTCTGGAAAGAAGGGATTAATTTCTCAAAAGCCTGAATAAGTTCCGGCAGTGATGGAATCCCGCAGCGCCTTCTCCTCTGCCAACGCACCCCACCAGACGTCCCCACCCAAAACAAAAAACCGGAACCACTCAAAGAGTAGTCCCGGTTCAATTAAGAGTATTAGAATCCGATATATTTACGAGGGTTTACAGCATTTGATTTAGATCCATTCCAGCCACCTTCGTGAATTTCAAAGTGAAGGTGAGAACCGAAAGAATAACCTGTGTTACCCATTCCACCAATATACTGGCCGGCTTCGACATATTGATTATTCGATACTGAAATACTGCTCAAGTGTGCGTAAACAGTTGTAAACTGACGTCCGTTAATGTTGTGCGCAATCATTACCATATTTCCGTATCCACCATTGTGTCCAGATGATGCTTCAATGACATAACCGCCAGCAGCTGCTACGATTGGCGTTCCAACCGGAGCGGCAACGTCGATACCGTAGTGGTAACGTGGCTGTCCGTTAAGAATGTCATAACCAAACTCTGAAGTTGTTCTTCCAGATGCCGGTCTTACCCAGTCACCTGTTACTGGTGCAGTTTGTGCCGGCGCTGCAGCTGGTGCAGATGATCCACCACCTGAAGTCTGGCTCGCTGCCGCTGCTGCAGCCTGTCTTTCAGCTTCAGCTTTACGCTGTGCTTCAAGCTCTGCCTGGCGCTCAAGTTCACGCTGACGTGCAAGCTCTGCAAGGCGTTCCTGTTCCGCTACGATACGGTTTTCAACATCTGCAGCAAGCTCTTTCAGCTCACCGTCTTTTTCTTGAAGCTTAGACTTTTCTTCTTCAAGCTCAGCCTGTTTTGCCTCAAGGCTTGCCATTAAATCATTTTTATCTGCTTTTTGACCGTCTAGATCAGCTTTCAGATTATCAAGATCCGCTTTTTGTGCTTCAAGATCAGCTAGTTGCTGCTGAACTTCAGCTTCTTTTTGCTCAAGTGTTTCTTTATCTTTACGCTGTTCTTCCATGATTTTACGATCTGCATCCACTAGCGTGTTAACTGCTGTGAAACGGTCGATGAAATCACCGAAACTTTCAGCGCCAAGCAGTACGTCAACATAGCTGACTGATCCACCTGAAATCTGAATTGCACGTGCACGTTCCTGAAGAAGTGCATCACGCTCAGCAATTTTCTTTTTCAGCTCTTCGATTTCAGTTTGTAACTGAGCGATTTGAGCATTTGTTTCATCAATTTCTGCTGAAACCTGGTTGATTTGTTCTGTTGTGCTGGCAATTTTAGCGTCAAGCTCTTTGATCTGAGCTGTAACAGCTTCCTGCTCCGCTACGATTTCTTCGATACGTGAATTCGTTGTTGAAATTTCACCGCTGATTTCTTCACGCTGGCTTTCGATTGTTGAACGTTCTTCTTTTAAATTATCCAGTGACTCAGCACTTGCTGTATTTGAAAAAGCAGGAACGCTGCTTACAACTAACGCTGTTGCTAATGACAAACTGACGAATGACTTTTTCACAATCTGTTCTCCCTTCGAATCTAGTACTCTTTTTTTATGTTTAAACGCGCAGGAATTTTCTGACGGACATAAAGCTTCCCCATACGCCAATTACGACGCCCATCAGAAGGATTAATGCGTTAATTTGATAAATAAATGGTGAGAACTCAAGCAGCTGAATGAATGAACCTTCCAGTCTTGGTTCCATAAACTGTGTAACGTTGTAATAAAGCAGTGTAACAGCAGTTATCGGAAGAATGGAACCGATGATGCCCAGCCAGATCCCTTCAAGAATAAATGGAATTCTGACAAACCAGTTGGAGGCTCCAACGAGTTTCATAATCTCAATTTCCGTCTTTCTTGCCATGATCGTGATTTTAATTGTGTTTGAAATCAGGAACATTGCGGTAAACAGTAAACCGAAGATTAAAACGGCACCGACATTCCGGCTGACTTCCAGCACACTGAACAGCTGATCGATTTTTCCTTCTCCGTACTCGACACTGTATGTGTTATCAAAATTTTCGATCTGTGAGGCCAGACGCTCAGTCTGTCTCGGATCGACTGCTTTGACAACAAATTTGTCACGTAGCGGATTGTTCTGTTCGAACAGTGCCATGTCTTCACCAAAACTGCTTACAAGGCTTGAAAGCTCTTCTTCCTTAGATGAAAAGGTAATCGATTCGACACCCGATAATTCATCCATCTGCTGTTCAAGTGAAGCGATAGCTGTTTCATCAGCTTCAAGTTCAACATACACATTCATTTCTACATCATTTTCTATATCATCTGCTGCTTTGTTCATATTTAACATAAGCGCAGTGAATACACCGACTAACAATAGTGTAACGGTAACGGCACTGATAGATGCAAAAGTCATCCAGCCGTTCCGTGCGAGGCTTTTAAAGCTCTCTCTGAAGTGTCTTGATAATGTTCTAGTTTTCATAACCGTAGTCCCCCCGCTGTTCATCACGTACAATGACACCGTTTTCGATGGCCAGTACTCTGTGACGGATCGTGTTGACTATTTCGCGGTTATGCGTAGCCATTATTATCGTCGTACCTCTCGAATTAATTTCTTCGAAAAGGTTCATAATTTCCCATGACGTCTCCGGATCAAGATTTCCAGTTGGCTCATCGGCAATCACCACTTTTGGAGTGTTAACGATGGACCTTGCAATCGATACGCGCTGCTGTTCTCCTCCGGAAAGCTCATCGGGCATCATGCGGGCTTTGTGTTTCAACCCAACAAGGGAAAGGACTTCCATAACCTTCTCCTTGATTACCTTTGGCTGTTCCTCAATTACTTCTAAGGCAAATGCGACATTTTCATAAACCGTAAGCTTACTTAAAAGCTTAAAATCCTGAAACACCACACCGATGTTTCTTCTTAAATAAGGCACACGCTTATTTTTTAAGCTGCCAATATCAATTCCATTAACGGAAATGGTACCCTTTGTCGGCTTTTCTTCGCGGTACATCATTTTAATAAATGTTGATTTACCAGCTCCGGATGGTCCGACAACATAGACAAATTCGCCGGGTTGAATCTTAACATCAAACCCATTTGCAGCCATGATGCCGTTCGGGTATTTCTTGTAAACCTCTTTCATCTCGATCATATCATTACTCACCTTATCGCTGTATTTCATTCTATGATGATAGTCGCCTGGCTGCAGATTCAATTCGACAGCGCCAATCCTTGTATTTTATAGGAATAAATAGCTATCTGTCTAACATGGACAAAATAGCTCGAATTTTTGGCACAAGAGTATTATATCATTCTAAGAATTTTTGTTAACGATATTTATATTACATTTATATTTCTTAACTGCAACAAAAAAAGAATCTTTTACCAATTTAGGCAAAAGACTCTTTTATTTTCCATCCTTATTGCTGTTCAGAAAGCCATTGTGCGACAACTTCTGCCTCTTCACCTTCGATCAGATTGCCAGGCATACGGCCTTTACCATTCTGAATAATGTCCAAAATTTCGTCATAACTGTAGCGAGATCCGACATCTTCCAGGTTTGGACCGCTTCCACCTTCCAGATTATCACCGTGACAGCCTGAACAGTTCCCAACATACACTTCACGCGGGTCCAGTTCACCGGATGACGCCTGTTCGCCTGATCCGCTATCAGTTGTTTCTTCTCCTCCGCCACACGCACCGAGTACGAGAACAGAACCTGCTGCTAATGCTAACCACCATTTCTTCATTTCTTCACCTCATTCTTCAATTATTCACTTTCTTTTATATAAATGAAAGTGAATCGTTCTTTTTCCAAAATAACTTTTTATTCCCTTTTAAAACCCTCGCCAAGGACTTCGGACGCATCATTGACAATGACAAATGCTTTCGGATCGATCTTTTTAACTACATTTTTCAATCTTGTAAATTCTGTCTGATCAATCACACACATCAAAATCGGACGCTCATGATCCGTATAACCGCCGTACGCTGACAGCTTTGTTACACCGCGATCCACTTCCTCAAAAATAGCCTGACTGATTTCTTCCTGGCGGTTGGTAATAATATGCACCATTTTCGAACGGTTTAACCCGACCTGAACGAGATCAATCGTTTTGCTCGTCACATAAAGACCGATCAATGCATACAACCCTGCTTCAATTTCAAAAACAAGTGCGGCGGCAAGTACAATCATGCCGTCAATCATCGCAACACACGTGCCAAGACCTAACCCGCTGTATTTATGTATAATCTGTGCGGCAAGGTCTGTCCCACCTGTAGATGCTTTACCTCGAAAAACAATTCCTAAACCTATTCCAACACCAATCCCGCCGAACAATGCGCCGAGCAGCGGATCCTCTGTCCATGGCTCCCAATTTTCAGTCAGCAGCACGTAAAAAGGAAGCACAACTGTGCCGACTGCCGTTTTCAATCCAAACTGTACGCCAAGAAAGATTAACCCCGCTATAAATAAAGGAATATTAAAAGCATACTGAACATAAGCAGGCCGCCAGTCAAACACTCCATTTAAGATCGTACTGATCCCGCTCACACCGCCTGATGCCACATTATTCGGCAACAGAAACACGTTAAACGCCACTGCAACAAAAAACGCCCCAACTAAAATATACACAAAATCGAGCACAACCGGCCATTTTCCAGACGCTTTTTGTACCCCACGATTACGTTTTTTCATCAATCGTTCATCCTTTCTTCACACGTTCGACAACGTTTTGGAGTATAGCACGAAGTCCCGCCCGTGTGAATGCTGTCAGGATAGAGCGTTAGTGTGGTAAAGGATTGTATAAAGAGATAGAAGTGGGTGTTTGAGGGTGGGGTGCTGGAGGTGTATTGACACTTTTATTTATGAGATAAATAGAAACAAATTGTCTATAAGCGAAATCAAATCTCCTATCGACGTTAACATTATTGGCTGGAATGCCTTCAACAGAAGTTGATTGGTTTTCGACAAGAACACTACCTTCATTAACGTTCTCCTGAAATTAAACAGGTTCTGCTCTTTGATTTTATTCTATTTTAGTATTGTCATTTAAAAATACATAAGGGAGTATCACATAATAAGTGCCGGGTCATTCCGTAGACTCCTGCGGCAGAGAAGCGACAGGTGAGACAGCGTAGCGCGGAGCGCAAGGTGGCTAACCGCGCGGCCGCGGAAAGCGAAGGAATGACCCGGCACGATTATAAAAGAGCCCAATCAAATTGGACTCCCTCATCAAAACAATTAATTCGTAATCTTCGAACGGAGATAAGCATTAATAAACGGATCAAGATCGCCGTCCATCACACCCTGCACGTTTCCTGATTCCGTACTTGTACGGTGATCCTTCACCATAGAGTAAGGGTGGAAAACGTAAGAGCGGATCTGACTTCCCCATCCGATCTCTTTTTGCTCACCGCGAATATCCGCAAGTTTTTGCTCCTGCTCCTCGATTTTCAGCTGATAAAGCTTGGCTTTCAGCATCTTCATCGCCTGGTCGCGGTTTTTAATCTGTGAGCGTTCAGACTGACACGATACAACAGAGCCGGTTGGAATGTGCGTGATCCGGACCGCTGAATCGGTCGTATTAATGTGCTGACCGCCGGCGCCGCTTGCACGGTACGTATCGATTTTCAGATCTTCAGTGCGGATTTCGATTTCAATTTCATCATTAAATTCCGGCATGATGTCGCAAGACACAAATGATGTATGTCGGCGGCCAGATGAATCAAACGGTGAAATACGCACGAGACGGTGTACACCTTTTTCAGCCTTCAGGTAGCCGTATGCGTTGTGCCCTTTAAATAAAAGTGTTACGGATTTAATACCGGCTTCGTCTCCTGGAAGATAATCCAGCGTTTCCACCTTAAAGCCGCGCTTTTCGCCCCAGCGCTGATACATACGCAGAAGCATAGAGCCCCAGTCCTGCGACTCAGTCCCACCGGCACCCGGGTGAAGCTCAAGGATGGCATTGTTTTTATCGTATGGCTCACTTAACAGAAGCTGCAGCTCAAACTCATCAAGCGTCTGTCTGAATTCCTTCAGCTCTGTTACAAGCTCAGCCTTCATATCCTCATCCGGCTCTTCACGAAGCAGCTCAAGCGTTAACTCCAGATTTTCCTGCGTGTCCACGAGGTTATGGTAGCCGACTACAACATCTTTTAACCCATTCTGTTCACTGATAATGCCCTGCGCTTTTTGCTGGTCATCCCAGAAATCAGGTTCAACCATCAGTTCATCAATTTCTGCAAGTCGTGCCTCTTTGTTTTCTAAGTCAAAGAGACCCCCTGAAGTCCGCCAGA
The DNA here is from genome assembly GCF_004405105.1 of Jeotgalibacillus sp. R-1-5s-1. Classification (GTDB taxonomy): domain Bacteria; phylum Bacillota; class Bacilli; order Bacillales; family Jeotgalibacillaceae; genus Jeotgalibacillus. Next base: position 94,974 of record NZ_SORW01000028.1, on the reverse strand, counting down.
ACGCTGGCTGTTTTTTCGAGCTCGTTTCTTACATCTGATAATTCCATGTTAAAAGTCCACCTTTATTTTCTATTTTGTATATGCCTGTGAAAGTCCCGCACCTGAAAAAGTACGGGACTTTGGCAATCAATTATTGAATGGCACCGTGACAGTTTTTAAACTTTTTGCCGCTTCCGCAAGGACAAGGATCATTACGTCCTACGGTATTTTCACGACGGACCGGTGCAGGCTTCTTTTTCGCTGCGCCTTCTTCTTTTGGATTAACGGCCTGCCCTTTCGCGACTTCCTGACGCTCAAGGTTACTGCGGATTTCCGCCTTCATAATATACTTCGTTACTTCTTCATTTACAGTCTGTTGCATCGTTTCAAACATGGCGAATCCTTCATTCTGATATTCACGAAGGGGATTAATCTGACCATACGCACGCAGATGGATACCCTGACGAAGCTGATCCATGGCATCAATATGGTCGATCCATTTCGAATCAAGTGAACGCAGAAGAACAACCTTTTCGAACTCACGCATTCTTTCGGCAAGCTCTTCCTCACGCGCATCATAACGCGCCATGACTTTATCAAGGATAAACGACTTCATCTCGTCATTCGATTTACCTTCGAGGTCTGCCGCCTTAATTTCACCTTCAGGCAGAAGGTTTGCGAAAATAAAGTGCTCAAGACCTGTCAGATCCCATTTCGCTCTCTCTTCAACCATCGGTGCATGGGCATCAACGGCACCGTAAACCGTAGACTCGATCATCTTTTCAATGATACCGCGAAGGCTGTCTGAATCAAGCACCTCGTTACGGTCAGCGTAAATGACCTCACGCTGCTGACGAAGAACATCGTCATACTCAAGAAGCTGCTTACGTGCATCAAAGTTATTACCCTCAACACGCTTTTGCGCTGATTCAACAGCACGCGTGACCATTTTACTCTGAATCGGCTGGGAATCATCCATACCAAGACGGGTCATCATGTTTTTCATATTGTCTGATCCAAATCGGCGCATCAGATCATCTTCCATTGAAAGGTAGAACTGCGTCACACCCGGATCTCCCTGACGGCCTGAACGTCCGCGGAGCTGGTTATCAATACGGCGCGATTCATGACGCTCTGTACCGATTACCGCAAGTCCGCCAATTTCCTTCACACCATCGCCAAGCTTGATATCCGTACCACGACCGGCCATGTTAGTTGCGATCGTCACGGCACCGCGTTTACCGGCATCCGCGATAATCTCCGCCTCACGACCATGGTTTTTCGCATTAAGAACGTTGTGCGGAATGCCCTTTTTCTTCAGTTCATTAGCAATGATTTCAGACGTTTCAATCGCCACTGTACCGACAAGAACCGGCTGGCCCTTTTCATGACGCGCGGCAATATCCTCCACCGCAGCGGCATACTTCCCTTTAATTGACGCATAAATGAGATCTGCTTTATCATCACGGACAATGTCGCGATTCGTCGGAATGACAATGACGCGCATGTTGTAAATGTTGCGGAATTCCTCTTCTTCCGTTTTTGCTGTACCTGTCATACCGGACAGCTTTTCATACATACGGAAGTAGTTCTGGAATGTGATCGAAGCCATCGTCATTGATTCGTTTTGAATCTCAAGACCTTCCTTCGCCTCAATCGCCTGGTGAAGCCCGTCACTGTAGCGGCGGCCTTTCATTAAACGACCGGTGAACTGGTCAACGATGACAACTTTGCCTTCTTCTACTACATAATCTACGTCAGCTTTCATTGACGCATGCGCTTTTAGTGACTGGGTAATATGATGATTCAAGGTTACATGAGCATAATCATACAGATTCTCAATACGGAAAGCTTTTTCCGCTTTCGTAATCCCTTCCTCCGTCAGCTGAACGCCCTTCGTCTTCTCATCGTAGGTAAAATCTTCTTCAGGACGCAGATTACGTACAAATGCATTCGTCTGAATGTAAAGCTGTGTATTTTTCTGTGCCTGACCCGAAATGATTAACGGTGTACGCGCCTCATCAATTAAAATCGAGTCAACTTCATCAATCACGGCAAAATGAAGCGGACGCTGAACGCGCTGCTCCTTATAAAGCACCATGTTATCACGAAGATAGTCAAATCCAAGTTCATTATTTGTGCTGTATGTGATATCAGCCGCATACGCTTCACGCTTCTGATCCTTATCCATACTGTTCAGGTTTAATCCAACTGTCAGTCCAAGAAACTGATACAGCTGACCCATTTCCTCAGCATCACGGCTGGCCAGGTATTCGTTGACCGTTACAACGTGAACACCTTTTCCAGTCAGTGCATTTAAATAAACCGGCATGGTGGAAGTAAGTGTTTTACCTTCCCCGGTTTTCATCTCGGAAATATTACCTTCATGAAGTGCAGCCGCACCCATGATCTGCACGCGGTAAGGATCCAGGCCAAGCACACGTTTCGCTCCTACCTTCACGACCGCAAATGCTTCAACCATTAAATCATCAGTGGATTCGCCTTTTTCATAACGCGCTTTGAATTCGTCTGTTTTTGCACGAAGCTGATCATCCGTCAGCTTATCCATCTCAACCGCTGCAGCCTCAACCTGCTCAGCCGTCTTCTCAAACCGTTTCACATCACGCTTATTCCCATCAAACACCTTGTTTAAAATTCCAAGCATGTTAACGCTCCTTTATTTAACGGACAGCCTGCGCCATCCTTCCTTATCAAAATCAGCGGAACATTTTATTCCCCTGCTTTGCGATCATTAAACATATAAATATACGTACTTATCTTACCATTACATAAGAAGGGATACAAGAAAAGGGGGGATGAGTGTGGGTTATTTTGGTGATGGGGACTGTGCGGAGAGGATGTGCGATTAGATCGACTTTCCTGGTTATTTTGCGTACCTTGGTCTTTATTGTGTGGACCTCGGTCTTTATTGTGTGGACCTCGCTCCTCATTTTGTATACTCCCGGCGCAGACCGGGGGCACTGGATGCTCTCAGGTTACTCAAAACCTGCTTAAACGGACGCTGCGCTTGTGATTTTTCACTGTAGTATGGGTATTTTGAGGGGGTGTGCTCTAATTAGATAGACTTTCCCGACTATTTTGCGGACCTCGGGCTGTATTTTGTGGACCTCGCATGATATTTTGCCTTTTAACCATTTAAAAAAACCGAACCCCTTAAGGATTCGGTTTCATCTCTAACTTCTCTCCATATACTCCACAACTTCCATATCCACGTAGCCTTCAGCCTGCTCGCGCATTTCGAAGTTTTCGGTGTGGAGGTAGTTGCGCAGCGCCTGGTGGATGGACATACCGTCTTTTAAGTAGCCGTGGCGTGCGAGCTGCAGCTCAAGTTTTCGCTCGACTTCACCCTCAACTTTCGCCACGAATTCTTTCTTCGCTTTCGCAAAATAAAGCTGGTGCATGCGGTAAATGCGGATCAGTTCATCAACCGGTGTGGCGTGGTCATCCACACGTAGATCGATGTAGCGGTCGTTATAGCCACCATAACCGCCTTTATCCTTCACGACTAAAAGTGCGGCGGATTGCTGACCGCGGGAATCTCCTCCTGCTGCCTGACCGGCTGCAAGGGAAGCAAGCATCCGTTCAGCAAGCGTACCTTCTGCATTTTCAAACGCTCTGGCCATCGCTTCGACGGTTCCTTCCACGAGAATATTCCCCTGGACAGCGTAGTTTTTGCCGGTCACACCGCCTGCCCAGTCGTAACATCTTGATCCTGTAAAGGTTGCAGGGTTGCCCTGGCTGTCAATAATTCCAACCTGACGAAAATCGCGCTCTTCATCTTCATCAGTCAACAGCTTAATGGTTTCCTCTGCATTTTTACCAGCCATTATGTACGTCATCGCCTCAGGTCCATACGCAGTATTGGCATAAGACTGGGTCGCTACCGCACCGACACCTGCCACAGCATGCGGCACAACGGCGCCAACTGCGAGAAACTTCGACTGCGTCGCCACACCCCACTCTTTTTCAACCGGATCATAGGCAACAATGGAATACGTCATCGTCAACACTCCCTCTAAATGAACTTTTTTCTTTGTTTACCCTAAGAAAACCGCTCCATAAACCAGCGCTCCGGCGATCACAAAAGCCGGATGAACTTTAAACCGTTCAAGCAGCACAAAGCTGATTACAGCGAGTACAACCGTCTGAACCGTTCCGCTTGCCTCAATCGCATCTGCGAAAAATCCCCACGTCATCACGCCCAGCAGTACCGCAATCGTCGGGCGAACAAGCGTAGACATTTTTTTCACACGCGGTGAGTCCTTATATTTCATAATAAGGCCTAATAGTACAACCATTAAAATCAGTGACGGCGCAACCGTTGCAAACAGCGCAACACCTGCACCTAAAATGCCACCTTCCGCATAACCGATATATCCGGCCATTTTTGTGGCGATCGGACCCGGCAGTGAATTTCCGAGCGCAAGCACCTCTGAAAATTCCTGTGTCGTCATCCAGCCATATCGGTCCACCACTTCATTTTCAACAAGCGGAATCGAAGCCGGTCCGCCGCCATAACCCAATATCCCCGGAATAAAAAATGCTAAAAAGATTTCCCAGTAAATCATGCCTTCGCACCTGTCTTCCCGCCGAAAAGAAGGGCATAAAGTAAAATCGCCAGAATCACAATTGCCGGATGTACACCAAGTACTTCAAGCAGCACAAGGCTTCCCGCGATCATCACAATCGCCAGGCCCCAGCCGAGCGCACCTTTGGACTTTTTCACAAAATCCCACGTCAGCACAGCAAGCATCACCCCGACAACCGGTACAACCGCAGCCGCCATCCCGTTTACCCAGGCTACATCCCGGTATGCATTTAACACAGTCAGCAAAAAAATCATGGCGACAACCGTTGGAATGGTCGTTGCCAGAACCGCATTGATCATCCCGGCAACGCCACCTACACGATACCCGATATAGCCCGCCATCTTTGTTGCAATCGGTCCCGGCATTGCATTACCGAGCGCCAGCACATCTGAAAATTCTTCATCACTCATCCATTTATACTGCTCCACCACTTCTTTATGAACGAGCGGTATCGAGGAAGGACCTCCACCAAAACCGAAGATCCCCACCCTGAAAAACGCCATAAATAATCCACTTTGTTTACTCACTTTTCATCACCACGCTGCAATATGTCCATCTGTGCGGGATTCCGTTCCCCCGCGAAGCACACCTGTTTTCGGATCACGCCAGATAATCTGACCACGGCCAAACGATCCGCCGTCTGTCGTTACCTGTATCGTATGTCCCTTGCGCACAAGAGCCTGCGCTAAATGATTTGGAAAATGCGGCTCAACGTGAACCGTTTTTCCATTGATCCACTGCCATCTCGGCGCATCAAGTGCCGCCTGAGGATTTAAATGAAAATCAATCGTATTGACCGCCACCTGGAAATGTCCCTGCGGCTGCATATAGCCACCCATCACACCAAACGGTCCAACCGGCTCTCCATCCTTCGTTAAAAAGCCCGGAATAATCGTATGATACGTCCTTTTACCAGGCTTCAGTGCATTCGGATGTTCAGGGTCCAGGCTGAAATCATGCCCACGGTTCTGAAGCGCAATCCCCGTACCCGGAATAACCACACCCGATCCAAAGCCCATATAATTACTCTGAATATAGGAAATCATATTGCCTTCATCATCCGCAGCCGCTAAGTAAACCGTCCCGCCTTTCGGAAGCTCCATCGGCTCAGGATTCAGTGCCTCGTCACCGATCAGTCCGCGCCGCTTCTCAGCGTAACCGTCAGATAGCAATTCCTCAGCAGAAATCGGCATATCCTCAGGCTCTGTAATAAACGCTTTTCCATCTGTAAATGCAAGCTTCATCGCCTCAATCTGCTTATGATAACTGTCCGCGCTCTGGAACTCATTAAACTCAAAGCCTTTTGCAATATTGAGCGCCATCAGGGCAATCATTCCCTGACCGTTCGGCGGAATTTCCCACACATCATAACCGCGGTAATTCGCAGAAACCGGCTCAACCCATTCGGGTGCAAAAGCGGCCAAATCCTCTTTCGCTAAATAACCGCCATGTTCCTTCATATATGTATCAATCTTTTCAGCAAGCGCCCCGCGGTAAAAGCTCTCAGCCTTCGTTTCAGCAATTTCCTTTAACGTATCAGCATGACCTTTTGATGCCCACATCTCACCGATTTCAGGAATCTTGCCGTCAGGAGTAAACGTATCAAACCACGGCTTATAAACGTCATCCTTAAAAATCTCCTGAAACTTCTTCGCCGCAAGCTTCCAATACTTTCCGAGGATCGGTGAAACCGGATACCCCTCTTCAGCTAAACGAATCGCCGGCTGCAGCAGCTCCTCAAATGAAAGCTTGCCGTGTTTTTCAGACAGCTCTGCCCACGCTGCAGGAACACCCGGCACCGTCACAGGCTCAACACCAAACACCGGCATTTTATCATGCCCTTTTTCCTTCAGCTTTTCAATAGAAATGGACTTCGGCGCCGGTCCACTAGCGTTTAAACCATGCAGCTTCCCCTTCGTCCAGACAAGCGCAAACGCATCCCCGCCAATCCCATTAGACGTTGGCTCTACAACGGTTAACGCCGCAGCAGTCGCAATCGCCGCATCAATCGCATTTCCACCCTTCTGCAAAATCTCAAGACCCGCCTGAGCAGCAAGCGGCTGAGACGTCGCCACCATCCCACGCTTCGCAAACACCGTATTACGCTGAGACGCAAACGGATGATACAAAAAATCCTGATTCATATACTCAACACTCCTTTATTTCGAATTCCGAAAAACATCACCCGTCCATTATAGTTGAAATGTTGAGAAAATTCCAGACAGCGATTGCCAGGAGGTGGAGCACTGCGCTCCAGCCTGACAGGAACACGGGGACGGAGCCCCTGGTTCTTTTTAATGAATGAGGGACATAGCTCAGAAAAAAGAACAGCCGCTCCGTCCCCCATTAGAAAAAGCACACAGCCTCAGCCATGTGCTCTCACTCTTATTTCTTGAACTCACTCAATTCTTCCTTAAACCAGTCTTCAATTTTTCTCACAGCGGATGATACGCTTGAAGCGGTTACGTCAAAGGCTTCACCGGCTTCTTTTTGGGTCAGTGGTGTATCGGTTGCGTGCTGTGACATGAGGTAGGAAATCGCAGCCAGATAGGTTTGCGGTTTGCGGATTTTCTCTCCGTGTTCTGCAAAATAATCCGCTGCTAAATGACACGCAAATAGTGGAAGTGAGTCATCTCCCTGTCCATCCCAGTATGCTTTCATTTCATGCAGTGCGCTTTGCTGGTCTTCATTCTCTTCATGATCCGCAAGCATTCCCGCAAACCAGTCCTCACCATCCGCTTCATCACGGCCGACAAGCGCTGTGATCACAGAAACGATACCTTCATCAGTCAGTAATTCATCGCGATTCAACACTTGTAAACGGTTTACGAGCGTTGATTTTTCATCCTTCGTATAAACAGACGGGAACATGAAGCCATACGGCACCCATTTATCCTCAAGTGGGAGCAGATACGTGAATAGAAAATCGATCGATGCCCATGAGTGGAATTCCGGAATGATCACATCATACACCGTTCCATCAAGCAGATCCGTCATCTGGACCTCACGGGTTGCTTCATCCATTTCACCAACGTCAGCCAGCACAGAAACAGGCTCTCTCCATTCTGAAGCGAGCTCCTTCATGCGGGGTCTTTCCATTTGTGGAATACGTTCATCCAGAAAAGCATCCCAGTGAGAAGGCGTTTCTCTTAAGCCAAATAAGTATGTTAAATAAACGGTTAAAAATTGCGGCTCACCAAACACATCCTGCGTTTCTTCAAGAATGTACTGGTAAGAATCCTTGTTGTTCTGTGGATTTGGTGCTTTACCTTCATTTAAAAAAGCCAGCTGCAGATCCATTTGTTCGTTGACAAGGAGGGTTTGGAGATTCACAACTTTTTTTGATGCACAGCATTTTTTATATTTTTTACCGCTGCCGCACGGGCACGGTTCGTTACGTCCAACTACTTGCATATCGGCACTTCCTTTGTAAAATAATCACCCTTTATTGTACCATGCGGAGCGGAAAAGGCAAAAATCATGCTGAATAGGGGGACCGGACCTTCCACACCCTGCGCTTTCCGTGGCCGGGCGGTGAACCAGCTAATGCTTCGCATTACGCTGTTTCACCTGTCCCTTTCCGCCACAGGAGTCTTCGGGTGTGGAAGGTCCTCTGGTTTGAGAAGATGTTTATTTCCAATATAATCCACAACAACACAAAACCAAGCCGCTTCAATAGCTACACAAGCCATCGACAGAAATTGCCATCCTAGCAACATAAACCATCGCTGCTTCAACAATAATCCAGCGGCTATCAACAAAAATCACTACCTTATCAACATTTCTCTTTCAAATCATGAGCCTTATAACAGAATCAAGCTCTCTTACACCAGAAACTCTCCTCCTTGCAACAATCCCGTCAGAACCAAAAAGAAACGCCCCAATCAAGGGACGTTTCCGTATCATATGATCAGGCTTCTGTTTCGATCAGCCCGTATTTGCCGTCTTTACGTTTGTAGACGATGTTTGTGCCGTTTGATTCTGCGTCAGTGAAGACGTAGAAGCTGTGGCCCAGCATGTTCATTTGGAGGACGGCTTCTTCGCTGTCCATTGGTTTCAGGTTGAATGTTTTTGTACGGACGATGTCGAATTCGCTGTCGTCTCCGTCATCATCTGCGCCGATTGCAACCGGCTCAAGTTCTTCAATTCCGTTTTCCGCATCGACGCTTGTTGCGAAGAATTCAGGTTCGTTGCCTTTTTCGCGGAATTTACGGTTTACTTTCGTTTTATGTTTGCGGATCTGGCGCTCTAGTTTATCTAAGATCAGATCAATCGCAGCATACATTTCTTCATGACGCTCTTCAGCACGAAGGGTAAGTCGTGGCATTGGAATCGTGACTTCCACTTTCGTTTGTTTATCGTTATACACCTTTAGGTTAACATGCACGTTGGCATCAGGTGTATCGTTGAAATAGCGCTCTAGCTTGTCGATTTTCTTTTCCACGTATTCGCGGATCGCTGGAGTTACCTCGATATTTTCTCCTCTGACATTATAATTCAACATGTGAACTCCTCCTTTAAATCATAAAAGCTATACTACCTATTTCTCCTCTACCCTTGCAATCTCCTGCTTAACCGTAAATATTTTATTAATTTTTTGTCGAATTTATAGACATTTATTTGGTTTGATGTCAAGTTATTAGCTGTCTTTTGAAACGTTGGCTTCCGTTCCAGATGGTGCTTTCCGCGGCCGGGCGGTGAACCTCTTTGACGCTGCGCGCCTGCAGAGTTTCACCTGCCCTTCTCTGCCGCAGGAGTCGCCATCTTCCACTTCAGCCAACTTCATTAGTAAGCACCCCTGATATGATCATGTACTTCGTTATGGTAAAAATCACGTAATTTATTCAGTTCTGCTCCGCTGAATGACGGGGTATGCAGGGCATTTAAGTTTTCTTCGATTTGGGCCTGGTTTTTGAAACCGGGTATGACGCAGCTGACTTCGGGCTGATCAAGAATGTATCGCAGGGCGGCACGTGCCATGTTACCGCGGCCTTCTTCGATCCATTCGAGCTTTTTTGTCAGCTCCACGCCTTTTTGAAAACCAAGTCCGGCAAAAGTCTCACCCACATTGAACTGCTCACCATTTTCGTTAAATCGGCGGTGGTCGTCTTCCTCGAACTGATGACCACTTGTAAATTTGTTCGTCAGCAGTCCACTCGCTAGCGGCACTCTAGAAATAATACCGACGCCTTTTTTTTGAGCTTCACCGAAAAGCTCTTCAAGCGGTTTCTGTCTGAAAACATTAAATATCACTTGGAGACTTCTGACGTTTGGATGCTGAAGACAGATCAGCCCTTCCTCCACTGTTTCCACACTGACGCCGTAATAGCGGATTTTCCCTTTACGCGTCAGGTCATCGAGGACGTTGAACACACTGCCGTCTTCCAAAATGGCTTTTGGCGGACAGTGAATCTGGTACAAGTCAACTCGCTCCCGCTCCAGCCTTTTTAAGCTTGCATCCAAATAGGCTTCAACCTGCGGCATTTCGTACGTTTTTGGATCATGAATATCACCCGCGCGGCAAAACTTAGTCGCGACATGAATGTGCTCTTCCTGGCCTTTTGTCGCTTTTGCAAGCAGTTCTTCACTGTGACCGTCACCATATACATCAGCCGTATCAAAAAAGTTTACGCCGCGATCAATTGCATAATGCAGGGCCCGCAGTGATTCACGGTCATCTTTTTTGCCCCACGCACCACCGATCGCCCACGTTCCGAAGCTGACTTCACTCACCCTGAAATCAGTATTCCCCAGCTGTCTGTACTTCATCGATGTCACTCTCCTTCAAACACGACTTCTCCCCCTAATTGTACAACGGATCACCAAAGAAGAACAAACATTTACAAAATTCAGTTTTATTAAATGTTTCCAGAATTGAGAAACGGACACGCCTTTAAACTGACGTGTCCGTTTCTCATTTTCAACTATTTAAATAACATCTACACACAGTAGAAATTAAGTTAATTTAAATTTCCCAACCTCATCCGACAACCCTTCAGCAAGCTTCGCCAATTCATCCGCACTTGCAGAGATCGTCTCTATCGTGCTAAGGGACTGCTGACTCGAAGCTGCCGTTTCTTCAATCCCGGCAGCCGCTTCCTCTGAAACGGAGGCAATCTCCTGGATGGAGGCATTCATGACCTGGCTGTTTTCATTGATCGCAGACAGGTTAACGGAAATTTGACTGACCATCTCAATCATATTTTTAATGGAGTGGTTGATCTCGTTAAATTTCTCGCCAGTTCCGGCAATTTTCTGAGTTCCCGTATTGACTTCACCGTACCCTTTTTCAAGAGAAGTGACGACGCCTTTTGATTCGATCTGGATCCCACTGACAAAACCAGTGATTTCATTAACTGAGCTCGCTACCTGCTCAGCAAGCTTCCGGACTTCATCTGCAACGACAGCGAACCCCTTACCATGTTCACCTGCTCTGGCTGCTTCAATCGCCGCATTTAGTGCAAGCAGGTTTGTCTGTTCTGCCACTTCACGGATGACATTGACAAGCTTTGAAATTTCATTCGTCTGATGGTCGAGTCCACGAACTTTTTGAACCGCATCCGCCATCACATCATCAATGACCATCATCTGCTGAACCGACTCTTCCATCATGGAAGAACCGTCCTCTGCATGACGAATAACCGATTCCGATTGTCTGGAAATATCAGCACTCTGATCATTGATCTCCTGAATTCTCAACGCAAACAGCTCCATTTTTTCTGATAGCTCACCTGCATTATTCGCCTGTGCCTCAGACCCTGAAGCAAGCTCCTGCATCGTCACGGCAATCTGTTCGCTGCCTTCACGTACTTCAACCGATGACTGTGTCAGCTCTTCACTCTGAGCCGATACATTTCCTGTAACAGCAGAAATACTTTGAATGACAGAGCGCAGATCCTCCTGCATTTTGTTCGTCGCTTTGACAAGAACACCGATTTCATCTTTACGTTTAGAATGAATCGGTTCATTTGTTAAATCACCGTTCGCCACAAGCTGCATCCGGTCCGCCACTCTCGCTAATGGCCCGCCAATCGCACGTCCCATGAAAATACCAAGCACAATTGCTGCGATGACGACAGCTATACCAATGATGTAAATGAGTAACCGGTTGAATTCAAAAAGGCTCACTGAATCCTTATAAGTTGATTCTGCAATGGAAACATTCAATTCCTCAAGCTCGATAAGGGAGTCCTTAGCAGTGGAATAATAAGGGGCATTTTCACCAAGCTGAACCTCAGCTGCGTCATAATCTCCCTGGCTAATCGTGCCTGCCAGCACCTGAACACGCTCGGCATAAATATTCCATTCAGATTCGAATCGCTGCACGACTTCCGTTTCCTGCGCTGTCATAGCCGTCGACTGATATTCCTCAAGCAGTTCGGCTACTTTAGCAATATTCTCCTCTGCATTCGCTGTTAATGATGGGTCTCTGTTTACGACAGCCGACATCACCTGTACCCGGGTATTTTCCGTCAGCATTCCGACCTCACCTAACTTCATAATCGGGATGACACGGTCATAATAAGTACTTTCACTATTTGCATTCATCTGTCCTAAAGAAAATAAACTGACAGCTCCTAAAACGATGACTAAAAGTCCTAGAGCCAAATATGAGATAATCAGCTTCCCTTTAATCTTCATCGCCCAACACTCCTCAAATTCATAATGTCTATCTAATTTATATATCGGACGGTTTAAATAGTAGTATGATAGTCTCAATTTTTTTATTTTTATCACAATATAATTGAATCATTCTCCTGATATTCTGAAAAATAATAAAACCTCCAAAATCTCTTTTGGAGGCCGAAAATCATAAAAAGTTGCTATTCAGTTGGGATGACTTTAAAACGCTTAACTTCTTCAGACAAGTCTTCAGCAAGCTTTGCCAGTTCATCCGCACTCGCAGAAATGGTCTCCATCGTACTGAGTGACTGCTGACTGGAAGCAGCCGTTTCTTCAATACCGGCAGCCGCTTCCTCAGAAACAGAGGCAATCTCTTGGATAGAGGCATTCATCACTTGGCTGTCTTCATTTATCGAAGCAAGACTCACTGACACATCAGCAATTTTGCCGATCATACTTTCAATAGATCGATGAATTTCGCTAAACTTTTCACCGGTGCCTGCAATTTTTTGTGTTCCATCATTCACTTCCTGATAGCCTTTTTCGAGAGACTCTACAACTTCTCTTGACTCACGCTGGATCCCACCGACAAATCCGGTAATTTCGCTGACTGATTTAGATACCTGTTCAGCAAGCTTTCGAACCTCATCTGCCACAACAGCAAACCCTTTACCGTTCTCACCGGCACGCGCAGCCTCTATCGCAGCATTTAACGCCAGCAGATTTGTCTGCTCTGCCACATCCCGTATAACATTCACAAGCTTAGAAATTTCATTGGTTTGTTGATCCAGCCCTTTAACCTTTTCAACAGATAGAGCCATCACCTGATCAATGACCATCATCTGGTGAACGGAAGCCTCCATCATCTCTGACCCTTCCTCAGCGTTTTTGATCACTGACTCAGAACGCTCCGTGATCTCGCGATTCTGCTGATTCATCTCATGTACTTTTGCCGCAAAGCCATCCATCTTTTCAGACAGATCAGCTGAGTGATTCGCCTGCGCCTCAGATCCAGATGCCAGCTCCTGCATGGTAACGGCAATCTGCTCACTTCCTTCACGCACTTCATTTGACGACTGGGTCAGCTCTTCACTTTGCGCCGTGACATGAGCGGTCGCCTCATTGATTTTCCGAATCACTTCAGCCAACTGCTCCTGCATTTTATTCTCAGCACGAATCAGGTTCCCAATTTCATCCCGGCGTTTCGACACGAGCGGTTCACCAGTCAGATCCCCCTCAGTAATCTGTTCCATTCTTGAAGAAGCCATTTTGACTGCGCGGCCAATTCGCTGACCCATAAAAGCACCAAGACCAATAGCCAAAATGAGTGCAGCGATACCTATTCCAATCACAAGATTACGATTTGCCTCATAAATCTTACCGTTTGTCTCATCAAGCTCAGCTGCTTTTTCCTCATTCCGTATTTTCAGTTGAAGCAGATTCCCCTGCGCTACCGCAAACAGCGTGCCAGAACTTTGAAGTCCCTTCTCTGCCTCTTCAAATTGACGCTCTTCAATCAGCGCGATATCAGTTTTCACAGCATCCGTAAACTTTGTCCAGGAAGCCTCAAAATTAGCCACCATATCCACTTCACTGCCGTGCACACCTGCTTCTTTATAAGAGGCGATCAATTCATCAATCCGTCCCATATTATTCTCAGCAGACTGCGTCAGCTCAGGATTTTCATAAAGAGCCGCACTGACCATCTGCACCCGCGTATTCTCAGCAAGACGCGTAATATCCATCAAAATCGCATTAGGCAAAACCCGCTGCTCATACATTTCATTACCATTCTGATTCACCAGCTGCAAGGCATATATACTCACAGCCCCTAACATTAACATAATCAGCGCCATCACACTGAATGCAGCCACAAGTCTCGTCCTGATGTTCATCTTTCATCCTCCAGTAATTTCAATCTATCCTTTACTATTATCGGAAGATGTTTGATGTTTTATAGTGCTAATTAACCAATTCACAAGTTTGACAAATTTAAAAGCAGCCGGAAATTTTCCGGCTGCTTATCTATTTCTTCGTATCGTAAAACGCCCCGTCCATCCCTCTCTGCTGACTGTAGGGATCAACATACTGACGATTTTGTTTTTTCTTCTGACGGTGCAGCTGGATGTCTTTTTTGACTTCTGCACCGGATTGTTCGATAAAACGGGTAATCAGTTCGTTAAACTGAAGAATTTCATTCACCCGCTCGCGATCTTCATCCGTTTCAGGAGGTGTTACTTGATCAAGCAGCACGGCTCGCTCAGCGTGAAACTGATTAATGCGCTCAATCACAATCTCGCGTTCCGCCTTCTCCGCATCGTTTCGGATAAACAACAGCATAGAACGGTGAAGCTTTGATAGCTCATGGAGAACTGCCATTAAGCCTGATCCTTATTCCCGAACTGCTGTTGACGATTCAGCTGCATTGCTTCCTTCCACGTATCACGGAGCTGCTGAATCACTTCTTCCGCCTGCTCAAGTGAAGCAAGATCATTCTTCACATTCGCATCCACTAGCTTACTGTTCGCATAATCATAAAGCTGCAGCATCCCTTTTGAAACGTCAGCATTCAGATCAAGCGTCACCATAAACTCCTGTACAATCGCCTGAGCACGGCCGATTAAACGATTACGCTCTTCGATATTTTCTTCCTGCATCGCCGCTTTTGCCTGATTCATAAACTTCAGACAGCCGTTATACAACATGAACGTCAATTCCTGCGGGGAAGCGGTTGTCACTGTATTATTCTGATATTTCGCGTAAGGATTTGCCATTGCCATGGGAAAAACCTCTCCTTTTGTCTTTCAATTTTATTGCTGCTGGTTCATACCAAGCTGTGAAAGCATATAGCTCAGCTGGTCATTCTGCTGCTGCATTGCTTTTTCAAATGCGGCAAACTGCTTCCAGTAACGGTCCTCAGTCGATTGAAGGCGACGTTCAAAATTAGAGATCCGGCTGTCAATGTCGTCAAGGTTTCGTCCGAGTGTAAAGGACTGATTCGTACGAATCCCGTTACCTGCGTGGTCTGTAATGCGCGTGATCGTCGTACTCACTGTATCCCCAATCGTACGGGCAATACCACGGTTACCTTCACCATCTGCAGCAAACAGCTGATAAACAGAATCCGCATCTGTTTCAAGCGCCTCTCTCAGCTTATCCTCATTGATCTCAAGCTTACCGCCATCCATATAATTACGGGTTGTCGTGATCCCGATCTGAGTCAGGTTAGAAAAAGCACCGCCTGTATTAACTGACTCATAAAACCTTGATCGCATACCGTCAATGGCAGAACGTAAATACTGATCATTTCTCAGATTACCTTTACGTGCTTCCTCTTCCCACTTTTCAATTTCTTTTTCGGAGAGGGATTCACGCTGTTCATCTGTTAACGGCTTATAGTCACGGTTTACTTCTTCACGAAGCTTGCCGTTCATTTCGTCAATGAGCGTGTTATATTCTTCTACGAATTTTTTGATGTTTTCCAATGCATTGTCTGTATCATTTGATGACGTTATAGAAACAGAGTTATCCCCACTGTTATTAGTGCTATCAAACGTCCCTTTTAGAGTGAAAGACATTCCGTTTACAGTAAATGCATTAGAGGATCTTTCAGTCTTAAGGCCATTCATTGTAAACTGCGCATTCGTTCCATTTATTTCTCCCGCTGAATCAAGTTTTAGAGCAGAACCAAAGAAATCATTGCCGAAGATCATTTCCTTAGCAGTATCAGGAACACCCTCAGTACTATTATCGTTGAAATTCCCTGTCTCAGTTCGTGTTACGGCAACCTTATCAGCCTGTTTGTCATAAAACATATTAATGCCAATATTAGCGCTATTTACTCTTGAGATCACCTGATCCAACGTAAGATTCCCATCAAATTTAAATTCCTTTACTTCACTTCCTGCTTCCCTGTGAACCTCTACAGAAGCCTTCGCATATTCATGAGCATAAGTTGCCCTCAACTCAGTATTCGCTGCCAGCTGCTCTCCAAAATGTATTTTCCCTTCATTGTCCACAAGGTATTCATCATTTTCAAGCTTTCCAACCGCTGTTTCAAATGAGTCACCCGGAGTAATCGTTCCCTGGGACCAGTTCTTTTCAGCTCCATATGTTCTCTGTCCGCTTGCGTTAGTCGTATAGCTGAATGTTTTAATCTTAGCAGGCACGTCCACCGAATTCACAAATCCGTGCTGTCTCAGCTGAAGCTGACTAGTTGGTGTGGAATTCGTTCTGACTGTATCCACCTGGAGGTAATTATAATCTACTTGAATTTCATCATTAACAGCTAACGCTTTACCAAACTCCAGATTCCCATTTTTCAAAAGACGGACGTCATTGTCCCCAAGTTCTGCTGTTGCACTTGTAATTAGGTTTCTTGCATCTCCATTGACCTTAATTACAGGTGGGTTGGCACCAAACTGAACTTCTCCACCTGCAGACATATTGCTAAGTCTAAAATCTGTACCTGTAGTCTTTACTTCGATTTTATCCGTGACAGCAGTCCCGACTTTGACTGCAGTAGCATGAAAAGTTAAACCATCAAAAACATCTCTCTGTGATGAGATACTTTGTGTCGAATCAAGTTTAATGCCATCTGCACTAATCTTATCAGCGCTATTGTTGGTTGCAGCAGTAGCAAGTGCCGTCACCTTGTCAAAAGTATAAGATACATTACCAGCTGATGAGTTCGCTGTTGCTGTTATTTTACTGGTATCAGAAGATGCAACAGTCTTAGATGTGAAGGTTGACTGTAAACGCATATTCAAAAGACTGTCTCTAAATGTAGACAGCTTTGTATTAACAGAACGGTAATCCTCCAGCTTCCACTGCAGTGCCTGCTTCTGCTGTTTGATTTTATCAAAAGGAAGACGTTCAGCCCTCATCAGATTTTCAACAATGCTTTGGGTATCAAAACCTGAGGCCAGACCACCAAATCGAATTCGATCCATTTTTATCATCCCTCCAGGCTTCTATAAATTCCGAACAAAGAAGCCAATTTTCTTCTATAAGTAGTATCGGCACGTTGTCCATGAAGTTTAGAAAAAATATCAAAAAACAGTCCTCTGCTCCGGAATCGTTTTTCCGTTTCAAAGGACTGTCTTTTAAGCTTTTTCGTCAATCATGAATCCCATATATTCAACCATTCGTGAAACCATATCAAGAAATTCTTCTGATGGAATCTCACGGACGACTTCTTCCGTTTTTTTGTCAACCACCTTAATCATCAGTCTTTCAGTTTCTTCATGAACATTAAATTTAACAGTCGTATAATTGACTTCAAACAATTTATTTGTCTGATCAACCTGACGCTGTATCTCCTGCAGTGTTTCATGGCTGTTTTCATCACGCTTGGCTTTTTTCACAGCCTCTTTTGCCTGCTCCACGGCAGCTTCTGTTACATTTGGTGTTTCATTTGGGCGGCGCTCCTGGACGATCTTATCTAACAGCTCACGGTTCACCGTGGTGTTTGATGCAACTTGAATCTTCATGTCATCCCTCTCCTGCATTCATATTTATTCTTTATATCGGTCATGACAGGTGTATAGTGTAGAGGATAGTGTGTAATTTTTTTGATATGCATCAATTCTTATTCAATATCACAGCATAAAAAAACAGCCCTTATGATAGGACTGCTGATTAAAGCTTAATATCAATATTCCCGCCTAAGTGTGGCTGTGCAGCATGTTGAATAGCCAAGGAATCAGCTGAGCTCATCAGCTCCTGTAACGCTGCACCCTGCTGCTCTGCCTGACCCATTTGTTTTTTCATTAGGGCGATTGACGTATTCTGCTGAAGCTGCCCTTGGCTCATTGCCATTGATAATAGTGCAATATCCATCCAATCTCTCCTTTATTGTAAAAGTAATGGTTCAAATGAAGATGTCATTATACGCTGAAACTGACTGAACTGTGGAATTAAAGAGAACTGAAGTATCTCTATGACTTTTTGAAAATCTTTGAATCCAAAGAATTCCACAACATTATACGCTGAATCAGTTATATTATCGAGCACTGTGCATAAGTCATTATTTTCTATCTCTAATGCTATTGGCTTTATAGAAGTATTAAGTTGAGCATAGCCCTTCATTGATTCCTCAAACATAAAAATTGCCTGTTCATTTTTGCACTCATCAATCAATTTACGGGTATGTAAAATTGCTTCCAGAATAGTATCCGATAAATTAACTGCCTGCTTTATTACATCACTATACTTTTCCATATCATCACATCCTAAACTGAATTTAATTTAACACATGTCTAAATCAGACAATTACATAAGTTTTTCAAGAACTGAATATTTTTTCCGTTTTTCTTAATAAGAATGACATACATCGAGCATTAACTTATTTTTGTGTTTATACAATAAAGTTAATTGGATTGTTACTAACAGACACAATTTACGAAAAATTAGTATGAAATTATTAATATCGTTTTTATTATAATCGGCATCTATATAAAAAACTTAAGATACATCTGAATTATTTGCTTGAGTAAGTTTAATAAAGTATGAAAATTTCAAACAGATACGTGAAACCATCATTTTATATGGCCCCAATTAACAGGAGTTCCTCTTTTTAAATCTCTGGTCGAGATTGAACCTATTATTTCATCAATATACTTGGGTGGTAAACCATAGCCTGGTCGAATTGATTTCACATTTTCGTTTGTGAAAATTTCTCCAGCTTTGATATCTTTAATTACAAAAAGAGACCTCGCAAATTCACGACTCTTGTTCTTTTTATCAGTCATCTCGTAGTCAACTTTACCCATAGAATTTTCCGCATCCCTAACTGCTTCAACCATGCTTTTAAATTCTTGAGGGTCCATTGAGAAGCTGGAGTCCGGTCCTCCTATACTTTTATCCAGAATAAAGTGTTTTTCTATAACCTTTGCTCCTAATGCTACAGCTGTAACAGGAACAGTTGAACCGATCGTATGATCTGATAAACCCACTTCCACATGAAATGTTTCTTTCAAGTTTGGGATCGTTCTTAGATTGGCATCCTCAATTTTTGCCGGATATGCGGACGTACACTTCAGCAAAATGATCTGATCATTACCTTTTCTTCTACAAGCATTTACTGCTTCATCTATTTCACCAATTGTAGCAATGCCAGTTGAAATGATCATTGGTTTCATCTTAGAAGCTGTATACTCTATTAAAGGAATATCTGTTATTTCAAAGGATGCAATTTTATAAGCCGGTACATTTAATTTCTCTAGGAAATCTACAGCTGTATGATCAAAAGGACTAGAAAAGCAAATGAGTCCGAGTTCTTTAGCATAATTCATGAGTTCTTCGTGCCATTCCCATGGGGTATAGGCCTCTTTATATAAATCATATAGAGTTCTTCCATCCCATATAGTTCCTTGATTCAGTTTAAAATGCTCAGTATCGCAATCAATCGTAATAGTATCAGGAGTAAAAGTTTGAACTTTTATAGCATCAGCCCCTGCTTCCTTAGCTGCTTTTATTGTTTTTTTGGCAATATCTATATCTCGTCCATGATTTGCAGACATTTCAGCGATAATAAATACTGTGGACTCTTTAGTAATGTCCCTATTTCCAATTTTAATAACACGATTCATGATCAAGTACCTCTCATTTCTCTAAATCAAAAAAAACCTCATTTAATGTCCTTACGCCAACTCCTTTTTTAAACTTAGGAGTATAGCAGATTTTATTACCTAGATATATGTCTAACCACCATTTTAAATCTTCGAATCCGAAATAATGTCTAAAATAAATAGTGCTAGATAACCTAGGGTTAATTTCAAAGGGTATATATTCTCCAGTAAAGTCTTTCCTAACTTGTACATTAATAGATCCTCTTAAATTAGTAATTTTCGCAATTTTTTTTGACAACTGATCAATCTTTTCATCTTGAACTAACTTTACTTGCCGACTTAAACTCCCGAAACCTAAGTATCTTTGAAAAGCGATATTATAAGTTGACTTTCCATCCGAAAATATCCCTATTGTATATTCATTATCTATTGTACCTATGATTTCCTGAACAATTGCATCTTGATGTTTCTTCTTAAAATAATCTAAGTCTATTTCATCATCTATTTTAAATATGCCTTTACCCCCTACTGATTCCTTAAGTTTTAGAATTATAGGGAATTTTAATTCTCCTTTAAATTCTTTCAATATATATGTTTTAGGGTGCTTGATGTGATTTTTTTTGAAAAACTCTATTGTTTTATGCTTATCTGTAAAATTCCTAACTATAAAATTATTATTTATTAATATTTTTATGTTATAAGTATTAAATAATTCTTTGTTTTCATTTAATACTTTTATTTCTTGTTCGGAGCTAGGTATAATTATATCTATATCATACTTCAAACATATCTCTAACATGAAATTTATATAGTGATCTTTTTCAGAAGCCTTAGGGGCTATGTGAAATTTATCCACTTCAAGTTTCCCAATTGGATAATCGTTAATGTCGCAACCTACAAGCATAGAGTGATATTTTATCTCGTTTAAACACTTTAAAATTCCAAATCCTATATCTCCACCAATACCAGTCACAAATAATTTCAGGTTCCTATTCTTCAGCATACTTAAAACTCCTTTTCAAAACTTCGACGAGATATGCTGGCTCAGCATCAAATCCTTTTATTTCAGAAATTAACTTTTCAATTTCATATTTAATGGATATAAATTCAATACTCCGGGTAGTAGTATCAAGAAGTACATAACATGGCGGTTTTCCATCTCTAGGTTGTCCAAGTGAACCCGGATTAATTATGTGTGTATTTCCAATTTTTTTATTTAATCTATAATGAGTATGTCCCTGAAGTATATAATCAAAGTTAAATTCTTTATATTTATCAAAATTATAATCAGGATAACAATATTCATTTAATGAATCCCATGGTGTACCATGAAACATAGCAATATTCAGTCCATCTATTGTTAATACACACTCACTTTGTAGTTTTTCCAAAAAAAGAAAATTCTCTTTTGTAATATTAAAAGAAAGGTTTTCGAAAGATTTTCCGTATTTTCCTGAATAAAATTCTAAATCTACCTTGCCTTTCATAATATCTAAAAACATCTTATCGTGATTTCCTAATATGCAACGAATGTTTTTGATTGATCTTAACACATCAATTATTTCGTTCTGATTGTAATAATAACCACAAATATCACCACAGAAAAGAAAATAATCTACATTATCATCTAACATGGAATTAAATGCTCTTTCAAATGAGTAGTTATTTCCATGTATATCTGAAAAAATTGCCACTTTCATTCATTTCACCTATTCTCATGTTAAATAATTCTATACATATATACATAATCGGCTACAAAAAAATAAAGCTTGATATTTTAAAATTTCTCGTTTTTTTATGGTGATTTTCAGGAAATAATAATTATTATCCCAAATCCAGATTATAGTATTGTTTCCAAATTTAATTCACTTGACATTAACTTTCTAATAATGCGGTAACAATTTTTTTTATACCAGAAGTATCAATTAGAGTTTTGTATCTTTTGTTTAAGGCTACTCTTTCATCATAGTTCATAAGTATATTAAACTCATTCATTAAATCTTTTTCAAAATCTACTTTTTCCCAGTTCAAAATTTTATTTACCAAATTAAATTTAATTAAACCTTTTGTCGTGTATTTCTGATTATCAACCACTTGAATGGGAATAAAAGGTGTTCTCCTACTCAGCAATTCATATACAGTCTGTCCAGCTGCTGTTATTACTATGTCAGAAACGTCTATAAAATTTTTCATATCTTCATCGATTAAGTTGTAATGTAGATTAGTTTTACAATCACATTTTTGCTTAATTTCATTAATATTGTTGAAGCCGCTTCCAATTACTACGTTTTTAGAAATATGTGGATATACTTTTAGGCAGTCCATTATTTTCGGTGTAAGGTTTCTTATGTCTGAGCCTCCTAAAGTAATCAATACTTTTTGTACATCTTTATTTATTATTTTTGTATGTCGACTATAAAATGCATCTCTAAGAATGATGTATTCTTTTCCTAATAAATATTTGATATTCATGTTTTCAGGATAATAATGTTCGTCTGTATATATCGATGGATTTAATACAATACCTTCCGGATAATTTAAACGGTTATAATCATCTATGCATAAAATTTTAATTGATTGGTTGGCGATATAATTGTATATGGCAGAAGATGCTTTATATGAATCTATTATACATATCATATCTTTCAGATTGATTCTTTTAATATTTTGAAGTTCAGTCCAATTATAAAGTTCGTATTTTCTATTCTTCAGAGTTTCACTTATATGTTTTTTATCCCCACAAATAATAAATTTTACGCTAATAGCTCTCCGCTCTAATTCATCGTAAATAGAGCAACATCTTGAAATATGTCCAAATCCACTTTGACTCCCGCCTTCAGTAAAGATTAACACCTTCATGTTTTTCATCCTTCAATTTAATTGATTTTCTTTTGCTCTATATGTTTATTAATTGCGAAAAGGTCAGCCTCTTTTTTAAATACTTGTATAATATCGTTTAAGTAAAAACTATGTTCTCCCCTATATAGCCTTTTATAAATTTCAGTAATTAGATTAAAATCTTCATTGGTATCTAGCGTCCATCTATACATCGAATAATCATAAGGATGCTTATAAATATAAATATTATTACTGTTCTCATATAAATACGGGGTAACATGTTCTAATTGATAAGGTTCTTTTGCATATGAAAACGCATTCTTCAATTCCCCAAAAGAAAATATTTCCGCATCAAGTCCTCTTGGATATGTTCTTTGTGAAATGTCTGATCCAGCATTTGTAACTATATCATAACTTTCATTAATGTATAATTTTATCATCTCATCAATAATGTTTGGATCAATTAATGGACAGTCAGAGGTAATTCTGACGACTACATCAGTATTGTTTTGTTTAGCAGCATAATAATACCTGCTCAAAACGTCAGATTCACTACCTCTAAAAACTTTCACCCCAGCTTTTAATGCTTCATCAACAACCTGGTGATCTTCCGGGTTTTCTGTTGTTGCAATGATGATGTCATCAACCTCAGTTGACTGTGAAACTCTCTCGATAACATGCGCAAGTACAGTCTTGTCGCCTAATTTTTTCAACACTTTCCCCGGCAAACGTGTAGAGCCCATCCTGGTTTGAATGATCGCAGTTATCTTCATACCGTCTTCTCCCGTAATTCAATGATTACCTTTTTAACCGCAGCTATCACATCATTCACATCGTTTTCAGACATTGCAGGAAACAGTGGTAATGTGATAATACTCTCATATATTTCTTCAGCAACAGGACAGAGACCATCTGGATATCCAAGTTCTTTATAATAGGGATGCTGATACACTGGTATATAGTGAACATTAACACCAATATTTTCATCAATAAGTGCTTCAAAAACCATTTTTCTATTTGTACGAAAAACATTTTTATTCAACCTGATCGTATATAAATGCCAGCTCGATTCACCGTCTCCGTGCTGAAATGGAGTAATGATTTCATCCAACTCTTTAAATGAATTTGTATACATTAATGCGTATTTCTTACGAACATCAATAAAATGATCAAGCTTTTTCAGCTGACTTTCCCCTAATGCAGCCTGGATATCAGTCATGCGATAGTTGTATCCCAGAAATTGCATTTCATAATGCCATGGCCCCTCATTGTTTCCTAAGAGTGCAGGATTCCGTGTGATGCCATGAGAGCGGAACATCTCTAATTTACGATAATACTCTTCACTATTTGTGGTAATGACTCCACCCTCGCCGGACGTAATATGCTTAACAGGATGGAAACTGAACATCGTCATATCACTGAAAGAACCTGTTTTCATGCCTTTGTATGTTGCTCCCAGCGCATGTGCAGCATCTTCAATAATCACTAAATTATGCTTTTTTGCTAATTCATTCAGTTTCTCATAGTCTGCTGGTTGTCCTGTAAAATCTACAGGGATGATCGCTTTGGTTTTTGGCGTAATTAACGATGCCACTTCAACTGGATCTATATTATAAGTATTGGGGTCAACGTCTGCAAAAACAGGTGTCCCTCCCTGATACAGCACACAATTTGAACTGGCTGCAAAAGTAAGGGGTGTTGTGATCACTTCGTCACCTGCTTCAATTCCTGCAGCAAAACACGCCCCGTGCAAAGCAGCAGTACCGTTAGAAAAAGCGACTGCATATTTAGCTCCGGTATATTGGGCAATTGCTTGTTCGAACTTTTGAACATATGGCCCGGTCGTGAGGTAATCTCCCTTTAATACATCAATGACCGTCTTAATGTCATCTTCATCTATCCACTGACGACCATAAGGTAAGAACTCTTTTCTTTTAGTTGCATTCTCTAACGTGAGCTTACTCTTCATTTTGCTCAACCCTTTACTAGTTCTCTCAGCTGTTCCACTGTTAACCAATCATTGTTACGATCACTGACATAGCTAAAACCATCGTGAAGTTTTATTCCACCATTTGCAAACCCCTCATCCCACCAAGGAAATTCGGGTTGTATAACGTAATAAGAATCATATTCCAAGGTTCTCCTGGCATCGTCTTCAGTAATCATAGATTCATGAAGTTTCTCTCCAGGACGGATGCCAATGATTTTAGTTTCTACATTTGGAGCTATAGCCCGAGCTAAATCTTTTACTCTCATACTTGGAATTTTAGGAACAAAAATCTCCCCACCCTTCATCCTATCTAAACTATCTATAACAAATTGAACTCCTTGATCTAAAGTAATCCAAAAACGCGTCATACGCTCATCTGTAACTGGAATTGAATCTGATCCTTGATCAACAAGCTTTTTAAAAAATGGAACAACGCTCCCCCTGCTACCTACAACATTTCCGTATCGAACGACAGAAAACCGTGTTGGCTTATCCCCAGCATACGAATTTCCGGCAACGAAAAGTTTATCTGAAGCAAGCTTTGTAGCACCATATAAATTTACCGGACTTGCTGCTTTATCAGTACTGAGCGCAATAACCTTTCCAACGCCGCGATCTATGGCAGCTTCTATGATATTTTGAGCACCATTTATATTGGTTTTTACGGCTTCAAATGGATTATATTCACAAGCCTCAACGTGCTTTAAAGCAGCTGCATGTATTACTATATCAACTCCGTCAAAAGCACGGTACAATCGATCTTTATCTCGAACATCTCCAATAAAAAATCTGATCCTAGGATCAGTAAATTCCTTGGCCATTTCATATTGCTTTAATTCATCACGACTAAAAATAATGACCTTTTTTAAATTAGATTCAATTATTTTCTTTGTGAATTTTTTCCCAAAAGATCCTGTTCCACCTGTAACTAAAATTATTTTGTTGTCTAAATTCAATTTAATCACTCCTAATAGGAAAATAAGTATTTATGATTTATCCTTCAAAAATAATGAACTTTATATGTACAAAACATGATTATTCAATTATATAACTTATATCGGCTATTTTTTTTCATATTACATTAATTTTATACGAAAAATAAAGGAGAGCTAAAAATAACTCTCCTTTACCTGAATCATTTACATCATAAAAAATGTAAGATTGCAAGATTTTCACGAGGGGCCAACTTTGTTAATTTTGATCTACTCAAATTTATTATTAAACTTTATTCCAATCATAAAAAATAAGAAATCGATACGTGAAAGTAATTAATTTAGTTTTTCACTTGCTGTTTTTAGACATTCTTGCACTTTCTTAGTCATTTTTGCCACATTTATAAAAAAAACCTCATGTAGTAAACTACTTTCAGCAATAGCTTGGTGATTAGAACTATATTTCGAAGGAATTGCATTAATATCTATTTCGAATTTAATGAAATATGACTGTATCGTGTGCATTATTAACCCTCCAAAAGTTTTAGGATAAGCAGTTTGTATCTTTGATTTACATTTCAATATCTCATTGTTAATATTTATTAATTTTCGGTCTGAAAATTCAGTATGTCGATTTAAAACAATTTCTTCCAAATATATCTTTTTTTCATTAATCATTTGAACAGATGAATTACAAATTTCAATGATCTTATCTGTATCTAAAATGGTTTCATCTAACAAAATCTTTACTCTATTTATATCATTAAAACGATCGGAATCTTTAAAATTAGAAAGAGACTCTTTAATTAATTCGAGGGGATTAAAGCTCTTATTAATATGTCTTTGAATTGATTCTGCTAAAGGCATTATTTCAGTTCCCTGAATATATGCGCCACCTTCAGTGCTATTAATACATTGTCCGCTATAAAAGTGAATATCTTCTTCGTAACCTTTTCTAAACATATTCCACACAGGTGTCGTCTCAATTAGTTCTCCATCATTACCCATGACTTTTAAGTAATTTCCTTTAAGAAACGACTCCTGTCTTTCACCTAAGTCGGCACCTTTAGCATGAGTAGTACCATCTCTACTAAACGCTAAATCTTGTCCAGTAAGTATAATAGGATTACATCCCAATGCCTCTGCTAGCTTAAATGCCATATTCCCTGACGATGCTTTAATGTTAAGGGTTCCCTTTTCAATGCCCAGCCAATTAAAATGAGAGAAATCTCTATATACAATTACTCGTGGACCAGGATACGCCTCATACACACTGTTTTGAATGACGGGACATGCCGCAAAATGTATATCCTCCACTTCCTCCTTTTTAAAACCTTTCACTAATTCAATTACTTGAGGAACCCTTTCGAGTGAAGTAACAAGGTGAGGTTTGATACCCATGCCGATCAATATTCTTAAAGATGCATCCGGACATATTATTAGTGCTTTATCTTCGAGCCCTTTTAATAAATGCTTGTTCTTATTCAATGACGGACCGGTTGAAACTATAATAGCAGGTTTCCCTTTAAATTTATTGTATAAATAATCAATTCCAGGGTTATTCACAATTTCAATTATATTTTCAAGCATATTCTCTATTCCAATTAAAGAATCTTCAGGATCATTCCCATAAAATTCAATGACCCGCAAACCTGTTTCTCTAAAAACTTTAATTAAATTTACATAATAATCTTTATTAACCCTTAATGAACTCGTGTGATAAACAGGGTTTGTCGCTTTTAGATATAATATACGATTATTTGATTTTAGTATATGAAACAACTCGTGAGGTAATTCTTCATCATTTTTTCCTATAATAAACAAAAAATTTTTGTTATTAATAAAACTAGAAAAATCGTTCACCATGAGTGCTAATTTGAAAATCTCCCATTCTTTTTCAACAACCATAATTTGCATTGTTTTTTGCTTTTGTGAAACCTCTTTAACAAAAGCTAACAATTCATACCCTAATCCTAATCCAAGAAATAAAGCCATTTTTGTGTTTACTAAATTTAATTTTTGCAGTTCACTTTTTGAATCTTGAAATGGATCCATACCATTGTAATAGAATAAATTCTTGTATTTTACTTCTAAATTATAATTATTTTTCTTTAATTTCTTTAATGAATATTTGTTATTATTAACTGTTGTATCCTTTAATCGCTCTGCTACTTCAGGATAAATCTTGCTCAAAGAATCTATATTCTTTTTGTATGTATTTTTCAGATATAAATCTGTAGTAATAGTTGACATAAATAACTTTACACACCCTTTCATTTTAATAAAGCTTAAAAGATTAAGCTTTATTAAAATAAAAGGGCTCAATTAAATATCGAGCCCTTTCAATAGAGAAATTATCCAAGAAGCTGAAGAACTGCCTGTGGAGCTTGGTTAGCTTGCGCAAGCATTGCCTGAGAAGCCTGTCCAAGGATATTCGCACGAGTCATTTCCATTACTTCTTTAGCCATGTCAACGTCACGGATACGAGACTCAGCAGCCTGAAGGTTCTCAGAAGAGTTGTTCAGGTTAGAGATTGTGTGCTCAAGACGGTTTTGAGTTGCCCCAAGCTTAGAACGCTCAGAAGATACAGACTCAATCGCGTTGTTAAGAACTGTAATTGCCTTAGCAGCATTTTCGTGAGTAGAAACGTCAAGTGCTTTTTCAACACCAACGTTATCAGTACCATCAGTAACATCAGATGTAGATGTTAATGATACAGTTTCTACAACTCCCTCACGGTTTGTGAAAGATAGTTGGTCACCAGTACCACTGATTCCGAGTGCACTTGCTCTCATATCATTGATTGAGATGCTTAACGCCTGGTTCTGGTTAGCGCCAATTTGGAAACTTACTGATTTGTCTTCAACATTCTCAGTTGATGTTGTAGCAAACTGATGTACAAAAGATACACCTTCAGCATCTTCCATAGCCAGATCGAACTCAACTCCGTGAGCGTCATAAGAAAGCGTTCCACCAGCACTCAAAGCAGTAAATGTATCTTCACTCAATACATTTCCACTAGCGTCTTTGATGGTCACAGTTGCTCCTGCAGAGTTAGATGTTACTTCCAGCGAACTAGCATTTGCGAATGCACCTGCGTCTGTTGCATCAACTTCAAATCCTGTAATTTCAGGGTTCGTTCCACCTGCTGATACACCTACAACTGAACTAAAGCTGCTAGAAGTAGTTGCTTCAGTTGCAGCACTATCGATACCTGTGATCGAGATTCCTTGTCCTTCACCTAGCTTACTAAACTCTTCAGCTGTTAGAGTAAAACTTACTCCATGAGCGTCATAAGTGAAGTTACCATCTTCATCAACAGAGATGTCATCATTTGCTATTTCTAAAGTCCCGTTACCTGTAGTGGACGTTGAAAGGTTAACATTTAACTGGTCACCACTTCTCGTAATTGTGATTGTTCCCTGAGAAGATGAAATATTTTGCGAGAAATTACCACTAGTATCAATTGCAACTTCATTTTCAGTAGTACCATTCATGAATTTAGGAATGTTGTTAGTAGTTAATCCAGCTACTAACGTAACATTTGCATGACTGAATGTTGCAGCGCCTGTAGTAGATGCCAAAGAACTAGATGTAGTTGTAAATGTAGATGAAAGATTTCCATCAAGTAGCTTCTGAGTATTGAACTCTGTAGTATTACCGATACGGTTAATTTCAGAAGTAAGCTGGTTCATTTCCTTCTGGATTTCTTTACGGTCAACTTCAACGTTTGTATCGTTGGCAGCCTGTGTAGCAAGCTCACGCATACGCTGAAGGATGTTTTGTGTTTCCTGAAGTGCACCCTCAGCAGTCTGGATCATAGAGATACCGTCTTGTGAGTTACGTGATGCCTGGTCCAAACCGCGAACCTGTGCACGCATTTTTTCAGAGATCGCAAGACCTGCAGCGTCATCTCCTGCACGGTTAATACGAAGACCTGAAGATAGTTTTTCCATAGCTTTCTGTGCAGCACCCTGGTTGATGCCCATTTGGCGGTAAGTATTTAACGCCGGAATGTTATTGTTGATAATCATAAGTAAATTCCTCCCTGAATGTAAGGTTCCACGTCCTTGTGGCCCTGCAATATGTAACAGACGAACCGCTCGTCGGCCGACCGGCGTTCCGCTGCTACAATGTATATATCGGACGAAAAGCTGATCCTTTAATACTAAATATAAAAAATTCTTCATAAATAATTTTTAAGATTACGAGTGAAATTACAAAACAATAAATTTATAAGACTATTTATAATCCTTGTAGTTTTAACAAACACTTAGTGCCGGGTTATTCCGTAGACTCCTACGGCAGAGAAGCGACAGGTGAGACAGATGTGCGCAGCACAGCTGGCTCACCGCGCGGCCGTGGAAAGCGAAGGAATAACCCGGCACGGTTATTAAATACCACAAAAAAATGATCACCACAATTATTGTGATGATCACTTTTTTTGATTTAATAACTGACTAATATCAATCGTCTGTGACGCAGCACGACTGTTTTCTTCCTGAATGGAAACATAAATCTCCGTACGGAACACATCCACATCACCCGGGGCTTTGATCCCGATCTTCACCTGATCACCATCTATCCCGAGAACCTTCACTTCAATCTGATCCCCGATCATAATCGACTCATCTTTTTTTCTTCTGAGGATCAGCATCAGCGTTTCTCCTTTACAAGCGGACTTGTAATGAGGTGCTTTGTTGAATACTCAGACTGATTCAGGATAATCTGGCGTGCTTTTTTGTTTTTCTTATTTAACACGACAGGCGCCTGCAGGTTGGCTGTTGTGTTTTTAAAAGGATTTTGCACAGTCAAAATAGAAAAAATCATCACATCTGATTCCTGTTCGATACCGAGCTTTGCAATCGTCGTATCAGATAGCTGGATTTCGTAATCAGGATAGAAATCAAACGGATTCACGATGATAAAGGCAAGCTCCGGTTCCTTTTTTGACTGCATGACCGTGAAAGGTGACTGCTGATCAAGTGGAACTAAAACAAAATCCTTCTCAGCAGGAAATCCGGGAATCCCTTCCTCGAACGTCAGAGCCGGAAAATCAGTTTCATTTATTTCTCCGTGGTATTTCGTTTTCATCTTCTCATCCTATCCGTTGAGATTAATGTTTTTGCCTAGATAGTCAAAATCAATGGATGGCATTTGCTCCATATAAATAGAAGCAGACCATCTTGGAATGTCAATCTGTGGCCTGTTGACACTTGAATTAATAACAGGTGCATTCCGGCGGACATCAATGTTCACCTCTGATGGCTGGTAATCAATCTTCACGTCAAATGGTGTTTTTGGTATAAAGCCCATCACCATCTGTTTCATAGGTGGCGTGCCATTTTCTTTAGCAATGGCTGCGATCGCACCTCCACCGTTTTCAATCCTCATCATCTGATCACCCTGACGCGCACGTTTTTTAACGAGTTCAGGATATTCGGCCATGATTTTATCTACATATTCTTTAGCTCTGCGAAGTGGATCAAGACGATCCATAGCAGCAAATGCCTCCGTCTGATCGATCAAAAGTTTTGATGGTGTCGTCGAAATCGTCATATCCGCTTTTGGCTGCTTAATGTCCAGTGTCGCTTTTGGCTGCTTTATATTCATAACAGGCTGGTTATAGTTGATACCTGTTCTGGCATTGGTGATATTGTATTGCAGCATTGATGGGATCATACACTCACCTCATTTTTTATCGGAGAAAATCCATCAATGTAGGCTGGATAATCCGTGCGCTTGTAGAAAGGGTTGCACGTAAAAGTGTTTCTTCTGACAGCATATCGATGATCACACGTTCTGCATCAATATCTTCATTCTCAGACATAACACGTGTAGCCGTCACTTCCTGTTCTGACAGGCGCGTCTCAATCATTTCAACGCGGTTGTATTTCGCTCCAATATTTGCACGTTCAGCAACAAAAGCATCCATATGCCGGTCTAGTTTGCTTAGAAACGGACTGAGCTCCTCATTTGATTCGCCGGATTCAAGTTTATTTAACAAAACCTTCATATCCCCGAAAAAGGCTGGCGTAAAGACATCCTGAGGACGGATATTAACACCAAGTGAAATGCCCTTCATAATTTCAATTTCAACGGATTCGTTGTTTGAAGGGAGCATATTCTTTTGCATCAGAATTGTCTCATCCTCTTCAAGCACTGCACCTGCCTGATCGACAAAGTTTGTTCCATCGAATGCGATCGTTTTGGATGGATCATCTTTTCCGACATAAAGGCCTGCGCCATCATAGAAATAAGACTCTCCATCATAGCCGATCGCAATATCTTCAGGTGCAAATGTTCCATAATCAGCATGATCGACAAACACTTCCTCCGAATTATAAGGCTGTGTAATCGTATCTGTCCCATTGAAAATATACTGATTATTGACCTTAGTATTTGTAATCGTCCCCACATGTTCAATCAGCTGCGACACTTCATCTGAAATGGCACGGCGCTGATTTGCCTCATATGTATCATTTGATGCCTGAACGGTGAGTTCCCGCATTCTGGAGAGCGTTGCGCCAACTTTATCAAGCGACGTATCTGAGTTTTCAACCCAGCTGTATACCTGTGAAAGGTTTCGTTCAAGGTACTGGCGGGTTTCCGTCACCTCTGTACGGTAACGGATTCCCTTCATCGCCACGACCGGATCCTGGGAAGGTTTTGTGATTTTTTTACCTGTGTTCAGCTGATCCTGATACGTCTGCATTCTTTTATAGCTCTCACTTAAATGACGAAGCGAGTTATTGCTGAGCATGGATTGTGTAATTCTCATTTAATCAGTTCCCTCCCTTACCGGCCGACAAGGCCCATTCCATTAATGATTTTATCAAGCATTTCATCGACAACTGTAATATTACGCGAAGCAGCATTAAACGCCTGCTGGTATTTGATCATATTTGTCATTTCCTCATCGAGAGAAACAGAGCTGACTGAATCACGGTTACGTTGGATGGAATCAAGAAGAATCAGGTTGTTGCCACCGAGACGGTCCGCTTCAGACGTCTTAACCCCCATATTACCAATGACGCCCTGGTAATAGTTTGACACGCTCGTTTGCTGACCATTAAAACTCATCATGGCATCCTTGACCCTCGCCATTTCAAGAGCATTTCTTCCATTTCCGGAGAAAGCAACTCCCGGTGTTGCCTCTGATTCTGCTGCTGCGGCAATTCTTTCAGGATTGTTTGAAAGTTGATTGCTTAATTTAATGGCTGCGGCAAAACCTTTGAGTGAAGCCGGGTCAATAACTGGCACCTCATTTGGATCCATTGGATCAACTGGCGGAAGGTAGTTCATGCCGGTAAAAAAGTCTCTGTTTGTTTTCGTTCCTGATGTAATATCTTCAAGGCTGAATCCTGCCCGGTGAACTTTATTAAAAGCATCCGCAAAGTTAAAGGCAATCAGATCAATTTCATCCAGCATTTCCGGATAATTGCCCTTCACCTCAACGTTCTGATTTGTTGGATCCGTCGTGTCTGTAGTGTAACCAAAATTGTGGATATGCCCGAGCAGTGATCCCTGCGAAGTAAACTGGTTCATATCAAATGTTCGTTCAGCGTTAAAATTCCCATTCGCTGCAAAAGAACCTACGCTGACAGATACAACGTGATTTTTCGTGTCGTCCATCTGAACTTTAACCTGGTTTACCTGATCCACTTTGCCATCTACAAGAAAAGCCATTGGCTTGAGATTGGCATCCAGCAGCTCAATCGTGGCCTTGCCCTGTGCTGCTCCACCTGAATTTCCACCGCTGCTCGTATAGCTCACACGAATTGAAACGTGTTCAGACAGTTCGTCTACAAGCTTGTCACGCTGATCATAAAGATCGTTTGGCAAATAACCGTTCGGCTCAATATCACCAATCTGCTGATTTAAAGCATGGATCTGACGTAAAATACCGTTTACACCAAAGTTCGTATTATCAATCTGTGCACCGATATCCTTTTTATTGACAGATAGACGGTCGTTCAGATAATTAAACGTTTCGGCAACAGCCTGACCGCGCTGAAGTACGACAGCACGTGCTCCAGCATCCTCCGGGTTAACGGATAAATCTTCAAGAGAGGACCAGAACTGATCAAGAACCTTCGAAAGACCCTGATCGGAAGGTTCATTCATCACTTCTTCCATCCGGTGAAGCCCCTGTGCCTGTGAGCTCCAGTAGCCAAGCCCTGTATTTTGCTGACGGTACTGCATATCAAGAAATGTATCCCGGTAACGCTGAACGGCACCAGCTTCTACACCTGTACCAACCTGTCCCGGCATTTCAGGACGGTTCATCGCTGCAGTCGGGAATCCGTCTGTTGCTTTAAAGTCAATACGCTGACGGGAAAAGCCCGGCGTATTTGCATTGGCAATATTGTGGCCTGTTGTATACAGGGCACTCTGTTGTGTAAAAATGGCACGTTTTGCGGCTTCAAGCCCCTGGAAAGTTGCTCTCATTGAATAGTCCCTCCGTTATCCTCAGGTACGGGAATCAAACATTGACTGATTCATCCGCTGCGGTTTTCTCTTCATATTTGAATAGTTCATCGTATCGTTTTTTGGACGAAGCATATTAATTGTCATATTGACAAACTGTAGTGAAGTAATTGTTAATTCTCTATTCAGTTCATTCTGCTGTGCCAGATTTGCTACAGCCAGTATCAATTCATCACGTTTTTGCTCCAAATGCTGTTTTAACAAAGGTTCGGCTTCTTCAATAATGTCAGCAAGTGTTGCATTGTCTTTGCTGATAAAAGAAGAAGCCTGTTCCATACGTCTTTTTTCCAATGTCTGAATGGCCGCTACATATGTCTGTTCTTTTTTCAGGATCACCTGTAGTTCAGATACATCTTTATTTTTCAGAACATCTGCTTTCTCTTCAGCCACTTTCAGAAAATCCTGATGTAACTGAATCAGCTGGTCAAGGGTTTCAAGTAGTGGTTTGCTCATGTGGGGACTCCTTTATATTAGCTTCTGAAAAACTTAAGAAGATCTTCAGCGGTTTTTTTCGGATCTGCCTTATAAGTGCCGTTCTCAACCTCCGATTTCAGCTGATCGACTTTCTCCCTGCGCTCAGCCTGAATACGTCCATTACCGAGTAATTCTTTTGCCTGATTGGAAATCTCAAGCTTATCCGTTGTTTTCTGCTTCTGTGCTTCCGCCTGCTCCACCTTCGCCTGCTGGCGTTTGTACGGATTGATCGCACTATTATTTAACGGATTAATTTTCATTGATTTCACCTGCTTTCCTTGAACTAAAGGTTATCGTTATTAAGTATATCGGCAATTTAAAAATAAATTAAAGACGCATGGGGAAATTAGAAAAAAAGTCCCATGCGCCTTCTATTAACGATCCCGGTTTGAAAGATATGTTTTCTTACCCGATTTTTCAACAGCTTCTCTAAATGCTACGTTTGAATCATGCTGCTTCAAATCATTTTTAATATTATCCGTACAAGTTCTGCAAAGTTTCCCCTGCGTGATCAGCGTCCCGCAGTTATCACACGGATAACCGAGTCCGGGAAACTGGGCAGGGTGTAATCTGCGCTTACGAACCCATTTATATAGAAGGCTCGAGTCAGCTCCAGTCACTTCCTCAATCCGTTCCATCGTAGCAGCACGATTCTCACGCTGCCTGAGAAAACGGTACACAATCTCAAATAATTCCTCCTCCTGTTTATGACAGGAAGGACACACATCCCGCAAACCATTAAAGTTGAAAATCGCATCACATTTCGGGCAATTACGCAGTTCAGCCATAAAAAAGCCCTCCTTCGATTCTTTTCTTCAGTATATATCAAAAGGCAGATAAGTGGAAGGTGGGTTATAGGACTTTATCAGTAATTACTTTTTATCAGCGTCCAATAGTCAGCGAATAAATCCTGTCTGCCCCTGCACGTTTTAATGTCCATGCTGCATGACGTATGGTTGTGCCCGTTGTGTACAGGTCGTCAACGATTAAAATGGATTGACCTCTAACATGCTCATCCGTTTTAAAAGGATTTTGTCCGGTATGTCTGTCTCGTTTATTCTTTTTTGCCTGCGACCTACCCTGATCATTCATCCGCTGAAGAAACGGCTGAAAAAGAATTCCTGCTTCAGCCAAAAATGCTTCCGTCTGATTAAATCCCCTTTCTTTAAGCTTTTGTTCACTAAGAGGAACAGGCACAATCAAGTCTATTCCCTTTAATTTTTTCACAGTCTGTCTCATCTCTTTCTGGAAGCATCCTGCCAGAGCATAGTCACCACTGTATTTCAACGTTTTAATTAACTCCTTCAGCTCGTCATTGTATTCATATATTGCGAAGTTTTTATCAAGAACCTTTCCATAAACCGGATGTCTCGCCCATCTCTCACAATCTTCACAGGCATCAGTCAATACGTCCATTTTTCGTGAGCAAAGACTGCATTTATGATCATCATCAATTCTGACAAGTTTTCGTCTGCATCTTTCACAAAACGGATCGGGATCCGGAGGTGAAAACAAGTCCGACCAGCCAATATCTACAGCCAATCTCTCGTGACATACGAGGCACCTCATTGTCAGAGCCCTTCCTTCAACAAACCGAGCTTTCCCGCTTCTTCATTCATGCTATTAATCTGCCGGATCGCTCTCATCATATGATTCGTGAGCCCACAGTGAAAAAACGTCACATTACCTGTCGGAAAATCCTGATCACGGCCCACCCGCCCAGCAATCTGAACAAGCGCACTGTCTGTAAAAACCGCTTCGTCAGCTCCCACAACCGCCACATGCACATTGGAAAAAGTTACGCCTCTCTCTAAAATCGTCGTCGTCAAAAGTACCTTCACCTCTCCTTTTCTAAATTGCATCACCTTTTCATTCCGCAACGGGTCCTCGGCATGAACAGATGGAATCCCAAGAATACGCGAATAGTGCTCCATTGATTCAACATCAGGCATAAAAACAAGTGCTTTTGGATGTGCCAAAAGCCACTTTATTAAGGCAGGATCGATCTTGTCTTTTTTGATTGTCTTCTTCCAGTTGCCGAGCCATTTCGTTTGTGGAACGGGGAGTTGATGACCGTGATAACGTGCCGGAATGCGAACAATCCGGTCTAATTTTATATTTCTGGAAGGGGTAGCGCTTAGGTAAATAAGAGAGGAATCCGGTTTGCGGGCATTTTCCACGGCTTTTTGAAGCGATTGATCAGCAGAATAAGGGTAGGCATCCACTTCATCAATGATCATCACATCAAACGCATCGCGAAAACGAAATAACTGGTTAGTCGTCGCAATAGTAAGATGCGCAAATGACAGCCTGTCCTCGCTGCCTCCATACAAGGATTCAATATCAGCTGTCGGGAAAGCCTGCTTTAAACGCGGGGCCAGCTCCTGAACAACATCTCGTCTCGGTGTTGCAAGACAAATACGAAGTCCAAGCCGCATCGCCTGCTCGATTGCGGGAAATAAAATCTCTGTTTTACCAGCACCGCAAACAGCATGGACAAGTATTGATTTTTTAGATTGAATGGATTCTTTTATAAGATGAGCTGCTCTTAACTGAGGCGGTGAAAGGGTGCCCTGCCAATGGAGAATTGGTTCACTCGGAGATGATTTCTTGTAAGGTTGTTCAATCCATAAGAGGACGGATGTACAGGCGGATGCTTTTCCGACACTTATACAGTTGCGGCAGTAAAAACATCTTTTATTGCATTTGGCGCATGGGTGACTGCCAAACAAATAAGATTTAGTATTTCCGCACCGCATGCACGTTTTATTATCAATCGCTGGTTTCTTTTGGAGTGAGGTTAAATCTTCAGTGGGGAAAAGTGCTCTGACTTCGCTTTCTAACAACTGTCTGCCCGTGAGGTGGGCCTGGAGAGTGGACATGGAGACCTCCTGGTTCGATTATTTGTACTTAATAGAAAGAGGGGGGAATACATAGTTGATTGCAGCGGAAGGCGGCGACTCCAGCGGGAGGAAGCCGGAAAGGTGAGACCTGGGCTCACCTCCGGCCCCGCGGAAAGCGTCCGCCTGCAGCGGAAATCAACGGTTCAAATATTACTTTTTCATCCACCCAAGCCCCATCGATCCTTCCCCTAAATGGGTACCGATCACCGGACCAAAGTGGCTGATGCGGAATGATACGTTCGGAAGCTCTGCGCTGATCTCATCTTTCCACTCAATCGCTTCCTGTTCGCGATTCGCATGAATAATGACTGCCTGCAGTGCTTCGTGCTTTTGAGCATCTTCTTTTAGAAGATCGACAATCCGCTTCATCGCCTTTTTACGCGTACGGATTTTTTCAAATGGTTCAATCTTTGTATCAACAAAATGCAGCAACGGTTTTACTTGAAGTAGGCTTCCAATAATGGCCTGCGCGTTGGATAAACGTCCTCCGCGCTGCAGATGGCTGAGATTATCAACCATAAAGTAGGCACGGGTTGTTTCTTTCAGATCATTGAGCCTCGCAAGAATTTCCTGTGCACCCGCTCCATTCTGCGCCATTTCAGCCGCCTCAATAACAAACATTCCCTGCACCATACAGGAGATTTCTGAGTCAAATGGATAAACGGTAATGTCATCCACCATTTCACCTGCCTGCACAGCACCGCTGAACGTACCGCTGATGCCGCTGGACAGATGAATGGAAATGACTTCATTGTAATCCTTAGCAAGCTCTTCAAAAAGCGCCGCGAATCTTCCGACAGGAGGCTGTGAGGTCGTCGGCAGATCCCCGTCTCCTCGCACTGCTTCATAAAATTCATCTGTCGTCAGGTCTACTTCTTCCTCATAAGTCTCACCGTTAATAATGACACACAATGGAACCATGTGGATGGAGAGCCTCTCACGCAGTTCTTTCGGTATGTATGCCGTACTGTCAGTCACAATCGCTGTCTTCATCCAACCATCCTTATCTATCTCTCAATTCTTCATCTCATATGAAGTTTCGTATATGACACTTGTCATATACTATTCTATCTTAAGAAGATGAAGCATGCATTAATTTTATGAAACAGAATGGCCTGGCTTCTCCATTACCTTATGGATCAATAATCAGACCCGATGTTTTAAAATCTTCTCACGATAAAATTTCTCACATTCTTTTAAAGACATCGGTTTGAAATAATAATAGCCCTGCATATGGCGACAGCCATTTTCCTGCAGAAAATCACGCTGTTCCGCGGTTTCAACCCCTTCAGCCAAAACATCCAGTCGAAGACTGTCTGCAAGCTTAATAATAGATACCAAAATCGCTTCACCTTTTTGATCCACATGAATCTGATCCGTAAAATGCTTATCGATCTTTATTTTATCGAGCGGGAACTTATTTAAATAAGACAGCGTGGAATATCCCGTTCCGAAATCGTCAATCGCCACCCGTACTCCGAGCTCTCTTAATCGCTCAAGCGCCTGTATACTTTCACGGTGGGAAAACAGCTGAATATTTTCGGTGATTTCAATTTCGACCTGATGATAGGAAATCTCATGCTTTTGTATAACCTCTTCCAAAAAGCGCATAAATGAACGGTTTCGAATGAGCAAAGACGAAATGTTAAATGCAATCGTTCCGTCAAAGTGGTAGGTTTTCTTCCATTGTGCAAACTGATGAAGACAGGTATCAAGCTGATGCCTGGTCAATTTATCCATCATGCCTGATGATTCTGCGACCGGGATAAATTCCGCCGGTGAAACCGTACCGAGTACAGGATGCTCCCATCTTGCCAGTACTTCCACGCCGGTAATCCAATTATTCAGAGAATCCACCTGAGGCTGAAAAACGAAAGCCAGCTCGCCACGCTCCACAATTTTTTTCAATTCCTGCTGAATAATTAAATCCCTGGAAATACTCTGATGCATATCAGGATCATAGCGTACTGCCCGAAGCTTCTGTTTCTTTTTCGCTTCATACATGGCGATATCCGCTTTATCAATCAGCGTATCCGTCAGGCTGCCGTCCTTCGGAAAAGAGCTGACCCCTACACTTGGGTCAACATGAATATCAGGACAATTCTCGAAAACAAACGCCTGATTAAATGCCCCGATAATCTGATTCCCGACAGCATCAATCTCAGAATCATTCAGATCTTGCGGTACAACGATCAAATATTCATCACCGCCAAGACGTGTAACCTCTGTATCTATATCCATACATTTCTGCAAACGGAGACCGACTTTAACGATTAATTGATCCCCGATATCATGGCCATACAAATCATTAATAATTTTAAACTGATTCAGATCAATAAAAAATATAGAGAATGGCTGATCCTTGGATATGTATTTTTTCATACACTCATAGGCGTAACGTCTGTTTGGTAGAGCAGACAAATAATCGGTGTGGGCAGACTGCCATAAAGACTGCTCCATTTTCTTCAGTTCATTAATATTCCTGAAATAAATGGAAATTCCACCATGTTTATTAGGGTAAACATGTACCTGGTACCAGTGATCCCGCGGCTCAAAATACGACTCGAACTGAATGGTAACCTGATCATGAAATGCCCTTAAATAATTCTCCTCAAATTCACTGCCTCTTAAACGGGGAAACTCCTTCCAAAGATTTTTCCCGATCAGATCGGTACGATGGCAATGTAAAAACTTTTCCGCTTCACGATTAATATAGGTCATTCTCCATTCGTGATCTACGGAAAAAAAAGCGTCATTCATTCTTTCAAGCACATCTTCAACCGATTCATCAACGGTCAATGACGGACTCTTCACAGTCAGAAACGACAGAACAGATTGGTCATTCAACAGCATAAATGACATCTCTCCATCCCTGTTTTCCGTTAAGGAAACAGGAATTTTTAATTCATGGTGCCGGTTAACTTTTATGGCGGATAATATAGAAGAATGAAGCTCCTGATGATCATGGCTGAGCATCATATCCCAATCTTTAAGATAAGAAAGAAGCTCACTCCACCTATCATTGCAGGCAAGCTTTTTTCCATTATGGCTGTAAATACAAACAGGCATCTTTATAAGATCAACCATGTCCTGGTACATAAAGTATCACTCCAATGATCTTTAATAAGTAAATTGAACTACTTACTATATCGGTCAGCAAATAAATATTTAAACATTTTTTACAATAAGAGGCTGAATCAACCGCTCATCCGCGTTGGTCCAGCCTCTTATGCTCTAATCTGCTAACTTAGTGCCTGATATTCACCGTGTTCTTTCATCGAAATGTAACCGTGTTCATTTTGAGTAACTTCAAAAGACTGATAGCTTTTTTCAAGTATCTTTTTATTTTTACCTATTTCAAGAACGGTTCCTTCAAATGCGTGATGACCTCTGATAAAGCCCCCGGCAGAAACACAAAGGTGTGTTGGAGTACCACTGACAGCACCTGCTTCATTGAACACAATGCCGCGTTTTGCATATGCTTTTCCACCCCTGAAGCTGCCGTTAATCACAATTGTGCCTTCTGCTTCCAGCTGGGCATTCACACAGCTGTCACCTTTTATCGTAATATCTCCGGCAGAAACCAAATCACTGTTAATCACGCTGAGGCATTCAATATCACTCGGTTTACTTTCATGAAAATGCTGCATCAGTTTATTGAGATCTGACTTCAGCTCCTCAAGATCACTGAAGTCAACCGCAGACTCACTTGTCTGAAGAAAATATTGATAAAGATTCCCCATCACTTTTTGAAACGGTTCCGGAAATTCCTCGCGGTCATGGTTTGAAACCTGATGAAGGGATTGGACCGAACCTTTTAAACCCTGGAAGTTTGCATCAATCAGAAGCTCTAGAATCGGAGAAACGCCCCTGTTCAGCTGCTGGATTTCAAGATATTTCGCAGATCCCTTCACCTGTTGAAGTGTCAGCTCTAATCTGTTTAATTCATCTTTGATCACCTTAAGGAGCTCTCCGGCCTTTTTAAAGCGGTTTTCATGCCCCGTGGTAACCCGGGATGTAATAATATGACCCTTGATCACAACTGAATCCCCCGCCAGACAGGTCGCCTGATTTATGCTTTTATTTACAGTAATATCACCGCTTGCCTCTACCTTCATTCCGGTCTGAACGCTTCCTTTTACCTCAACATTTCCTTTATAGACAATGTTCCCTGATTCAAGTCCAACATCACCGTCCACAAAGTAGGTGTTTTCAACACCAATCTCATACATATTCTTCTTCTTTTTTATAGACGGTCTGCCAGCGATTTCAGCAACAATCAGGGACCCATCCATTCTGACACCCGGCTTCAGCATACATGTGACAGGATTGACTGATCTTGGTTCAAGCGGCTGCTTGAAAATATCGTATCCAGCTTGTCCCGGTATCGGTTCCTTTACTTCCCCGAGAATATCTCCAGACTCTACCGCAGGAAGTGTATTACGTTCGCGGAAGTTCATTTTTCCTTTTTCATCAGAAGTGAATATTTCTTTTATTTCTGTTTGAATTTGAAAATCTATGGCACCATCAATCCCGGCCACAGGATACAACCCCCCTGCAATTTTGTGCCTTCCAGCAGTAGGATTTGCCAGTATTTCATTTACAAGATTTACATCAATATCAACCTTAATTTCTTTTTGTCGAAGCCCTTCCATCAGTTCTTCCACTGTGATATCTGCATGATTGAATGTACGTTCAATCATTTTCACATTTAAGTGGCTGGAAGGTGTGGCATCGGCCATAGATCTTTCAATCACTACTTTTGGAGATAAGGAGAGGTAAACTGTCATATTCAATTCATCTGTCTCGATTGACCATTTTTGCGGAATAAATTCAGATTGAAGTTTAATACGATAGCTGTGACCTTCTTTCAACAGGACTGTTTTTTCCTGCAGTTCCATATCATCCTGAATGATGACTTCATCGTGCGGTATGGTTAAATAGGGGGAGTTTTGACTTGAAGCATTAAAGTGAAGCTGTCCGTTTTGAATCCAGGCTAATCCATCCTGCGGGGGAGTATGTGAAGTATCATTCCTGGTGTCTTCTGCTTTAACATCGATTTTAACGATCGCTTTCTTAGAAGAAAAAAAACTTTTTTGAGGCTGTTGAATGATGGTGATCTCAACCGCTTCTTTTGATACATTTAATTCCTTTAATCCTGACTCAATGGCCTCTTCAATTGTTCTTCCATTTGAGAGTACCGAATCCATTTCCGTCACCGCCTTCTCTTATTATGACTTTATACCCTTATATGACCCCTCTTCCACTAATCATAAAAGACTATTTTCACCTTAATTATATTTCTAAATATTCAAAAAATCAACTCTATATTGGAAGATATAAGAATTGTTTTATCTTTTTTTACGTACAAGTTTAACTAGTTTAAATAATTGCTATGTACTGATCATTCACTCAAACTGCTGCAGGTTTTACCATTCGGGACAGCTTTAACAATCTTCGTGCTTCGTCCTCCAAAAAAGTTTTTCAAACGAAAAAAGAAGCTGATTTAGAAAATCTCAGCTCCTTTGCTTATTTTATATTATCCAAGCCCCTCAATATCAAAATCAACCCGCAAATTTTCACGAAAGTGACCAAGCTTGGTATGAAGATGTCCAAGTGCAACACGAAAGTGACCAAGCTCAAACCAAATGTGTCCAAATAGCTGCCCCAAGTGACCAAACCGCCACCAGATTGATTAATAAAATCCGATCACGTTAAACATATGCTGACAATAGCAACGTCATCTTTTCTCTCAAGCTCTGAAATCAACTCAGCAAAATGCGAGAAAATATTATCCGCCTTATTCATTTCAGAAATAAGAAATTTTTCGCCTTCTGACAGCCTCATGGATAATGAGTCTGTTAATCCGTCTGTATAAAGCAGAATATTCGTTTCCCCTGCCCACTGGATTGTTGTACTCTGGACATTCGGTTCTGTTAATAAACCAATTGGAACGAGAGAACTTTTTAGCAACGTGAACTGCTGACCATCCAGAAGGACTCCGCCTGGCTGACCGGCATTAAAATAAGACAGCGATTTTTGTCTCGTATCAATCAAAAGATAAATGCCTGTACAGAAAAAATTACGGTATCCCTGTCCGGACTTAAAGAATAATTGAAACTGTTTATTCAGCTCAAGATACACTTTTTCAGGTTCCTGAAATTCTGTAATAATCCTCTCAAGCATCGAGCGGATCGCCATGCTGATCATGCCTGACGACAGACCGTGCCCCATGATATCAAGCAGAATAATACCTGTACGGTGCTCATCAATTTCATACCATGCATACAAATCTCCTGACAGCTGATCTGACGCAAGATAAAAGCCTTTAACGATAATCTGATCTTTCACAATCGGATCAAGCAGCACTCTTCTCTGAATCGTTTTGGCCATCTCCAATTCTTTAAGCTGACGCAGCTCCATCACTTTTCTTTCTGTTACATCAAAATGAGTAATGATCGCACCAGAAATAACATGGTCTTCCGATTCTGTTAAAGCCGTCACATTCATGGCGAACCATTTTTTGTCCCTAATCGTATGACAGGGGTATTCGATCTGGACATTTTCTTTCGTTCCATCCAGGACTTCCCGGATAGATGCCACCGTTTGCCTGTCACAAACTGCAAAATAATCCGCACCGGCTGAGA
Organism: Jeotgalibacillus sp. R-1-5s-1; assembly: GCF_004405105.1. GTDB lineage: Bacteria > Bacillota > Bacilli > Bacillales > Jeotgalibacillaceae > Jeotgalibacillus. Next base: position 50,917 of record NZ_SORW01000028.1, on the reverse strand, counting down.
GCTTTTCAGGATCACCACCATTTTCCTTTGCGTACTTTTTCCATGCTCTGTTGACCTTGATAATCCGGCCGGATTGATTGATCACTGCTACGTGGTGGGTCAGGGATTCCACAATCGTCTCACTGATCTTTTCCATTGAAGCCGTTGGTCCTTTTTTCATCGTGCGATCATTGCGACGGACATCTTTACTTTCCGCCGCGCCGCTCATCGGATAAATGTATTCCTTCCGAGAATTTCCGGGATCTGCAACAATTCGAAAACTTCCATTACATCTTCTCTTACCCGTTTAATGTAAACACCCTTCCCTTCAGCTTTAAGGGACTGTACTAAGGTTAAAAGCAGTCCCATTCCAGATGAATCCACAAAACGGACGTCCTGAAATTCAATCGCAATTCTGTCAAATTTCTGTAAAAGATCAGTCAGCTCAATTTCTATGAGCTCCGTTGTATCAATATCAAGGTCCCCATCAAAATAAACCGTAGCTGACGGACCTGTTTGATCAATCGTATAATGCAGCATTGTTTTCCTCCTCTCCTGATCAGCGAAGCTCAATCATTCCTTTGGCATTCAGCCTGGCTTTCAAACCGGAATAATCCTGTGTCAAAACAATTTTCCGATTTCCGATACGGAGAATGGTCCCTTCAAGTGCGTTTGCAATTTTAATGACCGCACCCGACGGGACTGCAAGATTGGTTGGTGTTCCGCTTTCAGCACCTGTTTCACCAATATACATTCCTTTTTCAGCGTAGGCCTCACCGCCTCTTAACGAACCGTTAATCGTCATAAATCCACCGGAATGGATACGGGAGTGAATACAGCTTTGACCGCTGATATAAAGATCTCCACCGGCATGAATCCGGCTGTTCAGTACGTTCGTACACTCAATCGTCGATCTTGATTCATCAAACATCTCTGACTCTTCATGTAACGCTCCGAGATGATGAGATAAATGTGTAAATACTTCTATGGAAACAGCTTTGGTTGACAGTGTAAGAAATAAATTAGAGATTTGTTCAGCCGTTTCTTTCCAGCGTTCGTCATCCAGCTTGGCTCTGCCTTCCCTGACAAGCTGTACATAAAGCTTAGCCCGCGGTATAAAATCATTAAATTTCTTTTCCAGCAAGATTCTGACAAGCGGCTGTAGACCGCCTTTGGGAAAGTCGGTGGTCTTAAAACTCGGTGAATTAATCAGTTGAATGATGACCGCGATAATCCTGTCAATGTCCTGTTTTAAGGCTCCTGTAAGCATCGCCAGCTTTGAAGTAATCATATTATTCTTTCCTGCAGACACATCAGAGGCTGTGATGTTTCCGGTCACCGTAATGGATCCCGTCGCCGTGCAAACCGATCCCTGAATATTCTTTCCAATCACAAGGTTCCCCTGGGCTTCGACCTTCATACCTGTATCTATTTCACCCGTAATTTCAATATCCCCTAAGAAGGAGATATTACCGGATGAGAGATTTACATCCCCATTATGTAGCAGCTTAGGCATGATCGAGATCTTAATCAGCTGACCCTTGGATTCAATATGAGGCCTTCCGAATTCCTTCGCTACGACATGGTCGCCGATTAATTTCACTCCTTTTCCAAGCCTTAACACAATCGGAAAAACAGGCTTGGGCGGGAGAGATTCACTATATACAGAATAGCCGGCTGACCCTTCTTCAGGGGGATGAACTAACGCGATAATTTCACCTGTGTCAATCATCGGAAACACTTTCGTTTCCCTGAAATTCACTTTACCGTGTTCACCTTCTTTTAATCCCTCTTTTACATCCGTATCCACCTTTAACTCCAGCCATCCATCTTTTCCTTCAACCGGTGCTACACCTCTTGCGATCGTGTAATCAGAAGGTTCTTCATTTCGCAGCGCTCTTAACAATTCAATCCGATCAATATTTTGAAGGATAGACCTTTCCTGCATTGCTTCTTTAATCATGGGCTCTGTTAAAGTCTGTTTTATCGTCTTTTCTTCTGTGCAGGTCAGCGTCAGCTGCGGAAGCGGCTCTAAATCATCAATGGTTCTTTTAATCGTGTACCCGGGATTCACATGTAAAAAAGCTTTCAGCTTATCCTGTGTCACTTCAAGAGACCATTCTGTTTCTTTCTCCTCGTCAAAGGCTTCAAGCCTGTAATCATCCTTAGGTGAAAGAATGATTACAGGTTCTTCAACTAGTTCGTGATTCCTGAAAAGACGAATGCCTTTTGTCATGGATACGACAGGAAGCTTCTCAGTTCCTGGCTGCATCATCAATTTTCCGTCCTTCACCCAGACTGAACCATTTTTAAGGAGCAGTTCCTCACTTGAATGATCCGGTGTTTTTTTCATCTCAGGCTGTTGGATTTCAATCTTATCGATATCCAGTTCCTCAACAAATGATTCTGCTTTACTGAACCAGTCGTCTGATGCAGTGTGCAACTCTTTTTCAGGCGGGATCATTTGCACCTGATCCTGTTGAACCTGTGTGGCTTTTTCAGCTGTAACAGCCGTTTCGAGTTTGGTCAGTCTTACTATCGCTTCTTTTGATCCAATCTTCATAAATCCTTTTGATGGGGCCTGGAGAATTTCTATATTGACTTCTTTTTTAGTGACTTCCATCAGATCTATGCCAATCTGAACTGCTTCCTGTATACTTTTCCCCTTGGCTACAACACTTTGCATGATTGTCACCTGCCTGTATCAAATTAAATAGCGTCTATTGTCATTCCACCCTGAAAGTATCAATGAGTTCGAGCATTTCCTGTGACGTATCTGCGAGCTCCTCTGCCTGATGATGCAGTGATTTCAGGGTGTTATTGACTGTTATTGCTGCCTCTGCAGCAGCCGTTGATTTTGATTCCACAAGCTGTTTAATCGATTTAACCTTCTGCAGATAATTCGACTGATTTTGAGAAGGGGCGTACATTTTGATAAAATTTTCTGCGTCCTGTAAAAGTAATAAAGCCTCCTCTTTTTCATGACGATTGATCAGCGCGGTTTCCACCGTGATCTCTGACAGGCGGTCTGCAGAGTAAACGGTTTCCTTCTCCAGCAGGACAGACATCCGCTGAGTCTGAAGTGTATAGTTGCCGGCTGCCGACATCATCTTATTCCAGCGGCTCGACATGCGATTCAGACTGAGAGACAGTCTGCCAAGTTCTCCTTTGTCCCTAAGGGAACTTCTCGCAGTCAAATCCCCACCTTCCAATTTCGAAACCTGATTAATCAGCTCCTGGATCATCGAGGATATTTTGTTAAAAAACCTGATGATCAAAAACACAAACAGGGTAATCGTTAATAAACGTAAAGCAAGAAAAATGAGTGCATTTCTATATACAGGCAAATAAATAGAGGATCGATCCAGTGAAAAGTAAACAGCTGTCGATTCATCTTTTGAGAGAAAAACGCGATGATACATATCTCCTGTTTCTGCTGATGTTGAACCAAGTCGATTCAGGCCACTATGCTTTAACGTTGTGACTGAACCTGAGATCAGTAACCAGTCTCCATCCGTTCCTCTTGAAAAAACAGCTGCCTCCTTCAACACCGGAATGCTATCTTTCATCTCATCAATGACGGAATCAGTTCCCGTAATTTCTTCTATTAGAAGGCGGTCTTCCATCACAGGTGTTAGATAGATGTGTAACGCTCCATTGCTGTAATTAACTTTATCAGCGGACTCACCGCCAATTGAAGATAACATTGCAGGCGTGGACTGATCTGAATTGAAGACGAGAGAGTCTCCGCTCACATTGTCTATGACCTCAATCTGCTCCAGATTGAAATCATTTAATAATTCATTTGCAGAATCTTCAGTCAGACTATTAAATCCGATCCGATCAATTTCCGTATAAATAAGCTGGGCTGTAACGTCCAAGGTCCGATCCAGCTGCTGATTCATGGAACCAGCCACTTTTTCAGACTGTTCAAGTCTTGATAAGAACTCCTGGGAAACAAAATCAGCATATAGTTCTGTGTTTTTTTCCACTTGCTGGTTGATCATAACGAGCTGAATACTGAATGATATAACTGCTACAATCACTACAGCACCGAACGTCCAATAGAGGAATTGTTTTCTCAATGGTGTATATTTATTCATCCTCTATCCCTCCTGAACCTAATAATGGGGCAAGGCAGAGTATTGATCATTCTGCCGGTCCGAATCCTTTTCTTTATCCATCGGCTGATCAAATGAAATAATTAAGGACGTTCCCTGATTATCTGTATAAAGACGTAATTTAGAAGCTACCTTCAACATCACGTTAAAACCCTGACCAAGTGACTTCCCAGTTGAAAATCCATTCAGAAGTGTCGCTTTAGGCAGATTTTCCAAAGCAATACCAGGACCTTGATCTTCAATTATAAAATGAAGAGACAGATGATCATCCTCAACAAGCTTCATACTGCCATGTTTTGCATGCTTGAATACATTTGTCAGTGCTTCTGAAAGAGCGAGAAGACAGCTCATCATGACAGATTTGGAATAACCCCTGTCCTCAAAGCACTGCCGCGCCATATTTCTCACATCTGCAATATCTGATCTTTTGCGGATCATATACTCTAAAAGCACTTCTCCAGTTTTATAGAACTCAATCTCTTCCTTACGAATCAGAAGCAGCTTCTCCTGGGTTGCTGCATAAATAACATCACGGTATATCTCCCAGGAATCCGGTACACTCGTGACACTTACCCCGGGTTTTCCGGAAGGGAACAGCTCATGCTTCGTTTCAAAATAAACATCAAGCATGGCTTTTTTTAAATCGTCCGGCACGTGATAATTTGAGATTTTTTCCGGAAGATCCACCTCTGCGCTTTCCCACTCAATCATTTGTGCAACTGCGGAGTACAATGGATCCTTTGATTGCAGCAGGCTGTCGGGTGATTGCACAAGCGCATCATAAAACAGCTCGTCCTGCTGCTGTTTTGTGCTCCCAAGCTTTTTACCACATTGCATGGCTAAAAACCCGGCCTTTATCCTGTAAAGAAGGTGATCAACAGACTGTTCGGATGGTGAAAACGGAAAAATACTCTGTCTTAACTTCCGAATTACGCTAAATGACAGCCAATTCATTTCGATTCACTCCCAAAATTCAGAATCCATTGGCAAAAAGCAACATGTTCTCATCCGAACACTCTTTTACTGGACGATTTTCCGGGCTAAATAATCCTATATCATGTTAAAAAACGTTCACAAAATACGCAGATTTTGTGACACATGAAGAATCCTTTCTTTCAAATAAAACAAAAGTACTATATCGTGATTTCATTTTAATTCTTTAGCATCATTAAAGCAAACATAAATAACAAATTATTTCAAAAAATATCCAATATATCCGGATGTCGAAATAATATGACGATTGTCGGCATAAGCCGAATCATTGACAACTTGTATATACACGTAATAGGATGAAGGAGCAATATGAAAGCGCTGTTTCCCGGAGTAATTTCTCTTATACAGGGAATATAGGATACAGGGAATTCGCCATGAATTTGAAAACGTTTACGGGAGGTTAAAATATGAGCGATGTAAATCGTGAACAGGTACGTCAGATTGTTGAAGCAATCGGCGGACAGGAAAACATCGATACAGCTACACACTGTGTCACCAGACTCCGCTTTGTTCTTCATGATGAAAGCAAGGTCGACAAGAAAAAACTCGAGTCCATTGATCTTGTTAAAGGATCTTTCTCAAACAGTGGACAGTTTCAGGTCGTGATTGGTCAGGGTCTTGTTGATAAAGTTTATAAAGTGTTGGCTGAAGAAACAGGCATTCAGGAAGTATCCAAGGATGATGTTAAAAACGCAGCCGCAAAGAAAATGAACCCGCTGCAACGTCTAGTGAAACTGCTTGCTGATATTTTTATTCCGATTCTTCCTGCTATCGTAACAGCCGGTTTATTACTCGGATTAAACAACGTATTAACAGCAGAGAACCTTTTCGGTCCCGATCCATTAATTGTGACATATCCACAATGGGCCGATATTGCAGAAGTCATCAACGTCATAGCCAGCGCGGCATTTACCTTCCTGCCCGCACTAATAGGATGGTCAGCCGTTAAACGCTTTGGCGGAAATCCATTGATGGGGATCGTACTTGGTCTTGTCCTTGTGCACCCCGCGCTCTTAAGTGCTTACGATTATCCGGCAGCACTTGAAGAAGGCAACGTGCCAACATGGAATTTATTCGGATTAACTGTTGAATCCATCGGTTATCAGGGACAAGTTTTGCCTGTTTTAGTGGCAGCCTATTTATACGCACTCATTGAGAAATTTCTTGATAAGCGCGTTCATGACTCCATTAAATTACTTGTTGTGGCACCTGTATCGATTCTGATTACCGGTTTTGCAGCATTCATTGTCATTGGACCATTAACATTCGCAGCAGGTACGGCGGTAACAGGAGCTGTTATCTGGATGTTTGAAAACCTTGGATGGCTTGGAGGATTCATTTACGGAGGATTCTATGCAGTACTTGTTATCACAGGTATGCACCACACATTCCTTCCAGTCGATCTTCAGCTGATTTCAGATCAGGGCGGGACATTCCTGTGGCCAATCCTTGCACTGTCAAATATCGCACAGGGATCTGCAGCATTTGCCATTTTCGCAGCTACCTTCTTAATGAAGCGTAAGGACGAAAAACTTCGCGGACTGGCCAGCTCATCCGGTATCTCAGCATGGCTTGGCGTTACAGAGCCTGCGTTGTTCGGTGTTAACTTACGATACAAGTTTCCATTCATCTGCGCACTGATTGGTTCAGCCATTGCAGGTACACTGCTTGGCGCTAACTTTGTTCTTGCTAACTCAATCGGTGTCGGTGGTGTCCCTGGAATCATCTCCATTCAGGCAGAGTTCTGGGCGATCTTTGGAATCGGTATGGCAATCGTCATCGTCGTACCATTCGTACTGACTCTCCTCTATACAATGTTCATCAAAAAAGGTGAACTGGAGTAAAAAGTCCATAAGCGTTCGCATCTGATGCGGGCGCTTTATTTTTAGGTGATTGATTATTGATTATTGATTTGACAGTAAAACTTTCGGTGTCCGGAGAATGGCAAAACTATTGCGGCAGGGAAACGACAGACGAGACTGACTGCGCGCAGCACAGCAGGCTCATCGCGCGACCGCGGAAAGCGAACCATTTCCCGGCACGGTTTTAATAAACAAACTAAGGAGTGACTCAACATGACACAACCATGGTGGAAAAAAGCAGTCGTTTATCAAATCTACCCGAAAAGCTTCAACGACACAACCGGTAATGGCGTCGGCGACTTAAACGGCATCACCGAAAAACTTGATTACTTAAAAGAACTCGGAGTCGATGTTCTGTGGCTGACTCCCCCATACAAATCTCCGCAGCGTGATAATGGCTATGATATCAGTGACTATTTCTCCATCCACGATGAATACGGATCGATGGAGGATTTCGATCGTATGCTGAGCGAAGCCCATAGCCGGGGAATCAAAATCATTATGGACATTGTCGTCAATCATACATCAACGGAACATGAGTGGTTCGTGGAATCGCGCAAATCAAAAGACAGCGAGTACCGTGATTTTTATATTTGGAAAGATGGAAAACCTGATGGCAGCGAGCCGACTAATTGGATCTCTAAATTCGGAGGAAACGCGTGGCAATTTGATGAAGCATCCGGTCAATACTACCTTCACCTGTTTGATGTCACGCAGGCAGATCTCAACTGGGAGAATGATCGAGTTCGCCGTAAAATTTACGACATGATGAACTTCTGGGCAGAAAAAGGCGTAGACGGATTCAGGCTGGATGTCATCAACCTCATTTCAAAAAATCAGGACTTTCCTGATGAAACAGGTGATGGTGACGGCAGGCGCTTCTATACAGATGGTCCAAAAGTTCATGAATACATGCACGAAATGAACCGGGAAGTGTTTTCAAAACATGACCTTCTGACGGTTGGTGAAATGTCCTCAACCTCCATCGATCACTGTATCAAATATTCAAATCCTGAGCGTCAGGAACTCAGCATGACGTTTAACTTTCACCACTTAAAAGTGGATTATCCAAACGGTGAAAAGTGGACCGTCGCAGACGCTGACTTCCTGCAACTGAAGGATATTCTGTCAACCTGGCAGGTGGGAATGAATGAAGGTGGAGGCTGGAACGCGCTATTCTGGTGTAACCATGATCAGCCACGTGTTGTTTCCCGCTACGGAAATGACGGAGAGTATCACAACGAATCAGCCAAAATGCTTGCAACCGTGATCCACATGATGCAGGGTACACCGTATATTTATCAGGGTGAAGAGTTCGGTATGACTAATCCTAAATTCACCACAATCGATGAATATCGGGACGTAGAGTCGCTAAATATTTATAACATTCTTAAAGAAGAGGGTCGCAATGAATCAGAGATTCTCGAAATTCTGCGCCATAAATCACGCGATAACTCACGTACACCTGTTCAGTGGGATGCGACTGAAAATGCCGGCTTTACAAACGGAACACCGTGGATCCCTGTTGCGAAAAACTATACTGATATTAATGCAGAAGCAGCGGTTAATAATCCTGAGTCCGTCTTCTATCACTATCAAAAACTGATTCGTCTGAGAAAAGAGATTGATATTTTAACAGACGGAAACTACGAGCTGCTGCTGGCTGATGATCCTTCTATCTTTGCCTACACGCGCAATACGGAAAATGAAATGCTGTTAATCGTAAATAATTTCTATGCTCACTCAGTCGATTTTACATTACCTGAAGAGGTGGCAGAGCGACTTATCAGTTTTGGCAAGCCTGACGTATTGATTCATAACTATGATGACGTTAAAGGTGACGCCAAGCAATATCCGCTGCGTGCTTATGAATCGATTGTTTTTCATTTTAAAAAGTAATTCATTAACTTAAAAGGCAGTGCAACTCAAAACGAGTTGCACTGCCTTTATTGTAAATTTATATTATTTAACCTTGAGCACTTAAACTTCTGCAAAACAAGTCATCATTTCCCAGGAAATATGTTCATTCCCCATTCATTCCGGAGAAGCAATAAATTGAATCGACGCGATTTTCCAGCCTTCGTCTGTTTCGCGCAAAATCGTCACCTGACGTCCGCCTCGCGTAACCTCTGTGCCTGACGACGGGTCAATCGTAGTCAGCTCGAGGTTTGCAAACATTTCTGCAACGCCGTCTTCATATCCGCTGATCGTTTTCTCAACAACAGTGCGGTTTACATCGAATTGCTGAAATACATCTCCCACAGCTGTTCGCTCTTCTTCTTCGTTATAATAATCATCGCTATATAAAAGAAGGTCAAGGTATCCTTCCAGATCCTCATTGTTAAAGGTTTCTATATATTGATCAAACACGGCGTTCACTTCTTCTTCAACCTCGGCAGGTACATCTTCTGCTTCCCGGACATTGCCTTCAGAATCAAGTGTAATGCCTGTTTCAGATTCGATGCCTCCCTCACCGGAGTGCGTTTCCTGACCTGCCCCCTGGCCCGTCTGTCCATCTGCCACGGAATTAGCATTTTGTTCTTCACTATCTTCACTGCATCCTGCCAGAGCCAATACAAGCAGACCGGAACCCAGCAGTGTTTTCCATGATGTTTTCATAAAATAAACCGTCCTCTCTGCTATGAAAATTAAAGGAAATTCCCTTACATTTACCTAATAAAGCCCACTATCATATGATACAATAAATAAGGGTGATATAAATGGCAACAACAAATAAATATATGAACATTTTTCAAGAACTCTCAAATGAGATAGAAAACGGAGTATTCAAACCTAACTCACTTCTACCATCAGAACATGAACTGTGTGAGCGTTTTGACACTTCCCGCGAGACAATAAGGAAAGCGCTTACACTATTATCTCAAAACGGATTCATACAAAAAATGCAGGGTAAAGGCTCTCTCGTACTCGATATTAGTAAAATGACGTTCCCGGTTACCGGACTTGTCAGCTTTAAAGAAATTCAGGAATCACTTGGGCGCGATATCCAGACAACGGTTCATCATCTGGCACTGAACGAGACATCAGAGTGGCTTTCACAGCAGCTCGAGTCTCCAAGTCAGTCACTTGTATGGGAAGTCACACGAACACGAACCGTTCAGGGAGAACGCGTGATCCTCGATAAAGACTGGATCCTTCAGTCCCATGTCCCTTCTTTAACAGAAGAAATCTGCGCAGATTCTATTTACTCCTATCTAGAAGGTAAATTGGGGTTAAGTATTTCTTACGCAAAAAAGGAAATCACAGTTGAACCGGCAACAGACGAAGATCGGGCACTGCTTGATTTGAACGGCTACAGTCATATCGTGCTCGTAAGAAACTTCGTGCACCTTGAGGACACAACCATCTTCCAATATACAGAATCACGACACCGCCTCGATAAATTTAAATTCGTTGATTTTGCAAGGCGTAGGAAATAATATAACGGCAATTATAAATCTACTTTACATTTAAAAAAACCGCTGAAATGGCGGTTTTTTGTTATTTGAATGACCATTTGATTGACACGCGAGCACACAAGAGTCCTTACGACAAACCGGACCAGCATTACGTCGTATTTGCTGCCGCTATCAACAGAAAACGGCTCGCGATTGACAGAAATACAGGCCGTTACAACCATTCCGCCTTTACTGGAATCAGGATCGACAATAACAGAGCGGCTAGTAACAGAAAAAAGTGTGCGATCGACATAAATGTCACCTCTTACGACAACTCTCCATTCCTCCATCCAACCCCAAAATAAAAAACCGCCCTCAGGCGGTTTTTAAATTATCGTACCTCTACCCAGCCGTTCTTGATTGCTGTTACAACAGCCTGAGTACGGTCGTTTACATTCATTTTCTGAAGAATATTACTTACGTGGTTCTTAACTGTCTTCTCAGAGATATAAAGCCCTTCTCCAATTCCGCGGTTACTTTTACCATCTGCAAGCATCTGCAGCACTTCGCACTCACGCTTAGTAAGAAGGTGAAGTGGACGGCGTACTTCTACCTGCTGGAAGTTACCTGTGAATTCAGCTTCGGCAAGGCGGCGGAATTCATTGACAAGGTTTACGGTTACTTTCGGGTGAAGATAAGACCCACCTTCTGCAACGGTTTTAATGGCATCAATCAGTGCTTCTGAATCCATTTCCTTCAGCATATAACCTAAAGCACCTGATTTAAGTGCATGGGATACATAGTTTTCATCATCATGAATGGACAGGATGATGACTTTTGCGTCTGAGTAACGGTCTGTTAACTTCGCTGTTGCTTCTACACCGTTTACTTCCGGCATGTTAATATCCATTAATACAACATCAGGGTTGTATTCTTCATAAAGCTCGATGACCTGTGAACCGTCTTCACCTTCACCAACAATTTCAAATGTTTCTTCGAAATCAAGAATGCGTTTTACGCCTTCGCGGAATAGCTGGTGATCATCAACAATTAGAATTTTAGTCATGGTTGGTTCCCCCTCAATCTTTACTGTAATGGCACCTGGATGATAATGGTGGTGCCTTTTCCTGCGTTTGAATTAACTGTCAGTTTTCCTGCAATAAGTTCTACCCGTTCCTTCATACCGACAAGACCAAAGGAGCCCTGTTTCTTTTCGGTTGGATCAAAGCCTTTGCCATCATCTTTAATAACAGCTGTAATCGAGTCGCGGCGGATTTCAACTTTGACCGCTACTTCTTTTGCTTCAGCATGCTTAATCGCATTTTGAACGGATTCCTGGATTAACCGGAAGAGGGAAACCTCATACTTAGCATCCAGTCTGGAATCCTCCCCAACCTGTGTGAAGGTCAATTTAGTACCATTGCTATATTCTTCGATAGAACTCAGGTACTTTCTGAGGGTAGGAATCAGACCAAGGTCATCCAATGCCATTGGACGCAGGTCATAGATGATTCTTCGCACCTCGGATAAAGCAGCCCGAACATTTTTTTTGAGACTTTTAATCTCGGCAATCGCTTGATCAGCGCCTTTTTCTTTATACACCCGTTCAATGAGGTCTGAACGCATCAGTACGTTCGCCATCATCTGGGCAGGCCCGTCATGTATTTCCCGGGAAAGTCGTTTACGTTCTTCTTCCTGTGCTTCAATAATCTGCATCCCGAATTCCTGTTTCTGTTTGGCATCCTGTAAAGCTGCCCCCACCTGTTTTAAATCACTGTTCAAATAGGTTAAAACAACGGTAATCTGGGTGACAAGATTCTCTGCACGTTCAATGGTTTCGACCATGCCCAGTAATCGGCGCTCAAGATCATCTCTTCGTTCTCTCAGCTGTTTTTCTTCTTGTCGGTTAACAGAGAGTTTCATCTGGAGGTCGTGCGCCGTTTCGTACGCCTGTCGGACCTGTTCTTCAGAAAAATCTTTAAAGTGGTGACTTACCTCTGCCAGACGTTTTCTGGCAAAGCGGGATCGCCGCTCCAGATCGTCTCCAATATAAATAACGTTGGTTATTTTTTCACGGATCAATGCAAGTTCGTTGACCAGCAGATCGTAATCGCTCCTGGTTTGTTCACCTATCTCAAAAATTTCTGACTTACTACGGTCCACAGTCTCGATCATTTTACCCAGAATCGTATCAAGCATTTGGGTATCTATACTGTTTGCGGACACATGCCAGACTCCTTCCTCATTATCATATCTTTACAAAAAATTATACTGTTAAACCTGTAAAATTGAAAGTATTGTGAAGAATAAACTTTCGCACCACCACATGTCGAAAATAGGTGTTCTTTTTGTTATTTCAATATATTTATATAAGCCTCACCTCATGAGTGAGACCTTATTCATTATAACATCATCATTTTGTCGCGATATTAAAGTTGCATTACAATTGACGCATATGACATTTCACCTTTGTTTCATCATTGCAAAAAATGACGAACACCTCTATTTCTTGTTATAATGGCGTAATAAAAGGTCACGAATTAAGGAGTTATGACACAAATGCTAAAAAAGTATTTAACCGTTAGCGGATACAGCGAAAGTGAGATCACCATTCAAAAGTCACGCTTTATTACGTATCTGGAAAGAACTGAATCAGAGGAAGACGCACAGGCGTTTATACAAAAGATAAAAAAACTCCATCCAACGGCTAACCATAACTGCTCTGCTTATATGATCGGTGAGCACGACCAGATCCAAAAAGCGAATGATGATGGCGAACCATCCGGTACAGCGGGTGTTCCGATGCTTGAAGTTCTGAAAAAGCGGGAATTAAAAGATACAACGGTTGTTGTCACCCGTTATTTTGGGGGAATCAAACTCGGAGGAGGCGGTTTAATTCGCGCTTACGGTAAAGCTGTTACAGAAGGCTTGTCAGCTGCAGGAGTCGTGGAAAGATCGTTAAACCGTGTTGTCACAACCAATATTGATTACACCTGGCTCGGAAAAGTGGAAAATGAAGTCCGTTCATCAAAGTATCCATTAAAAGAGATCCGTTACCTCGAAGCAGTAGCCGTCGATGCCTATGTTGAAGAGGGTGACGTGGAGGAATTTGTCGAATGGATGACGGAGATGACGAATGGTCAAAGTGACATTTCAATTGGAGAATCTGTTTATCTGGATCATAACCTCAATGTGAATGAAACAGAATAGTAACAAAATTGTTGATTGTTTTTGGGTTTATTACTGCTTTAAAGTACAGTATGATAGTAAAATGGACAATTTGTTATGAAAAGAGGATTTATATGAATAAACCCCCGAAGTATGTCATCACGAGACAGAAAAAAAACAAAAGACGTAAAAGATTGCGGATTTTTTTATACAGCTCTTTGATTTTAGCTTTGTCGATTTTTGCCATAGGCTCAGTATATTTCTATAATGTATATACGCAAGCTCAGGAAGCTTCAGAGAAAATATATAAAGAAATCGAACCAACACGTGGTTCAAACGATCCTGATAAAGAAATAAAAGTGTCAGAAGAGCCGTTTACTGTGTTACTGGTTGGGGTTGAAAATCAGGATGACACTAATGGACGCTCTGACGTACTGCTGTACATGGCTGTAAATCCTAAAAAGGAAGAAATAAAAATGTTAAGTATCCCCCGGGATACACTCGTTTATATTGATGAACTCGGTTATGAAGACAAAATAGCCCATTCTTACAGCTTTGGAGATATACAAGGAACGGTTGATGCGGTGAATGAATTAACAAACGTTCCGGTAGATTATTATGTAGAAACAAACTTTGACGGCTTTGTAGATGTTGTTGATACATTTGATGGTGTGGAGGTCGATATCCCCTTTACATTTCGTGCACAATTAGCAGATCCACAACAGTGGAAAACATTTAGTGAAGGAAGCGCAGAGCTGGACGGACGTGAAGCCCTTGCTTATGTTCGTATGAGAAAGGATGACCCCCAAGGTGACATAGGGCGGACAGAACGTCAACAGGAGGTTGTTAAAGCCATTGTTGATAAGGCAGTGAGTGTATCAAGTATCACACGAGTGGGCGATGTAATCGAGGATCTTGGAAATAACGTTCAAACAAATATCCGCCCGAGGAAATTCATGGAATTTTTCCAATTGTACTCTGATTTAAAGAATACCAGAATTGAACAGTTAACTCTCGATGTGAACGAATTGTATGTTGAAGGAACGTTTTTCTATCAGGCAGATGAATACTCTCTTGAAGAAATAGAAAACTCTTTCGAAGAAACACTTGGAACAGCAAGGTCTTCGTATGCTTCTGAAGATCAGGAGAACTCCGACTCTGAAACTGAAGATGCGGATAGCGATTATTAATTTAAAAAGCAGGACATTTCCGTCAAGGAATGTTCTGTTTTTTTTACGTTTTAATTCCTTGTAAGTATAAAAAGATAATACGCATTTTTTGGAAGTAAATGATTCTGCTTATAATTAAAACTATATTCGATTAACAACCATCATCACTTCCTCAATCACATTTTTTAATTTAGGTTTATACGACTATTTTACAAATAAAAGAAAAATTTAAATATTTTTAACGCCCTTGATATTACTGGTTTCTTATAGGTTGTAATAGTCAAAATAACCTAGTTTGTCACTTATACTTCAAAAAAACCCTTGTTTCCCCCTATTTTGTGCATTAAAATATTCCTTAGGATTAATCTAAAATCCTAATTTAGTA
Organism: Jeotgalibacillus sp. R-1-5s-1; assembly: GCF_004405105.1. Lineage (GTDB taxonomy): Bacteria > Bacillota > Bacilli > Bacillales > Jeotgalibacillaceae > Jeotgalibacillus. The sequence goes on along the minus strand of NZ_SORW01000028.1, from coordinate 35,842 downwards.
TTATTTTCATTAAGAAAATGATGCTAACTATTCAATTGGGGGGATTATGTGAAAAAAATAGCAGTTGCATCTTTATTGCTCACCATGTTTTTTCTATTGCCAACGATTACTTCAGCCAATGACTACCCAGCGAGCATAGAACTAAGTGAGGATACATCTTTACATAGTGGTGCAACCGTCCAATACCGGATATTATTAGACCTCAAAAAAGGACAGTCTTATCAGGTCGTTGGTGAATTCACCAATTCTCTGGGTGAAAAATGGTATAACGTGTCTACTGCCGGATTAAAAGGATGGGCTCTTGCTTCCAAGTTTAAAAGTAATGATTTAATTGGACAACAGGCAAGAGTGACTGAAGATAATGTGAATGTACGTTCAGGTGCGACTACAGCATACAAGGTTCTGGATAAAGTTTCAAAAGATAAGGTTGTCAGCGTCATTGATGTTTTTAAAAATGCTGCAAACGAAACGTGGTATAGAGTTACATATGACAATGTAACTGGGTGGGTTATTTCAACATTTCTTGAAAAAATCGAAAGCAGCCCTCCGCCTGCTCAACCTGCAGCACCAGTAGAAATAAACAAAAAATTTACTGTAGCCAAAGACTCAGTAATCGTTAGAAGTGGAGCAACCTCAAGTTATAAGGAACTAACAAGACTATCAAAAGGTACCCATGTTAATGCTATTCTCGAGTTTACAAATGCTTCAGGAGAAAAGTGGTACAGAGTTGATCTTCAAACACTACAGGGCTGGGTATTGTCTACCGATTTAACTGAATACAAGCCACCTGCTCAAACGCAATATCCGCAAAACAAAACGGTTTCATTGTCACAGGCAGCTATTAGAACAGGAGCATCTGATGCTTATAAACTGATTCAATATGCTTCTGCCGGAAGTAATCTATTGTTAGTAGGGGAGCATACAAATGGCAATGGACAGCTTTGGTATAACGTAGATCTTGGCTCTTCAAGAGGATGGATTAACAGCCAGGCATTTGTAGGCAGCCTTCCAGTCGAAAGCTATAAATTTGCTAAAGGCGCAACTGTCTATACTTCTTCTGATAATGCAACTGTTAGAACTGGTGCCACAGATGCATACGCTGTTGTCTCTCAACTCAAGTTCAATACAGCTTTAAAGATTACTGACAGATTTAATAATTCATTAGGTGATAACTGGTACCGTATTGAAGCATCTGGTGTATCAGGGTGGATCAAAGAAACATTTCTAATTGCAGAAAAAGCTTCCGGAGAGGTTATGGTCATTAACGTTGATAATGCTAATCTCAGAAGCGGCCCTTCCTTATCACATTCTATTCTCCAAAAAGCCAATGAAGGAGAAAAACTGAATGTTATTAAAACGAATGGAAATCAGGCAGACCTCTGGTATATGTCCACTAGAAACGGTCAGGAAGTCTGGTTCCATCATTCTGTTGCCAACAAAGAGTCTTCTTCTGGCATTGGGGAAGAAAGAACGGTTCAAACAAAAAATGCAGTGATACGCTCTGGTGCATCCACGCAATATAGAATTGTTAACTATCCTGCATTTGGAACAAAAGTTACCATAACGGGGTCTCATTCAACAAATGGAAGTCAATGGTACCAGGTACGTACTGCAACAGGTGTAACGGGATGGATTCAGGAAGTCGAAATTAGAAAGTCTTATGAATACCGTTATACAATCGGACAGGCAGTTGTTTATAAAGGCGCAAGTACAACTTATGCTGTAGCTGCAAGGCCTCCTGTCAGCGATCGTTTGCAAGTACTTGGGACACTCGGCAGCTGGTTAAATGTAGAAACATCAGCAGGAGTTAGAGGATGGATTCCAACGTCTTCAACTTCTACACAATCCGTCAAAATTCTCGCAGCTCCGGCTTATGGAAATGGAATCATTAATTGGGTAAAACCATCGAATTTTAATGTAACCTACTCTACTTCCGGAACGAATCAATTACGGATTACTGGTGACTTTACAGATGCCCAATTGCCTACTCAGAGCATTCCGGGAATCGACAGTATCCAAAATTCAAGAAATGCTAATGGAACAAATACGGTTGTAGTTACATTTAAACCAGGCTATACATTTACATTACGTAATTATTCAGACCGGGTAACATTAAAAATTATGCAGTTTGGTCTGTCAGGAAAGAGAATAATTATTGATGCCGGCCATGGTGGTGCAGATTCAGGTGCGATCGGTGCAACCGGTCTTTATGAGAAAACCGTAGTCCTTGACACTGCAAAACGCTTACAGACTCTTCTTCAAAATGAAGGTGCAACGGTTCTTATGACAAGAAGCACTGACGTCTTCCTTGAATTGTCTGAGCGTACAGCGATCTCAAATAATTCAGATTACGATGTTTTTGTAAGTATTCATGCAGATTCATTCTCAAGTACATCGCGTGGATCCACAACATTTTACAATGCTTCTGTGAACTTTAACGGACCACGAAGCTTGTCTTTAGCAAGATCTGTTCATAAACATATGGTTTATAATATTGGCACTTACGATCGAGGTGTTCGAGAAGAAGTCTTTTATGTTAACCGTATGAATCAGCTTCCAAGTGTTCTTCTTGAATTGGCCTTCCTGTCTAATCCGACAGAAGAAGCCCTATTAAGAGATCCTGCTTTCAGACAAAAAGCTGCAGTTGGAATTAAAAACGGACTATCAGAATATTTTAGTCAATTCTAAGACTTAGGAGCTCTATTTTTTAGGGCTCCTTTTTTAAAACCAGGAGGGAATGAAATTGAAAATTTTCAAAAAGAAAGCAGCCATTATTGTTTCTGCAATCGCTTTAACTGGGGGATTACTATTTGTACCTGTAACAAAAGCCAACGAAAATATTATTCTTGCAAGTGTAGAGTGGGTTAACTCTCAGATTAATCCACTTAAAAGTGAAGTAAATGCATTAAAACAACAGGTAAGTCAGCAACAGCAGGAAATAAACACATTAAAACAGCAGATCGGTCAAGGTGGTTCAACCCCTCCCCCTGCTACGACTCCGGCAACGGTTTATGTAACAAAGAACAATACAGCCTTCCGCACTGGAGCAAGTACTGCATACAAAGTAGTTGCTTATAAAAATGCGGGTACTTCTTTTAAAATTGTTGGACAGCATAGTGGTTCAACCGGACTTTGGTATAGAGTCGAACTGACTTCCAGCACGCTTGCCTGGGTCAACTCCGCTGACATTTCTACCACGAAACCGTCGGGAACCGCTCCAAAAGAAGTATTTGCCTTTGGAGAAGTTAACCTTCGTTCAGGAGCGACGACAGCTTACAGAGTAATAGAAACAATTCCACGTGGAACGACAATGGCGTACCTTTCATCCTTTACAAATGCAGCCGGCGAAACATGGCATCGTGTAAAAGCGCCATCAGGAAATGAGGGCTGGGTCATTGGCGGACTGGTTGAGGTGAGATAATGAAAGCGTTAAAGTGGTTCACAATCAGTGTACTCATTTTTTCTGTATGGATATCGTCATCTTTCACTACAAGTGCTGCTGTTCCTCCAGTTACTTATTCAAGTCCGGTTCAGGTATTAATTCAAACTGCTACAGGTCAAACCTCTAATTTAGTGTTAAATGGTGGATATCAGGTGATTAATCAGGATAACGGACAAGTTACCACGATAACACCTGGTCAGACTCTGGTTTTTAACCGTACTGCAAGTGGTCTGAGTATGATTTACGGCAGAACTCAATTTAATTCTGTAAAGGGATTTGAAGTACAGGAACTCCCTGGTAACTTATCACTGGCATCTTTTATCAGAGCAACTGACATGCGAAAAGGTGCTACATCAGCGTATGAAGTTGTTCAATCTATTCCAAGTGGTGAAAATGGTACCTTCACACAGTCATTTACAAATGCACAGGGTGAAGAATGGTTAAATGTAACGGTTAACGGAAAATCAGGATGGGTTTTAAAATCAGCTGTTCAGCAATTTACAACTACGTCAAATCCGTTAATTACTGTCTCAAAAAATAATAGGCAGTACAGAGGTTCATTTACGGTACGTCCAAATGGACAAAATGTAGAGTTTATTAATAAGTTATCCATGGAAAATTATTTAAAAGGCGTTGTACCGAGTGAGATGCCTGCTTCCTGGCATACTGAAGCGCTTAAAGCACAGGCAATCGCTGCTAGAACCTATGCGTTTAAAAGAACTGGATCAATTCTCTCGAGCTCTACATCTTCACAGGTCTATCAGGGGTTCACACATGAAAATGCCCGAACAAATGCTGCTATAGAACAGACAAACGGCTTGCTGATCCGTTATAACGGACAACCAATCGAAGCCTACTTCCACTCAACAAGTGGTGGTAAAACAGCTAACGTTGGAGATGTATGGCGCTCTAATCAGGCAAGTTTTCCATATTTAGTTTCAGTTGATAGTCCTGATGAGAATGCCACCAGATCCAACTGGACTGAAACATTTGATTCTGCAACTATCCTAAAATCATTCGGCTATAATTCTTCTGTCGTGTTGGAAGATGTGATCTTAAATAGAAAAGGCGCTAATAACGAAGTAGGTTCAGTTACCGTTGTTACATCAGCCGGTAGCAAAACGCTTGGTGATAATGAGAACCAGGTACGACAATTATTCCCGCTTGATGCACCGTTCTATTATCTGTATTCCAGCTGGTTTGACATGAAAGTTAACCGCTCCAATTCAGGATTTAATGTTATGACACCAACAGGTACGGTAACGGTAGAAGGTTTGACGAAATACGACGTGAGATTACCCTCAAGTGTATCCAAGCTTACATCCAATTCACCTAAAGTTCAGACAAATAGCGGGGTTGTAACTTTACAAGGTGAAACAGGAGTTACATCTGTAGAACTAACCGGTAAAGGCTGGGGGCACCGAATCGGGATGAGTCAGTACGGAGCCAAGGCTTATGCTGAAAAAGGATGGACAGCTGAGCAGATTCTTAAACACTACTATAGAGGCACAACTATTTCCAAGTAAAACTTGAAAGCATATAAAAAAGCTAAGGTCGTTTGAAACTGACCTTAGCTTTTTTTATCGTTACTGAACGCAATCATCATATCGTCGACGATCCTTTTCCATGAATAGTGTGCTTTCACTAATTCACGACCACGTTTCCCCATTTCAGCGTACGTGATTTGATCAATTGAAGCCATTTCCTCAATTTTCTTTGCAATATCCTCATCATTTTCAGGAATTGCAACCCGGCCGACTTCTGCGTTTTCAATGATGTCGGCACTTTCCCCTTCTCCACAATATAAAACCGGTTTCTCCATTGAGAGTGCAGGGAAAATTTTAGAAGGGCGGGCACCTTTAAAAATTTCAAGATTCCGTAAAGGTACAATACTATAATCACTTACAGAGAAGAATTGAGGCATCTGATCGAGCTTTACATGCCCGGTAAATTGAACATTCGTTAAATTCAATTCTTCTTTCAAATTCATCAATTTTTCCCGTTCTGGTCCATCGCCTACCATTAGAAAGACAATGTCATCACGATGCTTTAATCGTGATGCTGCTTTTAAAATACAGTCAAGACCCTGTGCGTAACCAAGGTTCCCTGCATAAGTAAAAACTTTTTTTCCATGGAGGTTATATTGATTCATTACTTCAAGGTCAGCTTCAACAGGTGAAAAAAAGTCCGTATTCACGCCATTAGGAAGAACAAACACGTCATCAGGCTTTTTCCCCTTTTGAATCATATACTCTGCTATACCATCAGTAGCTGCAGCAATTTTCCATGACTTTTTATATAAAAACATTTCGAGTTTTTCAGCCATTGAGATAAAGGTTTTGTTCTTTACCAATCCAAGCTTAACGGCTGATTCCGGCCAGATATCTGCAACATTAAAGACAAACTTCGCTCTTTTCATTTTAGCACCAAGGTAACCAGTTATACCTAAGAAAAGTGGTGGCGAATTACATATGATCACATCAGCCGGCTTGCTCTTCATAATTGAATAAAAAGCACTGAAAGTAAAAGAAAAGTATGAAATCAACCTTTTCCAAAAGGATCCTTTTGGAGATGGATAAATCCAGCTTCGGTGCACGGGTATTCCATCCCACATCTCTTTCTCATAAAATTTTCCCTTGTACTCATCCGGGATAATCCCATGTGGGTGATGAGGAAAAGCCGTTAATACTTCAACCTGGTGACCCTGTTTAATCAATTCTTTACTTACCTCATAAACCCTGATTTGAGGCGCTCCGGTTTCAGGAGGAAAGTGTTGGCATAAATATATGATTTTCAATTCTCTCATCCTTTTTTAACTGTTTGAATATATTCAAACAGTTGAGCCTTTAAATCATCTCTTTTAAGTGCAAAATCAATTGAAGCCTTCAAAAAACCGAACTTGTCTCCAACATCATATCTTTCTCCCTGGAGCATATAAGAGTATATCTCTTCATATTCAAGAAGCTGATCAATGGCTTCCGTTAGCTGAATTTCACCTTTAGCATCTGGTTTTACATCTTCGAGAAGTTCGAAGATGCGCGGAGTCAGAATGTATCTTCCTACAATGGCCTGTGTTGAGGGTGCTTCATCTATAGCCGGCTTTTCTACCAGTGATTTTACTTTATAAAGATCGTTTACCTTCTCTGAAAAATCCACAATACCATATTTATCAGTCTGGTCCCGTGGCACTTCTTTTGTACCCAGGATACTCGACTGTACGGTTTCATATTGTTCAATCATCTGTTGCAGTGCTGGCTTTTCACTATCGACAATATCATCGCCTAATAATACTGCAAACGGTTCGTTCCCCACAAATTTTTTAGCGCATAATACGGCATGTCCAAGACCAAGCGGTTCCTTCTGTCGAACATAATGGATATCTACCATATTTGAAATTTCTTCGACAAGTTCCAGTGTTTCGTGCTTATTCGTTTTTTCAAGTAACAATTCGAGTTCAACAGATTTATCAAAGTGATCCTCAATTGCCCGCTTATTACGTCCAGTCACGATAATAATATCTTCGATTCCTGATTTAACTGCTTCTTCGATAATATATTGAATAGTTGGTTTATCAACAATAGGAAGCATTTCTTTTGGCTGTGCTTTTGTTGCCGGCAAAAAACGGGTGCCGAGTCCAGCCGCCGGTATTACAGCTTTCTTGATCATGATTTCATCCCCTTATTCAAAGTTTGTCGATACAATTCTGTCATGCCTTTAGCATTAAGGGTCCAGTCATAAGTGTTTTTAACATGTTCTATTCCCTTTTGGCCCATTATTCTGGCCTGATCCTGATTCAGCATTAAAAATTCGATCTTTTCAGCGAGTTGCTCAGGAGATTGCTTTTGCACAACATAACCTGTTTCTCCATCTTTAACGACCTCAGGCAAGCCTCCTACATCTGAAACAACTACCGGCACGCCGCAAGCCATTGATTCAACTGCAGCAACGCCAAAGCTCTCACTGTCTTCTGTTGAGGGTACGCCAAAAACGTCCATCTTATTTATATACTGAGGTACTTCAGTATGGTGTACTCTTCCCGTGAATGTAGTTTGCGCATCCACACTTAATTCCTTAGCAAGTTCTTCATATTCATTTCTCTGTTCACCGTCCCCGACGATCAAAAGATTCATTGATTGGGAAGGGTGCTTCTTTGAAACAATTGAGAATGCCTTAATAAGATCTGCTATACCATATTTATCAGATAATGCTTTTACGGTTCCCACTGTGAAACCCTCTGGTTTGGAGACATCTTCAATCGGTCTGAAATGTGACATGTCTACGCCAAATGGCGTTACAAATACTTTTTTATTCGTATATTTGTTTGTTTCTTTGGCCATGACATGACTGGTAGAACAAATTACATCAGCTTTTTTCAATGTATAAGTAGCCATTGCTTTATTCACTTTCCCCTGTTGAGGGAAGGTAAATATATCACGTCCCCATACAGAGACATAAAAGGGCGCATAATGGCATAATGCCCCGACCAGGCCATAACTGGATACATAATGAGCATGAAAGATATCCGGTTTAAATTCTTTTAGGATCTTTTTTATTTGCGGTACACAGCCAAAATAGGACAATTTCCCGGGAAATGACTGTTTCAAAGAAATTGTGTCGATTTCTTTTGCATTTTCTTCTGAATAATGTTGTTCAAAAGAAGCAACTTTCACGTCGTATCCACGCTCTTTATAGTACATTGCCCATTTATGAGTATGAATGGAACGTCCAGGTGCTAGTAACAGAATCTTCATCTCTTTACATCCTCCAGCAATACAGTTTCAACTTTATTTACCCGTTCGAGCCAGCTATGATGCTTGAGAAACTGATCTTTTATTGTTTCTTTTATTTCACCATGCTGCTCAATCATTTTAATAATTCCCTCATGGATTTCTTCAGGCTGATCTCCCGAAACGATTCCAAAAGGACCAAACTGTTGAACCATAACCTCCTGAGCTGAACAGTTTGTAGCTAATACAGGCAAATGATTTGATAAATACTCCACCAGCTTTACAGGGACGGAAAAATCATGATACATGGTTCTTTTTCTCGGAATAAAAGCAAAGTCAGATTCTGAATATAATTCATTTAATTCCTGTCCGGATATATGTTTCACAGTGATGGATAAGGATTCAATTTTCCTCTTGAGTTCCTCACTGATATGTTCAAACTCTTCTTTTCTGCAGACAATGGTAAGTTGAAACTTCACTTCATCCTTATTTACCATTTCAGCGGCTTTTACGAGTGAAGGAAGTCCATAATCAGGGTTATTAATTCCTCCGACATATAAACCTCTTGGCAACCTTGATTCTTCTTTCCTGCGTTCCGGAAGATTGTTATGACTGCCTCCAGGCGGAAGAGCAACTTTAGATGATTTAACATCCACGAATGAGGCCATTGCATCACTCGGTACAAATAAAACTTTCATGTACTTAGAGTAAAACAATTCTTCTAAACGATAAATTTTTCTCATGATCCATCTTTTATATCCCTTTAACGGATAAAGATCATCGAATTTCCAGTATACATCTCTATAAAAAACGCCTGTTGGAATTGAATGCTTTTTTAATTGCCTCATCAACTTCAAGTCAACAAAGGGAGATTGTGGTATATGGTTCGGATCCGTCAACCAGAAAGGTATGGTCTGATTTTCCATATAACAAAAAGAAATGTCCTTCCATTCCTCTTCACTGATGGATTTGATCAGCCGCTCTCTTTCTTTTGAGGTTCCTGAAATCAATAGAATTTCACTATTGTTCTTAAGACCCCACTCCTGAAAAGCCTGAAGCATTTTAATCGGTCTCAACTTCGAACCGCTATTGGCATTTTTAGATAATGTAAATGGATAGTAGATTAAAACCTTATTCATGACAAGGTTCCTCCAAACTTCTTTTTAATACGTAACTTAGGAAGTAAGTGGCTATTTTTCGAAATAATGATAATTGTCATTGAGATGGTCACAATCATCATCCAGATCGGGTTAAACAAAAAGTCTGCAAAGCCTCCTACAACCGTTCGTGGAAAATTAATTGAAAAGTAGACGAACAAAGCCATAAAGACAGGTGTCTTTTTCATTTTTAAAAACAGCAGGTATACACATTGGATAAGTGCAGCAATGTATATTGTACTCACTACCACTCCTAAATATCCAAAATTCGCGTACGCTTCCGCTGCATATAACGTGTTTAATACACCACCTGTCCCGTCAGCAATCCTTTCAGGAAAAATCTCCTCCATAACCACCCTTGCCGAACGGACATGCGGCTGATCGAAAAGACCAGTTAATGTCCCTGGAAGACTCTGTCCATACAAAAATGGAACACGGTCTCCAAACAGATCAAGATGCAGGAAAAACGGTGAAATCTGGGCGAGGATTAAGCGCCCAACCGGACCTGAATTATAAGATAAAAAGGAATTGATGTTTGTAACTCCCTGGATCACCACATACATCGTCACAAGTAGACCCGTACCCATAACAAGCAAGACTGAGACTTTTTTTACATTTAACTTAAATCTGCCTGTGTATAGAAGCATAAGCAAGAACATGATCCCGAAAAAGAAGATCGGGGATTTTGCCAGATCATAAATATTCATAAATACTGTTGCACTAAACATAACAACGAATAAAAGACGCCATTTCAAGCCTTTTGTAGCACTTGCATAACCAAACGTAATAAGTGTTAAGAGAGGCGGAATGGCAATCGCGAATATATTTCGTATTAATACATTTCCCTGAAAGTTCCTTGAGGCCTCTATTCTAAGCTGACCAGCTGACAGGTCCGTATTATTCATCAACAGATTTAGAATCGGAATGTATGGTGATTTCCATAATGTATATAAAATCGCTACAAGAGATATAAACGAAAGGCTTCCGATGATGAAGAAGTCAAGACGATCGTCTTTTGGTACCGTAATGCTGGATTTCAGGTACTGATTAAGTGCAGCCTCTGCTTGAATTCCTGACAGCTTAGTGACAATAAACATCACTAGTGGGAGGAAAAGCATGACAAATAGAATCAGATAGAACCCAATATAACGGTATTCATCATTCAGCATTCGATTAATCATATAGTAGTCATCTATTTCCAAAACAATAAAAAGCGGTCCGATAAAAGATGAGACGAGCATGGAATAATAAAAAACAATATTAACCATATTCGGCTTGAAAATGGACAGGGTTCCAGAAGCTTTTTTAAAAAGATAGGTGGCTAAACCAAGTACGATTAGCCACGCCAGAATGTGTATCATATGATTACCGCCTTAGAGCTTTTCTAGTTCCTCTACGATCTTTTCAGCAGCCTGGCCATTTCCAAACAGCTCTTTATACTGTGGAGAAACCGTTTTGTTTATCGCCTGAACAATTTTCTCTTCGTCAGTGCCGACCAGAATATTTGCTTCACCTTCAAGCGTTTCAACCCATTCAGTCTGTTCACGCATTGTCACACACGGTGTTTCGAAGAAATAAGCTTCTTTTTGTACGCCTCCTGAATCAGTAACGATTTTTTCAGCACCGACTTCCAGCTGAATCATGTCAAGATAGCCAACAGGCTCAATTATTTTCAGGTTCTTAACATCAGACAAATTGAAACCATACTCTTCAATCTTATGCTTTGTTCTTGGGTGCATCGGCCATACCTTCAGCGTATCAACCTGGTTAAATGCAGAAAGGATCGCAGCCATTTTTTCACGGTCATCTGTATTTTCAGCACGATGGACAGTAATTAACAGAAAATCCTCTCCCTCGAGTGATAAATCCTGAAGAATGGAAGATTTCTTTTCTGCCAGCTCACGATTATAAAGGACTGCATCATACATGACATCGCCAACGTTGCTAACACCTTTCGTTATGTTTTCGTCTTTGAGGTTGTTAATGGCTGTTTCTGTAGGAGCAAATAACAAAGCAGAAACATGATCCGTCATGATGCGGTTAATTTCCTCAGGCATCTTTTTATTAAAGCTTCTTAAGCCTGCTTCGATATGCAGTACAGGAATGTGAAGTTTGGCTCCGACTAAAGCTCCTGCAAGCGTTGAATTAGTATCTCCATAAACGAGGATCGCATCCGGTCTATCTTCAAGAACGATCTCCTCAATTTTTGTCATCATATCCCCTGTCTGTTTTCCGTGACTGGCTGAGCCAATACCGAGATGATAATCAGGCTTCGGAATTTCAAGCTCTTCGAAGAAAATATCAGACATGTTAGCATCATAGTGCTGGCCAGTATGCACAATTTTTTCATTGTGATGTTGACGTAATGCACGTGAAACAGGTGCTGCTTTAATAAACTGTGGTCTTGCACCTAAAATTGTAAGAATATTCATGGTCAAGTTTTCCTCCATCATGATCTTAATATCGCTTTATCCATTCTTGTTAACAATAACACAACAATCCAAGCTGCCCATGCAAGCAGCATATTAACAGCCGGCATATCTCCTGTCTGGATCAATAAAATCCAGACAATACCTGCAATGGTTGTCAAAAATATGATGACCATTTTTATATAAGATACCGGAACATGGTAATACTTCTGACTCTTTGAAAAAATAAATGTAATCGCCGCCATGTAACTCGCTAAATATGAAATAACTGCTCCCCATATACCGAATGGAGGAATCAGTGCGAAATTTAAAGCCAGATTAACCAAGGCTACAATGCCAAAGGTTGCTGAAATAACACCTGTTTTCTTTTTGAAAAACAATCCGACTGAAATAATCAGATAAAAGAAATTCAGGAAAGTCGCAGCTGATACGAGGGCTACATATTGATAAGCTGACTCATATTCCTCACCGAGTATACCGATCAGCCATGGCATGATTGTCGCAATGACCAGCAAACCAAATGTCCCAATCAATAGTAAAATATAATAAACTTTTGAAAAAAGTACGGGACTATCCGGTTTATCTTTAATCGACATAGAATAAGGACGCCATGCCAGCTGAACACCACTTGTCACTAACGTAATAATGGTTGCAAGCTTTGTAGCCGCACCATAAATCCCTACTTCACTCTGCGTTCCAAAGTATTGAATAAACAACGAGCTTGAACTCGCGATTACCCAAAAGGCGATAGAAGCCGGAACAAGAGGCGTGGCATACTTAAGCATCTCTTTCATCGATGACCAGTTGATTTTTGGCACCAGATACTGATAGCTCATAAATAAAAGCATGACCAGTACAATTGCCACACTAATGATTCTTCCATATAATACAACCTCTGGATCCTGTGCTACATAAACTAAAAACAAGTAGGAAATCAGTGCGATTAAAAACATTTTCGCAACGGTAAATATCACAACTCTTTTAGTCTTAAAATCAAATCGCATGACCATCAGGATCACAACGACGAGACTATCAAGTAACAGCACAGTCATTGCCAGATAAAGCATAGGCAGATACACCATGTCTTCAAACAGAAAACCGGCGATTGCCTGGTCAAATAAAACGACAAGCAAAAATAAGACAACGACAACACTCAGCCTGAAATATAAGACATTTCGGACGTGCTCGAGTCTCTTTTTAGCATCCTTGGTTTCAAAATAATAATAAGCAAGTGCTGAATCCGTTCCAAAAATAATAAGGAACGTCAGCATAGACGTCATGCGGTCAATTAAGTCCAGCGCTCCATACTCTGCAGGTGTTAAATACATCGTATAGATCGGCAGCATAATAAACGCAATCAGTTTAGTGCCTACATTCATAAATGCGTATAGGAGCGAATCCGCTCCTATACGCTTTAATTGATTGATCACTATTTTAACAACTCCCGCTCCTCAACCGGTCGAAGCACTTTGGCAGGAAGGCCTTTGATAACGGTTTTCGGTTCCGTATCCTTTGTTACAAGCGCGCCTGCAGCAACAAATGTTTCTTCTTCAATGGTGATTCCAGGAAGGATGATTGAAGCTCCTCCGACACGGGCACCCTTTTTAACAATTGCACCCTTAATTTTATCAAAGCGCTCTTCGGTTCTTCCCATGTAGTTATCATTCGTTGTTGTTACACATGGTGCAATAAACACCTGCTCTTCAAGAGTTGAATAAGCTGTAATATAAGAATTTGACTGAATCTTCGTTTTTGTACCAATGGTTACAAAGTTTTCAACAGTAACGCCTCTTCCTACAATAACCAGATCTCCGATCGTTACATTTTCACGGACGCTCGCAAGGTCAGCAATTAATGTAGAATCTCCGATTGAACTGCCACTGTACAAGACAGCATTTGCACCAATCGTGCAGTCTTTTCCGATTGTTAAAGGCTTCAGATCACTCTGAGCTTTTACTGTACTTGTTTTCCCAGCTTTAGGAGCTTTCCCAATTACCGCTCCGTCAAAAACAACCGTTCCTTCTCCAATTTCAGTTCCCTCGTGAATCGTCACTCTATTCCCAATCTGTACGTTGGGTCCGATTTTTACATGATCCTCTATAACAGAAAAATGTCCAACAGAAGAGGTCGAATCAACAAAAGCACTTTCAGCGATAAAATTCATGTGTAACACCCCCGAATAAGATAAACGGCTCAGCAAAAACCGACAATATTCTGCTGAGCCGCTCTTTTACTTAAAACTACTGACAGAATTACAGTTTGATATACTGAGCTTTAATCTCAGCTACGTCTTTAAGGGCATTTCTTGTGTCAAAGATTACAGTGCTTTCCTGAGCGATCATAGGATAGTCGAATTCTGAGTGATCCGTTGTAATCATGACAAGATCCGCCTGATTTAAAAGTTCCTTACTCATTTCGACAGTTTCAATCACTTTTCCTGCCGCTTTAAATGAACGCACATGTGGATCCACTACCTGATAATCAGCTCCGTGTTTGTCAAGAAGTTCAACGAGCTCAAGTACTGGAGATTCACGCACGTCATCAATATCTTTTTTGTAAGCTGCCCCAAGCAGAATCACTTTAGAGCCTTTCAGCGGTTTGCCATGCTCGTTAAGCGCCTGCATAGAACGCGTAATCACGTATTCAGGCATGCTGTTGTTGATTTCACCAGCTACTTCAATGAGACGCGTGTGGTAATTGTATTCTCGTGCTTTCCAAGTAAGATAAAATGGATCGATCGGAATACAGTGACCTCCAAGACCAGGACCTGGATAGAATGCCATAAAGCCGTATGGTTTTGTTTTTGCTGCGTCGATTACTTCCCATACGTCAATACCCATTTTTTCACAAAGGATCGCCATTTCATTTGATAGCGCTATGTTAATATTACGGAACGTATTTTCAAAGATTTTCTCCATTTCTGCTACTGCAGGTGAAGACACTTCATGTACATCCCCTTCAAGAACATTACGGTAAAGTGAAGCGGCCACTTTTGTACAATTTTCAGTGACACCACCAATTACTTTAGGTGTATTTTTTGTTTTAAACTGCTTATTACCTGGATCAATTCGCTCTGGAGAATACGCGATAAAGATTGATTCTCCTGCAGTAAATCCTTTGTCTTCAAGAGCAGGTTTAATAATCTCTTCAGTCGTTCCTGGATAAGTCGTTGATTCCAGAACAACTAATGTTCCTGCTGTGGCATGCTTGGCAATTTCAGAAGATGAGCTTTCCACATATGAAGTATCAGGCTGCTGATAAATATCAAGTGGTGTCGGAACACAAATTGCAACTGCGTCTACTTCCGCAATTCGTGCATAGTCTGCTGTAGCCTGAAATTGTCCGTTATCAATGATTTCCTTCAGGTCCTCATCTAAAACGTCTCCAATGTAATTCACTCCGTCGTTTACCTGATCAACTCTTGACTGCTGAACGTCAAAACCAATTACTTTATATCCTGCTTTTGCTTTTTCAACTGCCAGTGGAAGGCCTACATATCCTAGTCCTACAACACCGATTACGGCTTCTTTTGATGCAATTTTATTTAATAACGTGTCAAAATGACTCATGATTGTTTCTCCTTTGATAGAAAGATTTCTTTTCCAGTTTCTGCTGACTGCAAAATAGCTTCAATTAATTCTACAGGTGCAAGTCCATCCTGCCCGTTAACAATTGGTTCTCTGTTTTCATTAATGGCTTCAACCATGTCCTGTATAATCCAGTCATGTCCAGGCTTGCCCATAGGATTCTCATTAATTTCGTCTGATAAACGTTGTTTTTCATTCTCGTCGCTATCAGCAAAATCCCACGTATCAATGTGAAGCGCATTTCTTCCACTGATTTTAGCAGTACCTGTTTCCCCAAAAATTGACAATGATTCTTCAAGGTTTGAGGGATAGATTGTTGTCGCTGCTTCAATAATAGCAACAGCACCACTTTCGAATGTAACGAGTGCCCCTGCTACATCCTCTGTCTCAATCTTTCTTAATCTTGTTGCTGCCATTCCTTTAACACTTTCAACTGGACCCATGAACCATAAAAGAAGATCAAGATTATGGATGGCCTGATTCATCAGCACGCCACCGTCATACTTTTTTGTTCCTCTCCATGGAGCCTGATCATAATATTCCTGATTTCGGTTCCAGCGTACCGTTGCATTCGCATGACTAACCTTACCAAATGAACCTTTATCAAATTTCTCACGCAATGTACGAATAGCCGGACGGAAACGGTTTGGATGGACTACAGCAAGTTTTACACCGTTTTGATCAGCTGCTTCCATGACTTCTCTGGATTCAGCGGCTGTTAGTGCCATTGGCTTTTCAAGTACAATGTGTTTCTTATGTTTCGCCGCAATTTCTGCAAGCGTCTTATGAAGCCCTGAAGGTACACAAATATTCACGACATCAATCTCAGGGTGTTCAGTTAGGAGCTTTTCAAGGTCTGTATGTTTTACGATGTTATCAATTTCAACCGATTTTAATCGGTCTTCATTTGTATCACAAATTGCATATAAATTTGCACCATCCGCATTTTGAATGGCCTGGATATGCTTTGCTGAAATATGTCCAATACCGACTACTGCAAAATTAATCATTGTTCAGACTCCTTCTGGCATTATTAATGTATAACATAAGCATTAGTAACAGAATTGTCAGGATAATCCCGATGATAAAGCCGATGGCTGCACCTTCGAGGACAAACGAATCGGTTTCTTCAACTGTTTGGTTTAATAACTCAGGTTCATCAAATAAAACCAGGTCACTGCTCATTCTGTGTGAAACCTCTTGTGCATTTGAAAGTCGTGATTGCGCATCCGCTATTAAAAGCCTTAGATCACTTACTTCCGACTCCAATAAATCATTACTTGAAATTCTTTCCTGATACAACTTAATTGAATTTTCGTAAACCTTTTCGCTTTCATCCATAACATTAACTTGAGCTTGAGTAACGTTAATAATCTCCTGGGCTTCCTCTTCTAAAGCAGGAAGATAAACATTTAATGCTTTTCCAACCTGATTCTCGACATGTGTTTTATTGTCACCTAATGCACTCAGCTCGACTTGTCCATTCCTTGGAACTCGGACTTGTACTTCTTCATTATTTATCAACTTTTGAATATTTGCCGGTGAGGTTAAAGAATCTTCTCTTAAATCTCCTACATAGACTAAAGCCTTCGCTTCATATTTTTCTTCCGCACTCATTAAGGCATAAGCAGTCACTGCAGCCACCGCAGCCACAAGCACCGGTACAAAAATAAAATAAAGCTTCTTCTGCCAGAAAAATCTCAGGTATTGATATAAAACGTATTTTTCCTTTGTTGAATTTTCCACTGTTCACACTCCATTTTTATGCAGAAAAGAAAACGCCCCCATAGCGGCGACGTTTTCTGTTGTTTATTTCGAATAAAACTCCGCAATTTTTTCTACTACATATAGCTGCTGCTCTTCTTTTAATTCTGGGAACATTGGCAGTGAGATCGCTTCTTTCGCTGCTTTTTCTGTTAATGGCAGGTCCCCTTCTTTATATCCAAGCTCTTTAAAAACTGGCTGGATATGAAGTGGCATCGGATAGTAAACCATTGTAGCAACGCCATTTTCTTTTAAGAATGCTTGAAGCTCATCACGTTTTTCAACGCGAAGAGTATATTGATGGAACACATGATAATTACCGTCTTTTTCGACAGGAGTTGTGACATGATCCCCAACAACTTCATTTAACTTTTCAGTGTAAAAAGCTGCTCTCTCTCTACGTGCTTCACTAAACTGATCAAGCAGTGGGAACTTAACACTTAATACTGCAGCCTGAAGTTCATCAAGGCGGCTGTTATAACCAAGGACATGATGATAATACTTAGGCTTGCTTCCGTGCACACGGATTACTTTTGATTTTTCAGCGATGTCGTCATGATTCGTCACGATCATTCCACCGTCACCATAAGCACCAAGGTTCTTTGTAGGGAAAAAGCTGTAAGTCGCAGCCGTTCCAAGTTCACCTACTGATTTACCATTGTGTTTTGCACCAATGGCCTGTGCTGCATCTTCAACAACCATTAAATTATGCTTATCAGCAATCTCTTTAATTGCATTCATATCAGCCATTTGACCATACAAATGAACTGGGATGATTGCTTTCGTCTTCTCTGTAATTGCTTCTTCAATTTTAGAAGGATCAATATTAAATGTTACCGGATCAATATCGACATATACTGGAGTCGCTCCTGCACGCGCCACCGCTCCACCGGTTGCAAAGAATGTAAAGGCTGTTGTAATGACTTCGTCTCCTTCGCCGATTCCGCCGGCTTGAAGAGCGATATGAATTGCGTCACTTCCGTTACCGCAACCGATACCATGAGCGACGTTGCTGTACTTTGCTACATCAGCTTCGAGGTTTTTCACATAATCCCCAAGAATGAAGCGTGATGAACTCATTACGTCATCTAATACTTCCATCATCTTAGGTTTTAGCGTTTGATACTGTTCACTTAAATCCAACATAGGGACATTCATTTATGAAGACCTCCAACATTTTATACATAATTACTTCATATTATCAGATCATATTTTATCACACTTACAAAATCAACACTTATAAAGTTTTTTTACATTTTAGTGTTGTTTGTATTACCGATTGCGTACGAGTTTTTTATATAGGAATAGAAATGGGCGATATCGTTCATTTACGAGGCCGATAATCTCTGCCACAATTTCAAACACGATCAGCAGTCCGAGGACAATGAAAAACGATCCCCAGAGGGTTGATTCAGTTAAGACAATGGCTGTCAGGCTAAAGATGATCCCCATTCCATAGATGGCAAGAACCGTGTTTCGGTGTGATAACCCCATGAATAAAAGACGGTGATGAAGGTGAGATTTATCAGGTGCCGAAATAGGCTGCTTATTGGCAATTCTCCTAATAATCGCAAAAGTCGTGTCGAAAATAGGAACACCTAAAATAATGATAGGAATCAGAAAGCTGAACAGGGTCACACTTTTATATAATCCGAGGAGAGACAGTACTGCTATTGCGTAACCAAGAAAAAGCGCTCCCGTATCTCCCATAAAGATTTTTGCCGGATGAAAGTTATAGAATAGAAAGCCTAAAATACTGCCGAGCAGAATAATAGACAGCGTAAAAATCAGGACTTTCCCTGACATCCCTGCCATAACAGCGATTGTAGCGATTCCAATGCCGGAAATCCCGGCTGATAGACCGTCGAGACCATCAATCAGGTTGATAGCATTTGTAATGGCGACGATCCAGAATAAAGTGATCGGATACTGCCAAAAGCCCAGTTCAAACTCTCCAACATATGGGATTGTAATAAAGTCTATTGTCAGACCGCTATAAATAATCAGTCCAGCTACAACAAGCTGACCCAGAAGTTTTGTTTTGGCGGAAAGCTGGTATTTATCATCAAGAATTCCCACGATAACGATTAAAATAGCCCCGACAGAGATGGCCGTTACTTTTTCATTATGAAGGCCCCCTGCATAAAACCCGGCAATCACACCACCAAAAATAGCGAGACCACCAAGTCGCGGCATGACCTTCTCATGAACTTTTCTGGCGTTTGGCTGATCAACAGCCCCAATTTTTACTGCAAGTTTCATGACCAGTGGTGTCAGTATTAGAACCGTCACTAAAGCCACTATACCTGCAATCATTGCATTCATTATCATAAAGATCACCTTTTTTTAGGAAATTATCTTGCATATCCTCATTATCATAACAGATTCTATTGCATTATCAATTAAAAATTACATGAACAATCTTACTAGATTAGACGCATGACCATCCATTAGGTTACTACATTTTAAAATATACTTTCCTCTTTTAAGCGAATCGTAAACAATTTGTCAATTATGATATACTGATAAAAGATTACATTTCATCAGAGAAGGGCTTGTCGTTAACATGAATATCTTTAGTTTTAAGAAAACTGATAACCTTCAACCAGTCATCGGAAAGAAATATCAGAGGTTAATCAAGGAAATAAATAAGTATACTGAATCATGTTCACTTCTCAGTGACAAAGAATTCCCTTTGAAAACAGCAGAGCTTCGTTCAAGGGTTCAAAAGGAGTCACTGGAAAAACTTTTACCAGAGGCCTTCGCGCTTGTCCGTGAAGCTGCTGAAAGAACAATCGGTTTACGTCATTATGATGTGCAGTTAATCGGTGGTGCTGTTCTTTCGCAGGGTAAAATCGCTGAGATGAATACAGGGGAAGGTAAAACCCTCGCTTCCACTACCGCAGCCTATCTTATGTCACTTGAACAGAAAGGTGTTCATTTAATTACTGCCAACGAATACCTTGCACAACGTGATTACGAACTAATGAAAAAAATCTATGACCTGCTTGATGTCTCAGTAGGTTTAAATATTTCGACCAGTTCAGCTGAGGAAAAGCGTACAGCCTATCAGTGCGATATTGTCTATGGAACAGGAACAGAGTTTGGATTCGATTATTTGAGAGATAACTTATCGAGAAACCCTGAAGAAAAAGTTCAGAAAGAGCTCAATACTGCAATTGTTGATGAAATAGATTCTGTTCTCATTGATGAAGCAAGAACACCTCTCATCATTGCTGACAAAGTATCACTCGGTGCCGATCTATTCCGTATCACCAGCAAAATTGCTGAAGATTTAAAAAGGGATACTCACTACATATATAAATCTGATACAAAACAGTTAAATCTCACAGACGACGGGATTGATATGATCGAGGAATTATTTGACGTGGAGAATTCTTTTGACGAAGAGCACCAGGAGCTGCTACATCACATTATGCAGTCATTGCGCGCTAAAGAAATGATGATTCGCGACCGTGATTACATGATCAGAGACCAAAAGGTTCACATCATTGATAAATATACGGGAAGAGTCATGGAAGGCCGAACATTCAGTGATGGACTTCACCAGGCAATTGAAGCAAAAGAGAATGTTCCAATCACCGAGGAGAATACGCTGCAGGCTACAATTACCATTCAAAACTATTTCAGAATGTACAATACACTGTGCGGCATGACAGGGAGTGCCACACCGTCAAAAGAAGAATTTTTAGAAACATACAATTTACAAACAGAGGTGATTCCTACAAACCGTCCACTCATCAGAGAGGATCATGATGACCTGTTCTACAGAACTAAAAAAGAAAAAATGAATGCCATTATTAGACGTGTTTCTGAAATTTCTGTTTCAGGTCAACCCATTTTAATCGGTACGGTTACGATTCAACAGTCAGAAGAATTATCTTCCCTGCTGTCGCGTGAGAACATTAAACACCGGGTTTTGAATGCTAAAACCGCGGAAGATGAAGCCCGATTAATTTCTCTTGCTGGACAGAAACATCAGATTACGATTGCAACAAATATGGCAGGACGTGGGACAGATATTCTTCTTGGAGAAGGCATAAAAGAATTAGGCGGTTTATACATTATTGGAACTGAACGTCACGAAAGTAACCGAATCGATATGCAGTTAAGAGGAAGAGCAGGCAGGCAGGGAGATCCCGGTTCATCACAATTCATCATTTCTCTTGAAGATGATTTATTTACACTGTTTGATGAAGAGCAGCTACTGAAATACAAAAAGAAAATTAAAGAAGAACGTGACGGACAGATTACATCACCGGATCCAATCAAGTTTATTGATACAGTACAAAAAACAATCGAATCCCTCCAGCAGGCAGGCCGTGCTCATCTTTTAAAACTCGATTCCGTTATAGATCAGCAAAGTAAGGTCATTTACGGTTTAAGAGACTATCTTCTGGAATCCGATGTGCACCAGCGTTTTGAGCTATTGAATGATTATTATTCAGATACTGTGAAGACGTTGCTACCTGAAAAAGAGGATGAATTTAATTCTCACAGGATGAATCAGCTTAAGAGCTTTATTTCAGATACTTCATTTAGTATGGAACTACCTGTATTTAATGAAGATACTGATATTAAGAAGACTCTAGTTTTACTTAAAGAAGATTTTATTCAATGGGTTTCATCTGAGGACCATGAGAGACTCGAAGAACATATGACCCTATATAGCGAATTCCTTCTTAAGACAATGGACGCGCACTGGATTCGTAATCTTGAAAAGATAAATGCAATTAAAGACGGGATCCTCTTGAGAAGCTATAGCCAGGAAGATCCGTACAGACAATTCCAAAATGAAGCACTGGAGCTATTTGAAAATCTGATGTTCAGAATAAAAAGAGACTCAGTTCTTCTATTAATTACATTTATCAAGGAAGTTAAAGAAAATAAGGAAAGCGGGGGAAATGAGGAATGAGTATTTTTAGCCGAAAAAAGAATCAGGATGAAGAGATTACAGAAGAATCCTCGACATCTGTTGATGAAGTTGCATCTGATTCCGAAAAGACTTATGAAACCAAATTATCGTTTCATCCTGAATGGAATGTAACACCGCAGGAGAAATATGTATATAAATTCAATCTAAAGCAATTAGAACCACTTAAAATCAATCAGCTATCAATCCATGGTTTCAAAATTCTTCCGCACGATGAAGGATTTGTAGTCGAGGCTTTTTTACGAAGTTCTGTACAAAGAGGTATAAAAATCGAAGAAGTAGATCTCATTCTGTTGGATGAAACGAATGAAGTCTTTGCCCGAAAGAACTTCAGCCTTGAGCGTGCGGGCACGCTTGAATCGAATACAGCGAGACCATGGCGTTTTTTCTTCCAGAAAGAAGACGTAGTGAAAGCATTCACTCCGGATAACAGTCAGGTTAACTGGAGAATCGCATTCGAAATTAAACAAGGGCCCTCACAGGAACACAAACTCGATCTGGAAAAAACATGGGCCGACTCTGTTAGTCGTGACCAGACGGAAAAGCTGGAAATTCTCGTAAAAGGATTGCCTGAATTAAAGCCAGGTGAATTTAATCTGATGGGAATATCTCAGCAATTCGATTCCAATCAAAATCTTCAGGTAACCATTCTATTACGGAACGGACATGCTAAAGATCTTACCATTTCATCATTGCCTCTTGCAGTGTATGATGCACAAAACGATTTGGTTGCAAAAGGATCTTTTAAATTAAACAATTTTATCGTAAAGAATAATACAAGCAAGCCATGGACGTTTATCTTCCCAAAAGATCTTGTGCAGAAAAACCAACCTGATTTGAGCAGATGGGTAGTGAAAGCGGCAGAAAACTAAATTAACCTGCAGAAAGACAATGTTGTTATTTTAACAACATTGTCTTTTTATTGTTCTTCTGTTCACTTTCTGCATTTAAACCGAAATGAGTTTACACACATTTCAAAAAACCAAAGAGGAAAATAGCCATGTTTTTTAATCTGATTTTAGCAAAAAAAAAAGAGAAAAGCTGTTTAGCTTTTCTCTTTCAGGGTATGAAATAACTATATCATATATTAGCGTAGTGAGATATGAGCAGGCATGTTAGTGATATAATAACCACCGCCAACACTGAACTGCCCGCCGTATAGGCCATCGTAGCCGTATACGCGATACGTTTCACCAGGGTATAAGATTCTCGCCAGTGTTAATGAGTTATCGGCATTACGTTTCCATAGATTGATAGGCTTAACGATGTCAACAATCTTTGCTGTAGATGTTGTCGCTGCAACCTGAGGCTGTGAAATATATCTGCGTGCACCTACATAACGGTCTCTGTAATATGTCTGATCAAGGTCCGAGATAATTACTCCCTTATCAGAAGCGTGTATAAACTTGTTTGAACCTAAATAGATACCAGAATGAGAGGCACCAGCTTTATATGTAGTAAAAAAGACCAGATCGCCCTGCTGCAGATTTGAACGGCTCACGGCTGTTCCTGAAGCAAATTGGTCAGCACTCGTTCTTGGCAGCGTAATATTGTATTCTCTGAATACGTATGTAAGAAATCCTGAACAATCAAACCCACTTGGCGTTGTTCCACCCCATTTATAAGGTGTTCCCAAAAATTTCTTAGAATACTCTGTTAATGAACCTGCAACTGAAGATGCCGAAGCTTGAGGTTGAAAAACTGCCGTTGAACTAAAAGTGACGATTACCAATAACGCGACTAAAATCTTTTTTAATGTAGAAATCATGCTTTCCTCCCCGAAATATGACTGATACAATTTTCAGTTTTTTTCTGACCTGTTTCCTATTCTAATACATAAATCGCTGTAACAATATTTCAATATGATTAAAAAAGAGACTTAATATTACACTAAAATGACAAAAGACCTTCAATTCGAAGGTCTTTTGTCATTTTACGTAAAATCAGGCCAGTTTTTCTGTTTTTCGTCCTTAGGCACCTTTTCAAGTGTTCTATATTGGAAAGGAAGAAGCTCTGATTCATCTATTTTCATAATCTCTTTAGCAATTTCGAATGGAATTAGCTGAAAGGATTCCTGATCCTCAACCATAAAATAAACACCTGTAACCGTCCCGCGTTCCTTGCTGCTTAATGTTAGAAAAGCGGGGTAATAAGTGCCGTTATTTGCTTTCAGCACTGCCTTAGCCAGGTATTTCCCTCCACTCTCTTCTTCAACAGATGGATTGCTGCTTTTATCCAAGGCTTTTACAGCCCATGCCTGTCTTTTATAGTTTCCAATGATTTTTGCAGATTGACTTTTCAATTGATCTATTAAAAGTGCTTGATCCTTTTTACTCATTGTGTCACCCTCCATCCATTCCTACCGCGGTTCGCTGGCACAAGTATCCTTGAAATGGTAGCATAAATAAATTTCGAGTTCAACGAATGAGAAAAAAGATAGTGTATTGGTAGGCATTTTCTCTTTAAAAATAGTGCTTTATTAATTCCATGGAAGGATATAATTCTCGGTGTAATAGGGTTCACCTACAAATGCAGTAGAGAAAGCTACTCCAACGCCTAAATGCGTGTAAGAATCACTCAAAACGTTTGGACGATGTCCGGAAGAGTTCATCAGCGCCTCATGTGCAAAAATACTGTTACGGTAGCCTTTTGCCAGATTCTCTCCTGCAACCCGGTATACGATTCCATCTTTTCTCATTCGATCAAATGGTGTTTCTCCTTTAAGATTGTTGTGAGCAAAGTAGTTATTCACAGCCATGTCAGCACTATGCTTTCTGGCAGTTGCTGCAATCTTGTCATGAGGTTTCAAAGCCTTAAAACCTTCTCTTACACGCTTGGCGTTTACGAGGTCAAATAGTTGTTTTTCAAATCCACCCGCTAATTGTGGGGAGGGATCAGCATAATATTTCGAACGGCTGTTTTCCAATATTTCATTGGTGACCAGAAATGCGGTGACTTTTTGTTTATTTAACTGATCGTAAAAGACAGTGATGATATTCCCGCCACTGGAAAAAGTCTCATAACCAGCCTGTTTTCCAGGAAATGATGCTTCGCGCGGAGAACCCAGGGCTACTCTTACTGTTTCCGGTGCATCCCCTACTTTGACTCCATTAATACGAAAATCCTTATCTATTGTATATAATCCGGCAACTTTATTGTTTTGATAAGAAATCATATAAAAGCGATGATAATTATTGTGATAAGTAAACCAGGAAAGTCCATAGTCGTTATGTGTAACTGATTGTCTGTCAGGAAGTTTCCCTTCTGCAATTGTCACAGACTCACCAATCTTTACTGACTGGTTAACACGTGCCTGCGCTTCGACCTTACATGCGATTTGAGCTTTCTTGGCAGATGATGGCGTTTCATAAGTTACCCGCTCATCGCGGTCCACAAAGTATCCTCCACCCAGCCCAAGCATACCAGGTGCAAAATTATAGATCCTATATTTTTCCCCGGATTTTAACATTCTAGAAAAAGATTTTCTTCCATCTCTGGGCACGTATAACGGTGTATCGCTTATTACAGTTAGTCTTCCAATTTGCCCTACTTTCAGCTCAACGCCATCCCACCAGATAATGGTGTCCGACGAAATGTTTCCACAATCTGCTGCTGAACCCTGGGCAGGTGAATAAGAGAGAAAAATAAATAATGATAGAGCAACTGCTAAAGTTTTTTTCATAAGCTTTCCCCCGTCCGGTTTTTCTAGTTATGCGCTTAGTTTTATATTACACTATTGTCTCTTCAAACTAACTATTTATTATCATTTATTTTTCAGGAAAATATGACAAAAATCATGTTTTTAAACACTTAAAAGACGAGTCTCAATGAATGAGCCCCCGCCTTTTAAAATTCACATCAGATTATTTATAATTTGACTTAAGGTCATCCACGAAAATTTGTCCTCTGTTCTTTTTCGTATCATCCTGCTGTGAATAAATAACCGGAACAACCAGGGAAACAGGATAAATCACGCTTTCAGGAATTTTAGTGGTAACCTCTTTCCATCCTGTCCAGTCAAGGTTTTCAGTATAAATTATTGGATAAATGTTTCCGGCAGCATCCATCAATTCCGCACTGAGGGAATGACCTTTTGCGTCCCCAAATACCATCATGCTCAAGCTGACTGGTTTCCCCGGTATTACTAATGGAGTTCCTTTATCAGCAATTACTGAGGAAGGTCCTTTCTGATCAATAAAATTATAATTTAATTTTATTGATGAGTTTCCTGTGTATTTATAATTTTTCTCCTGTGCAATTAAAATAGTTTCATAATTCCTGCCACTCACTTTCCAAGTAGCAAAGTGATTTTCAAAAGGTTCAATCGTAACAGATCCGTCAAAAATACTGTAAACTCTAATGGTTTTTTCGATTAAACCGTATGAGATCGTAATTTCTCCTGTTCCTGATTGACCTGACGGATAGAAAATTCCATCCTTAACGGTGCCGATACCTCCTGTTACAGCATATTTAAACACTGAAGGTTTGTCTAAAGTAACCTTGCCATTACCCATTCCTTTAATCAAAAGATTAACCGGATCCTTTGAGGTGACTGTCAGATCCTGAACACTATCAATGGAATCTACTTGTTTTTTAACAATAACAGCAATTTCAACGGACACTCCCTCTACCTCAGCTCTCAATATTCCGGTATCAGAAACTTCCTGAGGTACCGTCCACTGTCCATTTCCATCAAAGGAGCCAATCGTTGTGCTCAGCTTTATAGCCGGGTTCTTGATACGAATCCCTGCTTGATCATATACTTCGAAATATATCGGAAAATGAGTAAGAGTTTGCCCGGCTTCCAAATTGATCACATCCACATTTGGTTTTATCGAAGCAACTTTCCCAGGCTGTTTGAACGTTTTTATCAGCAATGCATTAGCAACTGATCTTTCCCATCCGTCAGATGGTTTATTAATCACCTGATGTTTTCCATCATTACCTTTGACAACCATCGCTGATGAACCTCCTCCATCAAAGGTCATAGCATGAATTGCACCGAGGTCTTTCATTAAAACACCTAACTCAGCAATCGTCATACCTCTGCTGTGTTGCGGGTTCCTTCCATCAACTACAACTGTCATCACCGTTCCGTCAGCCTTAATTCCCACCGCGGATCTCGGATTGACTCCGAGTACGGATGATTTTTGAGGAATTCCGTCCTTTACAAGCATATATCTGCCGCCAATTGCCTGCTGTGCAAAGTTCCAGTTCAGATCATCGTAGTTTAAGTTGATAGTAATTTGATCACCTTTTTTAAAGCTTTTTAAATAATTGCTTGCGCTGGCATGTCCAGATAAGACAAATTCATTAGCAGAAAGCTTTGCATTACCGATCCCCTGTTGCACCTCTTTCACACGACCCGTTACCGTTTCACCACCATTTAATTTCCCTGCTATTCTTTCAACAACCACTTCAGTACCGAGGGCATTTGTACGCGTTGTCGCGCCAAAATGAGGTGTATAAATCACTAAATGTTGCGCGGAACGTCGTTTGTTAATTGAGTTTATCGGATAGGATTCAGCCCCATTTAAAGAAACATTTATGTGCAGATCCGGATTTCCGATCATTGGAGAAAAATTTTTATCAATACCAAAAATTGTACGTTCATTTTTAGCTGTTGAATTTGTTAAAATGACTTCTCCATCATGGATCATGAGATCAGTTGGTGCACCACTTCCATCAAAATAGTCTCCGTTGATTCCGCCGATTATGATCCCCTGCCCGTCTTCGGCTTTAGCCGCCTGACTGCTTAAACGTTCAAAACCAAATATTTGATTATTGGCTAGACTCGTTTCAACTGCCGCAGTCTGAACATTTTTAGCGATTGACATGACGTATAGACTCTGAGGACCACTACTTCCACTAACTTTCATCGTCTTTTGTGTAACTCCGGCAGCCAGTACCTTTTCTGTCTCTTCAATTACTGGCCCTGCAGACAATTTCGTCCCATATAAGTGCGGATTTACTAGGCGTAATTTATGCTTAGAGGGCGTTTTATATTCAATAAATCCATCCATCTTTGTTATAAATGCATTCCCTCCTAAACCGTACTGTCCTCCAAACTCTTTACTGAACTGGTAGACTCGGTATTTTTCACCTGGATTCAGAATACGCAATTTCACGAGCTTTCCATTTTCTTTTTTCCATAAATTAATAGGCTTCTTAATATGAACCATTCCTACTTGTCCAGGCAAAAGCTGAGCATTTTCAAAAGATACATAGGGTACTTTATAAGACCCTTCTGCTTTTTCCGGTGTAGAAATGACATGAACGGCCAGAATAATTGTTAATAACGAAAATATCATTTTTTTCATTTGTAAACGAGCTGAAAAAGTTTGTTTAGTCATTGTAAGTCTCCCAGTATTTTAAATGTGGATAAGGATTAATTGCTATGTTACTTTCATCGTATATTCCGAAATGCAGGTGATTCACAAATTTCCCGGTTGTACCTTCATCACCGTAACCACTGTCTCCAATGTATCCGAGCAGCTGGCCGCGCTTTACAATTGTACCTTCAGTCAGATTCCCTTCGTATTTACTTAGATGTGCATAGTAAAGTGAATACCCTTCATACCCAATCGAGTAAGTCCATCCACCGAGTCTGTTCCAGCTCCGATTTTCAATAACCCCATCTGTCGCAGAATAAACAGGGATACCTTTTTTCGCCAGAATGTCTGTACCTTCATGAGGTCGGCTGCCACCATAAGATCTTGGAGCCCCCCATGAATCCGTAAAAGGTCGATACTGATTTTTAGCGATTGGAAATAAGGCATCCTTCAGGACTACCCTGTCTTTTAACTGCTTTTTCTTAACTGCTGAAGGAGTATTGTAAGTGGTTGCTGTCGTGTCATGAAAAAAATACCCGCCTCCAACTCCTAAGAATAATTCTTTTCCTATGTACTTGAACGAATAGATACGAAATGAATCCCCAGCTTTACGAAGCTCGTTGGTTTTGATCATTTCATTATTCTCTAATCTAAAAAGCACAGCGTTCTTATCCATATAAACCCTGCCAATCTGTCCCTCAACAAGTAAACCCCTGTCCCACTGAACAGCCACTCTTGGTTTCTCTGCTGCATGCCCCGGTGCCGATAAAAGGCTTACGATCAACAATGACATGATCGTACTGATTGCTATTTTCCTCATGTTGTCCCTCCCGAATTGTGCTAATATATTTATCGGCAAAAACAGGAAAATATTGATCTAAAATGTAATTATTTATTATTTCCGAAAAATATAATTCGAATTTCTTATTTTGGTAATCTGATACCAATATTAATAGGTAATAAGTAATGTTTTTTAAAATTTACAAAAAGTTTATTGAATGTCTATTCATAACCTCGCTATGATTGAACGGTAAGTGACTACATACTACAGGAGGGTTTCACTTGAAAGTTCAGTCTAAAATGTTAGCTGCAGTTTTATTGTCATCGTCTTTAGCGTTCCCCTTAAATGCAACCGGGGCTCAGGAAACACCTAACCGCTTCCTAACCCAGACAGATTTTGTTGTTGAGTTGGTAAATGAATTAGGTATTGATGTTCAAAGCTCAGAAGATATTACATTTGAAAATGTTTCTGAAGATGTACTTCCTTATTTACAAACTGCACAACGAGTTGGGATTATTGACGACTCTGAAGATTTTACATTTAATCCAAATGAACGTATTACAAGAGAAGACGCTTATACCCTTCTTGTACGATCGTTGAACCTGAGCAGTGACTATCATAAAAAACATGTTATTAAATTCCGTGATTATCGTGCAATTTCAGCTGAAAACCTGCCATATGTATCAGCGGCAGCAGCACTGGATCTGGTCATTGAAGATAATGGCCGCACTTTAAAACCGAATAAAAAGGTAGATACAAGAACTGCGGAAGAAATGTTTGATAATCTTGAAGAAGAAATCGACTTCCTTCCAATTATTCACACAAACGATTTACACGGGCGCATTGCTTATAATGCTGAAAACGGAGAACTTGGATTAGCCAAGGTTTCTACCCTTGTAAATGATGTACGTAGCGAGAATCCTGATGCATTCCTATTTGATATGGGAGATACGCTTCACGGAACAGCCGTTGTAAATAACTTTAACGGTGCCCCTGCCATCGAAATGATGAATCAAATGGAATACGATGCAATGGTACCGGGAAATCATGATTTTAATTTCGGAAATGAATATTTACTTGAAGCAGCAGGCATGATGAACTTCCCTGTTATTTCAGGAAATATTCTTAAAGACGGTGAAGACTTCCTTGACGATTACACAATCATTGAACGTGATGGAAAAACTTTCGGTTTGATTGGTATGACTGCAACCGACACTGCAGTAAAAACCAGCCCTAAAAACATCGTTGGCATTGAATTTCAAGATGAAGTAACACGGACACAGGAAATCGTGGATCAGATCGAAGATGAAGTAGACCACATCATTTTGCTTTCTCATTCCGGACTAGAAACAGATGAAGTGATTGCTGATGAAGTAGAAGGTGTTGACCTGATTCTTGGCGGACATAGTCACGACACATTGGAATCACCTAAGAAGTATGAAAATGCATATGTAACACAGGCTTTTGAATATGGAAAAGCAGTTGGACACACAAATCTGGTTTTTGCTGATGACCAGCTTGTTGGGGTTAATGGTTTCCTTTATCGTGATAAAGAAGACCTTGCAGAGAACGAAGAAGTTGCTTCAATACTGACTCCTTATCAGGAAGCAGTTGATGAGCTGTTGGGAGAAGTGATTGGTGAAACACCAGTAGCTTTGGATGGAGCACGCGCAAGTGTCCGTACGCAGGAAACAAACCTCGGCAACCTGATTGCTGATTCAATGAGAAGTACACTCGGAACAGATGTAGCCTTTACAAACGGTGGAGGAATCCGTGCAAGTATTGATGCCGGTGAGGTAACTAGAGGAGATGTTGAAGAAGTTCTTCCATTTATTAATACACTGGTTCAAATGACGGTTACAGGTGAACAGATTAAAGCGGCACTTGAACATTCAGTCAGATTGGCTCCTGAGCAAAATGGTGGATTCCTTCATATCTCAGGTATGTCATTTAAGTACGATGCTTCTCAGCCTGCCGGATCACGTGTTACGGAAGTCCTTGTAGGTGGGGAACCTCTTGATATTACAAAAGAGTACACAGCTGCAACAAATGATTTTACAGCTATTGGCGGTGACGGTTACTCCATGTTCTCTGAGGATCTCATTGAATTCAATAGTGGTGAACTACTAAGTGCTATTTTGATTGATGCCATTGCTTCCGGTCAGCCAATCCCTGAAGTAGAAGGCAGAATTGTAGCTGAATAACAAATGATAGTTACCAAAAACCACCGGGCAATCAAGACCGGTGGTTTTTCTTTATGAATAAACTAGTACATCGCCTGATCGGTTTAATAGATCTTTCTTACATCGTGTTGAAATTCTTTACAGATTCCTTTATGCTTGAAGTTGGTTATTATATGCAAAGAAATAGGTGAAAACAGTGAAACTATCAATCGTCGTACCCTGTTTTAACGAAGAGCAGAACATTGAAGATTTTTATGATGAAATCGTTTCAGTTTTGCTTCATCTGGATGTGGATTTTCAATTAATTTTTTCTGATGACGGCAGCTCCGATTTGACGTTAAGAAAAATCAAAAGCCTCTCTGAACAGGATCAGCGCGTACAATATATATCATTCAGCAGAAATTTCGGTAAAGAGTCAGCCATGCTTGCAGGACTGACTTATTCGGATGGGGATGCAGTAATTATTATGGATGCAGACCTGCAGCACCCTCCTCAATTAATTAAAGAATTGCTGAGAGGTTACAATGAAGGCTATGGACAGGTAATTGCAAAACGGAATCGAACAGGCGAGTCTGTTCCCCGATCTTTACTATCATCTCTTTACTATAAAATGATGAATAATGCAGTTGATGTTACTTTTCATGACGGAGTGGGAGACTTCAGATTATTAAGCAGGCCTGCAGTTAATGCTTTACTCTCCTTAAGTGAATATAACCGATTCTCTAAAGGGTTATTTTCATGGATTGGATTTGACGAAAAAATCGTCGAATATGAAAATGTTCTAAGAACAAATGGTGAAAGTAAATGGTCTTTTTCTAAGTTGCTTAATTATGGAATAGACGGCATCATTTCATTCAATAATAAACCTTTAAGATTATCGATCTACCTTGGATTAAGTATTACACTTATCGGCCTAGTCTATATCATCTATTCTTTAGTATCGATTTTAATAAACG
Source organism: Jeotgalibacillus sp. R-1-5s-1 (assembly GCF_004405105.1). GTDB lineage: Bacteria > Bacillota > Bacilli > Bacillales > Jeotgalibacillaceae > Jeotgalibacillus. The sequence continues at coordinate 3,530 of NZ_SORW01000028.1, read as the reverse complement.
GAATCGAAGAGCCGGGTTACTTCACGATTATATCAGCTATATTACTATTTGGCGGTATTCAGCTCATTTTTATGGGTGTCATGGGAGAGTATATTGGCAGAATTTATTATGAGACAAAAAGACGTCCTCATTTTATTGTGCAGGATACGAACATTCATCATTTATCACCTGAAAAGGAAAAAGTTAAACAATGAATTTCTTATTTTCAAAAGAATTTTGGCGATTTGTAATCGTTGGGTTTATTAATACTTTTAATTACTACATTTTATACTTATTTTTTATTCATGTGGCCGATTTAAATTATTTGATCGCCCACCTTGGCGGGTTTGTAATCAGTATGGTTGGCTCTTTTTATTTAAATTCATATTTCACCTACCGTACCAAACCAACTTTAAAAAAATTCCTTCAGTTTCCTTTAACTTATGTCGTGAATATCACTGTTACAACGTCAGCAATTTTTTTACTGGTTGAAGTGATGAAACTTAGCGAAACCATCTCCCCTCTTTTGGCATCAGGAATCGCTATACCATTCACTTTTTTAATTTCAAAGATTATTTTAACAAAAGAACAGACGAATTGATGGATAAAAGATTGGCTCCGGTTACGGTTGTAAGTTTAGCCGCTGACCGGGGCTAATCATTTGATGGAGGTTTTCAGATTGAAGGTGGATAGCCTGAAAAAATTTTTACTTTCTATAGCCGTTTTACTCGTATCAGCATGCCTGTTACATCTTTATTTTTTTGTGTCAGACAGCTGGTTTACCCCGCGAGGAGCGGATGCAAGTAAACAATTTTTATTTTTTAAATATTTTCTTTCAGAGCAATTTACAAGTGGCAATTTTTTCTGGTCCTGGCAATACGGACTTGGTGGCGACTTATGGGGTCAATTTAATTATTACTATAGTGCGTCTCCATTTTTCTGGCTGCTTCTTTTATTTCCTGTCACCAGCCTGATTGATGTTCTTGATTATCAGTTATTGTTCAGTATTCTTCGTCTTTGGTCCGGTTTGATCTTTATGTATATGCTGCTTCGGTATTTAAAGCGATCCTCTACATCAAGTATCATCGGATCACTCATTTATGGCGGTTCAGTCTTTGTAGGTCTTTACCTTTTAAGAGTCGATTATATGGCAGAAGCATTTATGTGGCTGCCCTTATTGATTTTAGGTTACGAGCGGTTAATGAAGGAAAAGAAGATCCTTTTGTTCGTTGTGGCAATGGTTATTGTTATTGCTTCAAACTTCTACTTCGCTTTCATTACCAGTGTTTTTATCAATATTTATGCTGTATTTTTTTATTTACTTAATAAAGAATTGCGTTTTTCAATCTCCGACCTGGTTCGTAACCATTGTAAACTCATTTATTATTATGTCTTAGCATTCGGTCTTGCCGCGTTTGCGTTTCTGCCTGCAGTCTATGCTTTTCTTGGCGCAGACCGTTTTTATCAGGAATATCATGTTCCCCTGATATTTAATTTCCAATACTACTCTACAGCTTTTTATAACATGTTTTATCCATCTGAATCGATGACTTTGCTGCACCTCTCTGTTCCAGTCATTGTTTTTGTACTGCTGATCGGCTCTGTTACGCTTTTCAAATTATGTAAGAGTGCAAGAATTCATCTGTATTTTTTAGCATTTATGTTATTGCTTTACGTTCTTCCGTTTTCCTACTCCCTGTTTAACGGACTGTCTGCTATGCAGCCAAGATGGTTGTATCTGCTTTTATTCACTTTCTCTCTTGTACTTTCAAAAGTGATTGATATCTGGTGGGATCATCTCCGATATGAAAAAATATTAAACAAAAAGATACTGATTGTTTCCTTCAGTGTTTGGGGAATATCCCTAATATGTAAACCATTGTTTTATAATTCATTCTTCAGATCAGAAGACCTAATGATTACATTCATTTTTGCTTTAACCGGGGTCCTGTTTCTCTTTATTAATCGTATAAATAGAAGAATTTTCTCAACATTATTAATCACCCTCACGGTTATTAATATCAGTTATGTTAATGCTCATTTCTATACAATGAATCTTGGAAGCGCTGCTGATCAAAAAGATCTGAATAGCACCTATTTCACTTCGGCTGGTTATGAGAAAGAAATCGAGAAAGAGTTAATTAAAAAAATTCAGGAAGCCGACGATGAATTTTACCGGACGTCATTTCAAAATGAACTTGAATACAACACACCTATGTATTATGGACATAAAGGATTCAGTGCTTACCATAGTCTGATCCCGGAAAATCTTCATCAGCTCTTTAAAGAAGACTTAAATATTCTTCAATTTGATTCACCAAGTCTTTATCATGGCTTTGATAACAGGCAGTTTCCGGAAACTGCACTTGGAAATCGTTATTATGTCATTCCTGATACACATGTATATGTGCCATACGGATACACAAAAATAATGGAGTATGAAGGCTACTCGGTATATGAAAATCAATTTGCCCTGCCGGCAGGGTATATGCATCAAAAATACATGACGACTGAAGAATTCAATTCATTAAATCCTGCCCAAAAAGATCAGGCCTTTCTGTCAACCGCGATTATCGCTGAAGATGATCTGGAGTATATATCCGGTATGACTCAGGCGGATCCGGACATCTATCGATCTGAAGTACTTCATGAAGGAATGGATCAAAATGTAGATTTCTATAATATTGAAGTAAAAAACGGACGTTATATTGCAGCGGATAATGCCGCATTTGAAATACTAATGCCTCCTCCGAAAGACGATGGAGAACTTTTAGTCGAGCTGACGATTACCAGTTTGACGGGTGAATCTTTTAGTCTGAACATAAATGGAAAAACATTAAATAAACGTCCAAATGATTACAAATATGCCTATCCTAAAGAACAATTTGTATTTAAGGTCAATAACGATCAACTCGTTGATAAATTCAGATTCAAACTTTCTCCAGGTGAATATGAAATTCAGGATTTAAAAATATATCACCACTCCTATCAATTTTATGAAGAGACGATTCAAAATAAGCTGAATAACAGCATGGAAGACATCTCATATTCGGATCGATCATTTTCTGGAAAGATTGAAGCTGATCAAAAAGGGCTTTTATTTCTCCCAATTCCTTATCATGAGGGCTGGTCACTTAAGATAAACGGAGAAAAAGCCGATATGATCGAGACACAACATGCCTTTATCGGTGTTCCACTTGAAAAAGGAAATCATGAGGTAGAACTCCAATATCGCACGCCTTATCTCCTAGAAGGAAGTGCTGTAACAGCTATATCATTTATCATTCTTTTGCTTGAACTGTTCAGGCAGAGGAAGATAAACAGGAAATAGAATGATACTATCAAAATCGAAAAAGCCAAACGACTGTGATATGCTCCCTTCAAAGTAGACAGAGAAATAATAAAAATTCTCTACTACTCTGAAGGGGGGCATTTTTATGTCTAAACGAGTTACTAATCATAAGTTAGATGAAAGGTTGAAAGTGGTGTTATCTGTCTTAGATGAGAAGAAGTCGATGGGTGTGGTCTCCAAAGAATACAGTGTCGCTAAA
>NZ_SORW01000027.1 GCF_004405105.1 Jeotgalibacillus sp. R-1-5s-1 | reverse complement strand
GGTGATGGCTGGTTGAGCAAGCAAAGCGCGCTAGGCTTCAAAAGATAAGAAGGTTTATTTAGTGTCCACTTTATTGACAGAAGACCACTAGCCCTTATCGCGCATTTAATTCCATCTTTTGAGTAGCTGGATTCCTTCACAATCTAACTTAATTCCTTCTTTCCAGCTCATCTTTCCATCACTCCGTAAATCCTGACTCGCACCAAAATCCCGCAGCCCAAAAAACATTCAACATAAAAAAAGCGTGCACCAGGCACGCTCCTTTAAAAAATCACGCTTGCTGCTTCTGTCTCAACTCAATACGGCGGATCTTACCCGAAGTTGTTTTTGGTAGCTCCTTGATAAATTCAATCTGTCTTGGATATTTATAAGGTGCCGTCATTTCCTTTGTATGATTTTGCAGCTCTTTTACCAGCGCTTCATCACCTGTCGCATTTTCATCGCGCAGCACAACGTAGGCTTTGACGATGCTTCCGCGGATTTCGTCAGGTGCGGCGACAACGGCACATTCTCTGACAGCCGGGTGCTTCAGCAGGGCATCCTCGACCTCAAACGGACCGATTGTGTAACCGGAGCTGATAATAATATCATCGCTTCGCCCTTCAAACCAGAAATAGCCGTCCTCATCACGGGTTGCCTGATCACCTGTTAAGTACCATTCACCGCGGTAGGCTGCCTGTGTACGTTCATGATCATTGTAATATTCCTTAAATAGCGCAGGACAATCTTTATGAACGGCAATATCCCCGACTTCACCCGTTTTAGCAGGCTCTCCGTGTTCGTTAATAATCTCAACTTTGTTCCCAGGGGTTGGCTTGCCCATGGAACCTGGCTTCACTTCCATTCCCTGAAGCGTTCCGACAAGTAATGTATTCTCCGTCTGGCCGTAGCCGTCGCGTACGATCACATCAAAGGCATTCTTAAACGCTTCAATCACCGGACGATTTAATGGTTCACCGGCTGATACTGCACTGCGAAGCTCAGGCAGCTTGTAGGAATCAAGGTTATCGAGTTTAGCCATCAGGCGGTACTCGGTTGGGGTGCAGCATAAAACGTTAATTTCCTCTTTTTCAAGGAACGACAGGTACGTATCAGCATCAAATCCTCCGTGGTACACGAAGGCTGTAGCGCCAAGTGTGATGGTCGATAAAAACGGACTCCAGATCCATTTCTGCCAGCCAGGGGCAGCAGTTGCCCAGACAAGATCACCCTCCTGAACGCCGAGCCACTCCTTGGCGGCCGTACGAACATGGGCATAGCCCCAGGCGTGTGTATGAATAACTCCTTTAGGATTTCCTGTTGTACCTGAAGTATAAGGCAGAAAAGCGGTATCATCACGGGACGTCAGCTCACCATCATAGTCAGTTGGCTGCTGGTCTGCAAGCTCTTCGAGTGATGTCCAGCCGTCTTCTGAACCCCCAATAATGAATTTATTATGTAAGGCTGTCAGATCTTCATCAATCGCATTCACTTCTGCTGTTGTTTCAAAAAATGCGATGACCCCTTTAGCATCGGCATGTTTGATCCTGTAGATCAGATCTTTTTTGCGCAGCATTTCCGAACACGGAATCGCGATGATTCCTGCCTTCAGACAGGCAAGGTAGCTCATATAAGCTTCCGGAAGGCGCGGTAAAATAATGAGTACCTTATCACCTTTTTCAATTCCTCTGCTTTTTAAAGCCAATGCGAACTGATTGGTCCGCTCAACAAGCTCCTGATAAGATACATCCCGTCTGTTACCTTTTGCATCCAGCCACTTGATGGCGATTCTCGTTTCATCCTGTGCGAATTGATCCAGCTCTTTTGCAATGTTGTACTGCTCTGGTGCAATTAAGTTTTCTGCAGTCATATCCATTCCCCCGTTCTGTTCGCTCTGAAAAATGTGAAGACAGTGTGGTGATTGAACGCTCGCTCACCATCTGTCCAAGTCCTTCTTATTGTAAACGTTTACAAAAACAGACGTCAAGTTTATTTCAGGAATATTCAAACAACTTAGCAGGTAGAGGATGGAGGGTCAACTGGCTTCCAATGCAATAAAAAAAGAAGAAAGCGCCTGTTTGAAAGGAGAGCGGGCGCGCTTTCTTCCTAAGCTATATGTGAACTCCGCTGCCCCTGTGGCTGTGGGACAGGGACAGAGAGGATCACGCGTCAGACAAAAGGAGTCTTTAAATAGAAAACGCACATGCTATGGATTTGGATCAGTGTTTACATTTATTTTACTCCCGAAGATTTTACTCCACGACTTTTAATGCTTTGACAGTCTGCTGCAGGTGTGGGAAAGATTTTAGTGGTACGGACCTCTTCGGCGTGTTAAGATTAGCAGGTAGATCTTAAAAAGAAGAAGGTGCCAACTTGAAAAAGGGTTTTATTATAGGGATGTTTTATCTCCTTGGCCTGTTGTTTTTGTCTTTTGGAATCAGCTTGATGATTGTCGCTGACCTTGGTGTTGGACCATGGGATGCTTTATATGTAGGTTTATCTGAAACAATTGGTTTTACGGTTGGAACGTGGGTATTCATTCTCGGTATTATTCTGATTCTGCTGAATGGCTATCTGATGAAAAGAATTCCGGATTTCCTGGCGATCATAACGATCTTTTTGATCGGTGCTTTTATGGACTTCTGGCTGCTTGTCGCTTTTGCAGGTATAGATTCATTAGCGATGCCGGTAAGAGCATTCATGCTGGTAGCGGGTGTCGGAATTATTGCACTTGGTATTTCATTTTATCTTCAGGCAGACTTTGCACGCAATCCAATTGACAGTCTGATGCTGGCAATTCAGGAGCGGACGGGCAAAAGTCTCGCATTCTCTAAAACCGTCATGGAAGTGACCGTTCTTGTCATTGCCTTTTTATTTGGAGGACCGATCGGACTTGGAACGGTGATTGTGGCATTTGGAATCGGCGCTATTTTGCAGTTCTTTATGAAACCTGTAACAGCTGTAAGAAAACGCCTTACAAATGAACCTGCTGTATAAACTTGAGGAAAGCGCCGGGATATTCTCCGGTGCTTTTTTATATTCGTATTTTTTGTCTGATTCAAAATGTCCGAATCATGTCACATTTGCATTTCCCTTAATTTGTTAAAATAAAGAAAAGGGGGCATTTGGATGAAAAATGATGATCATGTTCACTGGATGGATCAGGCGTTTAAAGACTTTGAAAAAGACAATGATCTAAGTGAAAATCCCGGATTTGGTAAGCCGTTGTCGAAGGATTTGTTTAAAGGTGATGTGTATGTCCAGTTTGAAAAAACAGCACGTGCTGCCGGTTATTTGCCGGAATGGGTGAAAATCCGAAAACAAATTGCTTCAGAAATCGAAACCACTGATGACTTCACCAAAAAGAAAATTGATCAACTCAATGCAAAGGTGAAAAAGTATAACAAGTGCTGTCCGCCGCCACTTCAAAAGCCTTTATTTAACATTAACCTGATTGATAAACAATTACATAATTGGCTGTAAAAATATTTTTCTGAATAATCTGACTTAATGGGATTCCTGCTATTTTCAGGTGATATAATGAGAATAAAAGGAGGCGTATTTCCCATGAAAAAGCTCGTGATCCTGGCGGCTGCTTCCATTCTCTTGTTTGCACTATTTCCGGGTAAAGCAAAAGGGGTTGTGTCATTTGATGATGTGCCGATGGATCATCCATTTGTATGGGAAATTATTTATCTTTATGGGGAAGGGATTATTGATGGCTATCCGGATGGAAACTTCAGACCGTCTAACAATGTGACGCGGGCGCAGGCGATGAAAATGATTGGTAAGGCAGTTTATCTTTACGATGAGCAACGACCGACTCCTTTTTCAGATGTGCCAGCCAATCACTTCGCATCCGGGTTTATCACATCCGCTTATGAATACGAATGGATTAGGGGCTATCCTGATGGCACGTTCCGGCCGAATGCTCATTTAACGCGGGGCCAGGCAGCGATCGTCTTAGCAAATGCTTTTAAATGGGGAGAAGCGCAGCCTGCTCGTTTTTCAGATGTCGATGCTAATACGCCGATGGCAATAGCCATTGCAAAGCTGGCTGAACAGGGAGTGGCAAAAGGATATCCGGATGGAACATTTAAGCCTTATCAGAGAATTACCCGCGGTCAGTTTTCTGCAATGCTGGCAAGAGCGGCAGAACCAACATTTGTTCCGGACTATCTGGCACTGCTTGAAACGGCAAACGATATTCTGGTTCATCTGCAGAATGAGGAATTTGACAATATTGTCCCTTATTTAAATGACGAACACGGGCTTCGGTTCTGTCCTTATGCAGGCAGCTGTATTGATCATGGAGGAGTCATGTTTTCTGCTGAGGACATACCAGGGTTTATGACAGACACTAATGTTTACTATTGGGGAGATCAGGATGGATCAGGTTTCCCGATTGAACTGACAACAGCCAGCTACTACCAAGACTGGCTGATGGATGCGCCATATACTGAAAAAGAGCGATACGGACGTTCTATCCAGCCTGCTACACATGACCTGATCAGAGTTGAATATCCAAATGCCAAAGTCGTTGAATTTTATTTTGCCGGGACAGATCAGTATGAGGGAATGGACTGGCAGAGTCTCAATATGATTTTTGAAAAAGATGAAAATGGTGAGTGGAAGCTTATAGCGATCATCAATGACCGCTGGACGATCTGATTGGATGGAACAGCTTCACCGACCGGATGTGAAAGGTAATCACATCCCGGGTTATATATTCAAAGTTTCAAGATGGATCAACTCGGTGATGAGTCGATCCATCTTTTTTATTTTCAGGGGTATTTATAGCTCGCAGTTGAGTAAACAAAATTTTCCTAAAATTCTAACTCTATTATAAATTACATATTGACTAATCTCATACCTGTCGTAAAATGGTTATATAGTACAATACTAATAGGTCTTATGATTGGTGGTGGGGGTATGAAGCTTCAACAGCAAACGTTATGGGTGATTGGTGGAAGTATGTTTGTTTTTCTACTTCTCCTCACGACTATTATACGTCCGATGCTATTAGAAGATGCTTTATCTATGGATGAAGCCGCATTGGACAGAGACCTTGACCGGATTGAAAGAGCCATAGTCAATGAAGGAAATGAGTTAAACCGTCTGGCAAACGACTGGGCACAATGGGATGATACATATCATTATGTGAATGGCCGTTATGTTGACTTTATTGACTCGAATATAAATGAGGAAACCTTTGATAACAATCATTTTTGGCGAATGGTCATTATGAATAATGATCAGGACGTTATGCTGGATCGTTCTTACGGTTACCGGTCTGAAAAAACCTTTTTGACTGAAGAAATTTTTGAGCTGGAGCCGTCCAGAACGCCTTATATGATCCCGGGTGAAAATACTTTCTTTTATGTAGCTGTCAAGGAGATCTATCCTAACAACAGAGGATCTGAACCTGGTGGGACACTATTCATTTTCAGATCTCTGGACGCTGATCATATTTCATTTATAGGAAGAGAGCTGTCGATGGCTTTAAGCAGCTCTATTAGAAAAGGACCTTTTCCTGCACAGTCCAGAACAACCAGGGTTGTAAGTGAAGATCTTCTGCAGGGTGTTCTCTATATTGAGAGTGCGGATCGGGAATCCCAGCTTGCGATTACGGTTGATAAAACGAGAAACTATTATTTATCAAAAAGAGATGTCATTAGTAAGTTTGTGATTTATCTGATTATTTTATTGTCATTCATTGCACTCGTGCTGTACATGATTTTTGACCGGCTTCTTGTTTCCAGGATTTCTGCGATTTCAACTCAATTGAACAGAATTGAGGAGACAAAGGATTTTGAATCGAGAGTGAGCTGGAAGATTCATAACGGAGATGAGATTCACCGCCTCGGCACATCAATTAATGGCATGCTTTCCTCTGCCGATCAGAGTCAGCGTGAAGTTGTCAGCATGGCTCAGCATGACCAGTTAACAGGGTTGCTGAACCGTTACGGAGTCTATGAAGAATTTAAAAGAATCTCTTCAGTTCCGGATTCCCGGGCGGCTTTTATCTTTTTTGATCTGGATGGTTTCAAACGTATTAATGACTCGTTAGGACACAAAGCCGGTGACCTCTTGTTAAAAAAGGTATCAAAGAGACTCAAGGAATTTGTGCTTAATGAGAAGGAGATCATTGCCCGTATGGGTGGGGATGAGTTCTTAATGCTTGCTCCATGCGCTGATGTGGAAGCACTTATGACAAGAATGAACGAAATGCTGAGACATTTAAAGCAGAATTATTCTCTGGGTGATATACAGACTTTTATTACAACGAGTGTAGGCGTAGCGCTCTATCCACAGGACGGTGAGACGTTTGACGAAGTGTTGCAATCAGCAGATATCGCGATGTACGAAGCGAAGCGAAAAGGAAAAAATCAGTTCGTCTTTTACCATGCGTTGGAATCCGATCTTGACTACCGAAACATCCTGACACTTGAAAACGACTTGAAATTCGCTCTGAAAAATAATGAGCTGTATCTTGATTACCAGCCTGTTTATACCGGTAACCGAAACCGGATGACCGGGGTAGAGGCATTAATTCGATGGAACCACCCGGAAAAAGGGCTGATCTCTCCAAGTGTATTCATACCGATCGCTGAAAATGGAAGCTTTATCAGTGACATTGGGGAGTGGGTGATGGAAGAGGCACTCCGTCAGCATGTGAAGTGGCGTGAGATGGGCCTTGGGGAAATCGGTGTCGCCATTAATGTTTCAAAAATGCAGATGAAAAACAAAAATCGCTTTCTTGATAAACTGGATCATCTTCTGATGGAATACAAGGTGGAACCATCCATTTTACAGGTGGAGATTACTGAAAGTGATATCTTCTTTTTTGACGGAGAAGTCATTGAATTCGCAGCGACCCTTAAGAAAAAAGGTGTTCGGGTAGCGCTTGATGACTTTGGAGTAGGAACGTCTACTTTATTTAACCTCAAAAAACTTCCGGTAGACATCGTCAAGATTGATCGCTCATTTGTACAAAACGTACCAAACGTTCATTTTGATACGAAGCTTTTGTCGGGCATTTATCAAGTGTTGGAGGACCTCGGCTTTCATGTCATTACGGAGGGAGTAGAGACGAGAGAGCAGGTAGCGTATATTTTGACGAATAGCACTTCTGATATTCAGGGGTATTACTTTAGTAGACCGGTTAAACCTGAATACATTTCGTTGCTGCTTGAGCAGGAAATCACTGTAAGAGAAGCGGCTACAGATCAGCGATAAATCATGCCGGGTTATTCCTTCTCTCCACGACTTCAGGAGTTTACGGAATGACCCGGCACTTTTCATGTAATGATTATGAAGCGAAGAGTTGAGCTCTTTCTAAATCTTTTTCCTGAATATAAATACGATCATCTCTAATCTCATACTCGATACTTAGATCATTCAGGCGGTCGATCGACGAATCAGAGTACTCGCTCCACTCAGTGTTGAAGCTCTTCTCTTCAATTGCACAGCCGAATAAAAGCAAGGTAGTTAGTAGAAAGGCAGTCATTTTCTTCATGGTTTTGTGTACCTCTATTCCGGTCTTTATAATTCTCTCCTCATCGCTTTCAACACATCAATCTCAGTCGCACGTTTAGCAGGTCTCACACCAGATAGTATGGTGACTGCCAGACAGATTGCGACCGCGATCAGGATCAGACTTAGCGGGATAGAAGAGAAGGTGAAACCCTCAGGAAGCTGATCCTCAGGAAATACCTGCATTAAAATGAAAGGCAGACCCAGGTTGACAGAAATACTGATGATATACGCTGCAATGATACCGATGACGGCACCCATCAGGCCGATATAACTGCTCTCAAGCAGGAAAATCCGCTTAATCACCTTCGGACTCGCGCCGATTGCTTTCATGATCCCTATATCAGGAGCGCGTTCAGTCACAGCCATGGTCATCGTGTTGAAAATCCCAATTGAAGCAATTAGAATTGCAATGGTCCCGATGAAAATCAACCCGGCTTTAGCGACATTAAAGAACATATTGATTTGTGCCATTTCGCTGACAATCGAGTAGACAGCATATCCTTCATTTTCGAGGTCGGCAACAACCGGTTTTACATCTTCCAGAGTATTGGCATAGACAGTCGCAAACTGATAGTAATCCATTTTTTCAATCTCACCAAATTCCCCTGTAAGGCCCGGAATAGCCGCCAATTCATTATATTTTTCATCTGTTATATACACGGAATAATCCTGTGACCATTCACGGGCAGGCGCTTCGAAAATGCCGGATACGGTCATGGGAACGGTCTCAATTGTTTCTTTACCATCCACGACGGTCTTTAACTCCATATCGATTGTTTTACCGACTAAATTTTCTGAGTAACGGTATTCTTCGAGCGGTACGCCAAACTCATTATATTCAATTTCTTCTGCGTCAGGGTCAGTGAAGCTCAGTGCGAAATGATATCCGACCATGACTTCGTTCTTATTCTTCGGGTAAGCACCCTCACTGATTTCTATGCCGGCTTCCGTCATAGAAGGGAAATGGCTCTGAACCGTTGATGCACTCTGGCTATACTCCTCAATTGAGTAGGTGAACATGCTCAGATCTCTCTGTCGGGTCACGGCTTTGACCCCGTTCAATTCTTCAATACTTTCTATATTTTTGTCATTTAATGGCCCGAAATTTCCTTCTCCATCATTCAGACCATGTACTTCAATTTGCGTAACAGCAGGGGATTCAAGGTTTTCCTTGATGATTGTACTATGCAGTCCAAATGCAACAGATGCGAGTACGATCAAAAAGGCGCAGCCCATGGCGGTTGCCAAAATGGTCATGGATACACGCATACGGTTTTTCTTCATATTCTGCCTGATAAACCTGAACTGATCCTTCAGCTTCATACGAATACCCCGCTTTCTGCAAGTTCGCCATCAGTAATCCGGATCGTCCGGTTTCCGATTTTCGCTACTTCATCATCATGCGTAATAATCACAAACGTAATGCCGCGCTCCCGGTTCAGCTTCTGAATAAAACGAAGCAGGTCCTGTTCCGTTTCACTGTCCAGACTTCCTGTAGGCTCATCCGCCAGAATAAGAGGGGGCTCAAGTACCAGCGCTCTCGCAATACTGACCCGCTGCTGCTGCCCGCCTGAGAGCTCACTCGGATAATGTCCCTGAAAGTGCTCAAGACCAACCGTTTTCAACATATCAATCGTCATCTGCTTCCGCGCAGCTTCCGAAACGCCTTTTAAAATCAGTGGCAGTTCCACATTTTCATATGCTGTCATACTCGGGATCAGCTGAAAGTTTTGAAAAATAAACCCCATGTTTTTAAGGCGAAAATCAGCAAATTCACTCTCCGTAAACTCACTCACCTTTTCATCTGAAATAATGATTTCTCCTTCAGACGGCTTGATAAAACCACTGATTAAATTCAAAAGTGTTGATTTACCTGAACCGCTTCGGCCCACAATCGAGACGATTTCACCCTGCTGTACATGAAAAGAAATATTTTTGATGACATCAAGTCGTGACTGCTGACCCTTTTTTCCAAGACGGAAATGATGACTTACCTGATTCACTTCAATCATTTTTCCTACCTCCATTCGATTTTTGGCAAAAAGAAAGAAGGGACCTGAAAAAAGATCCCTTATCTAGTTCGATTTTACTGGAACTGCTCGCGGGCGAATTCCGGGAGTGTATCGTCGTTGAAGCTGTAGAAGGTGTAGCCGTTTGGCGTTTCAACAAACATAATGTATTGATCATAAGACTGGATTGATCCTGCTTTAAAAAGCTGTTCAATTTCACCAGGAGTAGTAATTTCAATACGTTCGCCTTCTAACTGATCAAGTGTGCGGATTTGACCGTAAACAACTTCATCCACGTCTGTCATATAATCTGAGTTATCAGGTTGTTTTACCAGGGTGACGGAATCGAAATTCTCAGGTAGAAGAAGCATGTCTGCGTAATCGTTTTCTCTCATCCAGTTAAGCGTTTCTGTATAGTCCTCTGTTAAATAATAGTAGAAAGAAGTTTCATCATCAGCTGTATAGAAGTTAAGTTCCCCGATTTGTGCGCCACTCTGATATCCGAGTAAAGTTGAAGACGGTATTTGTTCAAGATCGCGTTTCATCACATCGATGAATTCGCTGATCCGCTCTTTATCCGCAATTCTTGTTTCTCCGGACACTGCGTAATTATAAATAGATACGTAAGTCAGGGTATCAGGATTAACGGCATAAATCGGATCATTTGCTTCCTTGAAAGCCTGATTATTTCTTAATTCTTCTGACACCTCTGCAAGAAATTCGTCATCTACCGAATATTCTCTGCTCAATGTGCTGCCATCCTTCAGTTCATACTCAAAAGTTACATCGCTCCAGCTGCCATACCTGTTGTAATCAGTACCAATCAACGCATTATGCAGCTCAGTAACAAGTTGGATTGTCTCTGGGTCTGTAATTTCCCCCACGTAGCCACTATAGTTGTTATAGGAGTTATTTACTGAAACAGATTCAACTTCATTGACTTCCGGCACTGCATTTTCATAAAATCCAGCTACGAAATTTACAGGAACGATCAATAATGTCACGGCTATTGCGTAAGCCACAAAACCTTTCCAAGGCCAGGACAGTCTCAATGTCTTCTGAAGAATCATTTGCAGAACCGTGTAAGCAATAAATGCACCAAGTACATACCCGACGATTGTCCAAACAAAGCTGCCCTGCTGGATTTCTGTAAAATAGAAGCCTGCAAGCAGCATCGCAAACAATGTTAATCCGTAAAGGAACAGTGATCTGAAAAACGGAAAGACAATCGTCTGGTCCGTTGCTTCAGAGGGACGTTTGCTGTATGCGATATAACTAATCGCGACCAGCACTGATGCAATGGCGGTATAAATCAAGTACTCAATCACATTAAGCGGATCATTATATAAATCGATTAATCTTCCAAAGAAAATTCCATTTGTCAGGATCTGTTCTGTGTATGTGTTAAGAGCCAGACCCGTGACATAATACTGAAGGTTCACCAGGATCAGTAGAAGTAATAAGGCAGGTACGACAATCACAGTATAAGTGAGTGCTCCATGAATAAGCCCGTTGCCAACGAATATTCCAACTGCCATCGTGACGATGAACATAAACAGCACGATAAGTGAAGATAATCCCATCCACTTCACTATCTCAAAGAAAGTGAAAAACTTTTGATCAAGAAAAATACGCAAAATGCTTAGTAATACCCCGGTCAGCAAAATAGGAGCCAGTAAGGTTAAGGCACCTGCTGTATAAGTGTTCGTAAGTATTACCTGACGCGTAAATGGCAGACTATGCATAAAATCCGTTGCCGACTTTTTCGTTGTGAAGTTCAGCAGGATAATGCCAAGCAGAACCGGGAAAAAGCAAAATGCGATCAGCTGGAACGGGTAAGAAAATTCGAAAATTGGATTTAGTTCACTTGTGTAATAGATCCAGTCTGTGTTGGTGTATGGCTCCATGGTCAGCTCACGAATCAGAATACTCAGCGGCAGCATAATAATCAGCGCCAGTGAAAAGAATACACCGATCCAGGTAACAGAGCGTGCCTGCTGACGAAACAACCCTTTATTCAACGATAAGATTCCGGATTTCATAGCCGACACCTCCAAGCTCATAAATAAAGATTTCTTCAAGCGTTAATGGCAGTAAATCAAATATAGCAGGGTTAAACGATTTTACATAAGGCAGAATCTGATCCTCGTTGCCCTTTACAATAATCAGGAGAACGCTTCCACGCTTTTCGTAGTGAAGAACGTCCATTCCTTTAAGGAATTCCTCTTTATCAGGAAGGACTTTAAAGGCAACCTGCAGCTTATGGATATCTGTTTTTAATTCGTCAAGATCCCGTTCGAAAAGCAGTCCGCCGTTATGCATAATCCCGACATAATCACAGAAATCCTCCATTTCACGAAGGTTATGAGATGAAACAATCAGAGTCATCTTGCGGTCTGCAACATCCTGCAGGATCACATTTTTCATCTGCTGGCGCACAACCGGATCCAGCCCGTCAAACGGTTCATCCAGAATCAGGACATCCGGCATCGTAGATAACGTCAGGATAAAAGCTGCCTGACGCTGCATCCCTTTAGACATGCGTGTCAGTTTTTTGTCCGGGTTCATCCGAAAATGTTTAGTCAGCTGTTCAAAGCGTTTTTGATTCCAGCGGGTATATACTTCTTTGTAAAAGCTCCCCATATCCTTCAAGGATGACTGATGTAAAAAGTGAGGCTGATCAGGAATGAAAAGGACATGCTGTTTTGTATCAGGTGTTTCAAAAACAGGCTTTTCAGCAATCGTGATGGAGCCGTTATCCTGTTTATAAATACCGGCCATCATTTTCAGCAGCGTTGTTTTACCGGCACCGTTTGACCCGAGCAGGCCATAAATGGAGCCTTTTTTCACGTGCAGCGTCAGGTTCTGGACCGCCTGAAGGTCTTCAAACGTTTTATTAACGGCCGTCGCCTGAATCATTGCGCATCCTCCCTTTCTGCTACTTCAATTTGTTTGATCAAGTCAATCAGATCTTCCTTTGAACCACCCAAAAACAAGAACTCACTGACGATTTTTTCAAGGTCCTGTCTCAACATCTCCAATCTCTCCTTATTCGCATCATTCTGAAATGGTGCCACAAAGCTACCCTTACCAGGAACGGAATAAATGTACCCCTCACGCTCAAGCTCACGATAGGCTTTCTGGATCGTATTCGGATTAATTGTCAGCTCCTGCGCCAGATTTCTCACTGACGGCAGCTGCTCATCCTGCGACAACACATCCCGGATCATCAAAGTTTTCAGCTGATCCATCAACTGCTCATAAATCGGAACCCGGCTTCGCGTATCCAACGTAAACATCCGCACCCTCCTCCAATATTTAGTGTACTATCTGTATTATCTATTGTAATACGGTTGGTACGGTTGGTCAATACAGTTTATGGATTTTATTGTGAAAAATTTCATGAAGGGTGGGTTTGTGAGGTTAGGCGTGGAGTTCGTGAGGTTGAGGGGGACTTTTGTGAGGTTAGTGTGAGAGTTCGTCAGTTTGGAAGGTGAATTCGTGAGGTTGAAAATATTTTCGTGAGTTCAGTATCATTTGACCTATGCTCCAACATCGCTAAAGTGTTGTCAGGATATCGATAATAAGTGCCGCCAAATTTTCTAAAAGGAATAAGATCATTTTTTAAAAAGATGCGCCTTGCAGTATCCGCCGCCTCAATCCTGAGAAAATCCCGACCCTCCTGATTGGTCAACTGACTTTTGATAAACGTTAAATATACAAAAAGAGATTCACGAACCGCTTCCGGAGCAGAGAGGTTGCAATCAATACAACGAAACCGCTTCGCGATCCAGCGCTGAGACAGCTTTTCACAAGCAGGACACCAAATCCCTGAGCGTATATCTTCCTTTTGGATTTTAAAGTGGTCTAACGTACTGAAAATTTCTTCTGGAAGGAGAGATTTTCGGATTTTCTTAATGACCTTTGGAATGTCAGCTTTAGGGTCATTATTTTGCTTTAAAAGATCTCTCAATTTTATCTGTAGTCGTTCGCTTCGAATCACGTTTTTCGGTAGATTCGAATCATCTCCAACATATTCAAGAAAAACATCGTGGTGGGAAAACACAATCAATGTGTGAATAGGAAGCGTTATTCCCCACTTTGAGAACAAATCCTGCAATCCTTCACGGTGGCGTTCTGCTTGAAGTACAGGATGAAGATAGGCTTTTATGGTGCCGTCATGGTAAATGCGGTACATTTGCTCGTTGCGGAGGTCCAGCCGGATGTGACCTTTCATATGTTTGGTCTCAATGATGAGGGCAAATGAAGGGGTAAGCAGAAGGTGATCAATTTGCATTCTCGCGTTTTCAAATGGAAGAAGGAGGTTTTCACCGAGGTGAATGTCATCTTGATTTAGGGATTGAACGAGTCTCGTTACTTTTTTCTCGCCAAATTCTCCGGCTTTTAGGAGTGAAGCTTCTTCGAGAAGCTCGAGTCTCGCTGGATGATGAGTTGAAAGATGTCTTGCCAGGATTTCATAGGCACTGGCGCGGAGGGAAGGGGTTCGTTTGTGGAAAATCAAAAAAGATCAGCTCCATTTCTATTTTTTTGTATTATTATACACTTTGAGGATTTTAGTATATAGGTCTAATGATACTGAACTGACAAACTTTTTTAGGAACTCACAAATTAGATCCGCGAACTCACGAAAGTGTTGCGTAAACTCACAAATTCATGAACGAACCTCACGAACTCACCGTCTAACCTCACAAACCCCATTTTGTCCAAACCCCTTTTCCTAAAAATCCCCTGCACACCGCAATCGTGCTAAAATACCTTTAACAAATGAAAGCGGGTGACTTGATGAGGGAGCAGATTGAGAAGGCTGAGCAGTCGGTGAGGGAGAAGCAGGCGGAGGTACAGCGGCATCACTGGTATCCAAGGTTTCATGTGGCGCCACAGGCTTATTGGATGAATGATCCGAATGGGTTTTCGTTTTTTAAGGGTGAGTATCATTTGTTTTATCAGCATCATCCGTTTTCTCCGGAGTGGGGACCGATGTACTGGGGACATGTGAAGAGCCGTGATCTGGTGAGGTGGGAGCACTTGCAGATTGCGCTCGCGCCGAGTGAGGATTTTGATGTGGATGGCTGTTTTTCAGGGAGTGCGATTGAGAAGGATGGCAAGCTGCTGGCGATTTATACGGGAAATGTGTGGACGGGACCGGATCATGATACGGACCTGAAGCAGGTTCAGGCTGTGGCGGAAAGTGAAGACGGAATTCATTTTACGAAATGGGAGGAGCCTGTGATCAGTGAAGCGCCGGATGGTGATGTCCACCAGTTTCATTTCCGGGATCCGAAGGTATGGCAGCATGGAGATCAGTATTATTGTGTGCTTGGTTCGAGAACGAAGGATCATGTGGGGCAGGTGCTGCTATATCGCTCGGCAAACCTGAAGGAGTGGGAATTTATTGCGGTATCAGCAAATAAGAAAGAGAACGGCGGCTATATGTGGGAGTGCCCGGATTTCTTCCATTTAGGTGATCATGATGTGCTGGTCATGTCTCCGCAGGGTGTGAAGCCGGAGGGAGACAGGTTTCATAACCTGCATCAGGCCGTTTATGTTCTTGGGAAACTGAATTACGAGACAGGTGCATTTGACCACGGTGATTTTGAAATGCTGGATGCAGGTTTTGATTTTTATGCGCCGCAAACACTTGAGGATCCTGAAGGCCGCCGGATTCTGATGGGCTGGATGGATATGTGGGAGAGTGAGATGCCGACGCAGAAAGTCGGGTTCAGTGGCGCGATGACAATTCCACGTTTACTTGTGCCGGATGGTGAACGTTTGCTCGTTCAGCCGTTGCCGGAGCTTGCTGAGCTGAGAAAAGAGGCTGTTCTCGTTGAACAAACCGCATTTACAGGTGAACAAACGTTTGATTCAGTCAGTGGTACGTGTCTTGAAATGAAGGTGGAGGCGGATGTTGCCTCAACGGCTGCTTTACATATTAACATGCGCTGTGGCGAAGGAGAAAGAACCGTTCTGTCTTGGACGCGCGCTGATTCAAAACTGACGCTCGACCGTTCGAAATCCGGTGAGGGTGTGAGTGGAACACGTACAACAACGATCGCAACGAAACAAAGTCGCCTAAAGCTTCATATCTTTCTGGATCAATCTTCAATTGAGGTATTTGCTAACGATGGAGAACGCGTGATGACCGCACGCATTTATCCAAAAGAGGATTCAGACGGTATTGAGTTTGTAGCAGAAGGAGAAGTGGCGCTCCGTATCGAAAAGTGGGATTTAAGTCCGGCGTTTATTTTTTAATTCAAAGGAGTGAAGAAGATGCTTTCTATTGATCCAATGCAGCAGTCTGAGCGTGATAATTATAAGCTTTTAACAGGTGGGATTATTCCAAGGCCGATTGCGTTTGTCACCACTGTGTCTGATACAGGCGTGATTAATGCAGCGCCATTCAGTTATTTCAGCATTGTCACTGCTGACCCGCCGATGATTTCAGTCTCAGTACAGCGAAAAGCAGGTGTTCGCAAGGATACGGCGCGTAATGTCGCTTCAAAAAATGAGTTTGTTGTTCACATTGTAGATGAGGAAAATGTGGCAAAAGTGAATCTGACAGCGGCTAATCTGCCAGCTGATGAAAGTGAAGTGGAGCTGGCAGGGCTGACAACAATTCAAAGTGAGGTCATCAGTGTTCCAGGGTTAAAGGAAGCAAAAATCCGGATGGAATGTGAATTGGAGCAGATTGTTGAGCTAGGCGGAAAAGAAGGGACCCCATCAGCAGACCTGTTGATAGGCAGGATTGTCCGTTTTCACATTTCAGAAGAGCTTTATCATCAGGGTAGAATTGATGCAGAAAAGCTCGCAGCAGTCAGCCGGTTGGCTGGAAGTAACTACGCAAAGCTAGGGAAAATGTTTTCGCTGGACCGCCCGAAATAAAGAAATTCTGGTGAATCTGGTCAATTTCACGTGGCATTGGGTATATAACGAAGCCTGATTCGCAAATCGAATCAGGCTTTTTTGATAATTAAAAGTAAAATGAACTTTACATTTTGTAAAGTTCATTTTACAATATGGATATCATTAACTGGAGGGGATTGGATGGCAATCCGGAATCGGGTAAAGGAGTTGCGTGCACGGGACGGCTTAACCCAGGGAGATCTGGCTGAGCGGATTGGTGTAACAAGGCAGACGATCGTTTCGCTGGAGAAGGGAAGCTATACACCGTCATTACTGTTGGCCCTTAATTTAGCAGAAGTGTTCAAAGAGCCTGTGGAATCGATTTTCTTTAAGGAGGAGATGGGGGAATGAAGAAGGTTGTGATAGAAACAACGGTGAGTCTCGTTTTTTATGTACTGCTGGCGATTGCGCTGGCTACTACAGTGAATGGTTTCTATGAAATGCAGCAGCTTTACGCGCAAATGGAGGAAGTCACCTTTGAAGAGGGAGAAACCTATCTTTTAGGAAATGAATTTGTCATTGATATCCTGAGGCTGGAAACAACATTTACGGTTTATGGAGGTACGGAGTCAGAACCTGAAAATGTTTTGTACACTTTTAGCATGCTGCCGTGGGGAATTCTCATTTTATTCAGTATTCCCTGGATGATCTATTCATATAAAACGCGTAATCGGGCTTTAGGATTCAGTATGTTTGCATCGAGTATGACTGAATTTGCTGACTCAGATGAAAGAGAGACACTGATCACAAATGTTGCAACAAGAAAAGCATACCAGTCATGTGGTTATTCTGCGCCGATCCTTGCTTCTGTGCTTGTGATTTATCCTCTGTTTTATGATTTTATCCCTTCGCTGCCTGTATTTATGATTCTTGGCGTACTTGCGATTGCAACCTCTGTCTATGGAATCGTCTGGGTGAGGGAATACCGGAAATAAATAGACGGATATCGATAAGTGAAGTCAAAATTAAAAATAAACATGAAACTTTATGGAGGAAACCAAAATGAAGTTAGAAAGAATAACAAAGCAGTCAAAGGATTTTGAAGCCGCTCTGGACCTGTTTTGGGGAACATGGGGTTCGGAGGATAACCGGATGTTTTACGGAGATTGTATGAGAAATGCCTCAGGGGACGATGTGCCACGTTTTTACGTCGTGAGGGATGGTGAAAATATGATCGGAACCGTTGCGCTTCTTCGCAATGAGCTGGTCAGCAGACAGGATTTGACCCCGTGGCTTGCTTGCCTGTTTGTGAATTCGGATTATCGTGGACAGGGGATCGGATTTAAGATGATGGAGGAAGTGTGCAGAGAGGCTGCTTCCCTTGGATATGAATATGTCCATTTAAGCACGGATCTGGAGGGCTATTATGAAAAGGCGGGATGGACTTATTTTGATGAATTTTATGGACTGGGTGGCGGCAAAATAAAAGTGTACCGAAGCCCTCTCCTGAACGGTTGAATGGATTAGTGGAAATTTTATAATGTAGAGAAGAGGAATTTTGCGACAGCATTTTCCTCTTCTTTTTTTGGTTTTTAGATAGTATTAAAGTCATGTTTTATCTTTGCGGTCTTAACTTTCGCTTTACGAAAAAATTAAAAACATATATTTAATTAAATAGGAAAATTAGTACAAATGTCTTGAATTTGACATGGTTTTTACGATAAATTAATAAATCGTTACCAAAAAATTCTTCTATTTTGTTTCTTTTATACTCTTTGTGGTATATAGTCCCTAAGGAGGTGAATGGAAGATGATTATTTTAGATAAACAGATTATTTCCCCAATACTGATTCAGTCAGTTATTGAAAACGAAATCCCTATTTTCTATAACGGGGACAAGCGTGAGTTGAGGCTTCCATTGAAAACCAAGTTGTTAACAAATTCAGAGTCCTGTCTGGCATGGTTGGAAACGTCTAACTTTAACCATCCTCACGTTGCGGCTTCACGGGTTGTGAAGAACAAAGCGATGTTCAGAAGTCTGATCACACCGCTTGCAAAGGATTATTTTTATCAGTTGGTCAAACTGAATGAACTGAACGAGATGAATGCAGATCATCTGCCATTTCCGATTGTGATTAAGCCTAACAAAGGATATTCGAGTGTCGGAGTATATGTTGTGCACGAACAAAAGGACTGGGAAAAAGCGGTTCAGTCTTTACAGGCGGAGCTTTTATTAACGCAGGGTGTGTATCATCACTCATTGGTTAATAGTGAAGAGATTATTATTGAGCAGTATATTGACGGGCAGGAATACGCGGTTGATTGTTATATCAATCATGAAGGAAAACCGGTCGTATTGAATATTTTAAAAAGAATGTTTGTTAATAAAGAAGATACATCTGATCGGATTTACTACACATCCAATGCTATTTTAAAAGAAATAAAGGATGAGATTTTACAATTTTTATATACGTTGAATGAGGTCTTTCAAGTGAAAAACTATCCTTTTCATCTTGAAGTGAGAAAATCTGAAAAGGGCATTATACCAATCGAATTAAATCCACTGCGATTTGCCGGTGCAGGGACAACGGATATCAGTCACTATGCTTTTGATATCAGAGGGGATGAATCCTATTTCCTCGATCATGAACCTGACTGGGACATGATTGTGAAAAAAGAGGACCCTTTTATATACAGCTTCTTTTGCGCAGAGATTCCAGAAGGTATGCGCAGAGAAAGTGTAAAAACGATTGATCACGAAAAATTAAAGAATGAATTTCATCATTTGATCGAATACAGAGAAATTAAGTCATCCAGCGATCGATTGTTTGCCATCATCTTTTTCAAAGTGAAATCGTTAGATCAACTGACACGGTTGCTGAACTTAGATTTGAGGCGCTTTATCGAAGCACATCCACTGAAGGAGGAGATCAAATGAAAACAGGAAAACTGAATCCGAGGAAGTCATTAAGATCACAGTTGTTTTTGTTTTTCGTCATTCCATTTATTTTAATGGGCATTTTGGTATTTGGGTTTGTTCAATATTTAACAGGTTATATCATTGAAGATCATGTATTACCCCAGTTTGAACAGTTGCTGCAAATTAACGGAGAAGAGCTTGCCACCACCATTGATGAATCACTGGTAACAGGAACAATTAATGGTGAGGCTACAGCTGCTCAGGGGCTTGTTCAGTTTCTGGATGAGTTCATGGAAGGTAAAGAAGGCATGGAATATGCTTATGTTTTGAGCAGAGTGAACGGTACAGACTCTATTGTTGGACTGAATGGGATGGAGGAAACATTGGTTGAATCTCCATTTACAGCTGATCAGGCGGCTGCACTTGATGAAGGTCGGACAGTGTCTACTGATATTTATGTGGATGAGTGGGGGAGCCATAAATCTTACTTTATTCCACTCGAAAATACTGATGCGATTATCGGTGTTGATATGAGTACGCAGTTTATCGCTGATCTTCAACAGCAGATTTTGACGTTTCTGATCGTGTTCCTCGCAATTGCTGTTGTAACAGGCTCTGTGCTCGCTTATACGTTTGGCCGCAGACTG
Organism: Jeotgalibacillus sp. R-1-5s-1; assembly: GCF_004405105.1. Classification (GTDB taxonomy): domain Bacteria; phylum Bacillota; class Bacilli; order Bacillales; family Jeotgalibacillaceae; genus Jeotgalibacillus. The sequence goes on along the minus strand of NZ_SORW01000027.1, from coordinate 6,918 downwards.
ATTAAGCCAATTGATGTGCTCGTCGGCTCAGTGAATAAAATCGCAAAAGGGGATCTGACAGAGAAGGTTTCCCTGAATCGAAAAGACGAGCTTGGCCATCTTGCCCGCAACTTTGAAGAGATGCGTTTGAGTCTGATTGAAATCATTAAAAATGTTAAATCAAATTCGAATCAGGTCAATGATACGAGTCTTTATCTGATAAAAGCATTTGATGAATTAGGCGAAGCATCTTCTCAGATTGCAGTTGGAACCGGAGAAGAAGCGAAGGCGTCTGAAAGCCGATCAACGCATATTGAAACGATCGCTCAAGGGTTTACAGCCATGACGTCGAAAATTCAAAATGTCAATGACCAGACAAAGCAGATTGAGCAGCTGACAAAAAATACGGGTGAAGTCGCTGAAAAAGGATCGGTTCAAATCCGTGAAATTTCAGATCAGATTACACGTATCCACAAAAATGGTGATGTCAGCCATGAGCGAATTTCTCTTTTAGGTAAGAAAATTGATCATATTAACGATGATATTAAGCTCATTAAAGCAGTAGCTGATCAGACAAATCTGCTTTCACTGAATGCTTCCATTGAAGCAGCAAGAGCCGGGGATGCAGGTAAAGGGTTCTCCGTTGTGGCCCAGGAGGTTCAAAAGCTCTCAAGTCAGACGGAAAACACGGTTACAACAATCACTTCAACACTAAAAGAAATCACTGACCAGTGTGAATTGATGATGCAATCTAACAAGCAGGACCTTGCTGAAATTGAAAATGGTGTAGCCATGATCCGTGACAGTGGAGCGCTATTCAATCAGATTTTTGAATACGTAAATGCCTTGTCGGAGCAGGTCGATCAAATCGTCGACAATATTGAAGATGTAACAAATACATCTAATCAGTCCGTTGAGTCGATTCATGAAGTGGCAGCCATTTCAGAAGAGGGCGTTGCAACTGTTCAGCAGATTTCCGCTTCGTCTCAGCAACAGTATGCAACGATCAACATTCTGAAAGACAAGAACATGGAGCTTCAGGAAATGGCAGATTCATTGAATCAGCTTGTTGACCGGTTTGCGGTAAACTAAAAGCTTCTGAGAATGTTATGTAAACATCGTAAAACCCTTCTTACTTGAAGGGTTTTTTCTCCTTTATGGAGAAATGATAAAGCAATGACAGAATGAAGGGATGGGTTGATACATGGTACAGATTAAACATTCTCTCATTTCGGAAGAGGCGGTAAAAGGGTTTGCTCATGCTTACGATCTGGGGGACATAACTGATTGTCGTTTTCTGGCCAGAGGCTTGAATGATACGTATGTGATTTACACAGAAGCTGACCAGTATATATATCGTATCTATCGGCATGGCTGGCGTGATGATGATGCGATTCTTTTTGAATTGGATGCCATTTTATATGCAGCAAAAGAAGGGATTAAATCATCTGTTCCGGTAAAACGGAAAGATGGAGAGTTTCTGACTCCGATTGAGGCACCTGAAGGAAGACGTTATGGCGTCATGTTTACGTATTCTAAAGGTGACCGGCCCGAGATTACTGAAGAGAACAGTGGCAGAATTGGCCGTGCACTTGCGAATCTGCATCATGCGACGGATAAATTCAAAACGGAACATCCAAGAGGTTATGAATTAAATACAGCTCACTTAGTTAAGGTACCTGCATCAATTATCATGAAGCAGCTTGGGGATAAAATGTCAGAGGAACAGGAAACGCAGCTGTATGAAGTGGTCAGTAAAGTGAAGGATAAAGCTGAGAATCCAGCGCTGTCTTACGGATTTTGCCACGGTGATTTTCATAATTTTAACTTCCATTTACATGATGGGGAACTCGAAGCTTTTGATTATGATTGCTGTGGAGTTGGTTTCAGGGCATATGATCTGGCTGTTTTCTGGTGGAACCTGAAAAATAATTATCCTCAGCAGGAGAAAACATGCTGGCGATCTTTTCTGCACGGATATGAAAGCATCCGTCCTTTAAAAGAAGAGGATAAGGTTGCGCTTCCTTATTTCGTAGCTGCGCGGAGAATCTGGTTTTTAGGGATTTTGGCAGCAAATGAAGATGTGTGGGGACGTGCGTGGATGAATAATCAGAACTTGAATCACTTTTTTGGACAGCTGGCGTCGGATGTGAAGGGGTTTGGGGAGAAGTAGGTTGTTATGGTAAAACCGGGCTGGGGGCATCCTTTCCGTTGTCCAGCTTCGGCGACTAGCCCCTCGAGGTCATAAGTCAAAGCTGAACGAGGGCAAAGGTCAGCCCTCTTTTCATCTTTGCCTTATGCTTGTCGGGGCTGGACGAGTCGCCTCCGCTTTTCCTGATGTCTAGCTGCGTCGGGCAGGGACTAGCAAACTTCCCGTCCCCTCGTCCGATAAGTCAACATCAGCTCACTACGTTCGCTGTGTTTCCTTTATCTCCGTCGGGGCCAGTCCAGTTTGTACGTCCCTAAACGCCCGCCTCCGCTTTTCTGTGGCCGGGCGGTTTCACCTGACCCTTTCCGCCACAGGAGTCTGCGGATGGTCCAGGCTCTCTGTTGTGTTAATTTATCAAAGGGGTTTGCAAACCCATAGTATTTCAGGATTGTTAGTCAAGATTATGAAGTGCTCCTGCGTTCGCAGGGTTTTTTATGAGGGTTGTAAAATAAACGGATAGAGTTGTTGAATAAGTGTGTAACGTTGTTTAATAGCCTTAATGAGTTGTTTAATAATCCAAAAAAGTTGTCAAATAAAGATGAAAAGTTGTCAAATCCCTAGTCACATGAAGAAACAAACAGCCTCTGATTCAACGAATCAGAGGCTGTTTGCATACTAACGATTATTAAATTCTTCTTTAATGCCCCGAAGTAATTCAGGCTCGGTCAGAAGGCGGAAGGCTGTCAATGCCAGTGATTTGGCACCGATCAAAAGCCCTTCATCTCCGGCTTTTGATTTAGCGGCTTCGCGAAATTCTTCTGTATGGAGAACTAATTCTTCAGGTCCGATTTTTACATATGGGTGGATGGTCGGCACAACGTGGCTGATATTGCCGGCATCTGTTGAACCGATTCCGCCATGTACTTTTTCAGGGAAGGTGCCGCCAAGTGATTCATATGCTTTTTTGTAGACATCATCAAATGAAGGCGTAGGGATCAGGTTATCTACCTGGTTTTGAAATTCCAGGATGTTTACCTTTGTTCCTGTTGCCAGGGCAGCACCTTGAGCAATCGCTCTGACTTTCTCAGTCACGTGGTTTAAGGTAGCACGTTCTGCAGCTCTGATATAAAAGCGGGCTTTTGCATAAGCGGGAATGATGTTTGGCGCGTCCCCGCCGTGCGTAATAATGCCGTGGATACGGACGTCGCTCGTTACATGCTGCCTTAATGAATTAATGCCATTGAACAGTTGAATGACTCCTTCAAGTGCATTTGCCCCATCGTGTGGGGAAGAGGCTGCATGGGCCGGCTTTCCAATGAATTCGAAATCGAGCGGGTCGACGGCCAGGCTCGTCGTTGTCAGACCGTTTCGATAAGATGGATGAATCATCATCGCAGCATCTATCCCGTCCAGATAACCGTGCTGAACAAAGCTGCCTTTTGCGCTTCCGTTTGGCCCTCCTTCCTCAGCAGGGGTACCAAGTACGACAACCGTACCGCCAGTTTCATGGATAACGCTGCCTATACTGATCGCTGCTGCTATACTGGCCGTTCCGATAATGTTGTGCCCACACGCATGCCCTAAACCAGGGAGTGCATCATATTCTGCCAGGAAGGCGATGACCGGTCCAGGTTTATCGCTTTTTTTGTAGGCGTAAAAAGCCGTTTCATGACCGGCGATATTCTTTTCAACGTTAAATCCGGCTGATACTAAATGGCTGGTCAGCAGATCCTGCGCAAAATATTCCTCATTCCCGATTTCAGGATGAGCATGAATCTGGTGACTTGTTGATAAATATTGCTCTTTTCTTTCGTCAATGTGCTCAAGGATTTCCTGTTCAAAATAAGTGACAAGGCTCATGGTTGACCTCCTTAATAATTCGTTAATTCATCTAATGACACAAATGTTGGAATCATTCCACCGTCATATTCCTCTTCGATAAACTGTGCGACATCATCTTCCTGATACAGTTCACCGATTCTCTGGTACACTTCATTATCCTGATCTTCAGTACGGCTTGCGATGATGTTAATGTAAGGTGTTGCTGTATCGCTTTCGCGGAAAATAGAGTCGTCAACCGGGCTGAAGCCTGCGTCTACTGCAATCCCGTTATTAATGATCGATGCATCCACATCAGGGAGTACACGTGGCGTCTGACCGGCAACAATCGGTTCAATCGTGATATTTTTAGGATTTTCAGTAATGTCCTCCGGTGTTCCTGTTAATCCCGCATCATCGCTTAATTCAATGAGTCCTGCTTCTTCAAGTAAAAGCAGCGCGCGGCCCAGGTTTGTTGCTTCATTTGGAACTGCGATTGTTGCACCTTCCGGAAGTTCGTCCACTGATGACACTTTTTCGGAATACAGTGCCATTGGTGCGATGACTGTAGAAGCAATTGGCGCAAGGTCAAGATTTCGGTCCTCAATAAACTCATCAAAATAAGAGATTGTCTGGAAGGCATTCAAATCAATATCACCTTCTGCAAGCGCAACGTTAGGTTGAACATAATCTGAAAAGCTGACAATTTCAATTTCAATATCCTCTTCAGCTGCTTTCTCGGCGACAAAATCCCAGATTCGCGTGTCAGATCCACTGACCCCGATCGTAACGGTTTCACTGTCTCCGCCACATGCGGCAAGTAATGCTGTAGTTGATGCGATTAATACGGTTCCAATTGTTTTCTTCATGATAAATCCTCCATTTAGCTTCTTCTGATTTTTTTCGATACGATATTTCCTGTTGTTTGAAGTCCCTGAACCATAACGACCAGAATTCCGACTGTGATCAGCATAACGGCTGTATCAAAGCGCTGGTATCCATAAGTGATCGCCAGGTCTCCGAGGCCACCGCCACCAACGGCTCCAGCCATAGCGGAAGCACCAACGAGTCCGACTGTGGCAATCGTTAATGCCAGGACAAGTGAGCTCAATGCTTCCGGGATCAGGAATTTAAAAATGATTTGGCCCGGTGTTGCGCCCATTGCTTCAGCTGCTTCGATGACGCCTTTATCCACTTCTAAAAGAGAGTTTTCGATGAGCCGCGCAATGTAAGGACCCGCGTAAAAAACAAGTGGAACAACAGCAGCTGCTGTTCCGATTGAACTTCCTACAATTAGTCTTGTGATTGGTATAATGGCAACCATCAGGATGATAAATGGAATAGAGCGAAAAACATTAATTACTGCGTTTAATACGTTAAAAATAGCTGTATTCTCAAGTAAATGTCCTTTTCTCGTCACAACAAGCAGGATCCCAAGCGGAAATCCGATGAGTGAGGAGAAGAGGAGGGAGAAGCCAACCATGGCCAATGTTTCCCAAAGTGCTTCAATAATTTGATCTGTATTAACCAGCATGTCGGGTCACATCCTTTACATACACATTTTCCTGCTGGATATAATGCAGCGCTCTTTGAATATCAGACTGCTGTCCATCGAATTCTACAATCAGATTGCCGTACGGAATGTCCTGCAGTTCGGTAATGTTTCCGTAAAGCACATTGACATCCAGGTTGAACTTCCGTGAAAGTCTTGAAAGAAGAGGGGATCCGGCGGAATGCCCTGTATACTGGATCCGGTAAACGTTCTTGAAGTTCTTCTTTTCAAGCTCCCTGACAATACTTTCAGGTAACTGATCATTCATGACGGAACGAACAAAACGTTTAGTTGTAGGATGCTGAGGGTTCGTGAACACCTCAAACACCGTTCCTTTTTCTTTGATGGTTCCTTCCTCAATGACTGCCACTTTATCGCATATCTCCCGGATCACAGTCATTTCGTGCGTGATGATTAAAATTGTGATGTTGTACTCTTTATTGATTTTTTTCAGCAGGTCCAGAATCGATTGGGTCGTCTGCGGATCAAGTGCTGATGTCGCTTCATCACATAACAGGATGGAAGGATTGGTTGCAAGGGCCCGGGCGATACCGACACGCTGCTTTTGCCCGCCGGATAGCTGGTCAGGATATTGATCTGCCTTATCTCCGAGACCGACAAAGTCAAGCAGCTCTGTTACTCTGTTCCGGATTTTATCCTTCGGCTCCCGGCTGAGCAGCAGGGGAGTCGCGACATTCTGAAAAACAGTCTTAGAGTTCAACAGGTTAAAATGCTGAAAGATCATCCCGATGTCTTTTCTAATGTTTCTAATTTCCTGCTTGGAGCGGCTGTTTAAATCCTGTCCATGAATCAGGACTTTTCCTTCCGTTGGTTGTTCAAGCCAGTTCACACAGCGTATAAGTGAGCTTTTTCCTGCACCGCTGAAGCCGATGACACCATATATTTCACCCGTTTCTACAGTTAAATCGATCCCTTTTAATGCGTGAACAGCTTCTTCGCCTTCACCGTATGTTTTTTTGACATTTTCAAATTGAATCATCAGGATCCTCCTCTAAATATATGTTTTCAGGGCTGTTTAATCGGATTAAGGTCAAAAACATTATCCTGCTTTATTCAGGAAGAAACAGAAAAAAGCCTCTTCCTGCAAAACAAGAAGAGGCTGCTTATCGCAAACACTCTTCTCATCTGTCAGGCAAATCGCCTGCTGGAGTTGGCACGGTGCTTATTAATAAGTCCGCTGCCGAGGTATCATAGGGCCAGTCCCTCCACCTCTCTGGATAAGAAGATATCGTACTATTCAAATGTTGTCCCTTACTTTACTATGCTGAAATAAGATTGTCAACCCTGTATTTGCGAAAAAACGGGCTGGGACCACCCTCCGCTCGTATAGTATAGATAACCAGATTTTTCTCTGGTTCCTCTGTTATACATGTTTTATTTGTATAATGAAGGTGGATCA
>NZ_SORW01000026.1 GCF_004405105.1 Jeotgalibacillus sp. R-1-5s-1 | reverse complement strand
CTGTTATTTTGAAAAAGTTTTTTCAGCATCCAGTTGAAGTTGATGGCCGTTGTTTTTCGCAACGAGGAATAATATATCACGGATGTTTTATGTATTGCAACCCCTTTTTTAAAAATACTTTTCAATTCCGCAAATAAACGTTCAATACGGCCTCTGACACGCGCGCATCATTCACCACTTCTCACTCAACAGCTCATTCTTCTTCGCTTCATATTCCTCATCTGTAATCAGATCATCCTTCTTTAATCGATGAAGCTGACGGATTTTATCTTCATAATTTCCTCCGGGCTGTTCAGTCTGACCGAGCTCCACGTCTGCTTCATAGGTAGAGGCTCCTTTAGCTGAAAAGACATTCACCGCGTGGAAGATCGTAATGCCTGCAGCGCCTGCTGTCCAGATCGCTCCAAAGGCTCCCGCTGTTGGCATGATGACAGTAACGCCGATCACTACAAACGCTATACCCATGACCATCGCAAGCAGCGATATACCTTTACTCGGCTTTACACGATAACGATTCATGTGATTCACTCCTTTTCGATTCCTTCTTATCTGTTTTACGTATGACACACAAAAAAGTTCCCTGTAAAAGGAAAACACTTCTCCTTTTATAGGGAACTTCATCGTTATACTCTGAAAATAAACACCAGTGCTGCAGTGCCCGGGATCCCGAGAATCCCTGCAATCCCGGTCGTCACCGGATTCATTGGAACGTAAAGACCGTATTCCTGTCCGAAACGGTTGACGATAAAGAGCAGCCCCAGCCCGACAATCCACTTTGTTCCCATCCGCCACATCCATTTTAAAAAAGGGACGATCCCTACCGTAAAGATCATCAATACGGTAATGAGCGTCCCTGCTCCCCACAGCCAGATCACGTGTATCCGCTCCCCCTTTATAGGATGGTCCGTATACACATTATATGAGCGTGAAGATTATTTTATGACAATTTTCCGGTGGCGGGCTTCTTTAAACAAATAGAAATAACGTGCTTCTGCCATTTTTTCTGCAGCAATCAGCTGAGGACTTTTCTCAAGGCTCATTTCAGCCAGTCCTTTTTGCTGCTGCCATTCATCTCTTGTGTCGTGCATGAGATCGACGAGCTTGTCATCGAACTCCTGCTTTAGTTTCCCTTTTTTACGAAACAGCATGTAAGAGCGCTCCTTTATACGTCCCTGCGCCCTTCAAGCGCTTTTGATAAGGTGACTTCATCGGCATATTCAAGGTCTCCTCCTACAGGCAGACCGTGGGCGATCCGGGTCACTTTAATGCCGGATGGACGAAGCAGACGGGAGATATACATCGCCGTTGCTTCCCCTTCAATATTCGGGTTAGTGGCGAGGATCACTTCCTGAACCTCGTCGTCCTGAAGACGTTTTAACAGATCCGGCACGTTAATGTCCTCGGGGCCGATCCCATCCATCGGAGAGATCGCACCGTGCAGAACGTGATAAAGACCGGAATATTCCTTCATCTTTTCCATGGCAATGACATCTTTCGGGTCCTGCACTACACAGATCAGACTGCGATCGCGCTTCTGGTCCTCACAGATGTAGCATGGATCCTGATCCGTGATATGACCGCACACAGAGCAAAAACCGAGATTCCGCTTAGCGTTGACCAGCGCCTTGGCGAAATCAAGCACCGTGTCTTCCTTCATTCCTAATACAAAAAACGCCAGTCGGGCCGCTGTTTTCGGCCCGATTCCTGGCAGTTTCATAAAGCTGTCGATCAGCTTCGATATTGGTTCCGGATAATGCATACGGCTCCTTAAAACATCCCTGGGAGGTTCATGCCTTTAGTGAACTGCCCCATCGTAGAGTTGGTCAACTCGTCCGCTGCCTTCATTGCTTCGTTTGTTGCAGCAAGTACAAGGTCCTGTAGCATTTCGATATCATCAGGATCCACAACATCTTCTTTGATTTCTACATCTACAACTTCCTTATGGCCAGTAACGGTTACTGTCACCATTCCGCCTCCAGCTGTACCAGTCAGGCGCTTTTCACCAAGCTCCTCCTGTGCCTTTGCCATTTGCTTTTGCATTTTCTGCATCTGCTTCATCATACCTTGCATATTTCCCATACCACGCATGTTTGATTACCTCCGAGTTTTTAGTCTTGAATATCAAGTAAATCTGGTCCGACAAGCTTTCGCGCTTCTTCAATCAGCGGATCTTCCTTTGCTTCCGCATCTTCTCCCTCAGGCATATCCTGATTCTGAATAAAGTCTTCGCGGATTTCGAGCCACTGATCTTCAGGCACGCCAATGACTGAATAATAAGAGCCGGTCAGCTCCTGTAAAATAGACGGCATCGTGTCGGTCAGCTTATTGTTTTCCATTGCCATCTTGCAATGAATCTCATATTTAAATTTTAACACAAAAGCGTCCTGAGATGCTGCTACAGGTTCCGCTTCGTTTAAAAGGGCAGTCAGAGACCTTAACTGCTGGCGGTTCATGCTCTCAAGCATATCTCCCCAGCGGCCTTTGATCTGACTGATATCATTTTTCGTTGCGTTGCGGAGCACCTCAACGATCCGGCCAGCCTGCGCTTTATACATCGTATTCGACCGGGCAGCTTTTTTCGGTGCCGCGGGCTGCTGGGCTTCTGCCGGTGCTGCCTGAACGCCGTTTTCCCTAAGCCTTTTCAGCTCGCCTTCAAGCTGCTGGACCCGGCTGATCAGCTGCTGAAGGTCCGGAATGTCCGCAGCGCTTGCTGTAGCCGTGCGCTCAACGTGACACAGCTTTACGACCGCTACTTCTAAATGGGTTCTCGCATGATTCGAGAGCTTCATTTCCTGCTGCGTTTTATTTAACCCTTCAATATACTGATACAGCTGTTCCGGCTGAATCTGCTCTGCCATTTCCTTAAAGGCTTCATCTGACAGCACCCGCTCCATTGAATCCTCAAGACCCGGCGCTGTTTTATATAATAGAAGATCACGGCTGTACATAATCAGATCCTCTGTCAGACGCACTGGATCCTTTCCATCCTCGAGCAGCCGGTGAATCAGATCAAGCGATCCTGCTACATCATGCTCGTTCAGCTTTTGCATCAGGGCTGTCAGCTGATCCTGCCCGATCGAACCTGTTACCGTCAGGGCATCTTCAACCGTCACTTTTTCACCGCTGAATGAAATCGCCTGATCAAACAGACTGAGTGCATCACGCATTCCGCCCTCTGCTGCACGGGCAATAATATGCATCGCTTTTTCGTCATACTCTACGCCGGATTCACTGGCAATATGCATCATGCGCCCGGTAATATCATGAGACGTAATCCGTTTGAAATCGAAGCGCTGACAGCGGGAAATGATCGTGAGTGGAATTTTATGCGGTTCAGTCGTGGCCAAAATAAAGATGACGTGCTTTGGCGGCTCCTCAAGCGTTTTTAACAGGGCATTGAACGCACCTGTTGTCAGCATGTGAACCTCATCGACAATATATACTTTATAACGCCCTTCATTTGGCGCGTATTTCACTTTATCGCGAATGTCGCGAATCTCATCCACACCATTGTTCGAAGCGGCATCAAGCTCAATCACATCCGGAATGGAGCCGTCTGTGATGCCCTTACAAATAGTGCATTCATTACATGGTTCCCCTACCGGAGCATGCTCACAGTTTACTGCCTTCGCTAAAATTTTGGCAGCACTTGTTTTCCCGGTACCACGCGGCCCGGAAAATAAATACGCATGGGAGATTTTCTCCTGTAAGAGGGCGTTTTGCAACGTCCGCGTGACATGCTGCTGTCCAACAACATCCGCAAATTCCTGCGGCCGCCAGACGCGGTATAACGCTTGATAAGCCATGAAGTACCCTCCTGTCGATCTCTTAATCGTCCTCTATCAAGTATAACGCAATTCAGGCAGTCAGGAAACGATGAAGCGAAAGATGAGTCCCGAAAAACGCCCTTCTTTTTCGCAGCAAAAAAGCCACCCGGCATAAACCGGATGGCTTGATGATATAAATTAAAATGCCGTGCACCTTCTGTCGACTGACAGCCCCAAGCGTTACTTCTGCAGTTAGCTCGGTCCAGGCAACCCCGCGGCACATGAGAGCTTCCACTTAATGCTGCTTCCTTCCGGACCTGACATGGTTCATGAATTCCCATTGCGCAGGACCCGGACGTCAACACCACTTACAGAAGGCAGACCAAAAAGCATGTGCAGCCTCGAGAAGGGATTCAGTTTCGCTAGAGCGGATTGCGAATACAGGGCACCGCTAATTCCCCACCTAGCACGGCAAAAATGAGACCAGTAATCATAAACGCCATTTGACGACGCAAAATTTAGTATACTATCTGTCCGCTGAAAAATCAATCAGGATCTTTTAACTGGCTCTTCTTCCTTTTTTTCTCTTCACGTAGTCCGCGAAAAAAATCAGTCAGCATCTGCCCGCACGCCTCACCAAGCACACCCGGCACCACCTCACAACGATGGTTAAACCGCTCATCCTCAAGCAGATTCATAAGGCTCCCCGCACAGCCCGCCTTCGGATCACGGGCCCCATACACGACCCGGTCCACACGCGACAGCAAAATGGCACCACTGCACATCGGACACGGCTCTAGTGTCACATAAAGCGTCGTCCCCTCAAGCCGCCAGCTGCCAACCGCCTCACACGCCTTCTCAATCGCTAAAAGCTCCGCATGCGTCACAGCATTCTGCGTCGTCTCCCGCAAATTATAAGCAGACGCAATCAACTCATCATCCTTTACAACCACAGCCCCGATCGGCACCTCGCGAATCGCCTCCGCCTTCCTCGCCTCATCAATCGCACGCTGCATCCAATATTCATCGCGCTCAGTCATCTCGTCCGTCCTTTGCTCATTTTTTTCTGATCTTATCATATAGATGAAAAAAGCGTCTATGGGGACGGAGCGCCCGTTCCTTTTTGAGAAAAAGAACGGGCGCTCCGTCCCCCAGAAAGGGGTTTTCTTACATGCAAATCCATATCGTTCAACCCGGAGAAACACTTTTCACCATCGGGGCACGCTATTCCATTACGCCTCAGCAGATCGCGACCGCCAACCAGTTGCCGAATCCGGACCGGCTCGTTGTCGGGCAGGCGCTGGTGATTCCGATTACGGGGAGTTATTATTTTGTGCAGCCCGGAGATTCGCTTTATCAGATTGCCAGACGGAACGGGCTGACGTATCAGGAGCTTGCCGCAATTAACGGTTTGTCTCCCGATCAACCGCTTGCTGTCGGCTGGCGTCTTTACCTGCCACCGGCACCGAAAGCATCAGCTGAATTTAACGCGTATGCTGAGCCGTTTGGCGCTGTGAGTGAAAATCTGCTGAACAGAACGCGGGAAGCTGCTCCGTATTTAACGTACCTTGCTCCTTTCAGTTTTCAGGCCAAGCGCGACGGCACGCTGAGTGAGCTGATCGTAGAGCCGTTTGTGCCGATTGCAGAGCAAAACCGCGTGACGCTCATGATGGTGATCACTAATTTAGAAGAAGGGGCGTTCAGTGACGAGCTCGGACGCATCCTGTTAAATGACCAGGCCGTGCAGGATCGGCTGCTTGATTCCATCACCGCAACTGCTAAACAATACGGGTTTCGCGATATTCACTTTGATTTTGAATATTTGCGGCCAGCTGATGAAGAGGCGTATACGGCCTTTTTAAGAAAAGCGAAGGATCGGTTCTCTAAGGAGGGCTGGCTCGTCTCAGCAGCCCTTGCTCCGAAAACGCGAGCGGATCAACCGGGTAAATGGTATGAGGCGCACAATTATAAAGCGATTGGGGAAATCGTGGATTTTGTTGTGATCATGACGTATGAATGGGGCTACAGCGGAGGTCCGGCACAAGCGGTGTCACCAATCGGACCGGTGCGCGATGTGCTTGAGTATGCCTTAACCGAAATGCCCGCCTCTAAAATCATGATGGGGCAGAATCTATACGGTTATGACTGGACGCTGCCATTTGTTCAAGGGTCACAGGCACGCGCGATCAGTCCGCAGGAAGCCATCGCGATTGCAGCGAGACAAGGTGTCCCGATTCAGTATGACGAAACCGCCCAGGCACCCTTCATTGAATACACGGCAGAAGGGAAAGATCATATTATCTGGTTCGAGGACGCCCGCTCCATTCAGGCCAAGTTTGATTTGTTAAAGGAGCTTCGCCTGCGCGGTATGAGCTATTGGAAGCTCGGGCTGTCATTCCCTCAAAACTGGCTACTCATTAGTGATCAGTTTAACGTCGTCAAATTACCATGAATATTTTTCTTAAAGACAAGCGCCGTATTTATCCGGTTCTTGTCTTTTTTCGTCGGAATGCGTCTACTTTTACCCTGTGTAATGTGGTACAATTACGGTTGGCATTTAATGAGCGACACGCTTATTTTTCAATCCATCTCTGCGTCTTACCAGCACAGAGCTTATCGAATCATTAAGGAGGAAACGAGAATGACGACCATTCCGTTTATTACCGTGGAGGGCCCGATCGGCGTGGGAAAAACCTCCCTTGCGAAAGCGATTTCCTCTCACTTTGATTTCCACTTATTAAAGGAAATCGTGGACGAGAATCCTTTTTTAAATAAATTCTACAGCGACATCGATGAATGGAGCTTCCAGACGGAAATGTTTTTCCTCTGCAACCGCTACAAGCAGCTGAGCGATATCCAGCGCCTCTATTTAGCTGAGCAAAAGCCGGTCGCAGCCGATTATCACATTTTCAAAAACCTGATTTTCGCCAAACGCACATTGCGTGAAGCTGAATACGAGAAATACCTTGAGATCTACCGTATTTTAACGGCAGATATGCCAAAGCCGAACGTGATCGTTTACCTGAACGCGAGCCTTGATACCCTGCTGAAGCGGGTTAAGATGCGCGGCCGTGATTTTGAAAAAGACATGACGCCGATGTATCTCGAGCAGCTCTCAGCCGACTACGAGGATTTTATCCGTCATTTCGAAAAAACACATCCGGAAATCCCGGTTGTGCGCATTAACGGGGACGATCTTGACTTCGTCCACCACGAACAGGACCTGCAAAAAGTCATTCAGCAGGTTGAAGAATCTTTACTTAAAAGGAGTACAATCTGATGAATGCACGTGAAAAATACGGCATCCCGAACGATGCTGTCATTACAATCGCCGGAACCGTCGGCGTCGGAAAATCAACGATGACCCAGACACTGGCCGACCACCTGAACTTCCGCACATCCTTTGAAAAAGTGGAAGCCAACCCGTACCTCGATAAATTCTATAAAGACTTCGAAAAATGGAGCTTCCACCTGCAGATCTATTTCCTTGCAGAACGCTTCAAGGAACAAAAGCGCATGTTCGAATACGGAGGCGGCTTCATCCAGGACCGCTCCATTTACGAAGACACCGGCATTTTCGCTAAAATGCATTACGAAAAAGGCACGATGTCACCAGTCGATTACGATACGTACACAAGCCTGTTTGACGCGATGGTCATGACACCTTACTTCCCGCATCCAAGTCTATTAATCTACCTGGAAGGCTCACTCGACGATATCGTCAGCCGCATCCAGTCACGCGGACGCCCAATGGAGCAGGAAACACCACTCGCATACTGGGAAGAAATGCACCAGCGCTACGAAAACTGGATCGACTCATTCAACGCATGCCCCGTGCTGCGCCTGAACATCAACGACTACGACCTAGTCAAAGACCCAACATCCATCGACCCGATCCTAGAAAAAATCGGCTCATTCATCCAGCAGACATCGCTGCTGAAAAAATAAAAACAAAAGCGGATGGCCTGTGCCATCCGCTTTTGTGTAGAGTTAGGGTCTGTCCATGGGTCTACGGTAGAGTTTGGGACAGACCCATACTCTACATTTGGAAAGGAGAGCAAAATGAATCCAATAAAATTTGAATTTCAAGCTAAAGAAAAAGATTACATCAAGTTAATAAAGTATTTACCAGTCAATAGACTATTGTATAGACTTCAGTTTATCCTTATCACGTTAGCAACACTTGTTTTTTTGTGTTATGCAGTATACATTATTGCAAGAGATTTTATAGAGGGAGACAATCCCTTCATTGTTTATTCAATCCTGATTCTTTTTACTTTTATTCTTTGGTTTATCAACTTATGGATCCCAAGAAAAATAATTAATTTTCGGATAAAGCAGAAAGCCTTGCAAATATTTAACCGATACAGCCACAACGGTGTTTCAGATGAGCTTGTTGAATATCATCAAGATCAAAATCTATTCCTCATCGGAAAAGCCAAAAAAGAAGTACCCGTTGATCAGTATTTTGATATCTATGAAACCAAAGATCATTACTTATTCTATCGCAACAAAGAAAAAATAGCCGAGCGTTTTCTGATTCCTAAAGACGTTAATCCTGACCATTTAAAGGTTTTGATCTCAAGGTTAAAAAGCCAAGGTGTGAAGGTAACAGATCGATCAAGGTAGAGTTAAGGGTCAGACCCTGAAACTACAAAGATATAAGGAGTTGAACACAATGGCACGAATCATCAGCTATATGTTTTCACTTGTATCTTTTGGTGTGGTACTCGTTTTTTGTTATCAATCAGGGATTTGGTTTAATTCCACAGAAAGTACTGTGCTAAACAGCATTTGCATCGCAGCGATGATTCTTTGCGTCATTCTGATTGCTTTAAATGCCAGAAAACGAAATAAAGATACTTCTATCTAAAAAAACAGAGGCTTGCGGCCTCTGTTTTTTTGCATAAGAAAAACCCACTGCAAAAGCAGCGGGCTCTCCAATATTTATGCGCGTTGATGTTAAATTTAAAATTATGGAGGAGGTAGAGGGATTCGAACCCCCGCGGGCTGTTACACCCCTGTCGGTTTTCAAGACCGATCCCTTCAGCCGGACTTGGGTATACCTCCGTGTTCGACAAGAATTATAATATCATGTATTGCATAACCCGTCAAACGTTTTTAAAAAGTTTTTTAGAAACTTTTCGATGCTTTCGTTCTGCGGTACTGCCACTGCTTCCACTGGAAACGGATGAAGCAACCGACACAAAAGCCCATGATCGCAACGGACGCTGCAACAACAACCATTATTGTAAAGGCATAGCCCGCAATTGTCCAGCCCATGAGGAAAGAAAAATAGCCACTACCGAGAAAAAATACCGCAATCAGCTGATTAAACCGCTGGTCATCGCGATCCTCGGGAATATATTCATTCATCGGCTTTTTCAAAAATACCTTTGCCCCGCGCATCACAGGGTTGAAATCGAATAGAATGCCGCCTAATCCGGCAATGAGAGGAATCAAAATAAGTGCATGGATGCCTGTCAGCCAGGCTGCAACAACGCTTAGCACGATCGTAAACTGGTTCACACGTACAAGAGGACGGGGAATAGATGGAGAAGCTGCCATTTATATCATACCTTTCTGATCGGAATATAAGTTTATAAAATATGATACGCCCTATGGTATGCAAACGTCAAGAGGAGAGTGTTCGTAAGGATACGGATGAAGTTTGTAAGGTTAATGGGTAAGTTCGTGAGGTTAGGCGGGACTTTTGTGAGCACGATGACTACTTTCGTGAGCTTAACCGCAACATTCGTCAGTTCAGTACCATTTGACCTACCCCTTTTCTGCGCGATCACGCCGAGTCTGTGAAAATCGGCAGTATTCCGCGTACTACCTCGGCTTCTAAAGCTATCTCACAAGCTTTCACACCCATTTTGTTAACTTCCCTCTCATTTTCCTAAGCACATCACTACATTGCCTCTTCCCCATACATCCACCCAAAAGTAAAAGCCGCCCGGAAACCGGACGGCTTTTTTAAAAACCTTATTTAGAAATAACCTTCTTACCACCCATATAAGGCTGTAGTACGTCTGGGACGATAACGCTGCCGTCTGCCTGCTGGTAATTTTCCAGGATCGCAGCAACGGTACGGCCGATCGCTAGACCGCTTCCGTTTAGCGTGTGCACGTGCTCCGGCTTGGCGTTTGGCTCGCGGCGGAAGCGGATGTTTGCGCGGCGTGCCTGGAAGTCCTCGAAGTTACTGCAAGAAGAGATCTCGCGGTACGTGCCGTAGCTTGGAATCCATACTTCGATGTCGTATTTCTTCGCTGCTGTGAAGCCAAGGTCCGCTGTACACATGCTCATGACGCGGTATGGCAGTTCAAGGAGCTGAAGTACTTTTTCAGCGTGTCCTGTCAGCATTTCAAGCGTTTCATAAGAATCCTCAGGCTTCGCAAAGCGTACAAGCTCAACTTTGTTAAACTGATGCTGACGGATCAATCCACGCGTGTCACGGCCGGCAGATCCTGCTTCAGAGCGGAAGTTAGCGCTGTAGGCCACATACGCTTTTGGCAGGTCATCCGCTTTTAAAATTTCATCGCGGTGGTAATTAGTCACCGGTACTTCTGATGTTGGCACAAGGAAGTAGTCCTCTTTTTCAATGCGGAACGCGTCCTCTTCAAACTTTGGCAGCTGGCCTGTGCCTGTCATGCTCGTACGGTTAACAAGGTATGGCGGCAGCATTTCCGTATAGCCGTGCTGGTCCTGATGGAGGTCCATCATAAAGTTGATCAAAGCACGCTCCAGGCGGGCACCGGCACCTTTGTAAAAGACAAAACGGCTTCCGGTTACTTTAGCTGCGCGCTCGAAGTCAAGCATTTCAAGGTCAGTCGCAACATCCCAGTGAGGCTTTGGTTCAAATTCGAAATCGCGGATCGTTCCCCAGTTACGAATCTCAATATTGTCGTCCTCTGTTTCACCCACCGGCACACTTTCATGCGGGACGTTCGGAATAGACAGCAATAGGCCCTGAAGCTTTTCTTCAACCTCGCGAAGGCGGTCATCCGCCTCTTTGATTTCATCGCCAAGCGCACGCATTTCTGCGATCACATCATCAGCATTTTTCTTTTCACGCTTCATCTGGGCGATCGCCTGAGACACCTCGTTACGGCGGCTCTTCTTCTCCTCACCTTTCGCAATCAGCTCACGGCGCTCCTCATCCAAAGCCTGAAACTGATCGAAATCCTTCAAGTCCTCACCGCGGTGAGCCATTTTCCCTTTAATTTCATCAAAATGATTTCTTAAACGCTTTAAATCCAACATAATGTATTCCTCCTCTTGTGTTTGAAAAGCCGGACTGTAGAGTTGGGGTCAGACCCTAACTCTACGCAAACAAAAAACTCCCGTCCCTTATTATAAAAATAAGGGACGGGAGTTTAGGCCCGCGATACCACCCTGATTGGGAGCACATGAAGTTACTCCCCGCTCAATGACGTAACGGTGTCGACCGTGGAGCCTTACTACGGTGTTTCGGGCTCCCGCTCCAGAATGGATTCGCGACCTCCTTTTACCGTCTCGCACCAGCCGACGGCTCTCTTGAAAAAGGGTGGATTGCTACTGTTTTCTGTCACAGCTTTTCGATTTATTCTTAAAAATTACCTTACTATACGGTTTGGAAAAGATCAACCTTTTTTCTTACGCAGTCACACCAGCTGATTTAACCATGCTGATGAAATACTCCGTCAGACGGTGATCGTCCGTTAATTCCGGATGGAACGAGCAGCCAAGGAATTGTCCGTGGCGCGCCAGTACGATCCGGTCTTTGTATGTGGCAAGCACTTCTGTTTCCGGGCCTGCTGATACGATGTGTGGCGCTCGGATAAAGACAGCTGTGAATGGATCTCCCTCAATTCCCTTGATAGATAAATCCGTTTCAAAGCTTTCCTTCTGACGGCCAAATGAATTTCGCTCAACGACGACATCCATCACACCTAAATGCGGCTCATCATATCCAACGATTTCACCTGCAAGCAAAATCAGGCCTGCACAAGTGCCAAAAATCGGCTTTCCGGAGGCTGCAAAATGCCGCAGTGGCTCCATTAGACCGTATACATCAATCAGGCGGCGCATCGTTGTGCTTTCCCCGCCTGGAATAATTAATCCGTCAATAGTTGAGAGCTGTTCTGCTTTCTTCACGACAACCGCTTTGGCACCGCCTGCTTCTATTGAACGGAAATGTTCCCTAACCGCTCCCTGTAATCCTAATACACCAACTGTTGTCATGATGATCAGCCCTTTCTTACCAACCGCGCTCCTGCATGCGGTCTTCTAATGATAGTGAAGAGATTTCCATCCCTTTCATTGCTGTACCAAGCTCTTTTGATACTTTCGCAATCAGTTCATAATCCTGGTAGTGAGTCGTTGCTTCCACGATCGCACGTGCAAACTTCTCAGGGTTATCTGATTTGAAGATACCTGATCCAACGAATACACCGTCAGCGCCAAGCTCCATCATTAATGCTGCATCTGCAGGTGTTGCGACACCGCCCGCTGCAAAGTTTACGACTGGAAGACGGCCAAGCTCTTTAATTTCTAAAAGAAGCTCAAATGGTGCACCAAGGATTTTCGCTTCTGTCATCAGCTCATCCTTAGACATGTTCACAACGCGGCGAACCTGTGCGTTTACCTTACGGATATGACGAACAGCCTCTACGATGTTACCTGTTCCAGGCTCACCCTTCGTACGAAGCATCGCTGTACCTTCCCCGATACGGCGTGCTGCTTCCCCAAGGTCGCGGCATCCGCATACGAATGGTACCGTGAAGTCACTTTTCAGCAGGTGAAACTCTTCATCTGCCGGCGTTAATACTTCACTCTCGTCGATATAGTCTACGCCCATTGATTCCAATACGCGTGCTTCTGTAATATGTCCAATACGGGCTTTTGCCATGACCGGAATACTTACCGCGCTCATAACCTCTTCTACGATGCGAAGGTCTGCCATACGCGCTACTCCGCCTTCTTTACGAATATCAGAAGGAACACGCTCTAATGCCATAACCGCTACCGCACCAGCTGCCTCTGCTAACTTTGCCTGCTCAGCGTTGACTACATCCATAATCACGCCGCCTTTTTGCATCTCTGCCATTCCACGTTTAACACGATCCGTACCTGTATTCATTACAAAAAGCCTCCTTCATCCTGTGTAAAACCCTTTTATTGAAAAGGATAGAAAATTTTGATTAAACCAGTCGGAATTAGTTGATTCCACCTTTTATCTTCACTAAAAAAGCGCTCCCTGTCAAGACAAGAAGCGCTTTATACACTGATTTTATTTAGCTGAACCAGCCTGATACAGTTGATGTAATCGTGCCCCACAGATTTCCGAAGAAACCGCCGACCGCACGCATGCTGAGTACGAACCAGTTCGCTTTTTCAACGGATTCCGTTGTTACAAGCTCCGCTTCAAGCGCAGAAGCCATGCTTTCATCCAGATAACCATATTCACCTGCTGCACCAGCCATGCTGATCGTACCAACCACTGCTCCTTCTTCAATCGGAGCCGTTAATTCGCCGTTTTCATTTAAAAGAGACTCATCAAGCGTCAATTCAGGTGTGAATTCAGCAGGGTCCTGTCCATTTTGTAAAAGGACATTAACAGGTTCAGTCGTCTGAACGCCTACAGAATCCTCTTTCCCTTTATCAACCGCCAGTGTTTCCTGACCTTCTACCTCATAGTTTGCAGGCAGAATTTCCTGCATGCTGAAATTGTTAAATCCGAAATCAAACAGTTCCGCTGTCGCACCAAATCGCGCGTCGTATGAACCCACGCCATTTTCATCCGTTGCGTTCATCACAACAGAGATCAGACGCATACCATTACGTTCAGCTGTTCCTGTAAATGTGTAGCCGGCAAAATCCGTTGTACCGGTTTTAATGCCATCTACCCCTTCATATTCAAACACAAGACCTGGAAGCATGAAGTTCCAGTTTGGCATATCAGTTTGATCATCTGTCCCTTCACGGAATACATCTCTCGGAACGCTTGATGTTTCAAGCACCTCCGGGAAATCCGTTAACAGACGGTGAGCAAGCTTCGCTGTTGCACGTGCTGACATGACATTTTCCTCATCAGCGCCTGTATTTTCAGGATGGTACCCAAGCATGTCGGCATTGTTCAAACCGGAAGAATTCACAAAGCGGTAATCCTGTAATCCCATCTCTTCAGCCTTCGCGTTCATCTGATCGACAAAAGCCTGCTCTGAACCGGCAACCGTCTCCGCAATCGCAATCGTTGCTGCATTCGCTGAGTAAATCACCATCGCTTCATAAAGCTCCTGAATCGAATACTGTTCGCCTAATCGCAGTGGAACGTTACTGAGTGAACGGTCCTGAGAAATTTCGAACGTTTTATCCGTTACCGTATATTGATCGTCCCAAGACACTTCACCTGCAGCGACTGCTTCAAGAAGAAGATATTCTGTCATCATCTTCGTCATACTTGCAATCCCTAAAAGCGTATCTTCATTTTCGGCATATAAGACTTTTCCTGTTTCTGCTTCAAGCAGAATCGCTGCATCGACATTCCAATTTTGAATCTGAGCTTCTGCGTCCTGCATGAATGCACCGCTTCCTAAAAAGAGCACAAGCGCCATCATACCCGCAGCTGTGTTGCGTAACATTTTTTTCACGTTTTTAACCCTCCAGCAAAATATGTACACTTCTGTCATTCTATCATAGTGTCCTTGTAAAAAATAGAGAGAGAATAGCACTGTTACGTGACAAAAAAGCAGGACTCCCGTAAGAAAGAGAGTCCTGCTACCTTCGATTCATCTATTATAATGAGTAGTTTGGAGATTCTTTTGTAATCTGTACATCATGCGGGTGGCTTTCACGAAGCCCGGCACCCGTCATGCGGATAAACTGTGCTTCCTCACGCAGATCCAACAAATTCTTTGATCCGCAATAACCCATTCCGCTGCGGATTCCGCCAACCAGCTGATAAATCGTATCAGCAAGAGGTCCTTTATAAGGCGTACGGCCTTCAATGCCTTCAGGAACAAGCTTTTTCGCATCCTCCTGGAAATAACGATCCTTCGAGCCTTTTTCCATCGCGCCGAGTGAACCCATTCCGCGGTACACTTTAAAGCGGCGGCCCTGGAAGATTTCCGTTTCACCAGGACTTTCAGATGTACCGGCAAGAAGACTTCCAAGCATTACAGCATGTCCGCCTGCAGCAAGTGCCTTCACGATATCACCTGAATACTTAATCCCGCCGTCGGCAATAATAGACTTACCGTGCTTACGTGCTTCCGTTGCACAGTCATATACGGCAGTAATCTGAGGAACACCGACACCAGCTACAACACGTGTCGTACAAATGGAACCAGGTCCAATTCCGACTTTAATCACATCAGCGCCTGCTTCAATCAGTGCTTTTGTTCCTTCACCCGTTGCTACATTTCCTGCGATAATCACAACGTCTTTAAATGCTTCACGAATCGACGCAATGGTATCAAGTACACCTTGTGAATGTCCGTGTGCCGTATCGATGACAAGCGCATCAACACCTGCTTTTACCAGCTTTTCAACACGCTTCACGGCATCAGCTGTCACACCAACAGAAGCAGCGACTAAAAGACGGCCTTTTGCATCCTTGGCAGAGTTCGGGAATTCGATCACTTTTTCAATATCCTTGATCGTGATTAATCCCTTTAGTGTACCTTCATCATCCACTAAAGGAAGCTTCTCGATCTTATACTGCTGAAGAATTTTTTCCGCTTCATCAAGCGTTGTGCCGACAGCTGCCGTTACCAGATTATCTTTTGTCATCACTTCATCAATTTTAATCGAGTAATCCTGGATAAAACGAAGATCGCGGTTTGTGATAATCCCGACAAGCTTCTGCTCATCCATATCATTGACAATTGGGACACCGGAAATACGGTATTTGCCCATCAAGTGCTCTGCATCAAACACCTGATGATCCGGCGTAAGGAAAAATGGATCCGTAATGACACCACTTTCGGAGCGCTTAACACGTTCAACCTGCTCAGCCTGCTGCTCAATACTCATATTCTTATGGATGACACCAAGGCCACCGGCACGCGCCATTGCAATCGCCATCGCCGCTTCCGTTACCGTATCCATACCAGCACTGATAATTGGGACATTCAACTTAATCGTATCCGTCAATTCCACTGATAAATCAACATCACGCGGTAACACTTCTGATTTAGCCGGAACAAGCAACACATCATCAAACGTTAAGCCTTCTTTAGCAAACTTCGTTTCCCACATTGTCAAATTTCCTCCCAGTCTGAAAAATATTATTGTAAGGTTATCAGCCGGGATACCCTGTGTCAAGACAGATGAAATAAGTTCGATTATTATGAATTGTTCGGAGGTTTATGGTATGACGTCATACTTTAATTGGAACCACTATCTTCCTTACCATGCCAGAGTTGACTCATTCATCTTATTACAGCAGGTATACACGCAAACAAATCCAGAGACTGCCCACATCCTCGCTTCAGAAAAACACGAACTATTCTGCTCTCACCTCGAACACGCAGAAGCCTTTTACATCCAAAGCAACACGTCACCACTCACCATCCAGCCCATCCTGCAATTCTACGGCTTTACCCATCTGCTGAAAGCAGCCATCACGATAAAAGACCCTTTTTACCCTGAAAAATCCAACCAGCTTGCCCACGGTGTCACCTCCCGTAAACGCAAGAAAAGAGATTTCTCATTCTTAGAAGACACCGTCAAAATACAAAAAAACGGCCTCTACACCGTTTTTACAACAAGACTCCTTAACCGCAATCCGTTGCCTGTCACCATCACAATGGAGGAACTATTCCAATCACTCGAAACAAACCGGCAGGACCCTGATCCAATCCAGGCCCACTTTCTGCTACTCTATAATCTCAGCATGATCGCCAGGTACGAAACCGAATGGTGGAACCAGTGCATCACCTACAAAAAAACAGCTGACTACGCTGTCATAAGGAGCTTTCTCGCCTATTCAGCGGTTTTTTTGCCGGAGGAAATGTTGAAGTATTTAACAACGGAATGATGTGGAGTGCACTTGATGCACTTGGGTAACTGAAGAAGGTAGTCGACTTTCTTTCAAGCCAGCTTGAGATTCTATCTGCTTTCTACTTTATTCAACACACTTTTGCTCCTATTCAGTATACTTTCCCGTTTATTCTACAAACTTTATTCTCTATTCTATATACCTCAAGGAACATCCCGGCCACGACCGGGCGCTCTTCATGCACTTTCAAACCCGGTTTCCACCTAAAAAAACGCACAAAAAAACCTGCCGTCTCTCCTGAGCGACAGGTTTTATC
>NZ_SORW01000025.1 GCF_004405105.1 Jeotgalibacillus sp. R-1-5s-1 | reverse complement strand
CCTTCATTATACAAATAAAACATGTATAACAGAGGAACCAGAGAAAAATCTGGTTATCTATACTATACGAGCGAAGGAATGACCCGGCCCGGATTTTAAAAACAAAACTCTAACAAAACCCCTGACTATTCAGGGGTTTTTCCCATTTTCAATATTCAATCATATTCCATTCTGCTACAATAACAATAGAATCACAGATACCTACCGGGAGGGATTGAAATGAACTATCAGTCAGAATACGAAAAATGGGCAAACTTTGATACTTTAGAAGAGGAAATCAAACAAGAGATTCATTCCATCCAACATAACGAAAAAGCAAAAGAAGACGCTTTTTATAAAAACCTTGAATTCGGAACCGGTGGCATGCGCGGGGAAATTGGCGCAGGTACGAACAAAATGAATACGTATACAGTGCGTAAGGCCGCAGAAGGTCTTGCAAGATACATAGAAAAACATGGTGAAGAAGCCAAATCGCAGGGCGTTGTGCTCGCGTATGACTGCCGACGGAAATCTCCTGAATTCTCAATGGAGATTGCCCGTACACTTGCTACACATGGGATTCAGACATATGTATTTGAATCATTGCGCTCTACACCTCAACTGTCATTTGCAGTGAGATTCCTCAAGACATTTATGGGAGGCATGACAACGGCCAGTCACAACCCTCCTGAATATAATGGATTTAAAGTGTATGGTGCAGACGGTGCCCAGCTGAATCTTGCTGATGCAGACGCTGTTATTGCTGAAATTAATGCCATTGAAAATGAACTGACGATTGAAGTGGATGCTGTTGAGTCACTGAAGGAAAAAGGCTTGATCAAAATCATTTCAACAGAAGTCGATGATGCATATGCAGAGCATCTGATCACGGTTTCTGAAAAGCCGCAGATGTCAAAAGAAACCGATCTGAAGGTGGTATTTTCTCCGCTGCACGGTGCTTCGAATATGATGGTGCAGCGCGGCTTAAAGGCACTTGGTTATGATGTGCACGTGGTGAAGGAGCAGGAGCAGCCGGATTCAGAATTCACAACGGTTAAATCTCCGAATCCTGAAGAGCCGGGTGCGTTTGAATATGCGATTCGTGACGGAAAAGAAATCGGAGCAGACCTTCTTATTACAGCAGACCCGGATGGAGACCGCCTCGGCCTTGCTGTTAAAGGCCCGGATGGCGAGTACATTCTACTCACAGGAAACCAGACAGGAGCACTGCTGCTTGATTATCTTTTAGCACGTAAAAAAGAGAAGGGTCAGCTTCCTGACAACGGCCGCGTATTCAAAACGATCGTAACGTCAGAAATCGGCCGGAAAATTGCTGAACACTATGGTGCAACCGCTGAGGATGTGCTGACAGGGTTTAAATTTATCGGGGAAAAAATTAAAACATACGAAGCAACAGGCGAATATTCATTCCTGTTTGGTTATGAGGAAAGCTACGGCTACCTTGTAAAAGACTTTGCACGTGACAAAGATGCCATTCAGGCTGCGCTCCTTGCGACAGAAGCGGCTGCTTATCATAAGTCTCAGGGCAAAACACTGTATGAAGTCCTGCTGGCCTTATTTGAACAGCACGGATATTATCAGGAAGGGCTTGAATCACTTACGCTTAAAGGAAAAGATGGTGCCGATCAGATCCAGACCATCCTGTCGTCCTTCCGTCAGGAGCCACTAACAGAAATCGCCGGTCTGAAAGTAGAAGCACAGGAAGATTACCAGACATCAAGACGCCTAAACGCAGACCAGACAGAACTGCAAATCGAACTTCCATCATCAAACGTATTAAAGTACTTCCTAGAAGACGGCTCATGGGTATGCGTACGTCCAAGCGGAACCGAACCAAAAGTAAAATTCTATTTCAGCGTCATCGGTTCAAGCCTCGACGACAGCGAACATAAACTAAATCACGTAAAAGCATCCTTCATGGAAAAAGTTCACTCGTTTATTTGATCTGAATATTTGAAGGTTTTGGTGTAGTTTCAGGGATGTACTATTTACTTTTTGAAAAATATATAAAGTGCCGGGGACATCCGAAGACTCCTGTGGCGGAAAGGGTCAGGTGAACCCGACTGTGCGAAGCGCAGGCGGGTTCACCGCCCGGCCACGGAAAGCGAAGGATGTCCCCGGCACGTTTCTATTAATATCATCATGCGGGCGGGACAAACTCTTATTTAGAGATTGTCCCGCCTTAACTGTTTATTCATCCTTTTGACTGAACAAAACCTCATCAAAAGGAAGGATAACGCTTTTCAAAAAATTTCTTTATAATGAAATAGAATGGGGGAAAGTCATGAACAATCCATCACATGTTGTAATTTTAAAAGAAATCGCCGAATTACTGAACGAAGAAACAGAACTTGAATCCATGCTTGAAGGAGCATTAAAAAAATTCCTTGACGGAACAGATTTTCACGCCGGATGGGTATTTTTTATAGAAGAGGATGGCAGGCATTCTTTAATCGCACATCACCACCTGCCGGAAGCACTGCTTGAAAAAGACTGTTATTTCATGAAGGCAGGCGGTTGCTGGTGTGTGAACCGTTTTAAACGTGGCAGCCTGAAAAAGGCATCCAATATTATTGAATGTAAGCGGATTGTCGAAGCGGTAGACCGGAAGCGTGAAAGTACGGATGGTATCACGCATCATGCAACCGTCCCGCTACAGTCAGGAAATGAAAGGTTTGGCCTGCTGAATGTCGCAACGCCGGGAAGAAGGGAATTTGGTCATGAAGAACTGGCCCTTCTTGAATCGGTTGCTTTTCAGATCGGTTCAGCCATTAAACGAATTCAATTAACGAAAAAAGAACAGGAAATCGCGCTCATGCAGGAGAGGAATCGCCTTGCCCGGGACCTGCATGACTCAGTTAACCAACTCCTCTTTTCAATGACACTGACGGCCCGCGGCGGAGCGGAAATGACTGAGCAAAAGGAAGTCAAGGAAACGTTTCATGGTCTGCAATCACTTGCCCAAGAAGCACTGACTGAAATGAGAGCGCTGATCTGGCAACTGCGTCCTAAAGGAGTGGAAGGTGGAATCAGTGAAGCGGTTAAGGGTTTCGGTGAAATACTCGGCCTGACAGTGGAAGTAAAAGTGAGTGGTGTGTTAAATCTACCGGCAAGAGTGGAAGAAGCGATTTTCAGAATCACCCAGGAAGCAATGACCAATTGTAAAAGACATGCCGGAATAGATGAAATTTTCATCTGGATTGAGGCATTTGAAGACAGAATCAGCCTGATCATCCGGGATTTTGGACAGGGTTTCTATACCGATCACCTTGACAGGCTTCCGTCAATCGGGATATCAAGCATGAAAGAGCGTACAAGAATATTAAATGGCACATTCCATATTCAGAGTGCACCTGGCAAGGGAACACAGATTCAGATTAGCCTGCCATATTGAAGGAGTGATAAGAATGGCGATCAAATTACTGATTGCAGATGACCACCACGTGGTGAGGAGAGGACTCGTCTTCTTTTTAAAAACGCAAAAAGATATAGAAATCGTAGGGGAAGCGAAAAATGGTCTGGAGGCTGTTGAACTCGTCAAAAAATTACAGCCGGATATTGTCCTGATGGACTTAATCATGCCTGAAATGGATGGGATTGAAGCGACAAGGGAAATCAAGCGTGCACTTCCTGGAACCGAGATCATGATGCTGACAAGCTTTTCAGACCAGGATCATGTGATACCAGCCATTGAGGCGGGAGCAGCCGGTTATCAGCTGAAGGACATTGAACCGGACGAGCTGGTTGAATCGATCAGGAAGCTGATCAAAGGTGAAAACACCCTTCATCCAAAGGCTACAAATCAGCTTTTATCAAGAGTGAACCAAAAAGAGCCATCCCCACACGAGCTGCATCAGCTAACAAGAAGAGAAAAGGATGTACTGCTTGAGCTCGCAAAGGGAAAAAGCAACAAGGAAATCGCATCTGCTTTATTCATTACTGAAAAAACAGTCAAAACGCACATCTCCAACCTATTTTCCAAGCTCGAAGTATCAGACCGGACACAGGCAGCACTCTACGCTGTCCGTCACGGTCTTGCCTCACCCGGAAAGTAAGAAGAGGGACAGCACCCGGTCTTCAATAGACCAGGTGCTGTCCCTTTTCTGCAATCATACTTCTGCCATCAGGGAATATGCTGATAAAAAAGAGGTGAGGCAGTGAGTACAAAAGATTTGTATTATGCGATTGATGAGATTACTGAAGTGGCGAAGGGATTCGGCCTTGATTTCTATCCGATGAGGTATGAGGTATGCCCTGCTTCTGTTATTTATACGTTTGGGGCATACGGAATGCCGGTGCGCTTTTCTCATTGGAGTTTTGGAAAACAGTATCACAAAATGAAGCTGCAGTATGATCTGGGCCTTAGTAAAATATATGAGCTCGTCATTAATTCCAATCCCTGCTATGCTTTTTTGCTCGATACAAATACGCTCATTCAAAATAAACTGATCATTGCCCATGTGCTTGCACACTGTGATTTCTTTAAAAATAATGTCCGTTTTCAAAACACAAACCGGGATATGGTGGAGCGGATGGCTGCATCATCTGAGAGGATTAAATTTTATGAGCATAAATACGGGCGTCACGAAGTTGAAACTTTTCTCGATGCGGTCATGGCGATTGAAGAACATATTGACCCGGGGCTGATCAGAGCAGAGAAAAGTACAGAGGAAGAACCAAAAGGAGTGAAGAAAATTCTGCCTCCTTACAGTGATTTATGGGATGAAGAGAAAAAAGATCTGCCGATTCAGAAGAAAAAGATGTTTCCGGAGGAACCTGAGAAAGATCTGATGCTGTTCCTTCAGCAGCACAGTAAGGAGCTCGAGGAATGGCAGCGGGATATTATGACGATTATCCGGGAGGAAATGCTCTATTTCTGGCCGCAGCTTGAAACCAAAATCATGAATGAGGGCTGGGCGTCCTACTGGCACCAGAAGATTATGAGAGAGCTGCCGTTAACGGAATCTGAAGCGATAGAATATGCGAAATTAAACGCAAATGTCGTGCAGCCGTCCAAAACGCAAATCAACCCTTACTATCTCGGTATTAAGCTTTTTGAAGACATTGAAAAAAGATGGGATGAAGAGGATGGTGCAGGAGCCGGACGGGGGAAAATCTTTGAAGTAAGAGAGCTTGAATCAGACCAGTCTTTTATCAGAAATTTTATGACGAAAGAATTTGTTGAGACAGAAGATTTATATGTGTTTCAGCAAACTGGCCGTGACTATAAAATCATCGATAAAAAATGGGAGGGGATCCGTGACGAACTCGTTCATTCGAGAGTGAACGGAGGATTCCCTTATATCGTGGTTGAAAATGGTGATTATTTAAGAAACGGTGAGCTTTATCTGAGGCATCAATATGAAGGGGAAGAGCTTGATACTACTTACCTTGAAAAAGTACTCCATCACATTTACCGGATTTGGGGCAAAACCGTCCATCTGGAAACAGTGATTCATTCGAACCCGGTTTGTTATACATGCAGTGGCAGGGCCGTTTATAAAAAGAATGTGGATAAATAATTCATACACAAACGTAAAAAGTTTGTTAAAGGGTGAGCAGATCAATTGAATTGATCTGCTCACCCTTTTATAATTATCTCGTATTCGAGATGTTTAAAATTATGTGTCTCGGTTATAGTAATAAAAGTGACTAATAAGCATAAAAGGAGTTTTTCAACATGAGAGTATTACTCGTCAAAGCGAATAACCGTCCGTCCGATCAGTCAGTGTCAGCAAGAATGCATGATCTTTTCCTTGAGGAAATTAAAAATAACGAAGAGATTACAGTCGATCAGGTCGATTTATATAACGAAGAGCTTCCATATATCGGACAGGATTTTCTTGCAGCTCAGTTCAAGCAGGCAGAAAATGCCCAGCTTACAGAAGCTGAAGAAAAGGTATTAACGATTGCTAATGGCCACCTTGAGCGTTTCAAGCAGGCAGATGTTGTCGTATTTGCCTTCCCGCTATGGAATTTTACAGTACCGGCTGTGCTTCACACGTACATGGATTACCTGTTCCGCGCAGGAGAAACATTCAAA
The DNA here is from genome assembly GCF_004405105.1 of Jeotgalibacillus sp. R-1-5s-1. Lineage (GTDB taxonomy): Bacteria > Bacillota > Bacilli > Bacillales > Jeotgalibacillaceae > Jeotgalibacillus. The sequence goes on along the minus strand of NZ_SORW01000025.1, from coordinate 5,714 downwards.
TACACAGCTGAAGGTCCACAGGGGCTAATGGGAGACAAGCGTGCGATCCTACTTAATGCACGCGGTGGAGACTACTCAGCTCCGGCCATGCAGGGTGCTGAAATGAGCCTCAACTTCATCAAAAATGCGCTTGGATTCTTTGGTATTCAGAAGCAGACGGATGTTGTCATCGAAGGTCACAACCAATACGTTGACCGCACAGAAGAAATTAAAGAAGAAGGCTTTAAGCGCGTCGTTGAAACGGCTAAAGACCTAGTTGCAGTAGCAGCACGATAATCAAAAAGGTGCTCCCGAATTCCGGGGGCACCTTTTAAAATATACGAATCATAACAAAGAATGAATCCAGATGGCTGCGATTCCGATTCCTAAAATAAAGTAATTTTGAATGCCCCCGGCTTTTTCTTCTCTTCCCGCGACTTCTTCCAAACGTTGAACCAACTCATCAAAACGCTTCGCTTTCATGATAATCGACTCCGTTCATATGAAGATATAAGCAGAACTTCAAGCCTCAGGTTATTTAGATGTGTAATTAGTATAATCTATAAAGTAAACGCTTACAAACGAAAGGTGAAAATCGAATTTTGAATAAAAAAGGCTGTAAAACAATTAGATTCGTTTTACAGCCTTCTCAATTATTTGATTAATGACCAGTCAGTTTTGCATTTGTTTTATCATGAATGGAAAGTTGATTGACGAGCTCTGTACTTTCTTTATTTAATCCTGTCAATTCAACCTGTAAGCCCTGCTGCTTCAGTTTGATTGCGACCTTATCAACGGCGTTGATCGCGGAATCATCCCAAAGATGGGCATTCGTAAAGTCGAAGATGACTTTTTCAATCCCGTCAGTCTCATAATCAACCGCCATCACAAATTCTGTGACGGAAGCAAAAAACAACTGACCATCCACCTTGTAAACTACAGTAGATGCTGCATGGTCGAGTTCTTTTTGAACATGAACCTTTGAGATCTTGGAAGCGAAGAATATCGCACTTAAAAGAACGCCGGCCAACACCCCGATTGAAAGGTCATGTGTAATCACAACCGTAACAACCGTGACAATCATTACAGCCGCGTCAGATCTCGGTACTTTGTGGAGGCGTGTTAATGAGTTCCAGTCAAATGTACCAATCGATACCATGATCATGACTCCGACAAGAACGGCCATCGGTATTTGAACAACAAGATCTGTCAGGACGATAATTAGTGTCAGTAAAACAATCCCTGCAGTAAAGGAAGACAATCTTCCGCGTCCACCTGACTTGACGTTAATCACAGCCTGCCCGATCATCGCACAGCCAGCCATACCGCCAAAGCAGCCCGTAACCATATTCGCGATTCCCTGACCACGCGCTTCTTTATTTTTATCACTAGGTGTGTCTGTCATATCGTCTACAATCTGAGCAGTCAGAAGGGATTCAAGTAATCCGACAACGGCCAGCGATAAAGAGTAAGGAAGAATAATCATCAACGTTTCCATATTAAATGGGACATCAGGGAAAAAGAAAGTAGGAAGTGCCTGCGTGATGGTTCCCATATCTCCAACCGTCTTTGTTCCAACTCCCGTAATCATCACAAATGCTGTGACAACGATAATCGCAATAAGCGGGGAAGGAATGGCTTTAAAAAATCTCGGAACTAAATAAATAATGGCAAGCGATACAGCAACAAGTGCATACATCACCCAGCCGGCACCTTCAAACTGTTCCAACTGAGCCATGAAAATTAAAATCGCCAGTGCGTTTACAAACCCGATCATGACTGAATTCGGAATAAAGCGCATCAGCTTTCCTAATTTTAATACACCCATAATCAGCTGAATAATACCTGTTAAAATCGTGGCTGCAAACAAATACTGTAAGCCGTGATCGGCAACAAGTGTTGTCATAAGAAGTGCCATAGCACCTGTTGCACCTGAAATCATTCCAGGGCGTCCGCCGATAAATGCAATAACCACTGCGATACAGAAGGCAGCATAAAGCCCGACCATAGGATCTACTCCAGCAATGATCGAAAAAGCAATTGCTTCAGGAATCAGTGCAAGGGCAACAAGCGTACCGGACATGATGTCGCCCCTCACATTCCCAAACCACTCCTGTTTATATTGTGCTAAATCCAACTTTGCATCTCTCCTTATTCAATTTTTTTGTTTGACTTTCCACTCTCAGAAAAGTCAGGGTCCGTTGATAACGAGGAGATTATAGCACAATGAGAATTTATAATCAGATTGATGTAAGCGCATTAACAAAACAATTACTCTCATATACTGTTATTTTCTTAATATATCTATCCTTGTTCATAAAAAAGAAGGGATGGATAAAAAGTTTTTTCTGAAAATAAAAAACATCAAACTCCAGATGAAAATCTTCCATTGGAGTTTTGATGTTTAAATATCAGGCTCAATATGCACGAGTACCTCAGTGTGAGGATGTCTTTCCTTTAAAGAAGCTTCAATTTCCTCTGTAATATCATGACTTTCTATGACATTCAGGTCCGGATTGACTTTAATCGTCAGATCAATGAACATCATGTTACCATGTGTCCGTCCTTTTATTTCTTCAATGGATCTCACCCCGGGAATATCCGAGACATTAAGCGTGATATCCTGCACTTCCTCCTGATCAAAACCGTCCGTTAACGTATGAATCGCATCTTTAAAAATGCCGATTGCCGTCTTTAAAATAATCAGTCCCACAATCAGGGCAGCTAACGGATCCAGCCACAATACCCCGAAAATACTTCCGAAAATCCCGATCGCGGCCCCGATACTGACAAGTGCATCTGAACGGTTGTCCTGAGCAGCTGCAAATAATGAGGAGCTTTTTATCGCTTTAGAGAGTCTTAAATTATACGCATACACGCCGAACATGACGATCGCACTTCCGATGGCTGTCCAGGCTGCCAGCACGCTCGGCGGTTCTGTTGCTCCTCCCTGAAGAAGGAGAGATCCAGCCTGTACCAGAACCTGAACTGCTACAGCTGTCATGATAAAAGCGGCAGCAAAAGAAGCAATGGATTCTGCCCGTAAATGTCCATAGTGGTGATTTTTATCAGGTGGCCTTCGTGAGATACGGAGACCGATCAGCACAGCAACGGAAGCGATGACATCTGTGGAGTTATTTAATCCGTCTGCTCTTAATGCCTCTGAACCGGTCACGGTCCCGACAATGAGTTTAATAGCAGACAGGACAAGGTACGCTCCAATACTGATCCATGCCCCGCGTTCACCCTTTTTTAAATTATCATATAAATCCATAAACATGGCCTCCGGATCAATTAAGATGTTGGTAATTAAATCGTAGCAGACGTGCCCTGAGTGGGTCTATAGCAACGTTGTAAGCTGAAGCCATGCTTATTGTGACGAGAAAAATAAGTTGACCAAAGGCAAGGGAATTCTGAAAATAGTGACGTTTTTATATAAAAAAGACCGTCCATTAGGACAGTCTTTCATTAAATCAGATTTTATATACGCGTGCTTCATAAGGTTTTAAGACAAGGGTAGACGCAGGGCCATGCTTTTTGACTTCAAGGTTGCTTAGAAGCAGATTTTCATGCTCAACTTTAAAATCCAGATCTTCCATCACAGCATCTTTAACAGAAAGGTTTGTGATCACAACGACCTTCTCATCATTAAGAGTTCTCGTGTACGCATAAATCTGGTGATGATCAGGAAGCAGCAGATCATAAATGCCGTAAGTGAAAATCTCATGTTCTTTTTTCAGGGCAATCATTCTCTTGTAGAAAGAAAGCACAGATCCTTCATCTTTCAACTGATCTTCTACGTTGATCTCCGTGTAATTCGGATTCACTTTCATCCACGGAGAGGAAGTGGTGAAGCCTGCATATGCTTCATTTGACCACTGCATTGGTGTACGGCTGTTGTCACGTGATGAAGCCCACAGAATACGCATAATATCCTGATGCGGAACACCTTCCTCGCGGCGCAGACGGTACATATTCTTAGCTGATACATCGTCGTAATCGTCAATTGATTCAAACTGAACATTGGTCATACCGATTTCCTGACCCTGATAAATGAATGGTGTACCCTGCATCAGGAAGTACATCGCTGCCATGGATGTCGCACTCTCATACCAGAACTCATCATCGTTACCCCATGTTGAGACAACACGCGGCTTATCATGGTTCTCAATAAACAAAGCGTTCCAGCCGTCTTTCTCAAGCCCTTTTTGCCAGCTTGACAACACGTTTTTCAGTTCTACAATGTCCAGGTCAAGATTGGTCTCAGCATCCCACAGGCCAAGGTGTTCGAATTGGAAGATCATATCCATCTTACCTTCTTCTTCACCAACCCAAAGGTCTGCTTCATCAATAGAAACCCCATTGGCTTCGCCGACCGTCATCACATCATAATTGCCATACGTTTTTTCTTTAAATTCCTTTAACAGAGGCTGAATGCCTTTTTGATTCATATGCATGTCGAAAGAAGAAACGTATTTTTTCTTCTTCGGATTTGGCATGTCAGGGAACCCTTTACGTTTTTTAATGTGGCTCACTGCATCAATCCGGAAGCCGTCGATTCCTTTATCAAGCCACCAGTTCACCATGTCATAGATTGCCTGACGTGCTTCAGGGTTTTCCCAGTTTACATCCGGCTGCTTAGTAGAGAAGACATGGAGGTAGTACTGGTCCGTTTTTTCATCATATTCCCATGCAGAGCCTCCGAAAATACTTTCCCAGTTATTCGGCTCACCGATTGTTTTTCCTTTTTTATCTTTCTTACCATCGCGCCAGATGTACCAGTCGCGTTTTGGGGAATCCTTCGATTCACGTGATTCAACGAACCACTTGTGCTCGTCACTTGTGTGGTTTGGAACGAAATCAATGATTAATTTCATTCCGCGTGCATGAACTTCTTCCATTAACTGATCGAAGTCATCCATCGTCCCGAAATCATCCATGATTGCCTGGTAGTCAGAAATGTCGTATCCGTTATCATCGTTAGGGGATTGATACATCGGGCAGATCCAGATCACATCAATTCCTAAGTCTTTTACATAGTCAAGACGTGAGATGATTCCCTGCAGGTCACCAATCCCGTCACCGTTTGAATCCTGGAAGCTGCGCGGGTAAATCTGATAGCCCACGGCTTCTTTCCACCATATTTTTTTCATAAGGCACCTCCATCATTTATGCAATCGTTTGCACTCACGGTAAATAAAAAAACGGAGCCTGTAGTCCGTTGATCGGCAAACTTATTTTCACTTTTATACCCGTTTATTTTACCGCTTACATTTTGATTTCGCAATGGTTATTTTAATGTTTTTTAAATTTGGTTAAGGATATAGGTAGAAGGTGAAAAGAGAGCCGGTCCGGACTCATCCTGGGCTTTCCTTTGTCTAGCTCAGGCGACTAGACTGTGAATTCGTCAAAACGGTACTTTTGGTTAATGATATGTGGATATTGTAAATAAAAAGGAAATTTATATACGTTTGTCGAAAAGTATGATTAGTGTTAGGTTCTCAAAGTCCATCAAAACAGCTCATCATTCTAACGATTTAAGAGATATAAAATTTGAAAAGAATTTTCAAAGTGCGAAATCAAATTGTATGAAAAAACAGGAGGTAATGAATTGGATAAAAAAATAACATTCATTCTGGGGTCATTATGAACTGCACCCTGTCAAGTAGACAGTAAAAAAGAAAAAAGGTTAGAACTACGCTACGGCCTGGTACCGGTACTCCATCGGTGCCAGG
>NZ_SORW01000024.1 GCF_004405105.1 Jeotgalibacillus sp. R-1-5s-1 | reverse complement strand
GGGATCATTCCTTATTTAGATGATTCATCATCAGAATTGATCACCAGGTTCACATTTGGCACTGGAACCACAAACCACGAAAGAGAAGTCTATTTTGTTGGTTGGGAACTTGTGAGTCTTCTATTAGAAGAAGGCACCACATTAGAGGAAATTGCAGCGATAAAAGAAGAGGATATGCCGGATTATATAAGAGACGTGTATCCCAGGCTGTCAAGCTGACGGGCGTTTGGATTGTATAGGGACTATAAACAAATAAAGCTTGGGTGATCCAAGCTTTATTTGTGTTTGTTATTTGGGGATTGGGTGTACCATGCCAGATCTCCTGTAACGGCCAAAGTCCGCTTCAAGGTGCTTTATAGAAGCTTAAGAGGGTTGGACTGTTGTGTTAATGAGACTCTTTTTTCAGGACACCCTTTTGTGACTCAAATGATTCACCGTATTCGTCCCTGTGATTCCTACTCCGTCAAAATAATCGGCTTTCCTTTTGTTACAACGATGGTGTGCTCGTATTGGGCGGTGAGGCTGCCGTCTGGTGTTTTGAAGGTCCAGCCGTCGTCGAGTGTGATGACGTCTTCTGCTCCTGTTGAGACGAAGGGTTCTACGGCCAGGACGAGGCCATCGCGGAGCAGCTTGTTATCCCATGGATCGAAGTAGTTCAGGATATGGTCGGGTTCGTCACGGAAGGCTTTGCCGATTCCGTGGCCTGTTAGCGTTTTGATAACGGTCAGGTTGTTTTTCTTTGCTGTCAGGTGGACTGCTTTTCCGATCTGATTGAGCTTGGAGCCTGCCTTTGCTTTTGCCATCGCTGCCTCGAATGCTTCTTTTGCAGCGTCACACAGCTTATGCTTGATCTCCTCTCCCTGACCCACAACAAACGAGATCCCGGTGTCCGCGTAATAGCCGTTGTAATAGCCGGACACATCAATATTCACAAGGTCCCCTTCCTTTATAACCCGATTTCCGGGGATACCGTGTGCCACTTCATCATGCACACTGATACACGTATAGCCGGGGAAATCATACATTCTGATTGGCGCTGAAGAAGCACCTTTCTGATCAAACATTTCCTTTGCAATGAGATCCAATTCTTTTGTTGTGATCCCCGGAACCGTCGCCTGCTTCATCGCCTCTCTCACAGAAGCCACAAACGCCCCGATCTCCTTTAACCCGGCTAAATCCTGTTCGCTTTGAATAATCATCCGTTATTCTTCCTCCTGCCTGTCAACTCACATTTTTTGCATTATAGCACAAGTCAATTTTATGACGTGAATCCCGATAAAAAAGTTTTAATTTGATGTCACAATCATCAACCTGACTCGTCTTAAGTAGTAAAAACAAGCAGGAGGTTATGGTATGACTCAAAAATGGGATGTTGTGATTGTGGGTGGCGGACTCGCCGGGTATGTGGCAGCTGCTTTTTTAGCGAAAACGAATGTGTCTATTACCTTATTAGAGAAAGGGGCAACGGTTGGCGGGCGTTCGATCACCAATAAGGTGAATGAGCAATCCTTCAATCTTGGTCCTCATGCTCTTTTTAAAAAAGGAAAAGCGAAGGCGATTCTCGAAGAGTTAGGTATCGATCTTGCCAGCGGATCACCGAAGCTAGGGGGAACCATCGTTAAGAACGGTACTGAATATGCAGCGCCTTTTTCACCGGCAGCTCTTTTGACTACCCGTTTGTTTACGATGAAGGAGCGTTTGGAATGGATGGGGGCGTTGATGACGATCATGCGTACAAACCCTGAAGGCTTCGCTGGACAGACATTTCAACAATGGGTCAGGCAGACTGCTTCTTCTAAAGTGGTGGCATCCATGCTCTATTCATTTGGCAGGCTGGCTACCTACTGTCATGCGCCGGAAAAAATGAGTGCAAGGGTTGCCTTATCAAGTCTTAAACAAGCACTTGGTGGCGTCCTTTATCTGGATGGCGGATGGATGACGATGATTGATCAGCTTCATCAAAAGGCTACACTTTCAGGCGTTCATGTTCAAACGCGTCGCGCGGTGAAACAGATTGAACCCGCTCCGCATGGCCAGGTTAAAGTCTATCTGTCAGATGGTGAGGAGATGCTCGCAAAGCATGTCATTTGCACAACCGGTCCACATGAACTGCATGAGATGACCCGCAGCATCATGCCTGTTGAGCAAAAAGAATGTTTGTCCCGGATGATCCCTGTCCGCGGAGCAACGCTTGATGTGGCTCTAACAAAGCTTCCATATCCAAAACAGCTTTTTGCGATCGATCCTGCACGCGCGCTTTATTATTCCGTGCACTCCCACTATGCACGCCTTTCAGACGATTCGAGTCATGCGATTCTTCACGTATTTAAATATCTTCACCCGGATGAACAGATGGATGGAAGAGTAATCAAACAGGAGCTTGAAGGATTTTTAGATCAGCTGCAGCCGGGCTGGCAGCAGTGTGTCATTTCAAAGCGTATCATCCCTAACATAACCGTTAATCAGCGTTTACCTCAAATAGGGGATGAAGTCTTATTACAGCAGCTTAAAGATGCGATTCCCGGCTTGTATATCGCAGGAGACTGGGCATCGCCAGATTCTATTTTAGCGGATGGCGCAGTCAGTAGTGGGAAACAGGCGGCTGAGGATATCATTTTGAATGAAAAGAGGATGAGTCATGGAGATCACGAGGGAAGACTACGAGCAATATAAACCATTGTTGTTTTCACTGGGCTATCGCATGCTCGGTTCAGTGACCGAAACAGAGGACGTCGTTCAGGAAACGTTTCTAAAGGCGCACCAGGTACATGAAGAGAACATCAGGAATAAAAAAGCCTATCTCTGCAAAATCTGTACCAACCTCTGTCTCGATGTCTTAAAATCTGCACGCCACAAACGGGCGCAATATGTGGGACCGTGGAATCCTGAACCGTTATTACAAGAGAAGCTGTACGCCCTGGACCCGAGTGAGACGGTCATTCAAAAAGAAGGACTGAGCATTGCTTACTTGCGTATGATGGAGCATCTGGCAGCAGACGAGCGGGCCGTGCTCCTTCTGAGAGAGGTCCTGAACTTCCCATACCCGGACATTGCGGAGGTCATTGATAAAAAGGAAGAAAACTGCCGGAAAATTTTCAGCAGGGCAAAGCGGAAGATTGCAGCGGCTGAGGGCGAAAGCTTACACTACGAGAAAAACAAACTCATCGTGAACCGCTTCATAGAAGCCTTTCAAAAGGAAAACACAGAAGCCTTGCTGGAGCTTATCTCAAACAACGCCATCCTTTATTCCGATGGTGGCGGTATCGTCAACGCTGCCGTACGCCCAATCACACCTGCTTCAAACGTATTGGCCTTACTATATGGCATTATGAAAAAAGCGCCACAGGACTTCTATTTTGAGATAAAAAGCATCAACCACCAGCCGGCCATCGTCCTCTATATGCACGGCAGGCTCCAAAGCGTCTTAAGCTTCTGTATCCGTGACGAACAAATCGCTGAGTTTTATATCACGGTGAATCCGGAGAAACTGCCGGGTTTTAGAGGGATTGAGGGATGAGTGGGTTATCAGAGTTTTAGTTATTTTACGAGGTTGAGGTAATCTAGGAAAAAGCTCATCGCTGATTTGCGTGAGCTTTGTTTACTTTGACCTTATCCATTCTGATGATCATTGTACAGCTGCGTCAAAAAGTCCGCGAAGCTTTTGGCAAGCACCTGTTCCTCCCCCGCATCCACATCATAATAGATAACAGGTGGTTCGTCAGAGGGCTGGATGTCGCGGTAGTCCAGCGTGATGCCTGTCGAACCCTGTGTTGAGAGGATGACAAGCCCTGTCGGCAGTCCCCATTCTTCTATCAGATAATGGCTAAGCAGAATGCCTTCTGAGCTGCTTTTGCTGATCCCCATGAGATAGTCAATGACAAGAACATCTGTTTCGCCGTTCCATTGGAAAGGATGCAGGTTCTTCTCTAAGTATCCACCGTTTTGAACGCGCATTGTTTGTTTATAGGCCTCAGGCAGCGTAACACCGAGTGTTCTTTCTGCATGTGCGATCATTTCATCGTTAAGTGGCTCCAGCTCAGAAGGGTCGTCGCCGGTTCGAAATAAGTTAGTCATGGGTTGGCTCCTTTAAGGATTATTTTCAGGTGGGTGGCTCTTTTTTCTATTCACGCGCAGGATCAGTGCTTTTATTAACAGATAAAAGATAAGCAGGTTCAGCAAAAAGCCCATTCCCTGAAAGCTGTAACCGTTATTCGGGTAAAAGACTAACCAGTCAAACGGGAACCCGATGTATGCTGCGGCTCCCTGGAAGATTCTGATGTTGAAGATGAATGGTATAAGGATCACAAGTATGAAGCTGGTGGACCAGATGAGGATTTTTAATTTGCGGTTCATGGGCGGCTCCTTTTATTATTATGTCATCGGATTAGGATTTAGATATCTATTTAGAACGGATTGATAGCAGAAATCTATCTATAAAAGTATTTTGTGAATTTGGAAGGTTTTTGATCTTTATTGTCGAATTTCTGTAAAATGAACTTTTGTGGACATCTGAATCATTGAGTGCAGATTATTTTCAGCTGTTAATGTTAACTATTTTCCTACTAAAATATCGACATCAACATTTTGTATCCAAAAGATTCAAAGGTACAAGCATTAATATGACCCATCCTTCTATGATTAGAAGGTCAGCAAATCTAAGACAGTGTTAGTCTAATTGAATGCTCCATCTTTAGCTTTGAATTAGAAATTTACGTAAAACTAGCGGTAGTTAATAAAATTCGCACTAAATTTTGAAAGAACCCGAAAATGAGGAGGTAATGCGTTGGGACGCAGTTGTGATAAATTAAAACAATTTATTAAACAAACATTTATAATAGTTTTGGCCTTTGTATTATTGTACGAAATAATTGCAATTAAAAATATAATTAAAAATATACTATTGTTTGCTAACGCTAATAATCTATTGTTCGGATTAACAATTTCTGATATTAACGATTTTTATTTAGTATTAAGAGAGTTTGCACTAATTTGTATGGTTGTATGTCTAGTTTCAATTCTTTTAATAAAATTTTATTTATTTGTCAGAAATCACTTTAACAAACCTAATTTTTCAGAATTAAATTCATTTGAAAACAGCCTGTATAAATATATTGAGGATAAGCCTAATGGAAAAGGCTATTTAGTTACAGGTGAGTGGGGTAGTGGAAAAACATATATAGTCACAAAATTCTTAAATAAATATTACAATTTTTCTTCGAAGCCCATTTATCGAATATCTTGTTTCGGTCTAGATTCAAGAGAACTTATTCTAAATGAAATTAAAAACCAAATTGAAACTAATGATGATTCTTTCCTTAATTGGATTCAATATATACCCATAATAGGAAAACCTTTTTTTAGTCTTTTGAAAAATACTTATAGCCTGAAAAGTATACCACAGGGGGCAATTTTTATTTTTGATGATTTCGAAAGAATAACTTCATTAGGAGTTAATAGTACGAAAAAAGAAATATATAACAAGAGCAGATCGATATCGAGGAGTAGTGGGTATAGAAAAGCTACACGAATTAGAGAGTTTGAAGATATAGATAGTGAGTTTACAAAAATTGCAGATACATTTAAAAATTATTCAAATGAGAAAGAACTAATTGAAATAACAAACAATACTCAAAAGTATAATATAGCAACTGGGTTAATTAATGAACTTATTGAAAATTACAATACCAAAGTAATCATTCTTTGTAATTCAGATATTTTAGGATATGACTATGTAGATAAAGTGTTTAGAGGAAAACTGGATTGTATTACTTATAATAAATCTTCAGATGACAATTCAATTGAGAGCGTTTTCAATGAGTCCTTCAAAAACCAAGTTTATAAAATGTCAAATGTTGAAGAGCAAGTAGCTCGATGTAAAGACCAGATTCTTTCAGATTTTAAAAAAATCTGGTCTTCGATCGGTAATAGTAATCTCAGACAGGCGAAGTCAATCGTGCAAGCATTCTTAGATACAGTAAATATCATTAGTTCAAAAATTAAGTTAAATGACCAGTATTTGATGTCACTATTTTATAGTATTGCTGTTGTGAGAATATTGCGCGATGAAAACCACTTAGAGAATTTAGAAAAATTCTCAATTGGTGGTAACCTTGGTTTCTACTTAAAATTTTATAAAAAAAATGATTTGTATCAATCGTTATCGAAGAGTCTCCATTTTAGTGAGCTGAGGTGGACAGGTATTTCAATAGCGGGTTTTTGGGTTCTTAACACTGAAAAACCTAACAATGTAAATTTATTAGTAAAACATTTTTACGATTATGACTATTATGACTTAGAGTTAGCTTTATTTCGCGGAGATGTACAATTGTTTATAAATGAGGAAACAAAAATTTTAATAGAACATATTGTGTATTTATTGGATAATATCAGGGAATATGAGGACGAAGGGCTTAATAATCAAGTTGATAAAGTCAAAGTAAAAGTTACCAACAGTATCGAAGATTTGCTTAATGATGGGCAAGACATTGATGCACCAATGGAAGAGAAAGTTTGTAATTTTTTATATAATATAAATTCATTACCCGGGAGCATTCATCTTATACAAAAAGGTTTATTTGAAGCGCTTTACGATTATTCTAAACTTGAGAACATTACTAATGAACAAAGCTCATTTATATTTGAACAATACAATGAATTTGTGCAGACGTATAAAACCACAGAAGAATTTCCAACATAAGTATTACGAATAAATAATCAGGTAATTTCTGAAGATTATATTTCAAAAGCCATCATTTAAGTATGATGGCTTTTGAATTGTTGTAAATTTTTATTCAAAACATATTAGAATTTTCACTAACATTCTAGGAGAATGATTTAGAAACAGATTAAGGTTATGATTTTTTTAACGATGAATTAAGCAGGATTAAACCACTTATTCTCTTTTGCACACATAACGAATAAACTACCATCCCATTCATTTTATTATGATTGTTTCAATTAGATTAACCCCGCTCCTTCGCCTGCTGCGTATCGCGGATGTTCTTCTGAATCGTGATGGCTGCAAACAGGCTCAAAACAAATGCCATACCGTAGAACCCTTTTTCACTCAGGATGATGCTGCCCGCGTTGTAGAGTCCGATCGCCATCAGGAGGATCGCGATGATGACGGCGAGCCAGCTGAGGCCGTAGTAGATGCCTGAGACCGGGATGTCTTCTTCTTTGTCACGGACGGCTTTTTGCAGGGATACGGCTGAGTAGAGGCCGAATACGAGTACAGCAAAGTAGTAGCCTTTTTCGTTCAGCTCCATGGAGGCGTTGAACAGGCCAATCAGGTAAGCGGATAGCCCGATCGCAAGTGCTGCCCAGCTTGCGCCTTTAAAGGCAGGAGTTGGTTCTCCGGGCTTGCGCTCCACCTTGATTCTCGGTTTTTTCTCGTCTTCCTGCATAAATGAGTTTTCTTTTACTTCTGCCATGTGCTACTCTCCTCACTTTCGTTCATGTTGTGGTCTTTATATGACCTTATGCTCGATTGCTTCTATTGTTTACCATCATCTTATACTTGATCTACGAAACTTGTAAACAACATTTAGAAGAGTGTGAAGGTTTTTCCATCTGCCTCTGCGGAAATATGGTGTTTCACGTTAACTGAATTCGATCGTTCTGAAATAGTGTGACATGTTATGATTTTAAGAGTGATTGACTGGAGGTGAGTAAGGATATGATGAAAACATCGTTTCCTGTTTCATTTAAAGATTGTGTTGATGTGATGAGGCATTTTCCGGCACTGCGAATCGCATATATCTTCGTAATGTTGTCTGTTCCCATTGTGATGTTGATGAATTACATGACGATTAGCAGGCCTGCTAATCTGGAGATCGCGGAGAGTACTGCGCAGCTTAGTGACCTTAATAGGGAGTCATTCATTTACTTGCTGGTGGCGGGTGTGCTGCTGACGATTCTGGCTCATTCGATTATGAAGGGAATCGAGAAGATCCTTGCGCTCAGGCTGTTGAGAAATATTCAAAAAAGAGGTGCTTCAGAGCTTTTAATTGGATTGGATGAGGAGCGTTCGAGTTTTGTACTTGGTGAAAGTCAGAGTAGACAGCCGATTAACGGGGAGCTGAGAGTTATTTCGACTCCGAATAAATACATATTTTTTAAAGGAATCGGTTTGCAGCCGCTCATGTTTTTCCTGCCGAAACACGGGCGTGCTGAGCATGAGGAGACTGTTCGTAGCATGATTGAATTTGTGAGCAAACAGGAAAACGTGACTGTTAAAGAAAGAAAAAAATGACCGCCTCGTAATGGAGACGGTCATTTTTTTACGCCACATGCACCGTAAAGTTCACGTCTACGTTGCCGCGTGTTGCGTTTGAGTATGGGCAGACTTCGTGAGCTGCGTGGACAAGGTTTTGGGCTGTTTCTTCGTCTACGCCTTTTACGAGTACGTCCATGTCGACTGAGATGATGTAGCCTGCGTCACCTTTGTTCAGGGATACGTGGGCTGTGACTTCAGTGCCTGTGTGCTCGATTTTTTTCTGCATGGCAATGATGCTCATCGCTGAATCGAAGCATGCAGAGTAGCCTGCTGCGAATAGCTCCTCAGGGTTGGTTGCGTTTGGCTTGGCATCCGGTCTTGGTGTTGTCAGTTCAAGATCGAGTACGCCGCTTTCTGAACGGACCTTACCTTCACGTCCACCTTGTGCTGTTGCTGTTGCTGTAAATAGTTTTTTCATGATTGGTTCCTCCTTGAGATCTTTTATGTTAGAATTATATTGTACACAATCTAATTTTACACAACGAAAAAGACTTTGCAACCAATATGACTCTGGGGAGGAGATTTTTTTGAACCCATTACATTTATCGAATCAGCTGTGTTTTCCGTTTTACTCGATTTCCAAGGAGATCATCAAGCGCTACCAGCCTTACCTTGCCCCGCTCAACCTGACGTATCCGCAGTACCTCGTGATGCTGGTGCTGTGGGAGGCGGATCATGTGCCACTCAGTAAAATCGGGAAGCGGCTACAGCTCGACTCCGGCACCCTTACGCCGGTTGTGAAAAAGCTCATCGTGAACGGTTATGTCGAAAAAAGTCGAAATCCGGATGATGAACGTCAGCTTGTGATTAAGCTCACTGAACGGGGTCAGGCGCTGCAGGAAGAAGCACGCGATGTACCGGCTAAGATCAATGATGTGTTAGGCTTGAGTGCAGAGGAATATGTGCGTTATAAGGAAATGCTGGATGATTTGTCTGTGAAGCTTGGGCTTGCGGAGGAGAAGGAGACTTGTTAGGAGGGATCTGATGGCTTCATCTGAAGAAAAAGCACGGAAGAAAGCGTGGGGAATTGCGCTGTTTGCTTTTGTGTTAGTGTTTGTTGGCGGTATTGTGGGGATGGTTTTGGATCAGGTGTTTTAAATAGGAGAAGAGCGCTGAGTTGAGCGCCCTTCTTTTTTTATTGCTGATTAAACCGCGGCTTACTGAAATACGCACCTGCCAGTAAAAATCCCATCGCGCTGACAAGCCCCCAAAACGGCTGGCCCACGAACGTGAGGATTCCCAGGCTGACCGGCCCTGATAAGAACATGGCTTTCATCATGTGGATCATCCTTTCTGGTAAGGTTCTTCCTTTTTATGATAACAATTAATTGTTACAAGAGATACCATCTATTGGCCATCATTGTAATTTCAGGATAAGGCCTAATCGGATATTCATTTTAGTTATACGAAAAAGAGCGCTCACCTGCGCTCTTTTCTCATTTATAGTGCCAGTGTTACCTGTTCGCCAATCTGATAGCGGGTGTGGATCGGCTGAATAAAGCTGATTTGCTGGTTGTTGGCTGCTTTGACGGTGTAGTGAATGTCCTTTCCCTGATAGAGGACATTGGTGATCGTGGCTGGAATACCGTTTTGGGTGTCTTCTGTCAGGATCCACTGGTCAGGGCGAACCGGATACATATCGTCTTGTCTGAAGCTGTCATGGATACCTTGACCGCTCCATGTGACCTCAGGTGCAGCTGCAGGCTTGAAGGTGTCGTTGGTCCAGGTTCCTTCTATCATCGTGGCTTTGCCGACAAAGCCTGCGACAAATGGTGTGGCCGGGCGGAGGTAGATGTCCTCCGGCGCACCTATTTGTTCAATGCGACCGTCTTTCATAATGACGATCCGGTCTGCCATCGCAAGCGCTTCTCCCTGATCGTGAGTGACGTATAGGATGGAGCTACCTGTCATCCGGTGAATGGTCTGGATTTCGCGGCGCATGTCCTCGCGAAGCTC
Organism: Jeotgalibacillus sp. R-1-5s-1; assembly: GCF_004405105.1. Classification (GTDB taxonomy): domain Bacteria; phylum Bacillota; class Bacilli; order Bacillales; family Jeotgalibacillaceae; genus Jeotgalibacillus. The sequence continues at coordinate 80,834 of NZ_SORW01000024.1, read as the reverse complement.
GGCATCGAGGCTGCTTAACGGTTCGTCCATTAAGAGCAGGGCCGGTTCATGGGCAAGTGCGCGGGCTAAGGCGACGCGCTGCTTTTGTCCCCCTGACAGCTCGTTTGGCATCCGGTCTGCTAGGTGGCCAAGTCCCACGAGCTTCAGTACCTCTTCTGCTCTCTTTTCCTTATGTGCCTTCATTTCTTTTGAAGCGTGAGGGTGGTGCTGGATCGGGAACTCGACCTGTTTACGGACTGAGAGGTGTGGCCAGAGAGCAAAGGATTGAAACACCATGCCAATATTGCGTTTTTCAGGCGGGCTACTGTAGTGAGCGGCGCCTGCCAGCTCTCCATCAATCGAGATCTCTCCGTCCGTTGGCGAATCAAAGCCTGCAATGAGTCTGAGTAAGGTTGTTTTTCCACAGCCTGATGGACCGAGAATGGCGATGAATTCACCTTTTTCAATGGATAACGAAATGGATTTCAGCGCTTCAAATGAGCCGAATGATTTTCTGATTTGCTGTATATGAGTGGTCATGCTTCTTTCACCTTCTTTTTCCAGGCTTTTTGCAGGGCGTACAGGATCAGCATTGTAAAGAGAATTGCTGTCACAATGACGGTTGAAAAGGCGGTTGAGTACGTTGAATAACCAGCCTGCTCGAAATTAAAAATGACAAGTCCGATCGTTTCAGAGCCGCTTGACCAGAGCAGTGAAGATACAGTGAGCTCAGTTAAAGCGGTTAAAAAGACGAGAAAGGCTCCGCTCAGCATGCCAGGAAGCAGAAGCGGAAACAGGATTCTCCGCCATTTTACAAAGGGGCGTGCTCCGAAAATATGGGCGGCTTCCTCCATGGACGGGTCCACCTGGGCCATGGCTGTGATGCTGCCGCGCACCTGAAGAATCATAAATCGTGTGATATAGGCAATAAATAAAATCGTGATCGTGCCGTAGATTCCTGGATTCCAGCCCGGGATTGGCTGCAGCCACATGAAGATCATCGCAAGGGCAAGCACCATGCCAGGGAGCGCATAAGGCAGTGCCACAAAGAGCTCAAGTGTCCGGTTGAGTGCGGTAGGCTTTCGTGTTCTCACATACGCAAGAGCTGTTCCAACGATCAGGCAGACAAGCGTTGTCACACCTGCAAGCATGAGGCTGTTTAGAATCGCTCCCTGCACGCGGTCGTTTTCTGCCAGGACAAAGACATAGTGTGACAGCGTCAGGTTTTCAGCGGCAAATGGTAAACCGTAAGCCCTGATCAACGAAGACATCAGCATTGAGATCACCGGGACAATCGTCAGTGTGATTAAAAACAGCCAAACCATGATTTCTACGCCCAACCGCTTTTTACCGAACGAAAAACGCGGTGAGTAATCCTGCTGGACGGTTTCAAGCTGCTTGGATTTACGAACGAGCAGCCACTGAATAGCGGTTCCTAAAAGCGCCACGGTTGCCAGCAGCACAGATAAGGTGGCAGCGCGTGAAAAAGCGCCGGGACCAAAGCCGACGACCTCCTGGTAAATGGCGGTGCTTAACACCGGAATGCCAGCAGGGATACCAAGAAAAGCCGGAATTCCGAAGTTATCAAGGTTAGCAATAAAAGCAAGCAGACCCCCTCCGGCAAGGCCGGGCAGTGCTAACGGCAGCGTCACTTTCGCAAAGACTTTGCCAGGGGAAGCACCTGATGAACGGGCCGCCCACTCCAGATCACGCGGAATTTTCCTGAGAACACTGACGGTAAATAAATAGACGAGCGGAAAATGAGACAGACCGAGAATAAAAATCATTCCGCCCATAGAATACAGATTGACGGGTTCAAGATCGCCAGGTAAAAACTGAAGAAAATCAGCTAAAAAGCTGTTGCGGCCCATCAGCTGGGTCCACGATAAGGTTACGATATAAGACGGTATAATAAACGGAATCAGGATAAAAAGCTGCATGAGTCCTTTTCCGCGAATGTCACTGTAAGCAATGAGCCAGGCAAAAAACAGGCCTAAGATGACGGCGACAAATGTCGAGCCGAGCACCATCCAGGCTGTATTTTCAAGCATTCTCCATGTTCTTGCTTCCTGCAGCATCTCACTGTAATTGCTGAGTGTGACCGCACCTTCATCCACAAAGCTTAAGGAGAAGAGCCGGATCACAGGCAGGACAAAAAAGAAGATGACTACGATGGTCAGTAATAGCGTTGACGGTTTCACCGATTTGAAAAAAGAGAGGGGACGGCTGCCCCCTCGCGTCACGTGCTGCATCTCTTTCACCCTCACTTATTGGTCGCCGAAAATCGCGCGGAATTGCTCCTTGTCTGCTTCTCTTGTTTCTGTGAGCTCAGATAATTCAACTGATAATACGTTTAACTCTTCTGCACTTGGCAGCCCTTCAGGAGGTGTCATGCCTTCTCTGATTGGTGTATAACCAACCTCTACACTCAGTTCCTGACCTTCTTCAGAAAGGACATAATCTACGAATGCCTTAGCAGCCGCTTCGTTATCTGTTCCTGACATGATGCCAACAGGCTCTGTGATGACCGGTACACCTTCTTCCGGATACACAAGGTCAATTGGTGAGCCTTCCGCTTTTGCTTTTGCGACGATAAAGTCAACGACCATTCCATACGCCTTTTCTCCACCGGCTACCGCTTCAAGCACACCGCCGTTCCCCTGTACAACCATCGTATCGTTGGCATACAGGTCCTCATAAAACGACCAGCCAAATCCGTCTGTACGGCTGAATACGCCTGCATTATACGCAGCAGCACCTGAATAAAGCGGTGATGGCATAATGACTTCACCAGCAGCTTCCTCAGACGTGAGTGCTGACCATGATGTTGGTGCTTCTTCAACAAGCTCCGTGTTAATCGCCATGACAGTCGACATGACCTTCGTGCCGTAATACATCTGGTCAGGATCGACAAAGTTTTCCGGGATGGCATCTGCTTCAGGAGAATCGTAAGCCATCAGGAGATCCTCTTCCTTCAGCCCTTCAAATGTTACGGCATCCGCAACAAGCAGAACATCTGCCTGAACGTCTCCCGCCTGGTCTTCAGCAAGCACACGGGAAATGACTTCCTCTGTACCTGAACGGAAAATGCTCACATCTACATCCGGGTACTTTTCATTAAAACCTGCAACAAGCGCTTCTGCGTCTGCATCAGGCTGAGAGGTATAAAACGACAGGCTGCCGGATACTTCTCCTTCAGCCGTAGCTTCTGTCGGCTCATCTGCATTGGCTGTTGAATCTGTTACTTCGTTTTGTACGTCATCCGCTCCACACGCAGCTAAAAGTGTCATTCCTGTCATCATTGCAGCAAGCTTCCATTTTTTCATCACACAATTCCTCCTGTTTGATTCGTTTGCATGGTAAAAAGCCGTTCCAGTTTTGTCATCCCGCGACTGTTGGTCCGTTTATGTTCAATTGGTGTGACCGTAATATAGCCTTCTCGTAACCTCGCATAATCACTCCCTTCAGAGAAATCATTAAGCTGCTCCCACTGATCCTTCAGCCAGTAATATACGCTGCCTCTCGGATCGTTTAAGCCGACATAGCTGTAGCGCGATACGGATAAATCCATCGGCACAACCGCAAAGCCCTTGACTGATTTTTTTTGCAGGTAGGGCAGATTGATATTAAGGAAAAGTCCCGGTCCCCATTTACGCTGAAATAGAATTTCAAGCGTGGAATAAAACAGTTCCTTAGGGTATTGAAAGTTAATCGGCTGATCGAGCTTATTAAGTGACACAGAAACAGCCGGTATACGGTGCAGTGTAGCCTCTGAGGCACCAGCCATCGTGCCGGAATAATACAGGTCACGGCCAAGGTTCGGCCCGATATTAATTCCTGAAAAAACAAAATCCGGCTTCTGATCCATCAGCACCTCAATGCCGAGCTTCACACAGTCAGCCGGCGTACCATTCACCGCAAAAGCCCGGATATGCTGGCCAAAATGAGTGACAGGTGTTGCCTTCACCGGCTGCCTGAGGGTGATGGAGTGACTGATCGCACTTCTTTCCTGATCGGGACAAACGACTGTCACCTCACCAAAATGCTGAAGCACCTCCACCATAGCCGCTACACCTGGTGCAAAAATGCCATCATCATTAGTAACAAGAAATTTCATTGACCGACTCCTCCCGACTGTTTTCTATATAACGTAAATGCCGTTCAAGCGTCTGATCATGGCCACGGTCCATACCTTCTAATACGAGTGGCACAGAGACATGTTTGAGCTTTTCCATCACCGGCTCAAGTCTGATCGCACCTTCACCAAGCGGCACGTGATACTGAACAGGCGTTGAATCACTCACATGCACCTTGCCGATTCTCTTTGTTTGCCCGAAGGCTTGTACGACATCTGTTGTGAGCGGCAGATGGGCGACGTCAAACGTGACTTCGATGCCATGTCCAACCACATCCGTCAGCCGGTTCATCTGCTCCGGCGTGGTGATCAGCTCTTTTCGGATCGGCTCCATCATTTCCATAGACAGTGTGACTCCGTATTGTTTCGCTAAAATAACCAGACGCTCAGTACTTTTGATCTGTTGCTCCTCGTGCCATGCGAGCAGACTGTTGGCAACAGTTAACCGCCCGGGGTGCACGGTGACATTCGGGGCTTTTAACAGAGCTGCCCTTTCAAAGGACCGCTCGATTTCGCCGATTGACTGCTCCCGCATACCTTTATTTAACGCAGTCAGATTCAAATCCCAGCTAGGTGCATGAAACGTGTACATAAGAGACAGTGATTCCTGCACCTTTTGGATGTCCCTGATTGACGTCTGATAATAATCGATATGCTCTGACCAGATTTCAACCCCTGCCAGTCCTTTTTGACTGATAGACTGGATGGCCACTGTGACGGGTTCGAACCACCTTAATGTTGAAGAAGCAAACCACTTCATCTCCCCGCCTCCTTCAGCCAGTAGCGTTTGATCGCATCCGGAATGGTGACGGAGCCGATCGGACCCGGATTTTTCGACTGCTCACCGTGGTAATCGGAGCCCCCGCTGATCAGACAGCCGTAGTCGGATGCTTTCCCGAGCCAGTATGCCGTCTGCTTCAGCCGGTGACGCGCGTGGAACACTTCAATCCCATCCAGCCCTGCTTCGAGATACCGTTCAATCGGCACCGCCTCTGTATAAAGTCCGGGATGAGCGAGAAATGCCTTTCCCCCAGCCTGATGAATAAGTGAAATCGCTTCTTCCACTGAGAAGTCAGCTCTTGGTTCAAAGGCTGGTTTTCCTTTTATGAGAAGGCTGTGGTACGCCTCCTCTGCAGTCTCAAAATAGCCCCGCTTTTTAAGTGCTTCAGCAATGTGGGTTCGAACGATAATGCTGCCTGTTGCAACCTCCTGCACGTCCTCCCATTCAATCTCGTAGCCAAGCGACTGCAGATTTTGAACGAGCTGCTGATTCCAGGTCATGCGATCGTCCACCCGCCAATTTAAATAATCTGCAAGAGCCGTCGAATAAAGATCAAATCCGTAACCAAGCACGTGAAATTCGCCGTCCTGTGAGCTTGTATTCAGCTCAATGCCTGTGATCAGATGAATCCCCTGAATCTGCGCTTCTCTTGCGGCTTCCTCATAAGCACCAATCGAATCATGGTCTGTAATCGACATCAGCTCCACCCCTGCCTGCTTCGCTTTTTGCACGAGCAATGCAGGCGAATCTGCACCATCCGACGCGGTAGAGTGCATATGTAAATCCAGCACATTGACACCTCATTTTCGAATTATTGTCCTTTGAATCTGGTGATCTGTTGTTACTTTTAGTGTAGAGACTGACTATTAAGGCGGATTAAAAGAAACTTCGCTGCTATGTTAAAAAAACGTAAAAACCACAGGTTGATTTTTTCACCTATGGTTTTCCAAAAAGCCTATGAGTGATGTGGTTTGTTGAAGTTTGGGGAAATGGATTGTTAAGGTGGTGTGAAGAATTTACATGGGGTTTATGTATTGAGGTGATTAGGTAAAGTTTCTTAATTCAAATGATTAGATGATATGAAAAAGGAATTTTTTTCTTATTACTGGTATACTGTTAGACAATCTTGGGGATGGAAAGGGTGAGTCAGATGAAGAGTGGAAAGTGGATGATTTATGGAGCGAATGGCTATACGGGGGAGCTGATTGCGCGTCAGGCGGTGAAGGATGGGCTGACGCCTGTGCTGGCCGGACGGAATAAAGAAGCCGTGGAGAAGCTGGCGGCTGAGCTTGGACTTGAGTCACGTGTATTTGCGCTTGATCATGCTGGCGTGGTAGCGGATTCGCTTGATGGGATGGAGCTAGTGCTGCATTGTGCGGGACCGTTTTTACTGACGAGTAAGCAGATGGTGGAGGGGTGCCTGACTGCTTGTGCTCATTATCTTGATATCACGGGTGAGATCGGCGTGTTTGAGAGAATCCATTCGCCGAAGATGTCTGAGCGGGCGGCTGAAAAAGGGATCGTGCTGTGTCCTGGTGTCGGCTTTGACGTGATTCCGACTGACTGCACAGCGCATAAGCTGAAGGAACTCATGCCGGATGCGGTCGAGCTTGCGCTTGGCTTCCACTCTAAATCAGGGATGTCACCCGGCACAACGAAAACGATGATTCATGGCCTCTCTAAAGGGAGTGCTGAGCGTCGCGACGGAAAAATCGTGACGTTTCCAATGGGCTCTAAAAAGAGAATGATCGACTTTGGACGCGGGGCACGTTCAGCAACGGCGATTCCATGGGGAGATGTCTCAACGGCTTACCATACAACGAAAATCCCGACGATCTCGACCTGGATTCCGATGCCGGAGAAAAATATCCGCAACGCGCGGGTCATGTCCTTTTTCGGACCTGTACTTGGCACGAAGCCGGTTCAAAAGCAGTTGCTGAAGTGGGTGGACAAAAAGGTGAGCGGTCCGGACGAACAGACCCGCTCCACTTCCCCGTCCTTTGTATGGGGTGAAGCAAAAGCTGCAGACGGCCGCACGAAAACCGTCCGTCTGCAGACGGCTAACGGCTATGACCTGACCGTCTACGGCTCTCTTGAAATGGTACGCCGCATCCTCGGCCGCGACCTGCCAAGCGGCAGCTTTACGCCGGCTGGGTTATTTGGTTCAGGGCTTGTGGAGGCGCTGCCTGGGTCGGGTGCGTTTGAGGTTGAGGAGTGAGTTAATTCTTCACTTCTCTTCTTGATTTTACGAAGAAACGAATCATCGTGAATAGAGCAAGCGCAATGAAGGAAAGTGAAATGATCTCTAAGAAGATCGTAAGGCGCTCGCTTAATAGAAATGTCAGGATGTAGGCAACGCCTGCTGAAACGAGATACCCTGACACCTCTATCAAGACGTTCTGTTTAGTCATTTTGTTGAAGACGAAATGGCTAATCAGAACGCCTGTGGTGGTGACGGTGATTAGGATCAGAAAGTTGTAGAGAAGCTGCATGGGGGCCTCCTTTTTTCTAAAATATAGCAAATAGATTTCTGAACAACAATTGCATTTGACTAAAAGCCTTCTCCGAGGGCTTTTTTATTTTGCTGAAATAGAGGTGCGCAAAATATGCTGGAAAGTAGATAAAATAAACAAAAAAGTATGCATAATAGACCGGCAAGCCCTAACAATCAGCGTCAAAGTCTAACAAACCACCCCTGAAAGAAACACAATCCTAAAGAAAACCGGCCATCACCCGGACCGGTTTTCTGCACGCGATTTGTTTTCCAACGCTCTTAGCTCTTCCTTCAATCGCTCTTTATCAAGCGACTCGCCAATGACAACCAGGTTCATGGGCAGCTTCATGATTTCGTCGGTGTAGATGGGGATGCCATATGAGTATTGGATTTGTGTTGTTTTGCCCTGTTCGAACTGGACGAATCCTTTGATGCGGTGGATGGTGTCTGGAAGCTGGCGCAGCCATTCTTCAAAGCGTTCTTGAGGAATCGCGTTTGTAAATCCGTATGTATAGGACTGGATTTTCAGGCTGGCTGTCGTGACGGGAATATGTTCGTCTTTTTGCCCGGTACGTTGTCCAATCGCATCAGGGTCCACTGCAGCGAATGAGACCTGATGGATGGCTGCATGCGCATTGATTTCCTTTATTTCTGCTACTGCAGTGGCCATTTCCAACTCGCTCACACGGTCCATTTTATTGAGCACGATGTCATCTGCATGACGGATTTGTTCGGTGAGCAAGGTGCTGATTTGCGGGCTGAGACGGCTTTTGATGAGCCATTTTTCTGTATCGACCAGGCTGACGACAGCGCGCATGTTGACATATGGCGCAATGAGCGGGTGCAGGCAGGCGTCCATGATGTCAACCGGGTGTGCAGCTCCTGTGGCTTCGATATAGATGACGTCCGGCTGCTCCTGCGTAAAAAGTGACAGCAATGTGAGCTCGAGCTCATCCTTCATGGAGCAGCAAATACAGCCGTTTAACAGCTCCTTTAGCGGCGTGTCTTCCCCGACAGCGTGGGAGTCGACGGAGTACTGACCGATTTCGTTCATAATGACGGCTACTTTTCTTCCTGTCTGCTTTTCTTTTTCAAGAAATCGCTGTAGCAGCGTTGTTTTTCCGCTTCCTAAAAATCCGCTCAAAAGCAGGATTTCAGTGGGTTTCATCACGCTTTACCCCTTTCCTGATCTAAAAAGATCCGACTGGCGGTGGCATCGGTCTGCCCGAGATATTTGCCCTCATACGGGTCAGCCGGCTGGTCCACTTCTGCGACAACGAGCTGACAGATTCTGCGGCCTGGCGTCAGGGTGATTGGCAGTCGGTTCGCATTAAATAGCTCCAGTGTGATCTGACCGTAAAATCCGGGATCGACCCAGCCGGCATTCTGAATAAAGAGTCCCAGCCGTCCGATCGAGCTTCTGCCTTCTACAAATGCTGTCAGATGAGACGGCAGACGCACGGATTCAACCGTGGTCGCGAGTAAAAAAGATTGAGGCGGAATGACAATCGTTCCGCCTTTTTCTACTCGCACGCTCCGGTAAGCAGCTTCCTCCTCCATCGACAGCGCGGTACCCGCGTGCTCATCAATCGTTAAAAAGTGCTCGCCAAGCCTCAGATCAATGGAGGCCGGCTGAATTTGCTCTTCTGTATAAGGCGAGATATCAAGTTCCCCGCTGGTCAGTTTCTCGCGAATCGATTTACCTGATAAAATCATCGCTGACGCTCCTTGTCCACTTTTAAATGGGCATAGGCATCGTGCAGGTGAATTGACTCCTGATTTTCACACGTAATCTCAAACGCACGTACCCATCCGGTTTCATACAGCTCAGAGGCGATCAGACGGATCAGATCCTCTACAAAACGCGGGTTCTCAAAAGCCTGTTCCGTGACAAACTTTTCATCCGGCCGTTTTAAAATCGGATACAGTGCTGCACTTGCGTTGGATTCGAGTATGTGAAGCAGATCCTCCTTGTATGATTTCGGAAGCTGCCCGCTGTCAAACTGCATGTTCACCGTGACAACACCGCGCTGATTATGTGCGCTGTATTCACTGATTTCCTTTGAACATGGACACAGGGTCGCAACCTTGGCCTTCATCGTGATGGATTCCGTACGTTTTCCGTCTGCCTGCCAGGAGGAAGCCAGGGTGACGTGTGTGTGATGCAGGCCGGATACTTCCATCGCCGGGCTCTTGCGCTCGGTGTACCAAGGGAAGGTGACCTCAATATGCGCCTTCTCCTGCTTCATGCGTCCGGCAATATCCCCTGTCAGCTCACGCAGCGTTTCGAATGTGAGTGGTTTTTGCGCTTCATAAAAAGCATGCAGCGCTTCCGGAAGACGGCTCATATTAATGCCTTTTTCAGAATCCGGCAGGCTTGTCGTCAGCTTAAAAATCCCTTCTGTCTGCTGGAATACTGGTGCACGCTCCGATTCAATGAAAACCGGGTAGCGGATATTCGAGATCCCCACCTGATCAATCGCAAAATAATAATCCTTCTTCTCGTTCTGGAGATCTGCCATCTTTTCCTTATCCGTCGGCTTCGTCCCCTTTATCTTATCAACAGATCCAAACTGCTTATGACGTTCCTCTTTGGTTGGCAATGCTTTATTTAACATCGCATTCATCCTCTCAGACTTTTTAAATAAGAATAATTACGATTTACAGTCTATCTCATTCTATTGGATGATTCAAATCTGAGGTGCCAGTCACCTGTCGAATATTGACAGAATGACCTGTCGAAGAGTGTCGACTTAATGGGCAAAATTCTTATTTGAAGGGATACGTTTTGTGAGGGGGATTGGATCAGAAGGGGTCGTGAACGTATTGTGATTTCCCCTTGCATACGCGGTGCTTTTACAATAGGGAAAACGGTTAAAGGAGCGATTTGGATGGAGGTTGCAGTGGTCTGGTTCCGGAAGGATTTGCGCACGGTGGATCACCGGCCTTTGAGGCGGGCGGTGGAGTGTGGGCTGCCGGTTGTGGGTGTGTATGTGTTTGATCCTGCGGATTATCAGAAGACGCGTTATGGATTTAAGAAGACGGAGCGGTTCAGGGCTGCTTTTATTATGGAGAGTGTACGCGATTTGCGGCGTGAATTGAACGGTTTGAATATCCCGCTTGTGGTGCGGGTTGGGGATCCGGGTGAGGTGTTTGATGCGCTGCAGGAGAAGCTGCGGATTTCGCGGCTGTTTATTCATGAGGAGATTGGCAGTGAGGAGCAGACGGCTGAGCGTGCGGTTCGAAATGTGCTGACGGCGAAGGTGACGATTGATCATGGGCATAATCTGTATGATCCGGATGATTTGCCGTTTGAGCCGTATGCAGTGCCGGATACGTTTTCCCAGTTCAGAAAAAGGATTGAGAAGGACGGTGCGTTACTGAGACCTCCTTTAAAGGCGCCACAGCCGCTTGAGTCACAGCTTGAGGTTGATGAAGGTGGCATTCCCTCCCTGCAGGAGCTTGGGCTTAAAGAAATTGAGCAGCCTCTTCGTTTCAGAGGCGGGATGACAGAAGGCTTGAAGCGGCTTCAGCATTATTTGTTTGAGTCGGATCAGCTTCGCATATATAAGGAAACGCGCAACGGCATGCTTGAGGAGGATGACTCATCGAAGTTTTCACCGTGGCTTGCGCATGGCTGTCTGTCGCCGCGGATGGTGATGGAGGAGGTACAGCGCTATGAGTCGGAGCGTGTGAAAAATGACTCCACGTACTGGCTGTATTTTGAGCTTTTGTGGCGCGATTATTTTCACCTGGTGCACCGCCGCTACGGGGATGATCTGTTCCAGGCGTCCGGGCTGCGTGACCGGATTCCGCCGTGGGAGCGCAATGACGAGCATGAAGCTGCCTGGATGGAGGGCCGCACCGGTTATCCGCTTGTGGATGCGTCGATGCGGGAGCTTGCTGCAACCGGCTTTACATCAAACAGGGCCCGTCAGAATGTGGCGAGCTTCTGGACGAAAAATCTTGGCCTCGACTGGCGCGTGGGGGCTGCGTGGTTTGAGTCGCTGCTGATTGATTATGATGTGGCGAGTAATTACGGCAACTGGCTGTATCAGGCGGGTGTTGGCAATGATGCGCTACAGTTCCGGGCGTTTAATGTTGTGAAGCAGGCGAAGGACTATGATCCGGAGGGTGCGTTTTTGCATCACTGGTTGCCTGAGCTTTCCCGCGTGAAGCCGCCGAAGCTTTTTGCGCCCTATGAAATGACAGAAAGTGAGCAGCAGGAGGCGGGTTTTGTGATCGGACGGGATTATCCAAAGCCGATCGTGCCGCTGTTTGATTCTATGGAAAAACAGAAGGTGAAGTTTTTAAAGGCGATGAAGTGATCCAACCCTCTTTATGAGACGTTAGTCTCATAAAGAGGGTTTTTATTACTCTTAAATACTATTAAGGTCAGTTATTTGTCTGAAAATTAGCAAAATAATATATCTATTTATGACTTATTATGAGATAATTTTGTTAAAAACCACAGATAGACCTATTTCACAGGAGTGTGATCCGATATGAGGGATCTTCTACTTTATATGATTGTCTATTTAGTTCCGGCCGGTATCCTGCTTTATATGGCCGCAGATATTTTCTGGCGTAACACACGCCGGATTGAGCACCGTTTATTAAGCGCGTATATTACCTGTTACGCGATTTTATTTCTGTCGGAATTTGTTCGTCAACAAGTAGATATCTCCTATAGTCCAATGATTATTACCTATGTTTTTGGAAATGCCGGTCTGTTGATATTGTGCTTTTCCATGCATTTCATTTTTAAAGTAACACCCCTTCACCAAAAGGTTCCTTCCCTTTTTTATCCCTGGATTTTTTACCTTCCGGCGATTCCTGTTGTCCTGTCTTTCGTATTCCAGTCCAATTTTACAAACAGTACTACCTTTGAACAGAATGGACTTTTTATTTACCCGGAATTTAATGCTGCTTATTTGACAACGTTAACATTTGGTAATATTTTTCATATTATTATCATTTTTCTACTGCTTACTGTCCAGAGAAAAAGCAAGGTAGATGTACAGAAACGAATTTTCAGATTGCTCATTTTGATTGCTTCTATCGTTTTGGTCTGGGATATTGTTTTTGGTTATATTGATTTCAGAGGGACGATTCCTCCTTATCCATATATTTACGGGGGCATGATCTGGGCGATTGCATTAAGTGTGGGAATGAGAAAGTTTGATTTTCTGGCTTCTTATACTAAAAGATTTTCGACCCTGTATAATTTAAATCCGGACGCTATTATCCTGATTGATGAGCATTTTGAGGTGGAAAGCGCAAACCCTGCCGCTAAAAAATTAATGGGCATTCAGCGGGTTAAAAATACGACACTTCCTTGTTATATTCCTGATAAAAGAAAGCATGAAGCGCTACAGAGATTTACTCAGGCTTTTGAAACGGGCACTCGCTTTACTGATTTCGAAACGAAGATTGCTAACGCGGAGGGAAATGAAAAGTATGTCATCATTGATGGAGATTTTATTTATCTGAATCAAAAAATCTATTTAATGCTGATTATTCGCGATGTTCATTCGTTTAAAGAGGCTGAGCAGACGATTCGTTTTCTCGCTTACCATGACCCGCTCACCAAGCTTGCCAACCGCCGTTCGTTTTATGAGAGATCAGATAAGGAGCTTGGCTTGAACGAACAGAGAGCTTTCTTAATTCTTGATCTCGATGGCTTTAAAGGTGTCAATGATACTTACGGGCACCAGGTTGGAGATGATTTCCTTGTTCATGTGGGCCGGCTTTTTGAAAGTGTGGTAGGTGAAAAAGGGCTCGCAGCAAGGGTCGGTGGCGACGAATTTTATGCATTCTTAGCTTATCAGAATGACGAGGATTTGCATCATCAGCTGCGACTGATGCGGCGGGTGTTTAATGAAGAGCCGCTCGAGCTGGGAGGGGAATTTTTGCCGATACGCTTCAGCCTTGGCGTAAGCCGTTTTCCTGAGGATGCTCAGGATGTGGAAACACTGATTCATAAAGCGGATCAGGCGATGTATTCCGTGAAAAATGCGGAGAAAAATAATTACGCGCTTTGGGAGGATCCTGCTAAACGGAGGGTTCAGACCTGAAAAGATTAATGATGACAGACTTCGCCGGTGCGCGGGGTCTGTTTTTTGTTGGAGGAGGGTTGGTTGGGTTGGGTTCGCGGCGGTCGACAGCTTTTGATGTCGTATCAACATGAATTGATTGTCTATCAACATTTTGTCCCGGGCTTTCGACAGTAAAGTGGTGGCTAGTCACATTTTCAGCTGCTTCAGGAACACTAACGACATCATTGTCCTTGTTATCAACAGAAACTTCACCGCTTTCGACAGATTCGCAAACCCGATCGACATTTCTAAAGCCGCTCACGCTTTCGATCGCCCCACCAACGCGATCAACATTTCTCCAGTCACCCCGGCCATTGAGCCATATCAACGAAAAAGACCCGGTCCTCAACCGGACCAGGTCTATTTCATAACACGATTATTCAACTGAAACTGCGGCCAGTTCTTTTCGCAAACGCGACGGGGCGTCGGTAAAGAGTGAGTCAACGTCTGAAAGCGCGATGCCTTCAAGGTCTTCAGGCTCATTGACCGTATAAAGCCGGATCGGCAGGCCTGATGCGGCTGCGCGGGCGGCTTCTGCGGTGCGCATGAAGTCCGGGCGGGCGTGAATGGCGTCAGCACCGAGGCGACGGGCCATTTTGACGACGCCGTCCACGTTATCCCAGACGAGAACCGCGATTGAGACTGCGTGATCGAGCTCACGGATCCGGCGGAGTGTATCTGGATTGAAGGAGGACAGGATGACCCGCTCCTCCAGCCCGTGACGTTCCACTGCGTCCAGGACGGTTTGCTCGATACCCGGATACGGCTCCACATCTGTTTTCAGTTCGATATTTAACGTTAGTTTGGTTTTGGCAATCCATTTTAAGACCTCTTCTAAAAGAGGGATGGTTTCTCCAGCGCAGGCTTCGTTGTACCAGCTGCCGGCGTCGAGCTTCTTCAGCTCCATCACAGTGAGATCCTTTACTGCACCTGTGCCGTTTGTGGTGCGGTCAACGGTTTCGTCATGAATGACTACGGCTTCTCCATCCTTTGAAAGCTGTACATCAATTTCAATTCCGTCTGCTTTTTCACGGACGGCCTGTCTAAAGGCAGCCATCGTGTTTTCCGGACACATTGTGCTTGCGCCGCGGTGGGCGTAAAGGTTCGTCATGAAGGTTCCTCCCTGTGTTCAGTTTCCTGATTTCGCCGCATCTACTTCAAGTGCGCGATTTGTTTCTTCTACTGCCTGGTCAAGTGCTTCCTGAGGGTCAGTTCCCTGATACAGGCTTTCCATCGCGTTAACAACACGCTGTCTTGCTTCAGGGAATACAGAGATCAACGCGCCGCCTGTTGCTGCGTTCGCCTGTGTTTCTTTTAGCTGATCAACGGTTACCTTCAGCTGCGGGTACTGCTCCCACTGGTCTACCACGATCTGCTCCTCGTAAGCAGCCGGGTTGATTGCGAAGTATCCTGTATCTACGTGCCACTGTGCCTGTACTTCAGCTGATGATGCGTACTTCATGAATTCCCATGCACCCTGCTTCTGTTCAGCCGGGATATCGTCAGCCATCCAAAGGGATGCACCACCGATAATGACACCGTTACGCTCTGCATCGTCCGGTACTGGCAGGTATCCAACGCCTACTTCAAATGGTGCGTTGTCGATCATGCCTTTTACCCCGGCAGAAGAGTCAAGAATCATCGCGGTTGCGCCTGACTGGAATGCTGCACGCATATCATCCCAGTTCTGGCCTGAGTTATAATACGTACCTTCATCATACATGTCTTTGATCAGGTTGAATACGTTCAGTCCTTCTTCTCCGTTAAAAACAGCCTCTGTTGCCTGACCTGCACGTCCGTTTTCTTCATTGACAAACAGTCCGCCCTGAGCAGCGACCATCTCTTCAAAGAACCAGCCGTAGTTTAGAATTGAGAAGCCTTTTTGAGCATCCGTTGTCAGCGCTTCTGCAGCCTCTTTTAGCTCGCTGTAGGTCATTGGTGCTTTCTCAGGATCAAGACCTGCTGCTTCAAATGCGTCCTTATTATAAATGAGGACTGGTGTTGATGAGTTAAATGGCATTGAATATTGAACGCCGTCTACACTGTAATAGTTTGTGATATTTTCTTCCCAGATCGATGTATCAAAGCCTTCTTCATCAATAAAATCCTGAACCGGCTGGATATGACCGGAGTCGATCATGAATTTCGTACCAACTTCAAATACCTGCATCATCGCTGGAGATTCGTCTGTGCCGGCAACTGTGTTCAGCTTTGTCAGTGCTTCCTCGTACGTTCCCTGGAATACTGGCTCAACCTCGTACTCATCCTGGGATGCGTTAAAGTCATCTACAAGTGTGTTCAGCGCTGTTTCAAGCTCTCCGCTCATCGCGTGCCAGAATACAACCTCTGTTTTCCCGTCTTCTGTAGTGGAAGCCGTTGCATCTGTTGTTTCCACAGATTCCTCTGTTTCACCAGAACATGCTGCTAAAAGAAGTACCATTGCCGTTGAACCGATCCAAAGCTTTTTCATTGATTGTTTCCTCCTTATTTTAGCGCCCCTTGTGTGAGGCCTTCCTGAAGTCGTTTTTGTCCTGCAAATAAGAGAATTAACGTTGGTAAAATGACCATGACCACACCCGCCATGACAACGCCCCAGTCACTTGCAATTTCCTGGGTCTGCATCTGCTTCAGGCCGATTTGAACGGTCCGGTTTGCTTCATTGTTCGTCACAAGAAGCGGCCATAAATACATATTCCATGCGGTTAAAAAGCTGTAAATCGCTAAAGTTGTGATCGTCGTTTTTGCAACTGGCAGGACAACTCCTGTGAAAAAGCGCAACTTGCTGATTCCGGCGATCTGTGAGGCTTCATACAGCTCCTTTGGAATCGTCTTGAACTGCTGTCTGAGTAAAAACGTCCCAAAAGCCATCGCAAAAAACGGAATCGTCAGCCCTGCATAGCTGTTGAGCCAGCCAAGCGACTGCACCGTCTGGAAGTTTGGTACCATCGTTGCTTCCCACGGAATCATCATCGTGGAAATAAACAGATAGAAAATCCATTCACGTCCTTTAAATTCAATAAATACAAACGCAAACGCGGCTAGACTGCATAACACGAGCTGTCCGACCATGATCAGCACAGAGACAACGAGACTGTTCCATAAATACGTCAACAGCGGCACCCGCTCAAAAGCGGAAAAGTAATTGGCGAGTGAAAAGCTTTCCGGCCACAAAGAGCCCTGCAGCACTTCCCCACCCTGCATAAAGCTTATTAAAAAGGCGTAAAGAATCGGGAACACCATCACAAGTCCGGAGACGGTGAGCGCCATATAGAGTAAAACTTTTTTTCCAATGCTCACTGATAGTGCACCTTCCTTTCACCGATTTTGAATTGAAGCACAGTGACAATCAGTACGGCTACAAACAATAGCACAGCCTGCGCACTCGCAGATCCTACGTTGTAGTTAATAAACGCGTCTTTATAAATGGAGTACACAATGACATTCGTGGATTCCATCGGGCCGCCACGCGTTAACAAATCAATCTGTCCAAACGTCTGAAATGCGTTGATCAGCGATACGGTCGTCACGAAAAACAGCGTTGGTGACAGCATCGGCAGCGTTATTTTACGAAGCTTATAAGACTCGCTCACCCCGGCAATCCGCGCACTTTCATATAAGGACTGATCAATATTCTGAAGCCCGCCAAGGAGGATGAGAAACGCAAAGCCTGTATTCATCCAGATCGTCGCTACAGAAACAGACAGCAGTGCGTACTGCGGATCAAGCAGCCACTGCACACCCGGAATATTGAGCGCCGCCAAAATCCGGTTAAATAAACCGATCGACGGGTTAAATAAAAACATCCAAATCACAGAAGACGCCGCCACACTCATACCCATCGTCGCTGAAAACATCGTGCGAAACAGCCCGATGCCGCGCAGCTTCTGATTCGCCAAAATCGCAAGCGCCGTTGCAAGCACAATCCCTGCAGGCACCGTATACAAAACAAACAGCGCCGTCGCCTTCGCACTCAGCTGAAAACTCGTCGACTGAAACAAATTCACAAAATTCTCCCAGCCCACAAACACCACCGGAACCCCTTGCGAATCCGTCAAAAACAAACTCAAATACACCGTACGGACCATCGGGTAAAACAAAAACACACCAAACAAAATCAGCGATGGCAGCAGAAACATCATGCCAGTCATCCAGTTTGACCAGGCGCGCTTACGTTCGAGGTGCCAGTCACCTGTCGATCCACTTGTCGCTTCCTGTCGAATCACAGTCATGACGACACCTTCTTTTCAGCTGCCTGTTCAGACGCCTGACAGTAGATGCGCTCTCCTGTTTCAGTTGAATACAGGGCTAAGTGATGGTCATCGACTGCAATGCGGATTTGTGCACCAGGCTGGATATCGCTTTGTCCGTTCCATTTTGCGATCCACTGTGTGTCCTCGCCAAAATCGAATGTAACAAGCGTTTCCGTGCCAAGCACCTCAACGTTTGCGACCTGAACAAGGAAGCCCGGCTCGCTGTCTTTGGCCAGTGAAATGTGCTCCGGACGTACACCGAGCGTGACTTTATCCGTCTGCAGCTTCGCTTTCATATCAGCTGTGATGGGTGTCATCCAGTGTCCATCTGCGACCAATACAGAATCGGAAATTTCAGCTTCAATTAAGTTCATTGGCGGCGATCCGATAAAGGATGCGACAAAGGTGTTCGCCGGATTGTTGTACACATCCAGCGGACGGCCGATCTGCTGTACGTCCCCACCTGATAAAATCATCATCCGGTCCGCCATCGTCATCGCCTCAGTCTGATCGTGCGTGACATAAATCATCGTGATACCGAGCTTTCTTTGAAGCTGGCGGATTTCTGAGCGCATTTTTGCTCTTAATTTCGCATCAAGGTTTGATAACGGCTCATCCATCAGGCAAAGCGGAGCCTGCGTAACGACTGCACGCGCTAACGCAACTCGCTGCCGCTGACCGCCTGAGAGTTCCTTTGGCTTGCGCTTCATATAATCGGTGAGCCCAAGCATTGCGCAAACCTCTTCACAGCGCGCTTTTTGCTCTTTTTTAGAGATTTTTTTCACGTGAAGTCCGAATGTGATATTCTGCTCCACTGTTAAATGCGGATAGAGGGCGTAATTCTGAAATACCATCGACAGGTCGCGATCACTTGGCGAAAGGGCATTGGCGCGTTTGCCATCTAAGGCAAGCTCTCCTGCTGTGATGGATTCAAGCCCTGCGATCATCCGCAGCATCGTACTTTTCCCACAGCCCGATGGCCCGACGAGAACGAAGAATTCGCCCGGCTCAATCGTGACATCAATTGCTTTTAACACGTCCTGTTTTCCGTCATAGGATTTCGTTAATCCTTTCAGCTCAACCTTTCTCATCGAACCACCTCCGTCAGCGGCTTCCATAAATGCGTACGGCCGGTTGATACAGCCGTTGCGCCTCTTTCCACCGCTCTGATCATCTGCTTTCTGTTTTGAATCAGCCCGCCTGTAATAATCGGAATATCCGTTTTCTTTTTGACGTGCTCAATCATGTGCGGGACCACACCCGGCATCAGTTCAAGAAAATCCGGGCGAATATTTTCCGCACTCTCTAGCCCATATTTCAAGGCATCTGAATCAATTAAAAACAGACGCTGAATCGCAATAAGACCTTCCTTTTGTGCTGCTGCGACGAGAGAGGACTTCGTTGTCACAATCCCCGTCGGCTTCACATGCCGCGCAATAAACTTTAAACCCTCGCGGTCATAGCTGATGCCCGGAATTTTCTCAATATGTAAGAACACATCCCGGTCATGCTCTTTTAAAAAATCAACGTATCGTTTAATCACCGTGACATTTCCTAACAGTAAAAAGGCTGCCTTAATATCCGTCTCGATAAAGGCTTCAAGCTGCTTCGGTTCCTTGATCGATGCGATCACCTGAGATTCTTTCACTCTTTCTAAAAACATACTTGCCCACTCCTTTTCCCCGGCATTTGAGCATAAAAAAATCCATAAAAACATAAAGAGGCCGATGTCGTCTGTCTCTCGTTTTTATGGTTCTCCTAAGTCATACCGGACTGCTATTCACTTGTCGTTCACACCACTTACTTTAAATGAGGAATATTAAGAGAATATGAAGAAGCTGTATGAGATTTGAAAATGTTGTGTTAAGGAATAAAAGGGAGGTGGGGATTTGACCACTCTGCGTGCGGATTTAACAACTCTTTTGGTTATTTGACTACTTTTTATGAGGATTAGACAACTTTTTGAGGTTATTTAACCACTCTTCGCGGTTATTCAACCACTCTCTGAAAGAATCCGGCGCACGCCGGGGCTCTGAGTGCTTTTTGGTACCTAAAGTCTGGAGGCTGGACGCTTCGCTTGTGAAAGGATGGGGGACTTGGTCACTTTGCGGGGTTACTTGGACATATTTAGAGTTTATTTGGACACTTTCACAAAAAACATCCAGGCATCTCCATCTGTTTACGCATCCAGTAAAAGGGTATTCACACACTATGCTGACAAATTTAGGAGGCGTTACACGATGAAAACTTTTAAACTGGGCGAGAAAGCCCCGAATTTTGAACTGACATCTACAACTGGTGAAACTTACTCTCTAGAAAACGAACGAAACGGCTGGCAGCTGATCGTCTTTTTCAGAGGCTCATGGTGCCCGGTCTGCCAGGAGGATTTAAAAGAGTATTCCGATCATCTTTCTAAATTCACTGAAAATAATGTAAGCGTTGTAGCGATTTCAACAGACACGAACGAAAATTTATCGACCTTTAAGCAGGAATACGAACTTAAATTCCCAGTGCTATCTGACGAAAAACATGAAGTATTTGATGCGTATGGCGTGTTTTATCACGGAGAAGACGCACCTTACGAAGACCACGGAGAACATGGCGAGCCAGGCTACTTCATATTAGATGAAGAAGGACACGTCCTGTTCCAGCACCGCCAAAGCGGACCATTCGGCCGCCCGGATGCCGAAGCCCTACGCAAAACAATCCGTTACATTCAAAAAAACCTGAAATAGTCGACTGAATTAAAATAATAATGAAAAGGGATGTCCAGCCTCATTAGCGGACATCCCTTTTTATATAACTAAACAACTCGGTTCATAAGCTTTTGACTTTAGTTTTATTCTTTTAACCTCGTTCCAATTAAGATCAACCCAAAGGGCCGGACTCATCCGAAGACTCCTATGGCGGAAAGGGACAGGTGAACCCCTTGTGCGAAGCACAAGGGGTTCACCGCCCGGCCCATAGAAAAGCGGAGGCGACTCGTCCAGCCCCGACAAGCATAAGGTGAAGATGAAACGAGGGCTGCCCTTCGCCCTCGTTCATCTTGGACTTATGACCTCGAGGGGCTAGTCGCCGCAGCTAGACAAAGGAAAGCGTAGGATGAGTCCGGCCCGGTTTTATACTACCATCCACAACATTCAACCAAACAACAAATTAATCCACATGTGGACAACAAATTAGCCTAATTTTTCGCTAATTTCGCACCGGGTTTGTCGAGCGAGCGCTCGGAAAACGTTGATATAAGCGCTTTCTTGTCCATAGTGGAAGGATTTTGATGAACAGAAAATGAATGGAGGCTCACAGTTATTCACCCATTATAAACAGGTTATCCACAAAAGTTATACACATATCCACAATTTCTATCCACATTTCGTATGGGATCATGTGTTCTCCACAATATATATGGCACGTTCAGTACAATATTCACAGATTGTGGACAAGTCGGCCGGGTTATCCACTGTCTTTAAATCCGGGTAACTTTCCTGTTCATCCACAAAAACATCGAGGGCAAGCTCAACGTGTTCCTGGCAGCAATAGATCTTCATTTTTTCACCGCCTTCTTCAAATTTCCGATCTCTCATTTTAGCATAAAAAAATGAAGCGCATGATAAAAGCATAAAAAAAGAGGCAGGAACGGTGGAGGCGTTCCTGCCATGAGACAAAATAGGCTTAAAAAATAGTAGAGTTGGACGTTTCACTATCTATGGTCTTGCATCTATATGAACTCACCTTTTACAGATCTGCATCGTCTGTGAGGGTGAGAGTAAACTCTTGCATTTCACCGTTGCGATAAACTTTCACTTGAAGCTCGTCGCCAACTTCTTTTTCAGTGTAAAGGTGCTGACGAAGTTCAACGCTATTGTTGATTTTCTTGCCATCCATTTCAACGATGACATCAAAGTCTTCAAGTCCTGCTGCAGCGGCTGCTGAATCAGGAACAACACGCTGAATGACAACGCCTGATTCAACTTCTTCTGGAAGGTTCAGCTCGCTTTGACGCTGAGCAACTGAAACATTTGCCAGGTCATAAAGTGTGATACCCATTGTCGGGCGAAGGACTTCACCTTGAGTTTCAAGATCTTCAATGATTGGTGCCGCCATATCAATCGGAATGGCTAAGCCGATTCCTTCTACTGATGACTGGGCAATTTTCATTGAGTTGATGCCGACCAGCTGACCCTGAATGTTGACGAGTGCGCCACCACTGTTACCAGGGTTGATCGCAGCGTCAGTTTGAATAACTTCTGCCTGCCAGTCAACAGCGCCGTCCTGATTGATGTCAACCGGGATTGTCCGTTCAACACCGGATACGACTCCTGTTGTCACAGATCCTGAGAACTGAAGGCCTAATGGATTTCCGATCGCAATGACCGGTTCACCCGGCTTCAGCGCCTGTGAATCTCCGAATTCAGCTACTGTATCTACATTTTCATTGCTGATCTGCAGTACAGCAAGGTCTGTCCACTGGTCTCCTCCAAGCACCTGTGCTTCCTCTTTTGTGCCGTCAGCGAGTGTGACTTCCACCTGATCGCTGCCTTCGATGACGTGATAGTTCGTCACGATATAGGCAACGTCTCCTTCAGATTTATAAATAACACCTGAACCGGTACCGGCTTCTGTTGCTTCACCGGATTGTCCGCCAAAGAGGCTTTGACCGGACTGCAGGTTGGTGACACCTACGACTGCTCCGCCGGCTTTTTCAACGGCTGAGGTCACGTCTGATGAGACATCATAGGAAACATTTTGCGTTTGTGCACTCTGTGTGCCGTCTCCTGAGGATGTATTATTGACAGCCGGTGAGCCGCCATTCCCCATCATTGGCATTAACAGTGTCACTAAAAGCGCTCCGACGATGAGTCCGGACAGGCTAGATAAAAAGTAACCTGCCTTGCTGCCGCTTTTTTTACGGGACATGCGCTCCCGGGTTTCCTGATCATCATAGTAGCCCATGTGTTTCATCCCTTTCATCAATATTTTGTTTTCTATGGTTCACAGTATAAAAGGTGAAAATGAAAATTAGATGAAAAACGGCTAAATTTTTTAAGAAAATGCTCTATACTTGAAAAAACACTGTTTTATTGGGGGAACGATGATGCTGAAACGAACGACAGATGTGCATTTAATCGCATCTTTAAATAAACCGGTTCATGATTTACATGTTGAGTTGCATCCTGATTTATTTGTGCC
Organism: Jeotgalibacillus sp. R-1-5s-1; assembly: GCF_004405105.1. Taxonomy (GTDB): domain Bacteria; phylum Bacillota; class Bacilli; order Bacillales; family Jeotgalibacillaceae; genus Jeotgalibacillus. Next base: position 57,907 of record NZ_SORW01000024.1, on the reverse strand, counting down.
TTATTCATTTGAAGCGATGAGGGATGCATTTGCCAGGATTCTTGAGCATGGAGAGCATGAGATGTATGTGCTCGATGGGGATGCAGGGTTTGTCTGGTTTGAAATCCGCCGCAGGGAAGCCAACGCGTTTAAAAAAGAGGTTTCTTATGTGTATGTGCACCAGATCAGCGTCTCGCCTGCACATCAGAAAAAAGGTTACGGCGCGCTTTTACTTGGGAAAGTAGAAGAAGCTGCGCGGGTTCGGGGCATTGACAGGGTTCAGCTGGATTACTGGAGCTCGAATCGGGACGCAGCTGCGTTTTATCGCCATCAAGGATTTGAGGTTTTACGTGAGGTGGTGGAGAAGCGGCTGGATTGATGGAGGCGGGACGAGGCGTTTTGCAGGATTCCTTCATTGTGGTAAGTGATTCGGGCTTTTGACATGTTCATTCAGGCTTTTGAAAATGAGATTCCTTCTTTCCGGATTTTCATTCCCTCACTAGCCCGGATGCGTCTCTTTTTTCCTTCGTTTCAAGGGTTGATTTCCTTCACTGCTGACCAGCAATCCTTCTTTTGAAAAAATCATTCCTTCAAAACCACACGCCCCATTTAAAAAACGCCCGGCGCTCCAGCCGGACGTTGATCAGATCTCACCCATCATTTCAATCATCATATCCTGATCCATCGGCCCCATCAGCTTGCGCTGGATGATGCCTTCCTCGTCGATTAAATACGTGGTTGGGATCGAATACGCCTGAAATTCTTCGCCGAGCAGTCCTGTATCGTCAAGTAAGATCGGGAATGTGAGCTCATAATCCTGTACGAAGCTGCGCACTTTATCCATTCCATTATCCTTACTTGTCAGGTTTACCGCTAAAATTTCGACGTTCTGTTCTTTGGCCATCCCTTCATAATAATCCTGCATATGTGGCATTTCAGCCATACATGGCGGACACCAGGTTGCCCAGAAATTCAGAATGATTTTTTTACCGCGAAGGTCCTTTAACGCAATAATGTCGCCGTCAAGCGTTGGTGCCTGGACATCCGGCACCGCTTGACCTTCCTTTAGCGCACCAGTGGATTCAACCGGCTGGGCCGTTTCATTGTCAGCCGGCATCACAGAATACTGCTCCATTAATGCCTGCCGCTCCTCACGCTCTTTTTGATCGTTTATCACATTCATAATCAGCAACGCCACCAGCACGCCCACTCCCGCAAGCGCAATGATACGTGGAATCATACTCTTTTCCTCCTTCGATACAGCACAAACACAATCAGACTGAACAGACCGCTGTAAAATAAACCTTCAGTGAAAAAATCTCCATTTACCCAAACCGTCATCCATTGGAAAATCAGGATGGCGACTAGCATATATCCATTTAAAAAGCGGTTTTCTTTTGGCCAGATCAGTACGAGCAGGACCAGAAACACACCCGCTAAAAGAGCATCCGCAACCGTGTCGGCAGCCTGAATCAGCTTAGCCGCTTCAAGAGACGTGAGCAGCACGAGCCAGGCCGGAAAAACCAGGCTGCTGATCTGCGAATACTTTTTGCCGTAAAAGAAGAGCTGAATCAAAACGGCCAACACAGCCAGCCGCAATCCCCACTCTCCTCCGTTATAATAAAGCACGGCCATCGGTGTCTGCCGCACATAATCAAAATAAATAAGAATACTTGAAAACTTCCAGACGAGCACAAACGTAAAAAACAAATTCGAAACCGTCGATGCCAGCTGCCGTTCCACCCGCCTGATCGACCACCAGGCAACTGTAAAAGCAACCAGAAGGCTGACCTGAGTCGACGAAATAATCAATGCCCCAATATTATACCACTCGATCCCATACCCCTCCTCCTATTTCTCCTCCTATCAGTCTACTTCATTGTGCCCGAAAATAAACCGAGTTTGCCTGATGTCACAAAGGTTTTGGAAATTAGAAAAGCGGAGGTGGACGAAGTACTTGGTCACATTTTCGGCGAGCTTGGACACTTTTGGGCTGTACTTGGTCACTTTCTTCGCCAGCTTGGTCACTTTCACCCTCAGCTTGAACACATTCGCGCTCAACTTGGTCACTTTCATGAAAAAACCCGGCGCAGGCCGGGGCCCTTGATGATTTTGGCTAACAGATGGTCTCCGCCGAACGATGCCAAACGTCCCAACCTTACGAACCTTGGCTAAAATTTGATGAAAGTCCCCCGGAATTCTGTGAACCTCACCCCATATCTTGCGAAACACACGCAACATTCCGCGAACCTCGCACAAAACCCTGCGAACCCACCATCACCAACAAAAAAAGCACCTGCCCATTTATCAAAAATGGCACAGGCGCTCCGTCCCCTAGACGATTTTGTATAGCTCGGTCGGGATTGATGCATCGGTATCGTACAGATCGAAAGTGTCCCCCACTCGCACGCCGCAGCTTTCGAGTGTCTGGGTGACGCTCATGCGGGCGAGGTCTTTCATGTTGTTGTCTTTTGAGAGATGGGACAGATAGATGCGTTTGGTGTTGTCGCTGAATACTTCGCTCATGGCTACGGCTGCGTCTTCGTTGGAGACGTGGCCGACGTCGCTCAGGATTCGGCGTTTGACGCTCCATGGATAGCGGCCCATGCGGAGCATGCCGACGTCATGGTTGCTTTCAAAGACGTAGGTGTCAGCTCCTTTGATGATGCCTTTCATGCGGTCGCTGACGTAGCCTGTGTCGGTCATGAGGACGAGTTTTTTGCCGTCCTGGTGAAAGACGTAAAACATTGGCTCTGCCGCGTCATGTGAGACGCCGAATGATTCGATATCCAGCCCGCCAAATGATTTTACCGTTTCCATCGGGAAGATGAATTTCTGATCGGTTTGAACGTTTCCGATCAGGGGCTCCATCGCGTTCCACGTTTTTTCGTTTGCATAAATGGGCAGCTTATAGCGGCGGGCTAATACGCCAAGCCCTTTAATATGATCACTATGTTCATGGGTGACCAGGATTCCGCTCAGGCGGTCAGCGGAGCGCCCGATTTTTTCAAAGAGGCCCTCCATCTGCTTTCCGCTTAAGCCGGCATCGACCAGGAAGGAATGCTCTTCTGTTTCAATATAGATCGCATTTCCGGTACTGCCGCTTGCGAGTACACTCATGTGCATTGTCATCATGCTTCACTCCGTTGATTCGTCGTTTTCCTGTTCATCGAGCTGGTCAAAGTCCAAGTTGACTTGGCTCATATCGTAAATGTTGTCGTCAACGGCGTTAATAAACAGATCCCGTTGACTGCCTTCTCCATTTTCAATCGTCATTTTATACGTAGGTGTGAGTACCTGAACGTCGCCTGTTACGCTGTCATCATTATTCCCGGCCTGTAAAAACGACGGGAAATAGCCGATTTCAAGGTTTGTCACCCGTGAATTAGCTTCAACGACACCTGATCCATAAAACGATTCAAGTGCATCACCCGGTGTGATCAGTTCCTGCTCAGTCGAGAAGGTTTCAAGAGATGATAAATACGTCTGGGTATAGCTGACTGCCTGCTGCTGGTCGTTTAACGTGACAACCAGCTGGGCATTAACGTTAAAGTAAAGCGTACTGTCTTCATAATATTGAAAGTAGACAATCTCGTTTTCTTCCTCGCGGTAATCCCTGAAGCGGTATTGCTCACCGTACAGAACAAATTCTTCTAAAAGATTGGTCAGCTCTTCAGGATTTTCAGGATCCTCAATATCGACTGGTGTATTCAGACTCGACTCGAGAATGCGGTTATTACGCACTGTCGCGTTTTGCCCGGCAAGATTGGACACTTCCTCTGCTGAAAAGCGGTAGGATTCCGCATTTAAATACGGTTTGCTGTCATCGAGATCGGGCAACTCACTGCTGATCGTAATGTTTTCTTCCTCAATCTGATCAGCAATAGAGAGCTGTGGCAGCTGGCTGTTCTGTGTATCCTGATATTTCTGCAGAAATAAAAAGAATAAAAAGACGTCCAGAATGAGAAAGACCACGATAAAAATGGTTTTTGTTTTACTCCAATCCAATCGGATCCCCTCCCCCTTGCTCCGGAACGCGTTTCCAGACGCCATCATATTTATAGTACCAGGATGGATCAAGGGTGTAGGTCAGTGCGTTTTGAGAATCCCTGATCATCCTGTAGGCAGGTGTAACATCTTCTAACAGCTCAGCTTCATAGTCTTCCTCACGTGATTGAATCTGGCTGATGACATCAAGACCCGGCTGCAGTGTTTTAGTCGCTGACTCCGTTGGAAGTGGGAATTGTGTCTGAAGGAATGAACGGCTGTACTTATGAATGATCGTACTTCCCCATTCCTGATTAATCTCAGAAACGCCATCCTCACTGAAAATCGGAACCCCGCCTATTTGCATACGGTATGTGACCTGCTGATTCATCGGATCAAGGTTTGCAAGATAATAATCCCCCGTCCATCCGCTATGATCGTTCACAAAGCGGCGGCTGTTTGTAATCAGCTCAGTTGAATCAATGATTGTGGCGCCATCCGAACTCAAGTTTACAAAGCTCATCATGTTTGTGTTGTTGTTAACTTCAAGCAGGTTGGAGCTGTCGACGTACTGTTCTCTCGATGAAGCGAGTGAATTATAGTTAATATCGTCCGGGTTTGAAAACAGTGCCTGCCTGAACAGTTCAATATCAATCCGTTCCATCCGGTAACCGTATTGCTGTGGCGTCAGGCGGTTAGCCGGCACAAAAATGGCCCGCTGACCTGTATCATAGCGTGCGTAAGCCATATATTTTTCTGAGGCTGGAACTACAATATCCCTGTTTACAGCAGCAAGACTGTCACGGTCGACACGCGATTCATACACAACCCTGTTTTCATAATGAACAAAGTAAACGGTAAACGTAGACTCGTCCCTCGCAGCAACATCAATGACGATTCTATTGAAGCTGTCCTGCGGCAGATTACTGTCTTCAAATCGCAGGACATCCTGATACGTATTGAATGGAACACTGACCGGGAACACGACTTCGATCCGGTTCGGACCGTGAACAAGATTTAAAAACTCTTCTTCATTTAGCGAGGTGTTCTGACGTATGCTGAAAATACTCCAGTCCGTCATCTGACTCAGCAGGGTCTCCACTTCACTAGCAGCAGATGCGCCATAGACGGCTTCCTCTTCATGCACAAGAAATCTGAGCGGCTTGATCAGATCATCAATATCCCGCTCTTCGCTAATCGCCACGTCAATCGTTGTAGGTGCTTCAAACGTTTCGGTAGATGGCTGATACGACCAGACATTCCATGTTAACAGACCACTTAAGACTACGAGCAGCGTCAATAAGATTGATTTGAATAATTCGATCCTCATGACCATTCATCCTCACTTGTTGGGTCATACGGCAGCGTGAAGTAAATGGTTGTCCCTCTTCCTTCCACACTTGATGCCCAGATTCGTCCTTCATGGGCGGTGATCATCTCCTTGGCAATGGCAAGACCGAGTCCCGTACCGCCAAGCTGTCTCGTCCTTGCTTTATCTACACGATAAAAACGTTCAAATATATTTTTCAGGTTTTCACGCGGAATGCCGACCCCCTGATCGGAAACGCTGACGACCATTTCCTTTTCACGCTCTTTCAGCTCCACTTTAAAACGGATCTGTCCGCCTTCCGGTGAATACTTCAGTGCATTGGAAATGATGTTATCAAGCACCTGCGTCATTTTATCTGTATCAATCTCAACATACACCGGCTCCTGTGGAAGCTTCGTTTTAAACGTGACGTTTTGAGAACGTCCCATATCAAAACGGTCGATAATCCGCTGATAAAAGTTGATAAAGTTCACGAATTCCTTGTTCAACCGGTAATCCCGGCTGTCCATTTTAGATAATTGAAGAAGGTCGTTTACAAGGCGGATCATCCGCTCGGTTTCCGTCTGGGTCACCTCAAGGAAATGCGGGGCAATCTCCTGGTCCTGCCACGCGCCTTCTGATAAGGCTTCCAGATAGCTTCGCATCGTTGTAAGCGGGGTGCGCAGCTCGTGGGATACGTTCGCTACAAATTCCCTGCGCTCTGCATCGATTTTCTCCTGCTCGGTAATATCGTGCAGCACGGTAATCAGACCGTTTACAAACCCTGTTTCCTTCTGGATAACGGAGAAATTCGCACGTAAAATATACGGCTTCGCATCCGTTCCAAAGTTCAAAATGAGGGAATCTGTCTGAGTAGACAAATCATCAACCGAATACTCTTCTTCGATGCCAAGCACTTCAGGAAGTGACATTGACAGCACTGTTTCACGTGAAACATTCAGCATCGCAGCAGCGGGATCGTTGATCAAAATAACCCTTCCACGGCGATCTGTCGCGATTACCCCGTCTGTCATGTAGCTCAGGACAGACGACAGTTTTCTCCGCTCTGCTTCTGTAGTCGCCCGCGCTTCCTGCAATCTTTTCGTTAAATTGTTAAACGTGATCGCAAGCTGCCCGATTTCATCATGACCGTACACCTTTACTTTACGGGAGAAATTCCCCTTTGCCATATCAACAGCGTGACTTCTCATTGCGGCAATCGGACGGGTAATCGTCTGGGCGAGCAGCACACCTAGAATCGCTGTAATGACAAGGGAAATTGCGGTTCCACCTGCCAGAATCTCATTGATCTCATCCATCTGCTCATACACATTTTCTATCTGTGATTTGACCCAGATGACCCCGATCGTCTCTCCCTGATCAGTGATGATCGGCTGGGCAAGCACCCAGACGCGGTTCCCCTGATCCATATACGTTTCTTCCTGCTGAAGATCCGTATCATTGGACAGAATTTCCTGCACCTGGTCGTTACTTGTGGTCCGCTGTCCGACAATCGCCTGGTTGCTGTCATCTGAAGTTCCTAAAATACGGCTTCTTGTATCAATTATTTGTACTTCTTCAATATCCTCAGAATTAAGTCCACCCAGCAGTTGGCGGATGGACTGTTGCAGTGTAGGTTCATCTTCCGACCGGTTTCCGGAAAGGCTGCTGCTGATTTCCTGCGCAACCGTGTATTCCAGAGGATCAAGACGGTCCACGACTGAATTCTTAAAGTTATCAATCAGCGTCTCCTCGAGCTCACGCACAAAGTAGACGCCGATAATTTGCATTGCGAGTGCAATAAGAAGTACATAAATCAATACAAACTTTAAATGTATTGATTGAAAAAAATTGACCTTCCTCATTCAATCCTACTCCTGATCCGGATTTCTCAAATAATACCCGACGCCGCGGCGCGTCACGATCCACAGCGGGTGACTCGGATTATCCTCGATTTTTTCACGCAGACGACGAACCGTTACGTCAACCGTACGCACATCGCCGTAATAATCATAACCCCAAACCGTCTGCAGCAAATGCTCACGCGTCATAACCTGTCCAATATGCTTCGATAGATAATGCAGCAATTCAAACTCACGATGCGTCAGTTCAATCGTCTCACCGCGTTTTGTCACCATATAGGCATCCGGATGAATCGTCAGCACACCAACCGTAATTTCATTCGTCAGGTTCTCTTCCTCTGCCTGACCTTTCAGCGCCTGATGACGGCGAAGGTTCGCTTTTACACGCGCCACAAGCTCACGCGTACTGAACGGCTTCGTCACATAGTCATCCGCACCAAGCTCAAGACCAAGTACCTTATCAATCTCAGAGTCTTTCGCCGTCAGCATAATAATCGGCATTTCATGATTTTTGCGGACCTCACGGCAAACTTCCATCCCGTCACGTCCCGGCAGCATAATATCAAGAAGAATCAGATCAGGCTTGATTTCCTCGACCATCTCAACAGCCGTATCACCATCATAAGCACAATGAACCTCATAGCCCTCCTTCTTTAAATTAAACTGAAGAATATCTGCAATCGGCTTCTCATCATCAACAACTAGAATCTTTTTATCCATGTTCACTAATCTCCTTTAGCTTCATGATCAATTTATAAGAGTGTTTTAATTTTTTTACAATCTACTATAGTAAATGTATCACGTTAAGGTGGATATTTCACTTATTTACAAAAGAAAAGCGGAGGCGGGCGGTTAGGGACGTACAAACTGGACTGGCCTCGACGAAGATAAAGGAAACACGGTGAACGAAGTGAACCGATGTTGACTTATCGAACGAGAGGACGGGAAGTTTGCTAGTCCCTGCCCGGCGGAGCTGGACATCGAGAAAAGCGGAGGCGCCTTGCTCAGCCCCGACAAGCATAAGACGAAAATGAAAAGAGGGTTGCTCTTTACCCTCGTTCATTTTTGGCTTATGACCTCGAGGGGCTAGGTGCCGGAGCTAGACATCAAGAAAAGCGGAGGCGGACTGGGGTTTGGACACTTTTGCTGTTAGCTTGGTCACTTTCGGACTGAGCTTGGACACTTATTGCCATAACTTGGTCACTTTTAAGTTCAACTTGGACACTTTCACTTCAAACTTGGTCACTTTCGTGAACAACCCCTATTCGAAAATAGCCTTTTTGTGTTCCTCCACTTTTTTCATCATTTATCGACAAATACATTTCCCGGGAAATGTATTTGTGCTGAAAAATCATTAAACGAATCAGTATATAAAAAGAACCGTTCCTGAATCCCCCTCCTCTCCGCAGCCGCGCGGTGAGCCGGCAGGCTATTTAACAACTTTTTTCAGTTATTTGACAACTTCCCCCTGTTATTTGACAACTCTTTATCGTATTTGACAACAATTCCGCTTTATTCAACAACTCTTACCATGTATTTGACAACTCTCCAGATTTTCATCCAAGATACATCTTTAAACAAAAAAAAAACTGTCCCCATATTCCTCATTCAAATATGGAAACAGCTTTTTCAAACCATTAAACTTTATGCTGTTTTATAAATAATCCATCGGGTTTACAAGCTGACCGTTCACATGTACTTCGAAGTGAAGGTGGATACCTGTTGAGAACCCTGTATCTCCCATGATCCCAAGGGATTCACCCTGCGCAACGACCTGTCCAGGTGTTACGTGGATTTCGGCAAGATGAGCATATGTTGTTTGCACGCCATTATTGTGATCGATGACGACCTTATTTCCATAATCGCCGTCAGGACCAGCTGAAACAACGACGCCGTTATCTACATTTTTGATCGTGTAATCGTCCGGCTGGGCGATATCGATCCCTTTATGGTAATCTCCCCATCTTGGTCCCTGGTGACTTGAAATGTAGCCGCCATTTGTCGGGTACACAAATGTTCCGGTTCCTTTTGAAGGAATCTCTTTCGTTCCGTTGACTACGATATGATTTTTCGCTTCACGCGTTACTTCTTCATCTGTGATGTCGCTGGATACTTCTTTTCCATTTGTTTCACTGATGACCTGGGTGAAGACCTTTTCCCCATCCCGGCCTTCCTGCTCTACGCGGGATTCGCCTTTTAGCATGGTGTCGTCTTCCTTCACCTGTTCTTCATGCGCGATCGTTTCTTTAACGCGTTTTTCTTTCTCCACCTTTACCTGAAGGCCGGGAATTGCTTCCTGAACCTTTGCAATGTCCCCTTCTTTCAGTTCATCCAGATTTGGATTCAACTGATCGAACGTCTCTTCTTTCATATTGTATTGTTTTAGAAGCTGGTCTTTTGTCTCGCCTTCTTTTACCTCGTGTTCCACTTCAGCTTTCGTTCCTGCGAGAAGCTTTTTTGCTGCCTTTTCAGGAGTGGAGAGACTTTCAGGTGTGACAGACATGTCCTCAGCTTCTTCAAGCCCTTCAATGGTAATTGAATTAATCCGGCTTTCTCCAGGTTTCAGTTCTCCGCTGCTATCCTTTTTTTCATAGGCTGCCAGTTCTTCTTTTGATACAGCGCTTAATTTAAGCTGACGGATCACTTCTTTTTCTTCCTTGTCATCTTTTACATACGCAATCGCATGACCGTTCAGGCTTAATGCTTTTGCTTCTGTGACAAAATCAGCTGATTGCTTCACCTGATTCAGGATATCACGATCATTTGTCTCCGGATGAAAGACGTGTTCAGGAATCATCGTTATATTGTGTGCGACCTCAAGCTCCTTTGAAGACTCGAGCTTCTTTTCCTCCTCTTCAGCCCATTCCATGATGAGCTGTTCATCCTCTACCATGCCCATATACTCGTCTCCGGCGTATACATGGTAAATAATACTTAATCCCTCTTCTTCTGCTTGTGCAGGCTTTCCGAATCCGACGAGTGAAGAAGATAAAATAACACCGGCAGCAAAAAGCTTAACTGACGGTCTTTTATTTAAAGGAATCAGGCCTTCGCCTGGCATTGATCTTTTCATTCTATTGTCCTCCGTAAAGAAATTAAGGTTCATAGATGCGCCAAAATTCACGCCTCCCAAATGTACCATAGATTTAATAGAGGACAACGGCTGTCGCTTAATTGTAAAATAAGCGCTTTCAGCCATACCATTCGTTTTCATTTAAAAACGCTTCAATAGTCACCTTTAACAGTCGATTGATGTATGTCAATTCGTTGAATGACATGCAATTGTTATGATTTTGTGATGTTTAAAGATTGTAAGAGAGGGAATGTAACAAGCTTGGCGTTATTTACTAATTGAGGAAAAAGTCTATAGGTGGATAGCGAGGTTTATAAAACAATAAGTGGACATGTATCCTGTCAGAAGATTATTTTCAGGCAAATAAAAAAGATACACCGCACCAGCAGCGTATCTTAATGGCTTTGGACGGAATCGAACCGCCGACACATGGATTTTCAGTCCATTGCTCTACCAACTGAGCTACAAAGCCTAAATGGCGGTCCCGACCGGGATCGAACCGGCGATCTCCTGCGTGACAGGCAGGCATGTTAACCGCTACACCACGGGACCTTGTTTTTTTAGAAGATAAGTATGTATAGTGGTGACCCGTACGGGATTCGAACCCGTGTTACCGCCGTGAAAGGGCGGTGTCTTAACCGCTTGACCAACGGGCCATCGTGCGTGTTCCTTAGCAACGAATCTAACTATACCACAAACATTTTTACTATGACAATCTTTTTTTAAAAAAAGATGACAAACTTTTTTCTTGTAAAATGTATGGTACTTTTTACATTTTATCTGTACCATTTTAATAAGCCATTTTTTTAAAAAAGAGAGGGGGATGAACGATGCAGATTTTTTTCAGGCTGTGGAAACAGCTGTCAGAGCTTAATTTTAAATTTATCTCTTTATTATCCCTTCTGATTATTTTATTCGGAACGTTCTCTGTTTATTTCATTGAGCCGGAAACGTTTCCTACCCTTTTCGACAGCTTCTGGTGGACGATGACAACGTTAACGACTGTTGGTTATGGTGATTTCTTTCCTGTGACCGTTGCCGGGCGTCTGGTCGGTATTTTTCTGTTTATCTTTGGAATTGGACTCATCGGGGTATTGATCGGAAAAATCGTGGAAGGGGCAAGCACCTATCAGCGACTTAAAAAGGAGGGAAAGCTTGTGTATAAGAAAAATGGACATTATGTCTATATCGGATGGTCTAAAAAAACAGAACAGGCGATTCATGAAGTACTTTATCACAATAGTAAAGCGCCCATTGTGCTGATTGAAGATCTTCCAGAAACGCCGATCACACATGATGGGGTTCATTTTATCAGCGGGGACCCGTCTGAAGAGCGGACACTGTTGAAGGCCAATATTCTGGAGGCAAAAAGGGTCGCTATTTTTTCGGATCCGCGAATTGATAATCCGGTTTTATGTGACGGAAAAAGTCTGCTGGTCGCATCAGCAGTGGAGGCATTGTCTGTCACGCATAATGTCGATATTCAGACTGTTGTTGAAATCAGTGAGGAACGTCACATTTCGAAATTTAATCATATCCGGGTTGATGATTTTATTCTGTCGGATGATTCGGTTTCCCTGCTGATGGCGAAAGCAACACTGCAGCCGGGCACAACATCGATCTTCAGACAGTTGTTAAGCAAACGGTTTGGCAATAACATTTATGTGATAAAAGCGAAGTCTTCATGGAATACATATCGTGATGCTTCCCAGAAACTGCTTGATGACGGGGCTGTACTGATTGCCGTTAATGAGGATATGGATTTCCGGGATGCCAACAAAAAGAAGCTGAATGAAGGCGACCTTTTGTACATTATTTGCGAAGACAGTACATTTAAAAAGCTGAATGTTTTATATGAAACGATTGATTGAGCCGGATTTTTTCCGGCTTTTTATTATGTTTGCGTCGCTGAATTCAAATGATTCAGTCAAATTCATGTATAATAAATACAGATATATGAAAGGAGGTACTGTATGCCACCAAAAAAGAAGAAGCGGACAATACCGCCTGTATCTAAAAAGAAGCGTCAGCAGCATCGCGCCCTTTCTTTTCAGGGAATTGGAAAGAGGGTTTTGTTCATTGTACTTGGAGCCATACTGATGGCTGTAGGACTAGAATTATTTCTTGTGCCCAATCAGGTGCTGGATGGTGGCATAGTCGGGATTTCCATCATCTTATCTTATTTGACAGGATGGCGGCTTGGATTATTTATTTTTTTATTGAACATTCCTTTCTTTTTTATAGGGTATAAACAAATAGGTAAAACATTTGCCTTATCCACGCTTTTGGGAATCAGCGTTTTATCCATTTCAACCTACTTTCTTCACGACTTTGAAGTATTTACTGACGACCTGTTGCTGGCTACCGTATTTGGTGGAATTACGCTTGGTATCGGCGTTGGAACCGTGATCCGGTATGGCGGTTCTCTGGATGGCACTGAGATTTTGGCGATTCTCTTTAATAAAAACCTGCCTTTTTCCGTTGGAGAAATTATTATGTTTTTTAACTTTTTTATTTTTATTTTGGCAGGCTTTGTATTTGAGTGGGATCGTGCGATGTATTCAGCCATTGCTTATTTTATTGCGTTTAAAACGATTGATATTGTGATTCAGGGAATCGACGAGTCGCGTGCTGCCTGGATTATCAGCGATCAGTACACAGAGATTGGGGATGCGATTATTGACCGTCTGGGGCGTGGTGTGACATACCTGAATGGCCAGGGTGGTTTTACCCTTCATCAGAAAAAGGTTGTTTTTTGTGTGATCACAAGGCTTGAAGAGGCCAAGCTGAAAGGGATTGTCGAGGATATTGACCCCAGCGCCTTTCTAGCAGTTGGAAATATTGCTGAAGTCAGAGGCGGACGTTTTAAAAAGAAGGCGATTCATTAATTTTCAAAAATAGAGAGAATAGAGGGATTATGATGGGCAGTATTCATACATTGGCAGCTTATCTTGATGAGTATGGTGAAAAGCTGGGTGAGAAACTGATTGAATACAGCATTGGTAAAATGGAGATTGATATTCCGGATCATGTCATTGAGCAGTCGAGACAAGCAAATGCACCATTCTTTCATTTTTTAGCGAAGGCTTTGCTGTATGAGGATGATCAGCAGGTGGCTGATGAGTTTTTGGAATGGTCAAGGCAAAACAGTGAGACCCAGGCAGCGATGATGGATAAGCTTTCAAGCATGATTAAGCCGTATCCTGAGACGCGGATGTATTTCAGTAAACTGATGGGTGATCTATGTCTTGAGTATGAGCTGTCTGCCAAGGATACGCTTCACGTCCTGAACCGGCTGAATTATATGATGGATATCAGCCTGAAAGAATCGATTCTTGTGTTTGAGCAATACAAAAATGCGATTAATGAGGAAAATCGGAAGGAAATCCTTGCTCTATCAGCTCCTGTTGTGCCACTTCAGCACGGTGTGGCGGTTCTGCCTCTGATTGGAAAGATTGACTCGGAACGCGCAGAGCATCTCCTGACGAAAACAGCTCCTGCGATCAGTGAGCTTGGATTGGAATACGTCATTATTGATTTTTCGGGTCTTGTTTCCATTGATTCAGAGGTGGCGGGACACGTATTTGATATTACGAATGTACTGAAGCTTCTCGGGATTGGCGTCATTATGAGCGGCATGCGGCCGTCTCTGGCGCAGCACGTGATTTTAACCGGTATCAACTTCTCCACGATACGGACGTTTTCCAATGTGAAACAGGCCTTGGAATCCATGCAGTTAAATGATTGAAAAAAAGCATCAGGCATTGTGCCTGATGCTTTTTAAATGTGTACTATTCCATTCTCCAAACGCTTTTGACAACGTTTGTCTGAGAGCGGTCAGGACCAACAGAGAAAATTGACAAAGGAATACCTGTCAGCTGTGACACACGCTCAAGATAGTGACGCGCATTATCAGGAAGTTCATCAAGTGAACGCACGCCTGTAATGTCTTCATCCCAGCCCGGAAGCTCTTCATAAATCGGCTCACATTTAGCTAAAGTACGAAGGTTGGCCGGATATTCTGTAATAATGTCATCACCTAAACGGTAAGCCGTACAGATCTTCAGCGTTTTAATGCCTGTTAAAACGTCAATAGAGTTCAATGAAAGATCCGTCAGACCACTCACACGGCGGGCATGACGAACCACAACGCTGTCAAACCAGCCGACACGGCGTGGACGACCTGTTGTTGTACCGTACTCGCGGCCGACTTCGCGGATCTGACTGCCGATCTCATCGTGAAGCTCTGTCGGGAACGGACCGTCTCCAACACGCGTTGTATAGGCTTTTGATACTCCAACTACGTGATTGATTTTCGTTGGACCTACTCCGGATCCGATCGTTACCCCACCTGCAACCGGGTTCGAAGATGTAACGAATGGGTATGTACCCTGGTCAATATCAAGCATCACGCCCTGTGCGCCTTCAAATAATACGCGGCGTGCTTCATCCAACGCATCATTCAGCACAACAGACGTATCACACACATATTTCGCGACCTGCTGACCGTACTCATAGTATTCCTCGAAAATATCCTCAAGCTTAAAGCCTTCTACCTCGTAAAAACGCTCAAGCAGACGGTTTTTCTCAGCAAGGTTATGTTCAAGTTTTTCTTTAAATGACTCTTTATCTAAAAGGTCTGCAATCCGGATACCGGCACGCGCTGCCTTATCCATGTAAGCAGGTCCGATCCCTTTTTTCGTCGTACCAATCTTGTTAGCACCCTTACGCTCTTCCTCTACCTCATCAAGCTTCAGGTGATACGGTAAAATCACGTGCGCACGGTTACTGATACGCAGGTTATCCGTTGATACCCCACGGTCATGTAAATATTTTAATTCTGCAACAAGTGCTTTCGGATCGACCACCATGCCGTTTCCGATAACAGAAATTTTATCTTTATAAAAAATACCGGATGGAATCAAGTGAAGCTTATATGTTTCCCCGTCAAATTTAATTGTATGTCCTGCATTATTACCACCCTGATAGCGGGCAATTACTTCTGCATGTTCTGAGAGAAAGTCAGTGATCTTCCCTTTCCCTTCATCTCCCCACTGCGTACCTACTACGACTACTGAAGACATGAAACGCACCTCCGTCAGGCTGTTACACCCTTTTTATCAAACAAAAACAGTGTACCAGTGATTAGGGGAGACGTCAATGAAAAGACGAACATTGATTATATTATTTTTGTTTATATTCGTTATTTAAGGGGTTGAAGGTCAGATGTCTGGCAGGATTTGTGGCTTTTTGTGTGTGTTTGCGAATTCCGGCGGGAAGGACTATTTTCACTGAACTGACGAATATGACATTTAAACTCACGAATTCCGGCGGAAACTGACAAAAGTGACGCCTATCCTCACGAACTTGGGTACTGAGCTTACGAACTTTTCCGGACCCATATTTAAAGGACTGTTACCAGCGGCGGGCATGGGGCTTATTTCACTGAACTTACAAACTTTCCGGCAAGCTGGCGAACTCCGGTCCGGAACTCACAAACCCGCCGCCTATCCTCACGAACTTAGTGGCTATCCTGACGAATTTGGCTGCTAAGCTTACGAACTTTTCCGGAGCCATATTTAGAGGACTGTTACCAGCGGCGGGCATGGGGCTTATTTCACTGAACTTACAAACTTTCCGGCAAGCTGGCGAACTCCGGTCCGGAACTCACAAACCCGCCGCCTATCCTCACGAACTTAGTGGCTATCCTGACGAATTCTGGCTTCAACCTCACAAACTCCCCTCTCCGCCAAACCACTCCATAAAAAAGAAAGCCTCCCATCTTACTAACGGGTTCGGTTTTGGAGTACAAACATTAAAAAAGCAATTAAAATGGAGTTCCAATTCGCATATGAATTGGAACTCTTGTTTTTGTTGTTGTTAAAGGATTTATAATAATTTAACATACTGATTCACAACAAAAATTGCACCCTATTTCACAAGAGTCTGATAGCCAACATACTCCTGCGAATTGGTTATACTAATCCTAGTGTAAATTCAATAGGAGCGGTGATAAATGAAATTTATTAAACCAAAAAACCTAAATGCAGAAAACGTTGATTGGTTGGTATCGGAAAGAGCTAGAACAATCGTAAAAAGCTATGCAGAATATTCGGAGCACACGGAAAGTGAAATCGTGAATCAATTTCTTCTAAATCTCTTAGACGATAAAGATTTCATAGACTGGATAGATAATAAACGGAATAATCGCAGGCTCATTCAACAACTTGGAATCGAAGATAAGGTTGTGGCAAAGTAGATGGCAAATCTTAAACGACTAGCTACCAAAGAAGATAATGTTGTGAACGTCCTTTCTCCGCTTACGATGGATGAGATTACTAATCGGAACAAGGATTATCAGCACCTGACTCCCAAGCAATTTGGGACAAGATATAGTCAGTTATTGTTTCAGCCAGTTGGATTTACGCTAAATGGAACGGAGCACCGAATTCAATACAACCATTGTGCGAATCCATATTGCCTTTGGCACGGATTACCTCAACTGAAATTCGAGACTAAAAGAAAGCCGAGTCGATATCGCTTAACAGGTTCTGGTACAGATAAATCCATTAAATGCAACCCTGACCCTAAAGGTGGGGCTGTGTTAGGATGTTATACCAATACACTATCAAATTGGTCAATTGCTGAGGAAATCGAGCGTTTGGTTCGTGTCAACACTGTTCAAGAACAACAGCCTGATTATGAGTTTCATAAGGAAGGCTGTTCCGTTGGAGAGACAACACCTTTTACTGCCGCCAAAGAATTTTATAAACGAGGTAAAAGTAAGGCGAAATCGCAACGGTATCAATGTAAAACGTGCAAGAAGTTTACTAACGTCTTACCGAAAGGGAGACAAGCCATCACATATCACCAGCAAAGAAGCGATATATTGCCTCTGTTTATGAAGTTACTGTTAAGCCGTGCACCCATAACAAGAACTTGTGAAATTTTAGGAATGTATTCCGTTCAGATGTAGCTTACGACTGGACCTCTACACTTGGAGACATAGCATTGGATACGGTACTTCAAAAAGAGGACCACCTCAATGAATTCGCAAAAAAGAATGCTCGGTTTCCGAAGTATTCTCATTATCCGCAGCCACCAACAAACAATGATACGCAGGACGAAGTGAAGTATCGTAGTGATATGTCCAAGTTTAATCGTAGAGCTCAATATATGGACGGGTTCCACGTTGGAGCAACTTATAATGGCTCATCAAACAGCTTGTAAGAGCTTCTGAATGGCGATTTGTAACTGATGAGGACTCTTCTATTACCACATCGATAAATCGTGTTTTCGCAAAAGAGATGATTCATTCGGACGCTCATCATTTTCTCTGTCAAACTGATAAGACAAAGACACGAAAGCAAGCTCGTGAAGAATTTGTTGAGGCTAAAATGGAACTGCTGGATTGGGGTAGTAACCGAGGATATGGTACAACTTCTTTGAGGAAACTTGCGTTTTTACAACTAGAAGAATTGTTCCAACATCACTCTTTTCATAGGGAAGTAACTTTACCAACTGGAACACATTTTGAATATGCGGATAACCCGATTGAACATCCGTTAGCCACCATAGATAGAGGAAGACGGTGGGTAGATTGCAAGACAAACCTTTCTTCTGTGGAACCAAGAGAAATCGCCAATATGATAATGAACGTTAACGATAATGCCACCAACACTTTTATCCAGCAAATACGAAGACGGCTATCTATCCTGGAAAGACCGCTCACGACAGCTCGTGGTGATGACAAGAGTTATATTTACTCTAACTTCAATCCCAAGTACGCACAGATGGCGATGACGATTCTCAGGACCTATTATAATTTCTGTTTTATAACTCGTGCGGGAAAGGATTCTAAAACGCCTGCTCAGCGTCTCGGTATTGCCAATAAGCAATATTCAATAAACGACATAATTTATATGCAGTAGGAACGAAGAAAAGACCGATTAAGCAATCGGTCTTTTCATTTCTATATTGCCTTATTCAATTAAAGCCACCTTTAACTGAAGATTGCCTTTGATTATTCTACATAAGTAGGTTTAATTAACTGCTTAAACTCTTGCAGTTCTGCTTCGCCATCAAACAAAACTTTCTCCAATGTAAGGGTTAACAAATGCGGAATCTTGTTTAATTCATCGGTGGTAAAATCAAGGTTGCTTAGCATAATGATAGCTTTGCCACAATCTTTGTAGCTGATTAAACAAGAACAATACCCTGCCCAATATCCATCGTGAAGCACAATCTTTTTATACTTAGGGTGGTCTTCAATTTTCCAGCCAAAACCATATCCTCCCAAGTCCTTGTGCAAACCAGGACAATATTTAACGGAAGCATCTCCGTTAACATAATTGGGGTTAATTATACACTCCTTTGTTTGTGCTGATACCAACTCATTATTATAAATAGAACGCTCCCACTTTAGTAAATCATCAACGGTTGATTTTATGCCCCCATCACCTTTAACACCGTCGAGGAAATACACATACTTATGCTCTTCGATTTCATTCGGAAGTCTGTGCAAATCCTGTTCCCAATCATAGATATAACCTAACGAAAAATATTCAATTTCATCATCTAAGAATTGAGAATGCGTGGATGTATTTAACATACTTAACGGTTCAAATATTCTTGTCTTTAAAAATTCCCCGTACTCCATTTTTGAAACCATTTCTATAATTTCTGCCAGCAATACATACCCTGTATTACAATACTCCCACTTTTCATTTACTGGAAACAATACATCAGGCTCTTCATCTTTCAGGAATTTAATTACATCTTTATTTGTTGCAATTTTTGTTTGGTCCCAGTTACCCTCTGTCTCAAACCATTCCATATAATCGGGAAGTCCAGAGGTGTGATTTAGCATATTTTTAATTGTAATGTTTTTGTATGGAAGATAAGGGAAAAACGTTTTTAGGTTATCGTCTAATTTTAGTTTTTCCTCCTCAATTAGTATCATAATTGCCATTGCTGTGAAGCTCTTTGAAATCGAGGCAATTTCAAAAATCGAATTATGGGAATGTTGTTCTGAGATAGTTCTCTCGCCTATCGCTCTCTTGTAAAATGGTTTGCCTTCCTCGGATAAAAGCACTACCCCATCAAATAATCTATTTTGTTCTAAGAAATCTAATACTTTATCTAATTCTTTGCATCTCAAATTTTGTTCACTCATATAAAATGACCTCCAATTATGATTTGTTAGTGAGTATAATTTCACTTTTGGAGGGCGGACCCCTTATTAACGGTTATATAAAATTGAATATTTTAAACAAGTTATCTTCCCCCTATTTACATACTATCTTATTCCGTTAAACTGCCCTTTAATTGAACAATCCCTTTATCTATATATTAACATAAAATCCCATAAAACCTTTAAAAAATCCTCTATTATGAATAAAAAACGCACAGATTACCAATCACTGTGCGTTTTTTAGTGTGAATTTAGTGAAAATTATATAGCTATTTGGGTAGCGAATAGGGCTGTTATTTGACATTTTGTACTCCAAAACCGAACCCGTTACCCATCTTCGGGAGGCTTTCTTCACGCACCAGGCGGCATATTCGGGTCATCGAGACGCCGCTCGAGGTTAACGAATTTGTTATATTCCTTAATAAAGGCAAGCGAAACCGTGCCGACCGGGCCGTTACGCTGTTTAGCGATGATGATTTCGATCGTGTTCTGGTTTTCACTTTCTTTATCGTAATAGTCATCACGGTACAGGAAGGCGACGATGTCGGCATCCTGCTCAATACTTCCTGATTCACGCAGGTCAGACATCATTGGACGCTTGTCCTGACGTGATTCCACGCCACGGGACAGCTGTGACAGGGCAATGAGTGGCACTTCAAGCTCACGCGCGAGTCCTTTCAGGGAACGGGAGATTTCAGAAACCTCCTGCTGACGGTTCTCACCCGGCTTGCCGGTTCCGTGAATCAGCTGCATGTAGTCAATTAAAATCATGCCGAGACCGTGCTCCTGCTTGAGACGGCGGCATTTCGCACGGATATCCTGAACGCGGACACCCGGCGTATCATCAATATAGATGCCGGCATTAGAAAGGCTTCCCATGGCCATCGTCAGCTTGCGCCAGTCCTCATCGGTGAGGGCACCGGTACGCAGGTTTTGTGCGTTAATATTGCCTTCTGCGCAAAGCATACGCATGACGAGCTGCTCTGCTCCCATCTCGAGACTGAAGATCGCGACGTTTTCACCCGTTTTGGTGGCAACGTTTTGCGCGATGTTCAGGGCAAAGGCGGTCTTACCTACAGATGGACGGGCGGCCACGATGATCAGATCATTGCGCTGGAAGCCGGCGGTCATGCGGTCAAGCTCGTTAAAGCCTGTCGCAATTCCTGTGATATCACCTTTTGTGCTGTTGAGCATTTCGATATTATCGTACGTGCGGACAAGAACGTCTTTCATGCTGTGGAAGGCGGACGTATTTTTACGGTTGGCAACTTCCATGATGTTACGTTCGGCTTCAGCTAAAAGGTTTTCTACCTCATCCTCACGGGCATAACCGTCCTGCGCGATCGTTGTCGCTGTGCGGATCAGGCGGCGGAGAAGCGCTTTTTCTTCGACGATATGCGCGTAGTACTCTACGTTGGCAGCTGTCGGAACAAAGCCTGCAAGGTCGGTCAGATAGGAGATTCCGCCAACATCCTCAAGCTCTTTCATCGCAGACAGTTCTTCTGTCACTGTCACCAGGTCGATCGCTTTTCCGCGGTCGCTCAGACGGACCATCACTTCAAAGATCCGCTGGTGGGCGCTTCTGTAAAAGTCCTCCGGCATTAAAATTTCCTGTGCAGAAATGAGTGACTGTGGTTCGAGGAAAATCGCACCTAAAACAGCCATTTCTGCTTCTATATTCTGGGGCGGCATACGATCCGCAAACTGTTCATTCAAAGCTGGATCCCTCCCGAAAGATTTTGATCGAAAAAAAATGTGATCTCAAATGATCACATTTTTTTAAGTATAGCACGAAATCGGTTCGCCGTTTGCTTAAAAATATTGGCTGAATCCGATTTCCGGTCAGGTTTTATTCTTCTGTTACGTGTACCTTAAGCGTTGCTGTCACTTCGTTGTGCAGTTTAACAGGCACGTTTGTGTAACCGAGAGAACGGATCGCATCGTCCATTTCAATTTTGCGCTTGTCGACTTTAATATTATGACGCTTTTTCAGCTCTTCAGCGATTTGCTTGGATGTGATGGAGCCGAACAGACGGCCGCCCTCTCCTGATTTGGCTTTTAATTCAACGGTTAAGGCTTCCACTGTTTCCTTCAGCTTTTTCGCTTCTTCAAGCTCCTGCTGCGCCTCTTTTTCCTGCTTTTTCTTCTGTGCGCTGACCTGGCTCAGGTTCGCATTGTTGGCTTCAACAGCCAGATTATTTTTCAGGAGAAAGTTGTGTGCGTAGCCGTCTGCTACATTTTTCACTTCGCCTTTTTT
This sequence comes from Jeotgalibacillus sp. R-1-5s-1, assembly GCF_004405105.1. Classification (GTDB taxonomy): domain Bacteria; phylum Bacillota; class Bacilli; order Bacillales; family Jeotgalibacillaceae; genus Jeotgalibacillus. Next base: position 36,247 of record NZ_SORW01000024.1, on the reverse strand, counting down.
ACCTTTACCTTTAACATCTTTTAAGAAAATAACTTTCATGATTCTTCAGTTCCTCCTTCGATGTGTTCATTGATCGCCTGTTTGAGCTGTTCAACAGCCTCATCAATGCTGATCCCTTTCAGCTGTGTGGCGGCATTCGTTAAGTGACCGCCTCCATTGAGCTTTTCCATGATCAGCTGGACATTGACAGTGCCGAGTGAACGGGCACTGATGCCGACTACGTTCTCATCCCGGAATGCCACAACAAAGGACGCTGCCACATCCTCCATGGATAAAAGCGTATCTGCTGCCTGTGCAATAATGACAGGGTCATGAATCCGGTCATCTTCGCCAAAGGCAATCGCCATTCCATGTTTATAAAACGTCACGGTTTCCACTAAACGTGCACGTTCCACATACGTGGTGACATCCTCACGCAGGAATTGCTGCACTAAAATCGTATCAGCACCGAGCGTTCTGAGGTAGGAAGCCGCATCAAATGTTCGCGATCCGGTTCTCATCGTAAAACTTTTTGTATCCACTATTATACCAGCAAGAAGTGCGGTTGCTTCAAGCATTGTGATTTTTTCGTGTTTAGGCTGATAATCCAAAAGCTCTGTCACGAGTTCAGCTGTAGAGGAAGCGTATGGCTCCATATAAACGAGCAATGGGTTTTCAATAAACTCCTCGCCTCTCCGGTGATGGTCAATGACAACTACTTTTTCAGCCTTATTTAATAAACGTTCATCTATTACAAGACTCGGCTTATGTGTATCCACGACGACTAACAGCGTATCCTCTGTTACCATCTCCATCGCTTCTTCCGGTGTAATGATATGAGAATATAAGTCAGGTTTCGTTTTAATCTCTTCGACGAGACGCGTTACACCGCTGTCGATTTCAGAAAAATCGAGCGCCACAAAGCCTTCCCGCTGATTCATCTGAGCAATTTTCCGGATGCCGATCGCCGCTCCGACTGCATCCATATCCGGGCGTTTATGGCCCATGACAATCACTTTATCACTGCGGATGATCAGTTCACGCAGCGCATGGGAAATCACGCGTGCGCGGACACGGGTCCGCTTTTCAATCGGGTTGGTTTTCCCGCCGAAAAACTTTACTTTACCGTTTGCCTGATTAATGACAACCTGGTCACCACCGCGGCCCAGGGCAAGATCAAGGCTCGACTGCGCCTGCTGACCAAGTTCAGGTAGGGTTTCCGCTCCGGAGCCCACACCAATACTGAGCGTCAGCGGGACATTCTGTTTTGCCGTCGTCTCGCGGATCGTATCTAAAATCGTGAATTTCTCCTGCTCCAGATCACGTAAAATGCGTTCATTCATCACAGCTAAAAAGCGGTCTGATGAAATTCTTTTTACATAAATCTCGTGCTGGTTCGCCCATTGATTTAACAGGGTTGTGACCACACTATTAATATTACTGCGGGCGGAATCATCCATGCCCTGTGTCAGCTCATCATAGTTATCGAGGAAAATGACAGACAGCACAGTGCGATCCGCTTCGTACTGCTCCTCCACCTCTGACTGTTCCGTCACATCAAAGAAGTATAGCAGTTTTTCTTCCTGACGGTGAACGACTCTGAAAATTCGTCCCTGCCAGGATACGGTTTCCTCTGAGCTGCCGTCCTTTTTAATGACCGGCACAAGTACATCCGCTACATCGTAAAGCGAACGGCCAATCATCGGTCCATCTTCAATAAAAGCGGACAAATAAGGGTTCGACCACTCCACAAAGAAATCATCGTTATAAAGAAGAATTCCAACCGGCATCTCCATCAGCGCTTCTTCCCCTACTTTTTTGACCCGGTAGGAAAGGGTGGATATATACTGCTCTGTATCAAGAAAAAACCGCTTTTCGTATACAAAAGCGAACCACAAAAAAGGAGCAGCCACTGCTGCCGCAAAGAATGCGATGATCCAGTTATAGATGGCAAGGCCTGCAAGAATCAGGGCGAGAATCACCGTCACGCCGATCAGCAGTCTGCGCAAAACCCGGTGTTGAAAATAAGTTGGCATGCTTTCAGCTCCCAAAACGGTTGAACCGTTTGCATTCTGTATAAATTATCTTATCTGATATCAGTGTAAAAGGTTACCTGATATCACTTTCCGGACATTCGCTTTCGTAAATCAAAGCCTAAGTCTATTATACCTAAAATGCGGGTTAATGGATTGATTAATATTCCCAGAATCGTCACAAGAACCATAAGCCCTTTACTCCAGTTTTTATGATGCCCGTAAAACTGGATAAACGACAGCCCCTGCAAAATCATCAGCAATTCAAGCGCAATCTGCAGGTTGATAATCGAATAAGCAAACATCGTCCCTTCCTCCGGCGCACCGATCAATGCTGTTAACAGCACAATCAGGTAATACCAGATCACGCTTTTCGGCAAAGTCAGCTCGCGAAACGGAGTAAAAACCGGCACATCAACCTTCAGTCTCTTCGCGATTGGAAAGTTAACGGCGATCGTAATCCACATTAAAACAGCGACACTGAAGACAAGCAGCGTCGGCAGCAAGAGCTCGATCATCATCATGTTCTGTGACCAGACTTCCTGCACCTGCTCCGTGTCTACCCCGGCATTATTGAACATCGTCACAGACTGATTAAATGATTCTGTCATGATCGTAAAAAACTCTTCAATCACGTTGATCTCAAACACGACAATAGAGATCGCATACTGCACAACAACATTTACTAAAAAGACCAGTGATGAAATGAGCAAAATCGTTAATTTACTTTTTTTCTGCTGAACCATCCAGCCCATCGCGATCCCGGTCGTTCCATAGGCAACCGCTGCAGGAATCGAAAAAATCCCTCCAATAATTGCAGACACACCAATCGCCGCACCAACCATGATCAGTGATGCTTTTATTGAATATTTAGCACTATAAATTAAAAACGGCAATATTAAAAAGAACGCCGTAATGATCGAAATCACCGGCACATAAACGGTTATGAGTAACAGTACAGCAAAAAACGCTGTCAGAATCGCACCTTCAGTTAGTCTCAATGTAGACTGTCTATCCATTAGTTCACCCTCTATTTAAAATCCGTTCCATGATCATTGGTTCATGTACATTCTATCCGTCTAACGGTCTCCATTCAACCCGCACCCATCCCGAAATGAATTTTCCTTCCATTTTCCGTTCACGTTTTTGTGTTATTTCGCTTTTAAAAAGATTTCTGCACTTGATCTGCCGCCCTAAAGCGGGACCCTGAATCACCCAAAATAAAAAAGCCGGAACCGCTCTTAAAAGAGCAGCCCCGGCTTCACAAACGTCTGTTAATTCAATTCACTTTTATCTTCCGCAAGCTGAAAACGATTTACAGCCTGCAGGAGATCATCACTTAATTCACTTAAGCGTTCTGCTGATTCTGTCACTGTCTGGATCGCGCGCACCTGCTCATCCGTTGAAGCGGCAACCTGCTGACAGGAAGCGGCCGTTTCCTCAGACATCGCAGCCATTTCCTGAATGACACGCGTCACGACTTCCTTGCTTGAAGAGACATCTTCGATTTCACGATAAACAGCAAGAATCGACGTTTCCATTGTGCTCATAAAGTCAGACATGCGCATGAAGATTTCATTCGTCTTCTCCACAACCTCAGACTGGCTGTCGAAGGTTTCTTTCGTGCGTCCCATTTCTGACACGGCACGCTTAGAGCTGTCCTGAATATCTACGATCGTCTGCTTTACTTCATCAGTGGCACGTACAGACTGTTCAGCAAGCTTACGGACTTCATCCGCTACAACAGCAAACCCTTTTCCGTGCTCTCCCGCACGCGCCGCTTCAATAGAAGCATTCAGTGCAAGAAGATTCGTCTGGGATGAAATGTCTGTAATTGTCGACATCACGCTTTCGATCGTCTGAACCTTCTGCTCAAGATCTTTAATGACACTTTCCATAGACAGAATAAAGCCTGACGATGATTCGTGATAATCCTTCAGCTGCTTCATCTGGTTCAGTCCATTCTGATTCACTTCACCGGCTTCACTCGCCACTTCAGACATCTGTCTCGACTGCTCTGAAATCGTGTTAATCTGATCACTCAGACGTGAAGACTGGCGGTTTGCTTCATCTGCTTCCTCAGCGGACTGGGTTGCACCGTCTGCAATATCACTGACAGCACTTGCCACCTGCTCACTGGACGCATTCGTTTCTTCTGCTACAGCACTCAAGCCTTCTGCAGAACCGCGCACCTCATCAACAGATGTTTTAACCGTTGAAATGATGTCGTTCATATGATCAACCATCAGATTAAACTGGTGGGACAGATCCCCGATTTCATCCTTCGAGTTTACATCTGATTTGACACTCAGATCTCCATTTGCCACCTGACGCACCGCTTCATTTAAACGCACGATCGGTTTTGAGAAACGTCCTGCCACAATCGACATAATGACCGCAGCCACAATCAGGGTTCCAACCCCAATGGCGATTAACAGCAGTAAAATAGACTGCGATTCAGCAGCAATATCGTTCTGGTCAAAAGCAACCCCGACCTTCCATCCTGTGTTGGCGGAAGTTGAGTAAACGAGCAGCTTTTCTGAGCCTTCTAAATTATACTCAATTGAACCGGTTCCATCCTCATCACTGTATACGTCCTGAATAAAGTCATAGTCCATCAGACTTTCACCCTCAAACGTTGGATGAACGAGTGCAATCCCCTGAGAAGACAAAACAAATGGAAAACCTCCGTAACCGATTTGCGCTTCTCCAAGCTTAGTTGTCAAATCCCCAAGCTTTACGTCTACACCAACAACCCCAATCACCTGTCCGCCGCTCTGGATCCCTTTAGAGGCTGTAATCACGTATTCTCCTGTTGCTTCATCAATATAAGGCTCACTCCATAACACTTCATCAGGTGCTGCCGCTGAATTAATGTACCAGTCACGTGTTGTCGCATCAAAATCCGCCGGCAGATCCACAAACGGCGAAATGAGGAGAGACCCATTATCCGCCGCTACGTAAATAGAAGACGGATCAGAATAAATACCTAAATATTCTTCCAGCAATGATTCAAGTTCACCAGGCGATGCCGCATCTCCATCCTCCAAAGAGGACTCAACATACTCAATTGCTGTTGTGGTTGATGCCACCTGTTCAATACTCCGTCCATACTGGTCTAAAAATGTTTCTACTGTATTGTTTAATTCTCCCGCAATTCCTTCAGCCTGAGAGAGAACGTTTTCCTGAGTTCGGTCAAGCAGCTGCCAGCTTGTTAATCCCAATAGCACTACGAATGATGTGATTAATACAACCGAAGTTGTTAAAATCAGTTTCATTCGTATAGATTGCAAATGTTTTTTCATTCCGTTCACCCCGTGGTGTAAGTAATCAGTACACACTTAAAGTAGTTAGTAAGTCATGACTGTCTACTACATACATCGGATCATAGCGGAAAATCTAAAGGGTTAATTTAAGTTTTTTATAGTTCTAAATACTTATTTATTAAAAAATTTTTATATAAAAAGAAATCAGATCTGAAACTTAAACCCTTTTTACAATAAAATTTAATTTTTTTCATAAAAGGTGTCTTTACACTACGTTTTATATCATATAAAAGAGGGAAATTTCAGAGTACGTAATAAAAAGGAGGGATCATTCATTCGACACCATGACCATATTCTGTTTGCAGAGCTATCCGCCGGTAACCAGGATGCATTAAGTCAGCTTTACGATCGATATGTTGCTCTGCTGTGGAAGGTTGTCTATGGAAAAACGAAGGATCCCGCTTTAACAGAAGAAGTGATTCAATGCGTTTTTAAGAAACTTTGGCAGAATCCGAAGTCTTTTACATATGATCGATTTTTATCACAGGAATTAATCAGGCAGTGTATGGAGGAAATTGAAGGGGTAAAAGTGTCATGAAACTTGTTTGAACCCCCCTCCCTTTCCTTTGTCTAGCTGCGGTGGGCAGGGTCCCGTCCCCTCAACAAAGAAGAATAGGGAGTATTCTTGCACGGTTCATATATAATACAACAATAAAAAAGACTGACTCAGCGAAGAGTCAGTCCTTTTTATTATTCACCAGATACGAATGGTAGTAATGCCATTGTACGTGAACGTTTGATTGCAATTGTTAACATACGCTGATACTTCGCGCTTGTTCCAGTCACACGACGTGGAAGAATTTTTCCACGCTCTGAGATAAACTTTCTTAGTAGATCTACGTCTTTATAATCGATGTGTGTAATACCGTTTGAAGTAAAGTAGCACACCTTTTTACGACGACGACCGCCTCTGCGTCCTCCTGCCATGGGATTCCCCTCCTTCTTTTTTAGATTTTATAATAAGTTACACCTTAGAATGGCAGATCATCATCTGAAATGTCGATCTGCTGACCGTCATTTGAGAATGGGTCCTTGTCCACTCTTGTGTAGTTCTGGTTATTCTGGTTGCTCTGATTGTCGCGCGGCTGCTGACCGAAGTTATTATTGTCCTGATAACCCTGGTTGCTTCCATATCCTCCGCCGGATTGACCGCCGGAAGCATTTTTCGGCTCAAGGAATTGCACACTTTCGGCAACAACTTCTGTTACGTATACGCGTTTTCCTTCCTGGTTATCATAGCTTCGTGTCTGAATCCGTCCGTCAACGCCTGCAAGACTGCCCTTTTTGAGGAAGTTTGCCACGTTTTCGGCTGGTCGGCGCCATACGACACAGTTGATGAAATCCGCTTCACGGTCACCCTGCTGATTCGTGAAAGCACGATTAACAGCAAGCGTGAACGTGGCTACAGCGGCACCACTTGGTGTATAACGCAGATCCGGATCCTTTGTTAACCGACCGACTAATACGACTCGATTCATCATCAGAACCAGCTCCTTTGTCTTTGCATCAGCAGGCTTACACCGGCTTTTGCATGGGGTACTGCTCTATCGGTAAAAATTACTTTTCGTCTTCACGGATTGTCATGTGGCGGACGATATCTTCGCTGATTTTAGCCAGACGATCGAATTCGTTGATAGCCTCAGAACCTGAGTTCAACTTCACGATCTGGTAGAAACCTTCGCGATAATCGTTGATTTCGTAAGCGAAACGACGCTTACCCCACTCTTTTGACTCGATGATCTCCGCTCCGTTTGTTGTAAGGATGTTTTCGAAACGCTCAGTTACAGCTTTCTTCTGATCCTCATCAACGTCTGGACGGACAATGTACATGATTTCGTACTTTCTCATCGGTATTCACCTCCTTATGGTCTATGCGGCCTTCTGCTTCCAGAAGACAAGAAGTAATAACTCTATCTATTACTCACAAGGTAAAAGTATATCATAGTTGGTTTGGTTGTACAAGGTGGTGTTTGATGTTTGCCCAATGTTTTGGAAAACGTGTCTTACTATACTAAAAAGAGACCGGAATCGCTCATGATTGAGCTTATTCCAGTCTCTTTATTTAGTCGGTGAGCTCCGCGAAAGGCGGGCGCTTGCCGCGGCCGTGCCATTCGCTCCAGACACCTCTTCTAAATGTATTACACGTTAAAACGGAAGTGAATGACATCTCCGTCTTTTACGATGTATTCTTTTCCTTCAAGACGGACTTTTCCGGCTTCTTTTGCTGGTGTCATGCCGCCTGAGTTGATCAGGTCATCATAAGAAACCGTTTCTGCACGGATGAATCCACGTTCGAAGTCCGTGTGAATGACACCGGCACACTGAGGCGCCTTCATCCCGTGGCGGAATGTCCATGCACGCACTTCCTGAACGCCTGCTGTGAAGTATGTCGCAAGGCCAAGAAGGTTATACGTTGCGCGGATCAACTGATCAAGACCTGATTCTTCAATGCCAAGCTCCTGCAGGAACATTGCTTTTTCCTCATCATCAAGCTCTGCGATCTCTTCTTCGATCTTTGCACAAACGATGATCACTTCTGCGTTATCTTCAGCAGCAAACTCCTGCACACGCTTTACGTATTCGTTGTTTGAAGGATCTGCGATTTCATCTTCTGCTACATTCGCTGCGTAAAGCATTGGCTTGCTTGTCAGAAGGTGCATCCCTTTCGCAATCTTCACCTGTTCTTCTGTCAGTTCAACCGTTCGGGCTGCCTGATTGTTTTCAAGCGCTTCCTTGATCTTTTCAAGAACCGCCATTTCAGCTACCGCCTCTTTATCCTTCTGTTTCGCCATCTTGCCGACGCGGCCGATGCGCTTATCAACGGCTTCAAGATCCGCTAAAATCAGTTCAAGATTGATGACCTCGATATCATCAATCGGATCCACTTTACCGGAAACGTGCGTAATGTTGTCATCAGAGAAGCAGCGGACAACCTGAACGATCGCGTCCACTTCACGGATGTGTGAAAGGAACTTGTTTCCGAGTCCTTCACCCTTGCTCGCACCTTTTACGATCCCTGCAATATCGGTGAATTCAAACGCTGTTGGAACTGTTTTTTTCGGCTGTACAAGCTCTGTCAGCTTATTTAAACGCGGGTCTGGTACTTCTACGATTCCTACGTTTGGATCAATTGTACAGAAAGGGTAGTTGGCGGATTCTGCACCCGCTTTTGTTATTGCATTAAATAACGTAGATTTTCCGACGTTCGGAAGACCTACAATTCCTGCTGTTAATGCCATTTTATTCACTCCATATCTCAAACATTTTCATGTGACGTATCAACTTCAAACCTCACACAATTATAAAGATTCCGCGCGCTAAATACAAGAGTGCCTGTTTTTATAGGTTTAATCAGTATCAGGATCTCGTCTTGGAGATTATGGTACAGCATTCGGGGGGTCGATCGACAGATTCTTTGATGCTTTTAACATATCCGGAGGTTCGATCGACATCAATCAAAGGCCTATCAACAAGAATTGGCGTGCTATCAACCATTCAATCTCTGCCAGACAACCTATCAACAGAAACTGCTCTCCTTTTGACAGAAACTGCTCTCCTTTTGACAGAAAAGATGATCCTATCGACATTAGAACCCTTGCGCTCGCTTCGCTCCAAGGAACTCATATCATATTCGCGGACAGAAAAAACTCCCTTCCATCACGAAAGAGAGCTTCTTTTCTTATTCTTCATGTTTCACAAGTACTTTCTTCATTTTACGGGAGAATTCTTTCCGCGGGATCATGACGCTGTGGGAGCAGCCTTCACATTTGATGCGGATATCCATGCCCATACGGATGATTTTCCAGCGATTCGTGCCGCATGGATGCTGTTTTTTCATCTCCACAATATCGTTTAGTCCAAATTCTTTTTCTTCCACGAAAAGTTCCTCCTATTCTGTTGAATTTTTGTTCAATTGTTTGCCGGCTTCTTCGCGTGAATACATGACCATGCGAGGGAACGGGATTTCGATTCCGAGTCCATCCAGGTGCTGTTTAATTTCACGGCGAAGCTCACGGGCGATATACCAGTGTCTCATCGGCTGGGTTTCTGCGATTACACGCATCACGACTTCCGAGGCACCTAATGTCTGAACGCCAAGCAGTTCGGGCTTCATAATGATTTCTTCATATTTTCCTTCTAGCGAATCGCAGAACTTGCGGATTTCATCCTGTGCCCGCTCAATATCTTCTTCATAGGCAATGCTGATATCGACAACAGCAACACTGTTATGAATAGAGAAGTTTGTGACTTCCGTAATATTTCCGTTCGGGAAGATATGAAGCTCTCCCGTCCAGCTTTTTACTTTTGTTGTACGCAGACCGATCTCTTCAACGTGACCCTCCGCCTGTCCGATCCGGACGTAGTCACCGACTGAAAACTGATCTTCAAAAATAATGAAGAAGCCGGTGATAATATCACGCACCAGGTTCTGAGCGCCGAAACCGATTGCCAGACCAAGAATTCCGGCCCCGGCAATTAGTCCCCTGACATCAATGGATAAGGCAGATAAAATCGCCAAAATTGCGACAAAGTAAACCACATATGCCACCACGTTCTGCAGAAGCTTCAACAGGGTCGCTTCCCGTCTTTCTGAAAGCTGCATCGGGGCTCTTGAGCGTACTGTGAACACTTTTTGTATGACTTTTTTGACGATCCGTACTACAATACCTGCAACCAGTATAATAAATATGATTTTGAGTGAGACAATGCTGAAAGAGATCCACGTTGACTCATTAGTCAAGTACGCGACCATCGATTCCCACATTTGTTCAAGCGCACTCAGGCTCTCTTCGACTTGTTCATTCGGCTGGTTTTCCATGCTTCCACTTCCTCTGAAATAATGACTATAGTTTATCAGCATCCTGCTCCAAAGAAAAATAAAACGAATAAAATGAAATTTGTTCTTTAAAAAGAACAAAAAGTATTATATAATGAACAAAAGAGGTTGAATAACATAGAATCGAATAACCAATACTGGATTTAAGAGAGGGGTTGTCCAACCATGACACAACCAATTCCATCCTGCCAGGTTACACCGACAAGCTGCCGAAGCCACGTGGAAGATTCAATGACACCTCATCGTCTGGCGAGAGAACTCGCAGCCCGCTATCCATCCGATGGGCGTCCGATTGTCTTTGTCTGTATCGGAACGGACCGGTCTACAGGGGACTCGCTCGGACCGTTAACCGGTTCATTATTAGAGAAACGGAAGCTGCCTCACTTTTTCCAATATGGCACATTAAAAGAACCGGTACATGCCTTAAATCTCGAAGAAGTGATTGAGCGAATCCGTTTCCTTCATCATGATGCATTTATCGTGGGGATCGATGCATGTCTCGGACATTTTAAAAATATCGGATACCTTGAAGTCGGTGACGGCCCGGTTCGTCCGGGGGCCGGCGTACACAAGGAACTTCCGGCAACCGGTGAAATTCATATTATCGGTATTGTTAATGCAGGCGGTTTTATGGAACATGCGATGCTTCAGAACACCCGCTTATATCTGGTCAATGAAATGGCAACGATGATCGCAGACGCGATTCATTACTCCAATATTCTTTACCGTAAGGATGTTATGACAGGTTCCCATAAAAATATACAGCAGTCACAATAGCCCCAACGACTAAAATACCCGGCAGCAGGTTGGCCACTCTGATTTTTGTGATCCCGATCAGGTTTAATCCGATCGCAAAAATCATCAGGCCGCCTGTTGCTGTCATTTCAGCGATAAATTGATCCATTAACGGAGCCGGAACAAACTTATCAATCTGCGTGGCAAAAAGCGCGATGGATCCCTGATATAAAATAACCGGAATTGCTGAAAACAGTACGCCAATGCCCAGCGTGGAAGCTAAGATAATTGAGGTAAAGCCATCAATTATAGATTTCGTATATAACACCTGATGATCGCCCCGGATCCCTGAATCCAGCGCCCCAATAACAGCCATCGCACCGATCACAAAAATCAGCGTGGCCGTGACAAACCCCTGGGATATACTCGTATCTCCATTCGTTCCAACCTGACGCTCAATCCATCGTCCCATCGCATTCAGCTTATCATCAAGCCCCATCCATTCACCGAGCACCGCTCCGATGACCAGACTTAAAATCACGATCAGGTAGTTGTTACTCTGAAGCCCCATCTGAAGACCAAGGACCACCACTGCAAGACCAATCGCTGACATAACAGTTGCTTTCATCCGCTCAGGAATCCGGTGAAGCATCTTCCCAATCAGCGTGCCTACAATGATTAACAGGCCATTGACCAATGTTCCCAATAACACCATGGATACAGTCTTCCTTTCTGGCAAAAAGAACAGACCGGGCAGTGAGCCAGGTCCGCTGTTACTCCTCCTGACCTCCGTCAAGAAGCGCTAAAATCCGGTTCAAATCATCCTCTGACAGGAACTCGATTTCAATTTTCCCTTTGCTTTTTCCTTTTTTAATCGCAACACTTGTCCCAAAACGTTCACGCAGGTAGCTTTCCTGCTTTTTAATATAAGGATCTGCCTGTTTCTTCTTTAATTCTTTTGACGGTTTTTGATTCAGCTGTTGAATCAGCGCCTCAAGCTGACGCACATTTAATCCTTCTTTGACGACCCGCTCCGCTAATTGAAGCGCAGCTGCCTGATCTTTAATCCCTGCAAGGGCACGGGCATGGCCCATCGAAATCTTTTGACCGGAAAGCATCTCCTGCAGCTTGTCTGACAGCTGTAACAGTCTCAGATGATTGGCAATGTGAGGACGGCTTTTGCCAACCTTCTGTGCCAGCTCATCCTGCGTGATTTTCAGCTTTTTCATGAGCGTTTCATACGCTTTCGCCTCTTCAATCGGCGTCAGATCCTCACGCTGAAGATTTTCAAGCACAGAAAGCTCCATCATCTGCCTGTCATTCAGCTCGCGAACGACCGCTGGAATATGCGTCAGGTCGGCGGCTTTGGCAGCACGAAATCTGCGTTCACCCGCTACAATTTCAAATCCTTTAATGCTTTTTCTCACAATAATCGGCTGCATGATTCCGTGGATTTTGACTGAATCCGTCAGTTCGCGTAACGGACCATCCTCAAAGATCTTCCTCGGCTGATACGGATTCGGCCGGATATCCTTCACCGACAGCTGCTGAATCTGCTCATCCTCAATCGACGACATATCCTTAAAAAGTTTATTTACACCTTTTCCAAGACCTTTAGCCATTTTTAATCACTTCCTTTGCGAGTTCCAGATACACTTCCGCACCTCTTGATTTCGCATCATATAAAATAACCGGCAGCCCGTGACTCGGTGCTTCACTGAGTCGGACATTTCTAGGAATGACGGTCCGGTATACCTTATCCTGAAAATACTTCTTCACTTCTTCGATCACCTGAATCCCAAGGTTTGTCCGGGCATCGAGCATCGTCAGCAACACTCCGTCAATTAGCAGACGGTTATTTAAATGCTTTTGTACAAGACGTACTGTACTGAGCAGCTGACTTAACCCTTCAAGCGCGTAATATTCACACTGCACAGGGATAATAAGGGCATCTGAAGCAGTTAACGCATTGATCGTCAGCATACCGAGTGAAGGCGGGCAATCGATGACGATAAAATCGTACTGATCCTGCACTTCCTGTAAAGCGGACTTCAGCCGTATTTCCCGGGAAATCATTGATACAAGTTCGATTTCTGCTCCGGCGAGAGAAATCGTAGCCGGGATAGCATCGAGATTTTCAACGGTTGTCTGACGGATAATCGGCTTAATATCCGCGTCATCAATTAAAATGTCATAAATGCACTGATCCACTTCCCCTTTATCAATGCCAACACCGCTTGTGGCATTCCCCTGGGGGTCTGTATCAACGAGCAGCACTTTTTTTCCTAAATAAGCAAGGCATGCACTTAAATTAACGGAGGTGGTCGTTTTTCCGACTCCTCCTTTTTGATTCGTGATGGCGATAATTCTTCCCATGTTGGTCACCTGTCCTTACTGCACCGTCACGGTATTGCGGTACAAACTTTCATAGAATGATTGCATCCTTCAAACGGCCTGCAAGTGCATGGACGATTCCCCATGCCGGATATTTATGTATAAAAGTCCAATAGTCAGTGGCGTTAAAAAGCCGAATTCGCTTTACGTAAATAAAGAATAATTTTATTTTAACAGACATTTTAAAAAATAGTTTTGAAAATCGGCACTGATGATAAAAAAAAGCAAGAAACACAGAAGTGCTTCTTACTTTTTCTTTTTTGGAAGTTTAATCGTGATCTGATAGTAATCATCAAATTCCTCTTCCTGCGAATCCAGCTTCATTCCGGAATCAGAAATCATATTCAGTGACTGACGAATCGTATTGACCGCAATCCGGACGTCTTTATTAAATGCTTTACGCTTCGGCTTCGGTTTTATTTCTTTTGTTTCCAGGAGCTTTTGAACGCGCAGTTCAGTCTGTTTTACATTCAGCTGCTGTTCAATCACTTCTTCCGCCACTTTGACCTGCAGCTCACTGTCTTTTAAAGGAATGAGCGCACGCGCGTGACGTTCTGTGATCTGTTTTTGAATAATGCTCTCCTGGACAAATTCAGGCAGCTTTAACAGGCGAAGTTTATTCGCAACGGTTGACTGACCTTTACCGAGCCTTTGAGCGAGGGCTTCCTGCGTTAATTCGTGGAGGTCTAACAGCTTCTGATAAGCCATGGCCTCTTCAACAGGTGATAATTCTTCGCGCTGAAGGTTTTCAATGAGCGCAACAGAGGCTGTTTCCGTATCACTCAGGTTTTTCACGATGGCCGGCACAGTTTCCCATTCCAGTGATTTCATCGCGCGCCATCTGCGTTCCCCGGCAATAATCTCAAATGAACCATCGCCGCTTTCCCGCACGACGATCGGCTGAATAATCCCGTGCGTATGAATCGTACGGGCCAGTTCCTCTATTTTCTCATCATCAAAAATCGTTCTCGGCTGAAAACGGTTCGGTTTAATTTGATGAATATCAATCTGTTTGACTTCTTCTTTATGTTCCGTGGTTTCAGGCGAAACAGGCTCGTCCTTATCACCAAGGCCAAAGATCCGCGAAAACGGAGTCTTCATCAAGACACACCACCTTATATGAAACTCGCAGTCTCTACATCTGTATCATCGGCTTACAGCGGGGATTTGTTAGGAGTCCCCGGTTTTCTTGGATACTTTTTCGGTGTAGATTTTGCTTTTTTGACCACAATGATTGACCGTTCACTGTCTTCTACAGGCAGCGTAAAAGAATGAACGGCCGTTTCTTTTCCGCCAAGAAGCTGAATCGCTTTTTTACTTTCTTCACGCTCTTCAGGTGCGCTCGCACCCTTCATCGCTGCAAACTGTCCACCCGTTTTCACAAGCGGTAAGCATAGCTCTGAAAGGACCGACAGTCTTGCAACTGCACGCGCTGTGACCAGGTCATACTGTTCGCGGTGAGACGGATTTTGTCCAAACGTCTCAGCACGATCATGGTAAAAGTGCACGTGATCAAGCTTTAATTCATCGGCTAAATGCTCAAGAAACGTGATTCGTTTTTTCAGGGAATCCACGATTGAAACATCAAGGTGAGGGAAGCAGATTTTAATCGGAATACTTGGAAAACCCGCTCCCGCACCTACATCACAGATCGTCATCGGCTTTGAGAAATCCAGATAAAACGCAGCACTTATTGAATCGTAGAAGTGCTTTAAATACACTTCTTCACGATCCGTAATGGCTGTCAGGTTCATCTTCTCGTTCCACTCCACGAGCACTTCGTAATACGTTCTGAATTGCCCGAGCTGTTGATCAGAAAGGTCAATGCCTTTGGCTTTAAGCTGTTCATAAAACTGCTGTTCTGTCATCGGTTTCTCCTTTTGATTACTCGCCTGCTACTTTTGCAATCCGTCCCTGTTCGATATAAACGAGAAGAATTGAAATGTCAGCCGGATTCACCCCGGAAATACGGGATGCCTGGGCAATCGACAGCGGGCGTACCTCCTGTAGCTTTTGGCGCGCTTCGCTTGCGAGTCCTGTGATGGCCTGATAATCAATGCCATCCGGAATTTTTTTATTTTCCATCTTTTTCAGCTTGTCTACCTGCTGAAGTGATTTTTCAATATATCCTTCGTATTTAATCTGAATTTCAACCTGCTCTTCGACATCCTCCGGAAGAGCGGTTTCAGACGGGATGATTTGTTTAATTAGATTGTACGTGATTTCCGGTCTTCTTAAAAGGTCCGTTCCGCGAATTCCGTCTTTCAACGCACTGCTGCCAGCCGCTTCAAGAAGCGCCTGAACGTGCTCATTCGGCTTAATCATCACGGTTTTCAGGCGATTGATTTCAAGATCAATGAGTGCTTTTTTCTCATTAAACTTTTTATAGCGATCCTCTTTAATCAGACCAATTTCATAACCGATATCCGTCAGACGCAGATCGGCATTGTCATGACGAAGCAGCAGACGGTATTCTGCACGGGATGTCAGCAGACGATACGGTTCATTCGTTCCCTTCGTCACAAGGTCATCAATCAGCACTCCGATATAGGCATCAGAGCGGCTGAGGATCACTTCGTCCTGACCAAAAGCACGGCGCGCTGCATTAATACCAGCCATAATGCCCTGACCGGCTGCCTCTTCATAACCGGACGTACCGTTAATCTGGCCGGCTGTGTAAAGGTTTCGGATTTTCTTTGTTTCAAGTGTTGGCCATAGCTGAGTTGGCACGACCGCATCATATTCAATCGCATAACCTGATCTCATCATCTGGGCATTTTCAAGTCCCGGAATCGTTGCAAGAATCTGCTGCTGTACATCCTCCGGCAGACTCGTTGACAGTCCCTGCACATACACTTCTTTTGTATTTCTTCCTTCAGGCTCTAAAAAGATCTGATGGCGTGGTTTATCATTAAAGCGGACCACTTTATCTTCAATAGAAGGACAGTAACGTGGACCGGTTCCTTTAATCATACCCGAATACATCGCTGAGCGGTGTAAATTTTCATCAATAATGGTATGCGTTGTCTCATTTGTATACGTCAGCCAGCACGGCAGCTGATCAGTAATATAGTTAGTCGTTTCATAGCTGAACGCACGCGGCGTTTCATCACCCGGCTGAATTTCCGTTTTACTGTAATCAATCGTGTGACTGTTTACGCGTGGCGGCGTTCCCGTCTTGAAACGGACGATATCAAAACCGAGTCCGCGAAGGTGATCGGCAAGACCGATTGACGGCTGCTGATTATTCGGACCGCTGGAGTATTTCAGATCTCCAATGATTACCTCTCCACGAAGGAAGGTACCGGCTGTAATGATCGTTGTTTTCGCACGGAATGTAGCACCCGTATTGGTCACAACGCCGTGACATTCTTCGTCTTCAATGATCAGCTCTTCGACCATCCCTTGTAGAAGAGTCATATTCGGTTCATTTTCAATCGTTTCTTTCATCATTTGCTGATACAGCACTTTGTCCGCCTGCGCGCGCAGTGCACGGACAGCCGGGCCTTTTCCTGTATTCAGCATACGCATCTGAATGTGCGTCTGGTCGATGGTTTTGCCCATCTGACCGCCAAGTGCGTCAATTTCACGCACAACAATCCCTTTGGCCGGACCTCCGACAGAAGGGTTACATGGCATAAATGCCACCATATCTAAGTTAATCGTCAGCATCAGGGTTTTAGCACCCATGCGGGCAGCTGCCAGTCCGGCTTCGACGCCGGCGTGACCTGCACCGATGACGATGACGTCGTAGTTACCTGCCTCAAATTTTTTCACCATGACGATGAATGGCCTCCTTTAGTTTGGGCTGATGAACTGGCACCGGGCGATCTCCGCGGAGGGCACTCGCTTTCCGCGGGCGGGCGGTGAGCCCACCAGGCTTCGCCTGGCGGTCTCACCTGTCCCGCTTCTCCCACAGGAGTCTCGCACCCTCCGCTACGATCACCCTCTAGTGTTCAGGTCCAGTTCATTCAGCTCTTAATATTTATCGTGAAGCAGCGGCTTTTTGGGCCGGTGCTTTATTTCCCTAGGCAGAATTGCGAGAATAGCTGGTCGATGAGGCTTTCCTGGACGGTGTCTCCGATCATTTCGCCGAGAATTTCCCACGTGCGGCGAAGGTCGATCTGGACCATATCAACAGGTGTGCCCATTTCAGCGCTTTGAATGGCTTCTTCGATTGATTGAAGCGCCTGGTGTAAAAGTGCGATGTGACGGCTGTTAGAGACGTAGGTTCCGTCACCAAGTTCAACGGATCCGTCAAAGAATAGAGAGGCGATGGCTTCTTCAAGTTCATCAACACCTTCTTCCTTTAATAAAGAAGTTGTCACGAGCTTGTGGCGGTCCGCCAGCTGCTGTACTTCATCTAAATCAATGGCACGATCGAGGTCTGTTTTATTGACGATGACGATGACATCCATCCCGCTCACCGCTTCAAATAATCGTCGGTCTTCGTCTGAAAGCTCTTCACCGTGATTTAAAACGAGAAGAATTAAATCCGCTTCCTTCAGCACTTTACGTGAACGTTCAACACCTATTCGTTCAACAATATCCTCTGTTTCCCGAATCCCTGCTGTATCTACTAGGCGAAGCGGAACGCCGCGTACATTGACGTATTCCTCAATGACGTCACGGGTTGTCCCCGGAATATCCGTTACAATCGCTTTATTCTCCTGAACAAGACTGTTTAACAGAGAGGATTTCCCTACGTTCGGACGCCCGATAATGACCGTTGACAGCCCTTCACGTAAAATCTTCCCCTGCTCTGACGTTCTGAGCAGCTTCTCGATTTCTGATCTTACATACTGTGATTTCTCCATCATCATCTTCAACGTCATTTCTTCCACGTCGTCATATTCCGGATAATCAATATTCACTTCAACCTGTGCCAGGATCTCGAGGATCTCCTGTCGCAGTGACTGAACGAGCTTGGACAAGCGCCCCTGCATCTGATTCATCGCTACGTTCATCGCGCGATCTGTTTTGGCACGAATCAGGTCCATAACAGCTTCAGCCTGAGATAAATCAATCCGGCCATTTAAGAAAGCCCGCTTTGTAAATTCACCCGGCTCTGCCATTCTGGCTCCTTGTCTTAAAAGCAGCTGCAGCACGTGATTCACACTGACAATCCCGCCGTGACAATTGATCTCCACCACATCTTCCCGCGTAAAGGTTTTTGGCCCCTTCATTACGGATACCATGACTTCCTCAATGGTCTCATCTTTAGCTGGATCTACAATGTGTCCGTAATGGATCGTATGAGAAGGAACAGACTGCAGCTGCTTCCCGCCGATCCCTTTGAACACGCGGTCAGCAATTTGAAATGCTTCATCACCGCTTAACCGTACAATTGCGATTGCGCCTTCACCCATCGGCGTGGAAATCGCTGCAATCGTATCAAATTCCATCCTGTGTTCACCTCATCATTCCATAACGTATCTATAAATAAAGGATATTTTTTATCATGAACTCCCTAAATCATTAGAATAGCACACTTCACCCTATTTAAAAAGAAAATCAGTTGGCATTTCGAGTAAAGTATGGTATTGATCAAAACACTGTCTAAAAGATGCTGTATGTTTACACCATGATCAAAAATATTAATTTTAATCCATATTAAGGATTTTTATTAAAATTATATATAATATTATTTTACATTATAAAACTTTTTATTTATTTAAATTGACATCTTCCGCCCAAAAAAACAGCCGGCCGAATGAGATCCGGCTGGCTGCATCATGTTATTTTTTTGCCGTAATTACGAGATAACGGCGGGGTTCATTTCCTTCTGAATGTGTTTCGATATCACGTCTGCCTGATAACGCACTGTGAATAATTTTCCGCTCAAAGGATGGCATCGGTTCAAGCTTAACCGGCTTTTTCGTCCGGACTGCCTGATGAGCCATTCTTTCAGCAAGCTGACTGAGTGTCACCCTTCTGCGCTCACGGTAATCCTCTGCATCTAAAACGATTGTGATAAATTGCGCTGAGTAGCGGTTGGCTACCAGCTGGGCAAGAGACTGCAACGCATTAAGCGTTTGTCCTCTTTTGCCGATCAGCAGTGCAACTTTTTCACTTTCAAGTCTAAATGTAACGGTTTTTCCTTCACGCTGAATAGATGTTGTTACGTCCACACCCATATGTGCAGTCACATCCTTCAAATAACGGTCCACTTCCTCAACCGCATCTTTTTTACGGATGACCTGCACTTTTGCCGGGCGGGAGCCAATCCCTAAAAACCCTTTTTTCCCTTCGTCAAGCACATGAATGTCTGCCTGTTCCCTGGAAATGGCCAGTTTTACAAGTGCTTCAGCTACAGCCTCTTCCACGGTGGCACCTGTCAGTGTGATTTCATCCACAATCCGGTCCCCCTGTCTTATTGAACGGAACTCTCTGTCTTCTTGCTGCCAACTCCATTAATCAGGAGTGTCTGAACAATCATGAAGATGTTACCGACTACCCAGTATAGAGATAGCGCTGATGGGAAGACAATCGCAAACACTGCGATCATAACCGGCATCAGGTATAGCATAATCTGCATTTGCGGATTGAGCCCGGCCGGATTTCCTGCCATCATGATTTTCTGCTGTAAATACGTTGTTAAACCTGTAACGAGCGGAAGAATAAAGAACGGATCCGGCTCGCCAAGGTCAAACCATAAAAAGCTGTGGTTCGCAATTTCAGTAGTACGGACGATTGCATGATAGAAAGCAATCAGAATCGGCATTTGTATAAGAAGCGGGAAACACCCTGCAAGCGGGTTAACGCCGTGCTTCTGGAACATCGCCATTGTTTCCTGCTGAAGCTTCTGTTGCGTTTGAGCATCTTTTGATGAATACTTTTCACGTAACTTCAACATTTCAGGCTGAATTTCCTGCATACGTTTTGTGTTTTTTGTCTGCTTAATCATTAAGGGAAGTAAAACGAAACGGATCACAAGTGTCACAAGGACAATCCCTAGCCCGTAGTTCTCATTAAAAAATTCAGCAAACGTTGTAATAAGCCAAGAAAGCGGATATACGAAATAGCTATTCCAAATCCCTTCACTATCGGATGTGATTGGCTGGTCAATTTCAGTACAGCCGGCTAAGAAAACCGCCACAACCGCAATCATAAAGAAGGGAATCATTTTCTTCTTCACTAATCTGTTCCTCCCTGTTTTATCCTATAAATTATAATCTGCCAAACGTAATTGTAACACGTTTTCATTTTAATAGAACACTATGGCCCTATTTCTTCGTTTTTTCGACACGTAATACACGTGATTTTTTCATCACATGCATCAAACTGCTTTTCGTTTCGTGAAAATTCAGGTCAGCAGCAGGCTTACGGGCAATCACGATGTAATCATGGTGCGGATCCAGCTCCTCAGACAACTCATAAAATGCCTGTCTGATATAACGCTTGATCTGATTACGAACAACCGCATTCCCAACCTTTTTACTGACAGACAATCCAAGACGAAAAACAGCCTGTTCATTTTTTTGGAGCCGGTAAAGAACAAACTGACGGTTCGCCATGGATGTTCCTTTCCTGAAAACCTGCTGAAACTCCGGATTTTTCTTAATACGCTGCTCTTTTTTCATCAGAACACCTTCAATTTCGTCAGTCATTTCATTTTATAAGTGAAAAAAGACCACTGAGTGGAATCAGTGGTCTTAAGCAGACAATACTTTACGTCCACGCTGACGGCGGCGAGCAAGAACTTTGCGTCCATTTTTCGTGCTCATACGCGCGCGGAAACCGTGTACTTTACTTCTCTTACGCTTATTTGGCTGGAATGTACGTTTCATGTAAGACACCTCCTAAAAGATCATTTAATTATATGATCATACTTCCAGAAATACCTGGTTCATTCTATCGATGACAATCATCAACTATCTATGCTCATTTCATGCAACCACTATATCATAGCAAAAACCCACCAAGCATTCAATAGCCAATTTAAAAATCGAAAAAACTGGCGTATTCAGGTAAAAAAGACAAGAAGGCGAAGGGCGAGTAAACTCGCCTCTCGTCTTCTTGTCTTTTTTACCTGCTTTTCAGCTCCGCTGAAAAGCGGTTGAACCAAAGGTTCAACCGAATACGCCAGTTTTTTCTTTCACACACTTTCTATATAAATAACCATTTCTCTTCAACATCGATTCCTCACACGCTATTTCAATGCGCCACCCCCGCCGAGGTTGTGAACATCTGATCCGCGCAAGCAGATCAGATGTTCACAACCTCGGCAAAACCACTCCACTCTATCCAACAAATCCCGCTCACCAAAAACAATCTCCAGCCACGCAGCAAAAACATCTCACCAATGACTCACTCAACCAAATCCACATGTATAACCCTCACCAAAAAAATAATCCTTCTCCAAATCTCTCAACCTGTGAATAACTCATTTCCCTAAAAATCATCACAAAAAAATTATCCACAACGCTTATCGACACGTTTTTCACAGACAAACAGGCTGTGGACAAATAAAATCCACTTGTTTAAAGGGTTGTGGATAAACAATACGAACCATTGCACCATCAAGCATTATCTGATATTATAGTTGTGTTTTCACTCTGAATAACTTATTCTCTCAAAAAACATTATCCACAGATGTGGATAATTTGTGGATAAACTATTTCACATGCATGGAAAAAGTTGTCCACAAGCATGGAATGGTGTCGATAACCCTCGAATTCACCATTTTCAGCTATTCAGAAAAATGTATATATATAAATCTTATGAAACGGGAATGTTTTTCCCGAAAAATAATATAGAAAAGGAGGGGGCATTCAGTTTGGAAAATATCACGGATTTATGGAACCGGGCACTGCAGGATATGGAGAAAAAGATCAGTAAACCGAGCTTTGAAACCTGGCTCAAATCAACAAAAGCTTTTTCTCTTAAACGGAACGTTTTAACCGTCACAGCGCCTAACGAATTCGCCCGGGACTGGCTTGAAGGGAACTACACTCAATTAATTGTCGGTGTCATAAAGGAAATAACCGGGGAAGAGCTGACGATCAAGTTCATTATTCCTCAAAATCAGGACGAAGATGATTTCGCTTTGGCTGCACCCCCAAGAAAGCCCGTTGTTGATGATGACCAGCAGGAATGGTCTAAGAGCATGCTGAATCCGAAGTACACCTTTGACACCTTTGTCATCGGATCGGGTAACCGCTTTGCGCATGCTGCTTCACTCGCTGTAGCAGAAGCACCGGCAAAAGCCTATAACCCGTTATTTATTTACGGGGGAGTAGGACTTGGTAAAACGCACTTAATGCATGCGATCGGTCACTATGTACTTGAACATAACGCATCTGCTAAGGTTGTTTACTTATCTTCTGAGAAATTCACCAATGAATTCATTAATTCAATCCGTGATAACAAGGCGGTTGATTTCCGCAACAAATACCGGAACGTAGATGTACTGCTAATTGATGATATTCAATTTTTAGCCGGGAAAGAACAGACGCAAGAGGAATTTTTCCATACTTTTAATACATTACATGAAGAAAGTAAGCAGATCGTAATCTCAAGCGACCGGCCGCCTAAAGAGATTCCGACACTTGAGGACCGTCTGCGTTCACGTTTTGAGTGGGGGCTGATCACAGATATCACACCGCCTGATCTTGAAACAAGGATCGCCATTCTCCGCAAAAAGGCGAAGGCAGAAGGACTTGATATTCCAAATGAAGCGATGCTGTATATCGCCAACCAGATCGACTCCAATATCCGTGAGCTTGAAGGGGCGCTGATCCGCGTCGTTGCTTATTCATCATTAGTAAGCAAGGACATTAATGCGGACCTGGCAGCTGAAGCGCTTAAGGATATTATGCCAAGCTCTAAGCCGAAAGTGATTACGATCATGGACATTCAAAAAACCGTTGGAGAGCATTTCAGCGTAAAGCTTGAGGATTTCAAAGCGAAAAAACGGACGAAAACCGTCGCATTTCCAAGACAGATCGCGATGTACCTGTCCCGTGAGATGACGGACTTCTCTTTACCAAAGATCGGGGAAGAATTCGGAGGCCGCGATCATACAACGGTTATACATGCGCACGAAAAGATCTCAAAACTGCTGGCAACAGACGAATCGTTAAAGCAGGAATTAAAGGATATTAAAGCCGAACTGCAAAAGTAGGACAAACAGCGCTGTGTATAAGTGACAAAATCCGTGCACGTTCGACCACATTCTATTCACATGTGGATAACACGCCATTTCAGTCATTAACAGACATATCCACATATCCACAGCCCCTACTATTATTACTAAGTTTATTTAAAAATATTTATTATATAACTCGCAGCAAATATGCGAAGAGTTGGAGGATATCTTACATGAAATTTCAGATTCAGCGTGATCGTCTTGTTGATGGCGTCAATGATGTCATCAAAGCGGTCTCATCCAGAACAGCGATTCCGATTTTGAGCGGAATTAAAATTACAGCTCACGAGGAAGGAATAACACTGACTGGAAGTGATTCAGATATTTCGATTGAATCGTTTATTCCAAAAGAAGAAGATGGCAAAGAAATCGTTCAGGTTGAAGAAACAGGGGGCATCGTCCTTCAGGCCAGATTTTTTGAAAGCATTGTTAAAAAGCTGCCGCTTGATACCGTGGAAATTGAAGTCCACTCACACCTGCAAACCGTGATCCGCTCAGGAAAATCGGAATTCAACTTAAACGGGCAGGATGTAAGAGAATATCCGCATCTTCCGGAAATTGAGGAAGACAGCGTGTTGAAAATCCCGACAAACCTGTTAAAAACCATTATTCGTCAGACTGTGTTCGCAGTGTCCACCTCAGAAACACGCCCTATCTTGACAGGTGTAAACTGGACAGTGGAAGACGGCACGTTAAACTGTGTTGCAACAGACTCCCACCGTCTGGCGATGCGCAAGGCACCAGTCAGCGGAGGAAACGGCGAGCCATACAAAGCCGTCATTCCGGGTAAAAGTCTAAATGAACTGAACAAAATTCTTGAAGATACTGCAGATGAAACAGAAATTGTTATGACTGAAAATCAGGTGCTGTTCCGCTCCAAGCACGTACTGTTCTTCTCAAGACTGCTTGAAGGAAATTATCCTGATACGTCAAGACTCGTTCCGTCTGAAAGTAAAACGTCCATGACAGTTGGCGGAAAAGAATTTTTACAGGCGATCGACCGTGCTTCTCTATTAGCGCGTGAAGAACGCAACAATGTCGTGAAGCTGTTGATCAGTGAAGATGGCAATGTTCAGATTTCATCTAACACACCTGAAATCGGGAAAGTTGTAGAGGAGATCCAGAGTGATGAAACAACTGGCGAAGCGCTGACGATTTCATTCAGTGCGAAATACATGATGGATGCGCTCAAGGTGCTTGAGGGCACAGAAACGAATATCCAGTTTACCGGTGCGATGAGACCATTCGTTCTTCGCCCGACGGCGGATGACAGCATTCTTCAGCTGATCACCCCTGTTCGTACTTATTAATTTCATTGATTCATTGAAAGACTGAAACACAGCCGCTCATTTGGCCGGATGTGTTTCAGTTTTTTGTTTTAGTGAAGGCCTGAGGGAGAAGAGGATTTTCAATTTTGGGGAACGGTACAATTCGTGAGTGGAACGATACAAATCCATAGCTGTAGTGATACAATTAACAGACCAAACAGAACAATTCAGCTGCTTTTGACAGAAAGCGATACAATAAAATGCTGAAACAGTACGAAAAAATGTTGAAACGATACAAATATTTTCTGAATCGGGTCAATCACTCACCGAAACAGTACATTTCCCACAAAACCATCCAGCTCTCGAAGATCCGACTTCAACCCCCAACTTTTACAATCATTACAACTCCATGTTTTCTTTGTTTTCGCGTACCCGTTAAGGTAAAATAGAAGGATAAGTCAATAAGAAAGAAGTGAACGGACATGAGTGAAAAAATCACGATCCAGACCGAATATATTACACTCGGTCAATTTTTAAAGCTTGCAAACATTATCCAGAGTGGCGGAATGGCCAAATGGTATTTAAGCGAGCATGAGATTTTTATTAACAAGGAACAGGACCAGCGCAGAGGACGCAAGCTGCGCGATGGCGATGAAATATATATTCCGGAAGTCGGCACTTATACGGTGAAGTCGGAAGGGTAGAAGGATGTTCATGCATGCACATTGAGGAGCTCGAGCTTTCGCATTATCGAAATTACGAAAAAATGACCCTGACCTTTGATAATAACGTCAATGTAATCCTCGGAGAGAACGCTCAGGGCAAGACAAACGTCATGGAGTCCATTTTTGTCCTGGCAATGGCAAAATCCCATAGAACGTCAAATGACAAAGATTTAATACAATGGGATGAGGAATATGCTAAAATAAAAGGTAGAGTGATGAAACAGCACGGTGCTCTTCCCCTGGAACTGATCATTTCAAAAAAAGGGAAGAAAGCAAAAGTCAATCACCTTGAACAATCAAAACTCAGCCGCTATGTCGGCCATATGAATGTTGTGATGTTTGCGCCCGAAGATCTCCACTTAGTGAAGGGGAGCCCTCAAGTAAGGCGTCGTTTTATTGATATGGAGATTGGACAGGTTTCAGCGGTCTATCTGCACGACAGCAGTCTCTACCAGAAGATTCTCCAGCAGCGAAACCATTATTTAAAGCAGCTTCAGACGCAGCGCCAAAAGGATCAGACGATGCTTGATGTGCTGACGGATCAGTTTATTGAAATGGCTGCTAAAATTGTGGTGCGCCGCTTTCATTATTTGAAGCTTCTGCAGGAATGGGCAGAACCGATCCATAAAGGAATTTCAAGGGGACTTGAAACACTTGAAGTCGTGTACAAGCCATCCATTCCGGTTGACTCAGGCGTTTCTCATAAGGAAGTTGAAGATGCGTTCAGGGAAAAGTTTGAAGGATTGCGAAAGCGCGAGATTGAACGGGGAGTAACATTAGTCGGGCCACACCGTGATGATTTACAGTTTCTTGTGAATGGTCATGATGTTCAGACGTTTGGCTCACAGGGTCAGCAAAGAACAACGGCACTCTCCATTAAGCTTGCTGAAATAGAGTTGATCCATTCGGAAATCGGTGAATACCCGATTCTTTTGCTTGATGATGTGCTGTCTGAGCTTGACGATTACCGTCAGTCACATCTTTTAAATACGATTCAGGGAAAGGTCCAAACCTTTGTCACGACAACGAGTGTCGAAGGCATTGATCATGAGACTCTGAATGAGGCCACTACATTTATTGTTGAGCAGGGCAGCATTGTGAAGAAAACAAAAGGGGGCTGACCCAGGTGTATGTGCATATTGGGGAAGACGCAATGGTAAGAATGAATGACATCGTGGCGATAATGGATGTACAGGCGGCAGAGGGCTCGCTCATTATGGAGCAGTTTATGAAGGACAACGAAAACGGTATCGTTGATCTCTGTCAGTCAGCCTGTAAAGCCATTGTTATTACTGATTTCAAGGTTTATTTATCTCCATTGTCATCAGCAACCCTTAAAAAAAGAGCGGAAAAAATGAGCAGACCGTATAACCGGTCCTAAGTAATAGAAAGTGCAGGTGAAATCGCGTGGCAACTGAAGATACACAAATCCAGCAAGCCTACGATGAAAATCAGATACAGGTTCTTGAAGGTCTCGAAGCCGTCCGGAAACGTCCGGGAATGTATATCGGTTCGACTTCCTCAAGAGGACTTCACCATCTCGTATGGGAAATCGTTGATAACAGTATTGACGAGGCGCTTGCAGGCCACTGTGACACGATTACGATTAGAATCACAGAAGACAATTGGATCGAAGTAGAAGATAATGGCCGGGGAATTCCGGTCGGAACACACGAAAAGATGGGACGTCCAGCCGTTGAGGTCATTATGACTGTACTTCACGCCGGGGGTAAGTTCGGTGGCGGCGGATATAAAGTATCCGGCGGATTGCACGGGGTAGGGGCTTCAGTTGTTAACGCCCTTTCTGAGCAGCTGGAAGTCTTTGTTCACCGTGACGGCAACATCTATACCCAGACGTATAGAAAAGGTGTGCCGCAGTTTGATTTGAAGATTGTCGGAGAAACTGACCACACTGGAACGGTTACACGCTTTAAAGCGGATCCGGAAATCTTCACTGAAACGACGGAATACGACTTTGACACGCTTGCAAACCGTGTGCGTGAGCTAGCCTTTCTTAACCGTGGTCTGGCTCTTGAAATTGAAGACCAGCGCGCGAAGGATGAAGAAGGAAATAATATTAAAAAGCATTATCACTATGAAGGCGGAATTAAGTCTTATGTTGAGCACTTAAACCGCACGAAGGAAGTTATTCATGAAGAGCCGGTCTTTATCGAAGGTGAAAAAGACGGTATCTCGATTGAAATTTCCATGCAGTACAATCAGGGATTTGCGAGCAACATTTATTCTTTTGCAAATAACATTAACACGTATGAGGGTGGAACGCATGAATCAGGCTTTAAGACTGCGCTGACCCGCGTGATTAACAGTTATGCAGCCCGTAATAATTTATTAAAAGACGCCGATGGCAACCTGTCCGGTGAAGATGTGCGTGAAGGATTAACGGCGATTATTTCGATAAAGCATCCGGATCCGCAGTTTGAAGGACAGACGAAAACAAAGCTCGGCAACTCTGAGGCAAGAACGATTACAGATCAGCTCTTTTCGGAGCATTTCGATAAATTTATGATGGAAAACCCGACCGTCGCACGCCAGATCGTGGACAAGGGTTCCATGGCGGCGCGTGCGCGTCTTGCAGCTAAAAAAGCACGTGAATTAACGCGCAGAAAGAGTGCGCTTGAAGTATCAAGTCTTCCGGGTAAACTGGCTGACTGTTCGTCACGTGATCCTAAGATCAGTGAACTGTATGTCGTAGAGGGTGACTCTGCCGGCGGATCAGCCAAGCAGGGCCGTGACCGTCATTTCCAGGCGATCCTGCCGCTGCGTGGAAAGATCATTAACGTTGAGAAAGCGCGTCTTGATAAAATTCTGTCGAATAATGAAATTCGTGCGATCATCACAGCGCTTGGCACAGGTATCGGGGAAGACTTCGATATTTCAAAAGCCCGTTACCATAAAATTGTCATCATGACGGATGCCGATGTAGACGGTGCGCACATTCGTACGCTCCTTTTAACATTCCTGTACCGTTATATGAGACAGATTATTGAAGCCGGCTATATCTATATTGCACAGCCGCCGTTATATAAAATTACGCAGGGGAAAACAATCCGATATGCGTATACAGACCGCGAACTGAATAAGATTCTTGAAGAAATCCCAGCGGCACCAAAACCGGGACTTCAGCGTTATAAGGGTCTTGGTGAGATGAATCCGGAGCAGCTATGGGAAACAACCATGAATCCGGAATCACGTACGCTTTTACAAGTCACGATGGAAGATGCAATTGAAGCGGATGAAACGTTTGAGATTCTGATGGGGGATAAAGTAGAGCCGCGCCGTCAGTTTATCGAGGACAATGCTGCCTACGTGAAAAACCTGGACGTGTAACAGGTGGATAGAGGAGAGGGATAGGCATCTGTTCTATCCCTTCTTACTGTTTTAAAGATCAAAAAACAGCAGAATCAGCCGGTATGATCGTGATCGCCGGAGGGTCTGTCTGAATGATGCAAAGCCGTTGATTAACCGGGCTTTTCTCTTATAAGGAGGTTTTTGTTGTTATGGCCGAGACGCCTAGTTCGAATGTTCATGAGATCAATATTAGCCAGGAAATGCGTACGTCGTTCATGGACTATGCGATGAGTGTTATCGTATCCCGTGCGCTTCCTGATGTAAGGGACGGTCTGAAGCCGGTTCACCGTCGTATCCTGTATGCGATGAATGACCTTGGGATGACGTCTGATAAAGCATTCAAAAAGTCTGCCCGTATCGTCGGGGAAGTAATCGGTAAGTACCACCCTCACGGAGACTCAGCCGTGTATGACACGATGGTCCGTATGGCGCAGGATTTCAGCTACCGCTATATGCTTGTAGAGGGACATGGAAACTTTGGATCTGTCGATGGAGATGCCGCTGCCGCGATGCGTTATACGGAAGCGAGAATGTCCAAAATATCGATGGAGCTTCTACGCGATATTAATAAAGATACAATTGATTACCGTGATAACTATGACGGCTCTGAACGTGAGCCGATCGTTCTGCCTTCCCGTTTCCCGAACCTGCTTGTAAATGGTTCAAGTGGAATCGCGGTTGGAATGGCGACAAATATTCCCCCACACCAGCTCGGTGAAGTCATTGACGGCCTTCTTGCTTTCAGTGAGCACCCTGAGATTACGATTGCTGAACTGATGGAACATATTCCGGGACCAGATTTCCCGACAGGTGCGATGATTTTAGGCCGCAGTGGCATTCGCCGCGCCTATGAAACGGGTAGAGGATCCGTTGTTCAGCGTGCGAAGGTTGAAATTGAACAGAAAGCCAATGGACGGGAAACGATTCTCGTTCATGAAATCCCTTATCAGGTCAACAAAGCGAAGCTGATTGAAAAAATCGCTGAGCTTGTGCGTGATAAAAAGATTGACGGCATTACGGATCTTCGCGATGAATCTGACCGTAACGGTATGCGGATCGTGATTGAAGTCCGCCGTGATGCAAATGCCAATGTTCTGTTAAATAACCTGTACAAACAGACAGCTCTTCAGACAAGCTTCGGTATTAATATGCTGGCACTTGTAGATGGTCAGCCGAAGGTACTGAACCTGAAAGAAGCGCTTCACCATTATTTAGAGCACCAGAAAGTCGTGATCCGACGCAGAACGGAATTTGAACTCCGTAAAGCGGAAGCGCGTGCACATATTTTAGAAGGTCTGCGCATTGCGCTTGATCATATTGATGAAATTATTGCCTTAATCCGTGGATCTGAAACAGCGGATCTTGCACGTGAAGGGCTGATGGAGCAGTTCAGTCTGTCTGAAAAGCAGGCACAGGCGATTCTTGATATGCGTCTTCAGCGTCTGACAGGACTTGAGCGCGACAAGATTGAAGAAGAATATCAGTCACTCGTTGCGTTAATTAAAGACCTGAAAGAAATTCTTGCAAGTGAAGCACGCGTCATTGAAATCATCCGTGAAGAGCTGCTTGAATTAAAAGAACGTTTTAACGATAAGCGCCGTACAGAGATTACAACAGGCGGAGCTGAAATGATTGAGGATGAAGATCTGATCCCGCGTGAAAATCTGATCATCACACTTACACATAATGGTTATATTAAACGTCTGCCGGCTTCTACCTACCGTTCTCAAAAACGTGGTGGCCGCGGTATTCAGGGCATGGGTACCAACGAAAATGATTTCGTTGAGCACCTGCTGACGACCTCTACGCACGATACGATCCTGTTCTTTACGAATAAAGGAAAAGTATACCGTACGAAGGGTTATGAAATTCCTGAGTACAGCCGGACAGCGAAAGGACTTCCGATTATTAACCTTCTTGAGATTGATAAAGACGAAGTCGTGAACGCAATGATCCGTGTAGAGGAGTTCAAAGAGGATTCTTACTTCTTCTTTACGACGCGTAAAGGGCTGGCGAAACGTACGCAGGCAACCGATTTTGCCAATATCCGTACAAACGGGCTGATTGCGATCAACCTGCGTGAGGATGACGAGCTCATTTCGGTGAAATTTACAGACGGCAGTCAGGAAATGATTATCGGGACGAAAAATGGTCTCCTGATCCGTTTCCCTGAAACCGACGTCCGGTCAATGGGACGTACTGCTGCCGGCGTAAGAGGAATCCGGTTGAATGCTGATGATGAAGTCGTTGGCATGGAAGTGCTTGAAAAAGACAACGATATCCTGGTCGTGACGGAAAACGGCTACGGTAAACGGACGCCTGAAGCAGAATACCGTGTTCAATCAAGAGGCGGTAAAGGGATTAAGACGTGTAACATTACCGAGAAAAATGGACGTCTTGTCTCTGTAAACGCCGTATCCGGTAATGAAGACATCATGGTCATCACTGCTCAAGGTGTGCTGATACGGATGGATGTCGATGGTATTTCCCAGACAGGCAGAAGCACGCAGGGTGTGAAGCTGATCCGTCTTGGTGAAGAGGAATATGTGGCCACTGTGACACGTATTGAAAAAGAAGAAGAAACAGATGAAATGGATGAAGAGGCTGCAGAAGGCATGGAAGCAGCAGCTCCATCAGAAGAAGAGTCAGAAGAATAAAGCATGGCTGTATGAAGGGTGAGATCGCGTTATTTGGCGCGGTCCCACCCTTTTTCTTGTGGTCAGCTAAAGGATTCTGAAAAAACAGGAAAATAACTTTCTGTTTTCTTTTTGCTATGTGATAAAATGAATAAAAAGAACTAGCCGAGGTGCGAGGATGAAGGTACATGTTGAGGAATTAACAGTAGGTTGCATTGCAGCAGAAGATGTCATGGGACTGACGGCAAACCCGATTATAAAAAAAGGGACAGAAATTGAGCCGATTCATATTGAAGTAATGCGGGCATTTAACATCCGCCAGCTGGCTATTTTATCTAAGACAGCTGATGGAGGGATGGTCGATGCTGAGCCTTCAAAAGATGAAGCTTACAATGAAACCGCAGATTTTCATGAAGTGGAGAATTACTCCTTTAAAAAGCTTTACATGGATTTCGTAAAATTCTTCAACGCTGCCTTCAATGGATGGCAATCCGGAAGCAAAGTGGATGTCGTTGATCTGAAAAACAAACTGACACCGCTTTTAAAAGCAGTTTCTTCCGACCGGGACATGATCTATTATCTGCCCCGCTGGTCACAGCCAAAGGATTATATGGCACACCATGCTGTATCAACCGCACTCATCAGCTACCTGATCGCCGAAAAATACGGCTATGACAAAGGAGCCTGCATCCAGACCGCTCTGGCAGGGATTATTGCCGATACCGGAATGGCGAAAATGCCGCTGTCGATTTTAAAGAAAACAGGGCCACTGACGCAAGAGGAAGCCATTGAAATCCGTAAGCATCCGATCTACAGCTATCAATATGTAATGGATACACCTCTGTTGAAAAACGAAATGAAGCAGGCAATCTATCAGCATCATGAAAGACTCGATGGCAGCGGGTACCCGCGTGGCAGCAAACGATCGGACATTAATCTGCCCGCCCAGATGATCGCCCTCGCGGATGTGTACCATGCGATGACTTCAGAACGGCTGTACCGTGCCAGACAATCACCTTTTAAAGCGCTGGAAACGATCATGCACGACGAATTCGGCAAGTTTGATATTATCCTGTTAAAAACCCTGCAGGAAATGGTCGGTAACCTGTCCACCGGTACAAAGGTCGAACTGTCCAACGAACAGGTCGCTGAAGTCATTTTCACAAAACCTGACGAACTACTCCGCCCGATGGTACGCTCGACATTAACAGAAGAAGTCATTGATCTGTCAACGAACCGCAAATTGTTTATAGAAAGAGTTATTTCCTAGAATGAGATTCGCTTTTTTCAAAGTGTTTAAAAAAGGCATGACTTTATATTTCATATCTATCTCAAAATGAAGCCACATCGTACCGGGGGCATCCGTAGACTCCTGCGGCAGAGAAGCGACAGGTGAGACAGCGTAGTGCCTAGCACTAGCTGGCTCACCGCGCGGCCTTAGAAAAGCGGAGGCGACTCGTCCAGCCCCGACAAGCATAAGGCGAAGATGAAAAGAGGGCGGCCCTTTGCCCTCGTTCAGCTTCGACTTATGACCTCGAGGGGCTAGTCGCTGGAGCTAGACCAGGGAAAGCGAAGGATGACCCCGGTACGATTGATGAAAACTGACATTCTTAACAGAGTTATTTCCTAACGGAGATAGCTCTTTTCTTTTGATAAAAAAATTTTTAAAAAAATAAAAATTGATTTGAACAAATGGGTGACCTTAAGCGTATAAGTCATAGAAAAAGAAAGGAGAGGCAGGATGAAGATAACGACACCAGAGCAGTTGAGCGTGCTGCTGCATGAACATTATTCGTTTTTATATGCCTATTTAGTCAAGCTGACCCTTCATCCTGCTGAAGCCGAGGATCTCGCGCAGGATACAATGATTCGCTGTATCGAGCGTTACGCTCAGTACAATCCGAAGAAGGCAGCCTTTACAACGTGGATGATCCAGATCGCAACCAACCTCTGGATCGATAAAAAGCGACGGAAAAAGCGGGAGCACATGTACCTGAACAGCCGTCAGCTGGAATGGAAGCTTGGGGAGGGGCCGGGACTTGAGATTGCAGAAGCGCTGAAAACGTTAAAGGATATCCACCGGATTCCTGTCGTCTTGAGCTATTATTATGGCTATTCCTATGAAGAAATCGCAACGATCTGCCAGGTTTCGACCGGTACGGTTAAATCCCGGATGCATCACGCAATGACTAAGCTGAGAAAGGAGCTGGGAGACAATGAAACGCAACAGGCACGATGACATAGAAGAAAAACTGAAAGAGGGACTGCGTGACCTTGATCGGGTGACAGCAGCAACACCGTCTATGGAAGAGATCCACATGATGATGACAGAAACACGTAAGCGGCAGCGCAAGGAGCTGATCTGGTTCATTCTCATTGCGCTATGCCTCATCACGGTCACGCTGCTCGTGTTAATCAATGATCCGGTTCTTTATGCAGTGGGTCAGCTCCTCTTTTTTATCATTGCGGGCATCTCAGGTATGATCTATCGCAGGAGAAATGGGGTGAGACAGCATGAATGAACTACCTGATATCCGACTGCTCATTTTGCTGATCCTCATTGTCCTTGCACAGAGTATCTATTTGTTCACGGATGCAAGAAAAAGAGGGCATGCCAAATGGTTCTGGGGCATCTGGGGCATTATTCAGACGCCACTTCCGCTCATTTGCTATTTAGTCTGGTCCCGCAAACTACAGCCTTATTTAATTAAAAGGAGAGATCAAAATGGATGAATTGAATTTTGCTTTAATCGCGCCTCTGGCATTTATTAATATTGTGATCGCTGTTTTAGCCCTGGTGGATCTGGCCAAACGACCTTCTGTAAACGGTCCGAAATGGCTGTGGGTGATCATTATTCTGTTTATTAATCTGATTGGCCCTGTCCTTTACTTTATCATCGGAAGAAGGGATACCTAGATGATTACCGTTTCAGACTTAACAAAATCCTATGGTTCAGCAAAAGCGGTGGACCAGCTTACTTTCTCTCTTTCACCCGGTCGGACCACAGCGCTACTCGGTCCAAACGGCGCCGGGAAAACAACTACACTTCATATGATCAGCGGGCTGGCTGAACCAACAGCAGGTACCATAACATTTGATCAGCATCACGGAGACAATAGAAGCCTGATTGGATTTCTACCACAATATCCGTCCTTTTTTAACTGGATGACCGCAAAAGAATACCTTGTTTTTGCTGCAGAGCTTGGTAAAGTTTCTAAAAAAGAAGGGATCATACGCGCAGATCAGCTGTTGGAACGGGTCGGTTTAAAAGAAGCAGCGAATAAAAAAATCGGAGGCTTCTCAGGCGGAATGAAACAGCGGCTTGGTATCGCACAGGCACTGATCCATCAGCCAAAGCTGTTGCTGCTCGATGAACCGGTATCAGCACTTGATCCGGCCGGACGTAAAGATGTGATGGATCTGCTTCAGGAGTTAAAGCAGGAAATGACCATCCTATATTCTACGCACGTTCTGCACGATGCCCAGACGTTATGCGATGATGTGCTGATCATGAATCATGGAAAAAAGGTGCTCTTTGACTCCCTTGAACAGGTGTATGCGGCCTATGACCGTCCGGAAATCACCATACGCTCCGATGAACCAATTAAGGAGTGGGTTACTTTATTACAACAAAAGCATCCCGTTCTGACGGTTAAATCAGATGACCGTACAGCGATCGTAAAAGGGATGGAGATTGATAGCCTGCGACCACTCCTATTAAAAGAAATAATTACCCACCAGCTGCCGGTCCGGTCAATGGAAGTCGGTACAGCGACATTAGAGGATGTCTTTCACGAGGTGATGAACGTATGAATGCCTACACTGTATTATTAAAAAAAGAGTGGCTTGAAATGAAAAGGAGCTATAAGTGGCTCTGGATGCCACTTGTTTTTATTGCGCTCGGGATCATGCAGCCGTTAACGAGTTATTATCTGCCGGACATTTTAGAACAGTTTGGCGGTCTTCCGGAAGGAGCGGTGATCGAGATTCCTCTGCCGGGAGCGGATCAGGTTTTTGTTGAGACACTCGGGCAGTTCTCACAAATTGGTCTGTTTGTGGTAGTGCTCGGCATTATGGGCATGCTGTCAGGTGAACGCACAGGAGGCACAGCGGTTATGGTGCTCGCAAAGCCTGTTTCCTACTTCGCCTACTTCTTTTCTAAATGGACGGCAGCTGCAGCGATCGTCTTAATATCCTACATCTCGGGTGCAGCTGCATCACTATACTACATTTATCTGCTGTTTGATCCGATTGCCTTTGCGGATATGATGTCAGCCTCTTTCTTCTATATTTTGTGGCTGCTGTTTGCTGTCTCGCTCGTCCTGTCTTTAAGCACGGTGTTAAAAAGAAGCGCAGCGGTGGCTGGTGCAGGACTTGTGATTCTATTGCTATTATCTTTACTGTCATCCATCTTTAGAGAGCCAATGCTGTGGACGCCGGGAAGTCTGACACTTCATTCACAAGCGATTATGATGAACGAATCTGTAGCGGGAGCCTGGCGCGCCATTGTAAGTACGATCCTATTGAGTGTACTGCTGATCGCCGGATCAGTACGTTATTTAAAGAGAAAAGAATGGGTACAGTAATTGTTTTTCGCTATAATGTTTAACGCAGAGCATGGATACGGATCCTGCTCTTTTTTAATGGGATTTGAGCTTTGAAATAAATTAAATTAATAGTTTATTTAAAAAGGGTTGCGTTATATGAAACATCCGTGATATATTATTCCTCGTTGCGAAAAACAACGGCCATCAACTTCAACTGGATGCTGAAAAAACTTTTTCAAAATAACAG
>NZ_SORW01000023.1:66303-165499 GCF_004405105.1 Jeotgalibacillus sp. R-1-5s-1 | reverse complement strand
ATGAAGAATTAGTCAACGACATCGATCAATATATGCGATTTTACAACGAGGAACGTTATCAAGAGAAATTAAACAACCTGGCACCGATAGAGTATCGGTACCAGGTTGTGGCGTAGATCTAAGCATTTTTCTTTTTTACTGTCTACTTGACAGGGTGCAGTTCACTGAAAGCGTTTGGCTTTTTAATTTAATTAATTTTCATTAAGTTCATTTAAATATTTTATTGCATCATTTTGAAGCACGCGGTCAGACAGTTCGATTTCAAACTTCACTCTGTCAAACCCATCCTTACATGATTCCGGCTCCATGATTTCATTTGTTCCTACCTGCACACAGCTTCCGAGATCAAAATCCCCTACATGAGACATTTGAAGAACATATTCTTCTCCGAAATAACTATACTTTGTAGTTTCATGTCTGAACCCTATAAACCCTTCTTCTTTTGAATTTAAATCCCGTCCAACATGATATACAGGCTGTTCGATTCCTAATAGAGAAGTAATCGTAGGCGCAATATCCATCTGTCCGCCTATGATATTATCCACCCTTCCTTCTGTTTGGCCAGGTCTATGAATAACGAGTGGCACATTAAATGCTTCTCTTTGATTAAAGTTCACATCAATGAGGTTTTTCAATTGTGTCCTGCTATCCTGAAGCAATCCATAATGATCTCCGTAATAAACAAAGATCGTATCTTCCCAAATTCCTTTTTCTTTTAAAGATGAGATAAAGTTACCCAATGCTTCATCAGCATATCTTACGTTTTGAAGATAATCACCAACAGGAGTGTTATTAATTTCATCAGACAATTCGAGATATTTCATTTCTTCTGGCAGTTCAAAAGGCCGATGATTAGAAAGCGAGATAAAAAAGTTGTAAAACGGCTGATCATAGTCTGAATAAATGTCTGTCATTTGCTGGAGCATACTGTCGTCTGTAACTCCGAGCCCGATCCGTTCAGTCGAATCGATTGCAGGGTGATCAATATGATAATATTCCTGAAATCCCTGATTCGGGTAAGCTGCTTCACGATTCCAAAAACTTGCTGTATTGCCGTGTGTGGCACTTGTGTGATAGTTTTCATTACTTAATAAAACCCCAAGTGATTGAAAAACTCCACCCTCATATGTTCTATAAGCGCCATCTCTCTCGCTCGGATAAAGAGAGTTATTAGCAACAAATTCGGCATCAGATGTGTTCCCTCTCCCAATCTGATTGTAAATACTTGGATAATAGTCACTTTCTTTAATCAGAGCGTTTAGATGCGGTGTAATTTCCTGGTCTTCCACCACTTTATTGACAACAAAATCATTTAATGATTCTGCTTGGAATAGAATCACGTTTTTTCCTTTGTATTGCCCAAAATAAGGTGACTGTCTTTGTTGCTCTTGATTTTCACGAAAGTATTGATTCATTTCTTCGAGTTCTGTTTTACCCTCACCCGAAGTGAAGTCCGGTTTATTTAAAGTTTCATATACCGAGTTACCTGTAATAAATAAATGCGCTGGTATAATTCCTGCTCTTGCTACCTTATATTGATCACTGAAGGGTTCTTTTAACTGCGTCATTGTCAGAAAAGCAAAGATCAGTAATCCACCGACAGATAAAAGAGCTGCATCTCTTTTACGAAGCTTTGATGATTGAAACTTACCAGTTAAGAACATTCCTGCAACAATCATAACAAGAAGGATCACAACGTCCGAAACATAAATTAAATCTGACTTTGTGATCAGGCTGTAGACCGAGTCATCAACCTCTTCAAGCTGATCTGCCTGACCAATCATATCGAAAGATAAAATCGCTTTATAATATCGTTCGTATAAAACGTCTGAAATCATCAGAAATGAAAAAGCTGAGTATATGAATAAAACAATAAGAAGTCTAAAAACAGTTATTTTTCTGATTATAATACTGATAAGGATCAGTCCAAATGCAGCCGCCCCAAGAAGGTTTGCAATTAAATAAAAATCAAGGTTCATTGCATTTACAAAATGATTGGTTTTAATTGACCACCCTGCGAAAATCAAAAGAAATATGAATCCAATGTAAATCATGTTTAATCTCTTCCTCAAAATAAAAATCACCTTTCCCGTTACATTTTTCCGGTTATTACTATACTATCTTTACAAAAGTTTTACAAGATCGTAAATAATTAATTACTTTCCGTTAAAATAGTAAATGTACCAGCATCTTGATAGTTTTTGTCATGATTTTATTGTTTAAGCTTGTTTTTCATATGAGAATAAAATGTTACAATGTTACAAGTCTAGTACAAATGTGAGGAGAACCCAACATGAAAAGACATCTATATCCCATTTTAATTACTTCACTTCTAATTACAACAGCATGTTCAGATGATAAACCAGTGACTGATGAACAATTGAATGATTCGAAAGAAGAAACGGCTACAGAACCATCAGTTATAAACGAGGACCTTTCAACTGAAGAAGAAAATATTGAAATTGCTGAGGCAGAAAACTCAGAAGAAACGGCTGAACAGGAATTACCAATCATTGAAGAAGATCAGGATATAAAAGTAACTACAACATATTTAGATGAAGAAATATCCATTAGCGGAACAACCGGACCCGTTTCTTATGAAATCTCTAAAGTTGCACTGGTCATCTATGAGCCAAAAAATGTCGACTTAGCAGATATACTTGGAGTAGAAGTTAATGAAGAGATACATACTTTAGTAATTGGAATGGCCGGAGAAAACTCTCTTAACGAAGATGTGTCTTTCTATCTGGATCAGGCTACCGTTATCACAAATACTAAAGAGCAGTTAGAGCCTAACTTTTTCCTTGGGGACTATATAGACGGAGAATATTTCGGTAATGTTCGTCATGAAGGTACGAATGCATACGTTTTGAATAACTCAACAGTTGATCAGATTGAATCCTTTGAGATTAGAATTTCTGAACCTTATAATGCCAGCTTGGAAGTTATAGGTGAACCGGTAAGTGAATCAATTACATTAGAATAAATGTTCAAGGGTTACTCATTAAAAAGAGTAATCCTTTTTTGTTTAAAAATTGTATAAATGGTTATATTAACAATATATAAAAAAATTTATATAATTATATTGTAATATTTAAGTAACAACGGTAATATAATTGTAATACAAATACATATTTACAGGAGGCACTTATGAAAAAGTTTCTAATCACTATTTTATTTCTTTCAGGTCTTTCTTTCGCCTGGGGGATGGAGGCAGAGGCCAGTGAATTCAGGATTTTTGTTCCATGGGGTGAAGCGACTCTGGTAGAAGGTCAAATTGGAAGAGTTACACTTCAGCAGGATTTACCTCTCTTAAAGCTTCAGGATGGTAAAATGACATCTTCAGATATTATCAGGAAAAAAGATCAATCTTTCCGTGTTTATAACTTTACTTATTTGGAAGAAGATCTTTATCTGGGTGTAGGTGGAGGCTATTATTTTCTCAAAGATGCAAAAGTCAGCTATGTAACACCGGCAAAAAATAAACTTGAAACACTTGCAACCATTGTTTCCTACAAGGATTCTACCTTCCCATTGCCACAAGGTACTTATGAAAAAATGATTCCAACATATTACAACACGTTCCCGGAAGAAGATAAAGAGTTTAAATTCTTTAAAAATCATGCAGGTATCGAAATCCCGGTTCCTGAAAATACAAAAGTTTTTGCAGCAGCAGATGGTATTGTCCGCACGAAAGGATGGGATGATATCCAGGGCTGGTACTACGATATTGATACTGGTGAATTTGTTTTCAGATACGGTCATCTTGGCCGCTTTGCAGGTACGTTTGAAGTTGGTAGCATTGTGACCCAAGGAGATCTGATTGGATATACAGGTAGTACTGGAGATATGAAAATACCTACCACTTCTATTTCTAAACCTCATTTCCATTTTAATATTATGACGCAGAACGGTTACCCGATTGATTCTTATATTTACCTGAGGTCGTGGGAACAGAATTTTTAAATTTTGATAAAGAGCATTATAAGAAGCCCTTCTCATAATCAGTATGGGAAGGGCTTTTATATGTCATGATTACTCAGTATTGAGATGACTTCTTAATATGTCACTTTTCTCATTTATAGAATTTTCTGGTACAACATAATAGTAAATCTCATTAATATATTGACCCTGTCCCCCGTCTAGAGATGACATTTCAATCTGATTGGCCGATTTTCTATAATAGTTGTATAACTCAGTCACTTCTTCAATACTTAAATTCGTTTTGACCGAATCACTCAAAACACTGACAATGTTAAGCAACTCCCCGGGATTTCTTGTTTCTGCAACCTTCCTTACAGCTGCTGCCACAACTATTCTTTGTCGTTCCTGTCTTCCAAAGTCTCCTCTTGGATCTTCATAACGCATTTGAATATAGCTTAAGGCTTCATTTCCATTTCTCAACGTTATTTCACCCTGACCGAAAAAAATACCGTTAGAAGTAAATGAAGTGCCATTTTGTACTGTAATTCCTCCCGTCTCATCAATTAACTGAATAAAACTCTCCATATTCACTTTTAAAAAATAGTCAATAGGGATGTCCAGAAATCCTTCCACTGTCTGAATCGCTAATTCAACATCTCCGAATGCATAAGAATGGTTAATTTTATCCAGACCATATCCTGGGATATTCACATATGTGTCTCTTGGAATGCTCATCATTTTCACATCATTTGAAACAGGATTGACTGTCACAACAATGAGCGTATCAGCTCTTCCCTTATCTCCTTCTTCGGGTCTTTCGTCAACGCCCATCAGAAGAATTGAAATTGGATCTTTTTCTTCAAGTTCCACCTTTTTTGTTCGTTTAACAGAATATTCCCTTTCAATGGGCTGATGAATATCAGTAGCGATAGACTGAATTTTGTTGTAGGCAAAAAAAGCCGATATAGAAGTAATCATGACAATAACAAGAGCGAGCAGCAGTACAATTTTCATGAACTTTTTTCTCTTCTTCACCTTCATTATGCCACCTACTTTTCGTTCTTTATAAAGAACATTATAGACGAATTTTTCTTCTCTGTAAATATTTATATAATAATCAGCGACATGTATTCATTTACTACATTATGGAATTTCAAAAAATTAAAACCGAAAAGTCATGAAAACTTTCCGGTTTTAAAAATAATGATTACGGAT
The DNA here is from genome assembly GCF_004405105.1 of Jeotgalibacillus sp. R-1-5s-1. GTDB lineage: Bacteria > Bacillota > Bacilli > Bacillales > Jeotgalibacillaceae > Jeotgalibacillus. Next base: position 160,360 of record NZ_SORW01000023.1, on the reverse strand, counting down.
TATATCGTGTGTTCGGCATTTTACCATCCCAAACTAAATATGAAAGATCTTTCAAACCAGACAAAGCCAATTCTTCCAGAACAATTTGGAAGTTTTTGGGTTTAACATTTTTCAAGTCATGCTTTTCCGAAAGCCTTGAAAGGAAAAAAACCATACTGTCCAGGTTTTTAGACTGATTGTTGTTGTTTTGAGAAAAATCGTAAATGACTCCTGCACACTTTACTCTTTTTACTTGAAATTCTGCTGATGTCCGTAGAAAGAAATCCCAATCCCAGTAGTTTTTAACTTCAGGATCAAAGTAACCGATACGGTCATGAATACTTTTTTTATAAAGGCATCCTGACGGAATAAAAGTCGAATTGCTTTTCATATCTTCTACAGAACTATTAAAAGCAAAAAGCTCTCTGCTTACAGGTATCCTACGCCCGTTTAATTTATCATATTGAACAATCTCTGCATCTGAGTATACAAGATCGGCCTGTTTAATCTCTTTCAGCATGGTTTCAACATGTGTTGAAACAATCCAGTCATCATCGTCAATCAGCATAATATACTCACCTTTTGCAGCCTTTACTCCATTATTTCTGGCATGAACGTGAAGCTGATTAGTTTCATGATTGATAATCTGGCAAATCAAGTCGGGATATAATGAAATAATTTCTTCTATGCCTTCACCTGCATCATTAACCACTATGACTTCAAAATCTCTGAATGACTGTGCAACCAATGAAGCTAAAAGCTCTGACAGTTCAGATTTCCGATTATAAGTGGGTATTACAATACTGACTAGTGGATTTGCCATTTTAGATCCTCCAAATTAATCGATGTGATAAATATCTCTTGTATAAACTTTTTCTTTAACATCAAGCAGTTGCTCATCCCAACGATTGGTCACGATAAGATCAGCCCTGCTCTTAAATTCATCAAGCTCATGATATACCCTGATTCCTTCAAAGTCTGAAGAACTGATTAATGGTTCATAAATCGTTAACTCAATATCCGTTTCCTTTAGCAATCTGATGACGTCTAAAATAGCAGATTGCCTGAAGTTATCTGAACCAGTTTTCATCGTTAACCTGTAAATACCAACGGATTTTGGTTTTCTGGCTATGATCTGGTTCACAACATGGTGTTTGCGAATATCATTTGACGCTACAACCGCCCCTATCATTTGATTTGGAATTTCTTTAAAGTCCGATAGTAGTTGTTTTGTGTCTTTTGGCAGACAATATCCTCCATAACCAAAAGAAGGATTATTATAATAATTCCCTATTCTTTCATCATACCCTATACCTTCTATAATTTGGGCAGCATTTAAATCGTACCTCTCAGCATATGAATCAAGTTCATTAAAAAAAGCAATTCTCATTGCCAGATACGTATTAGAAAAAAGCTTCACGGCTTCTGCTTCAGAAGAATCTGAGACAATTAAAGGAACCTCTTTTTTTACAGCATTCAGCTTCAATAATTCTCCAAAAGCCTCAGCTCTGGATTTCTCCCCCCCAACAATAATACGGGAAGGATGGAGATTATCCTCCAGTGCTCTTCCTTCTCTTAAAAATTCCGGAGAAAATAAAATGCGATCTGTCTTAAATTGACTGTTCATTTTTTTTGTATAACCAACTGGCACGGTAGATTTGATAACAATGGATGCTGTTTTGTTTATTTTTAGCGCATCTGCAATAACCTGATCTACAGACTTCGTATCAAAAGCATTTGCTTTATCATTATAGTCCGTAGGAGTTGCAATAATGATATAATCTGCTTTCGTGAAAGCCTCATTCATATCGGTAGTTGCAACAAATAGTAAACCATTCTTCTTGATGTCATCTTCAGCATAAGAATCATGGATTGGAAGTACATCCTTATTTAATTGATCTACTTTTTCCTGATTAATATCGTAAGCAACTACATGATGATTTTTTGAAAGCAGTATAGCTAATGACAAACCTACATATCCTGTTCCAGCAACCGTAATATTCATATCTTCGTCTCCCTATTCAAATTAACTCTTTCATTCTGCTTAGTATCTGGAGAATTGTAAAGAAATATTGCTTTTATTCAGTCAGAGAGACCTGGCTGTTAATAAATTAGGTATTAAGAATTAATTAAAAGGAAACGACTAACATCCATGATATACTATTATTAACTAAAAATTCTCAAAAAGGCGGAAAATAAATGATAAGTGATTTTATCGTGAACATATCTATTTTAATTTCTTTCACGTTTTTATGGCATCATTTATTTAAAAAAAGTAAGCTGACAACAGAATCAGATTTGAAGTTAAAATTGGTCGACGGCGTCATCGCAGGCTTCTTTGGCATTGTTTTAATGCATTACAGCTTATCTTTAAATGATACGACCATTTTAGATATGCGACACGTACCGATTGCAATGGTGGCTTTATATGGAGGTTTTTTAACAGCCATGGTATCATCAATTGTTGTTATTACCGGACATTACTTCTTAGATATGGATTTCCCCTCAAATGTAGCATTGATTATGATTTTACTTATTGGTACTGGTACCGGCATGATAGGTCAGTATTCTTCCCTTTCAATATGGAAGAAATGGACAGTGATGCTTATTTATGCACAGGTACTTTTTACGTCATCCATTTTCATCGTTTCAGACCTGTCATTTTCAATCGCCTACCCTGCATTCCTTCACATGATCTTCTCCTTCATCGGTGGATATGTTGTCATATATTTTGCACGCTATATGAGAAAAGCAACAGACTCTTTCTATGAAATTCAGGAAAACGCCAGAAAAGATCCACTTACCGGTTTGTTAAATGTTCGATCATTTGATCATTATTATAACTATTTCGTGGCACTGGCAAATGATACCCGATCTATTTCTCTGATCATCATTGATATTGATCATTTCAAAAAAATTAATGACACATATGGTCATATAGCCGGGGATCAGATTTTAATAGAAACGGCAAGGTTGATTAAAGTATTGACTGGCGATCGGGGATACGTCGCAAGAAACGGCGGTGAAGAGTTTACAGTTTTACTTCCTGAATACAAAATACAGGAAACAATTGAAATCGCGGAAACAATAAGACAAAATATTGAAGAACACTTATTTACGATTAAAGATAATAAAAAAATGAGTTTAACAGTTTCGATTGGAGCTGCCCATTTGCAAACTTTAGAAAGAATTGATCACGATCTGTTTGATCGAGCAGATCAAGCGCTATATAACGCAAAAAAATCCGGTCGCAATAAAGTGTGTATTGCATAACATGTTTTAAGGGTAAATATACTCATTTATAAATCATCACTAATGCATTAGATACAAAATGGTACTTTTTTCAATATTAAAATAGAACATACGTTCCTTTTATGATATACTGACTATACAGCAGGCATTTGCAGCTTCCCGGGCGAGGGGAGGTGATGCGATGACCGTATTTGAAGCACTCAGTCTTGCGGGACAGGCGAGTATTATTGTGATCAGTATTTTAACTCTCGTTTTATCTCTGGTAATCAGCCAAAAAAAGAAATAACCGTCCCCCCTGGCAGGATTACGGTTATTTCCTCATTAAGTAACCGAGTCAGCCATGCAAATGCACGCTGCTGCGGAGATGGGGTGTGTTCACACCCCATTTTCATCTTTGACTTTATTATACTTTTTTTATGCAAAAAAATCCACTTATATTCTTTCCATCCTACTTCGAAAATTAATTACTTCGTTATACTTAATAACTCCTGTTCTTTTCCGATACTAACATAAAAGGGAGAAGTATACATAAAAAGGGGAGTTTAGAATGAGAAGTGTTCGGGGGAAGTTGTTATCTGTTTGTTCAGTACTGTTACTATTACCCGTCTTGACGATGGGAAGTGTCAGTTATTTTTCAGCAAAAAATCATTTGACTGAAAGCGGAGAAGTGATGATTCAAAATTCTGTTCAACTTGCACTACAAATGATCGAAACAGTTAACGCTCAGGTTGAAGCAGGCGATCTATCATTAGAAGAAGCTCAGGAACAGGTGAAATCACAACTCATAGGGGAGTTGCAAAGTGATGGTAGCAGACCCATCGATTCACCAGTGGATTTGGGGGATAACGGGTATTTTGCAGTGTATGATGAAACCGGAACACTAATCGCTCATCCTACAATCGAAGGTGAGAACATCATGGATGTAACAGATGTTAATGGATTTGCATTTGTTAAAGATGTTTTTGAAAAGGCTTACAATGGTGGCGGTTTTACTGAATATGCATGGCCTCTTCCTACGGATCCGGAAAAAGTCGAAGACAAAATTATGTACAGTGCATTTGATCCGAACTGGGGATGGATTATATCTACCGGTTCTTATTACCTTGATTTTAATAAAGGAGCAAATGAAATTCTAACGGTTATTGCCGTAACCACTTTTGTTTCATTATTTGCCGGTGCCATTCTCGTTTATTTTCTATCAAAAAATTTATCCCGTCCTATTCTACAGGTCCAGGGTCAGCTGCAGGAAATCAGCAACAATAACTTATCATTTGAAGACATTCATATTGGCAATAGAGATGAAATTGGCCAGTTAGCTGGCAGTCTGAACAAAATGAAAAATAATCTTTCAGAAATGATCAGTAGAATTTCTTCCGTTTCACATACTCTCGCCGCTTCTTCTGAAGAATTATCAGCAAGTGCTGATGAAACGAATCGTGCAACAGAGCAAATTGCTGCTTCTATTCAAACGATTTCAGAAAACGCTAATGAACAGTCCGAACAGGCCGGATCTTCGAAAGATCTTGTGAAGAGTATTTCGGGTAAAATTAATGAAATCCACGACTATACAGAAGCGGTTGAACGTGCTGCATCTCTCTCAGCTCAAAAAGTGACAGAAGGAAAGAATCACGTCAAAGAAACATCTGAAAAGATGTCCATCATTCAAGACAAAACAAGAAATGCAGCGATAGCTGTCAATCAGTTGGGTAATAAATCTCAGGAAATTGGAAATATACTTGATTTAATTACAGCAGTAGCCGAACAAACAAACCTTCTCTCGTTAAATGCAGCAATCGAAGCTGCAAGAGCAGGTGAGCATGGTAAAGGATTTGCAGTAGTAGCTGATGAAATCAGAAAACTCGCTGAGCAATCAAGTAAATCTGCTTTACAAATACACGACCTGATAACTGATATCCGCCAGGGAATTGAACAGTCTGTTTCCTTTATGACTGAAGGAGAAAGCTCTGTTACAGAAGGAATGATTGCTATGTTGAAAACTGATGATGGTTTCAATGATATTGAACAGTCCACTACTGCTATTGTTACGGCTTCCGGAAGCGTGCTGGAAGCCATCAAGGAACTGGATTATAACACGGAATTGATGGTTCAATCAGTAGCGTCTACTGCAGAAATCGTGGAGCATTCATCTGCTGAAAGTCAATCGATTGCTGCTGCCTCAGAGGAACAAAGTGCATCAATGGAAGAAGTTGCAGCAAGTTCAGCAGCTTTATCTAAAATGGCTGAAGAACTCAGTGAATTGGTCTCAGAATTTCGAATCAAGTAATGCACTCTCAAATACTCCTTATAAAAAGCTTCAACGTAAAATTACGTTGAAGCTTTTTTGCTTTAACAAATATTATGCATCATCAGATCATGCTCTCAACTGTTCGACCTGATAGATTCCTTCATCTGTCAACTTATAATGAACTTTATTATATTGCTTAAGCTTCTTTGTTAGTGGCCTTGTTCTGCTCAATCCAAGATGAACAGATCTTTTTAATCCTTCATAACCATATATTTCAACCATCAAAACATAGATCAAATTTGGGCGAACATGAGTGGCAATGCCTTTTTTCCTCAAAAAATACATAATAATTAAAATCCGTTCACTCATTTCCCCAGAAGATTTTAACTGGAGCTGTTCATGTTCATTTAATGAAGATAGAAAATTCGTTGCCTCTCTTCTCTGTGTTTCAGATTCATAAAACTTCTCGCTTTCTTCCGATCGCTCCTTTTGAATTTGTTTTTCAATAAATTCAATACCTTTATTCGTAATAAAATAAGTTTTTTGTTTTTCAGCTTTACCCAGATCTTCAAGGTATTGCTTTCTGACACATTGATTGATACATAAATGAATGTTTTTCGGCCTGATGATTCCGGCCTGATCGTACAAATCATTCAATTGTCTTGCTGAGATCAGTTTCTGATCTAATTGCTCTGACATATAGTACGCCATTCCAAGAGCGTAAACCCACTCAATTCTTGTCCCCAATTCTTTAATAAAGGTGACCAGCCTGCCATCTTCCTCTATCTGTTCCTTTACCTCATGGGTTTTCGAGTCCGGCACAATCTTTCTGATATTTGGCGGAGCATCCCCATGGACATCAACCGACATTCTGTATGGTTCATCAGAAATCGGTGTTTGGTTTTTCAAATGATTTACTGCTAACGATAAGTGCTGATTAATCGTTTTATAATTTCCCTTTACTGTGTATTTAAAGTCCAGATAACTGATTGAAACTTCCCAATTTTTATTATCCACAAAATCGCCTCCATTATGCCCGCCACTTCTAGTTAAATAGTCACATATAATATTAGTATATATTTTCCTTTAAATCAATACGAAACTGACATGATTGTATATTTTTTATAATTCATTTAATCTATACCCATTTTATTAGTAAAATAGTCACTACTTTAAAAGAAAATCACTCCACCATTAAGCAGAGTGATTTAAAAAGATATTATTTTTATTAAACTTAACTAGGCATTTTTTTACGTCCTGTGTTAAGCATCTCAATTACTTAAGTATTTTCTTTTCATTGAGACTATCTTATAGACCAAAGCTCAGCGCCTGAGCTGAAGTACATTTTTCCATCAGGGGCAACGATTAAATTACTAGCCGGCGGTCCCTTATAGATTGTTTTCTCCATGGTTGATGGATTTACCCTGAATATCACTTTTTCTACATTACCATATATCATTCCGTCACTTCCGACTACTACATTCCCATTTTTAAAACGGCCACTTGTCGCCGAAACAATGTTCAAGGTCTTCGTTTGTTTATTTTGCGGATTATATGAAAACAGATTGCCATCTGAAAGACCCCAGATCACTCCATTTGATGCAGTTGTTAAAGAATGAATCATTCTGGGGTTAACCAGTGGAAGTGAAATCTTCTCAATTTGCCCTTGTACATTTGAAACTGGAAACCTGAAAAATTGAGCACTTACAGATGATTGAGAAGTATTGTTACTAAATATAGATGTACCGGCGTACGCATAATTTCCATGTGAAGTGATGGAAACCACACTATGACCTGGAATTACATTTCTTCTGACTGAAAGCTTGTTTGAGGGTATATGATAGGAAGAAATACTTCCTCCTATCTCGCCGTTCTTTGGACTTGTCCCCATCAGAATGGTGTCCAGAGATGATATTGCAGTCATGGCAACAATTCTGTCCTGTCCATTTCCTATACTTGATAGAGGGGTAGGTTTTACATAATGATCTGCGTTTTCACCATTATACTTATACAGTAATGCACCTGGATAAATTCCCATATAAAGCGTTCCCTTTAAAACTGCCATTGATTCAGCCTGTCCGATTTTTATTTTTTCTTCGGTTACATTTTCCTGAGGATTGTATTCAGTCGTTTTTCCAGAAACAAATCCATTACTTAGAATTTTACCGTCAATTCCTGATCCAATATTGTATATAGGAATTGGCTGCATCGGAAGATTAAGTTTCTCCACTTTCGGTGAGGTCCAGTTTGGATGATAAGTAAAAAATGTCCCTGAATTACCAAGAAGTCCTACTACACGCTGATCTTTTCCATCAGTCGAAAAATTCACAAGATCAAGAGATACCGCTTCGGTGCCTTTTAATGTTCCGGAAATAGCAGTTGTTTTACCGGAGGAGAGATCATATTTTTGCAGTTTATAGTTGTGTGTATAATAAAGTGCTTTTTTATCGCCAGACGGAGATACCCCCCTTGAACCTGCAGGCAGCTCCTTAATAAATTGATATGACTCACTGTCAAAAACAAGTATTTTCTTACTTGTTTCCATTCTTGCAAAAAGATATCCTTCCTCTTCATCCAGATCATAAACAGAGGTTTCAGTCTTATATTTTTCAGGAAGAATGGATGTTCTCTTACCTGTTTTCATGTTCCAGGCAATTAAGTCTGCCTTGGCACCTACTCCTGTAAATAACGTATCCGCAGCTTCATTCCATGCCAGACTTCGGGCCAGTGATTTTCCTGTCTGCACCTGTCCCAGGTGTTTAAAACCGTCTGCAGCAGTATATTTAAATAAACTTCCATCAGGAGATGTACTACCATAAACAACACCATCAGCGATCTCCAAATCGTGTATAGATGTACCTCCTGGATTTGCTTTGCCAATTTTCTTCAGACTTTTTTGAGCGGGGTTATATTGATATAGATTACCTGAGGGAGTTCCACCTATCCATGCCTTCTGATCCTGATCAACTGTTAATCCCCATGCACTTGTATCAGCAGTCAGAAAATGCTCATCCCAGACAGCATTCGTTTTGAGATTCATGACAACAAGTTTTGCAGGTTCTCCCTGTAAAAGCACATACATTAATGGTGTACCATCAGGCGCGTAACCAGTCGCTCCTGTCATAGCAATCGTATTATGTATTTGTGGTCCATGGTTTTCAAAGCGGTTATGAACACAGTCAGCACCTGCCAGTTTCGCTTTACTCGGTGTCTGATATGTCACCTTGGCATCACGAGCAACAAAATAGCCGCCTCCGACACTTAAAAGCCCAGGCTTAAAAGAGTAAATTCTGTATTGTTCGCCCGCTTTTAGTGTTCGGGAATGAACCTTTTTTTCACCTTCTAATTTAAACAATGATGTATCTTTTTGGATAGACAATTTCCCGATTTGCCCCTTTGTCAACTCTGCTCCATCCCACCATATTTTAGAAGTTCCACGGTAAGAGGTACAGTCATTATTTGCAGAAACGTCATGACCTGCTGTCAATATAATCAGTAAAACAAATGAGATAAGTACTTTTTTCACTATTTCTCCTCCTCGAAAACAACTTTATTACTATTATTTTTCTTTATTGTACCTTTTCCACCCTATATAAGGTTAATAATTGAAAATAATTGTTTGTCTTTATATTAATCGGTACAATGTATTAAAAGAGGTGGTTAAAAATGATCGATATACATTGCCACATTATCCCTCTGCTCGATGACGGCTCTCAAAGTATGGAAGACACCCTCCTGATGGCTGATCAGGCCATCGAAAATGGCATCACATCAATTATCGCTACCCCGCATCATCAAACTGCAAGATTTCAAAATGACGCAAAGATCGTTTTAAAAAAAGTAGCAGAAGTCAATCGGCTTTTATCTGAGAATGGTAAACACCTAACTATTTATCCCGGTCAGGAAATACGTTTATATCCAGATCTTGTAACGGATTTGAATCAAGGGTCCAGCCTGCCCCTGGCTTCATCTGAACATCCTTACGTATTAATTGAATTTCCTGCAGATCAGATTCCTATGTATGCAGAAAAAGTTACGTACGACCTGCTGAATAACGGTTATATACCTGTCATTGCTCATCCTGAAAGAAACAGTTCGATCGTTGAAGATCCTGAAAAGCTATATAAACTGGTTTCTCAAGGGTGCCTTTCTCAGGTCACAGCAGCCAGTGTTGCTGGTGTTTTATCCAAAAAAGTTCAACGTATTTCTTTTCAATTAATTGAAGCAAGCCTTGTTCACTTTGTAGCCTCAGATGCCCATAACACAACAAGCAGGGGCTTTTATAATCTTCCCGCTCTTACTCTAATTGAAGATAAATTTGGAAACAGCAGCTATTTTCTTGATAATGCGCGAAAAGTTTTGACAGGTGATCCGATTTGTCCAGACTATCCAGAAAAGGTGAAAAAAAATTCCCTTTTGTTAAAACTGTTCAGAAAATAAAAAGCAAGGGGGGGCCCCTTGCTTTACTCTCCTACAATAATCTGTTCAGTTATTGTCTCTCCATCTTTAAATTGTTTTTGAATAGTTAAAGTCGATCCTTTGTAGTAGACGCCACTCCAGCTCTTTTCATTAGGACTGATAAGGAGAGAGTTAATCTTAATTAAAGAAAGTTCAGGATCAGACAGATCTACCGTAATATCTTCATAACCCTCCAACCCAAGTATTTCATTTACTTGATCCCTGACAATTCCCGGTCTTTCACGTGCAAAGACATTTAACTCCTCAACATTTTGTTCCCATAAAGCAACACTACCGATATTTTTCCATCGATATATACTTGCCGGCACTTCTCCCTTTATCTCATTTTCCATTTCAGTTATGACCTCAATGACATTCTCACTTTCAAAATTTTGATTTAACAGGTCGGATAAGATAACAACGAATCGTTCTTTTATTTCTTCATTTTGAATCAGTGTTCTGAATAAGGTTGTTGAACGATGATCTCTTAGCAGCCATTGGATCGTATTCTGATTGACGCCTTCCTCTCTTTCAACCAGACCGAACCCACGGTCAGTATCGAATAGCATCCAGCGCCATCTTCCATCATGATGACTATCTGACTCTCTGGAATAATACTCATTCTTTTTCCATATAGCTGTATTATTCATAAATGAATCCTGATTAGCGAAATAAATCTGGTAGGCAGCGTATTCTAGAAATTGATCGAGATCTATATGTTCTTCAACAAAGTCAACCGTACTTGGCGCTTGTATATTTCTCTGAGTCACTGCATAAACAAATTTCAGGTATTCATTTAGAGCTGAAATATCACCTTCTTCAACTGTAAATCCCGTTTCAGTATCTGGATTGGCTTCAAGTAAAGCAACCTCTGAAGCTTTCACATTATAATATTGCTCAATGTAATCCGCGGAAAACGTTTCCCTGATTTGATGTATTCCCCAGTACTCTCCATTCACGATAACGATTGCGGGCTGATCAAGCTGATTGGCTATTCCGCGATCCTCTACCAGCCGGTGCATCATTGCATCCCGCAACAGCGTTGATCTCCAGTCATTCCCACCGTTTCTCAATAGCAGACGGTCATAGGATCCTGAGCCTTCGTCTCCAAAAAAAGGATAATAAAACCGCGTATTGCCTTCTCCGCCATCAGCGTATAACCGTATGCTTTTTTGAGGTAATTGCCTCGTATATCCGCCGTGAATTCTCATATTAACGGTTTCCGTAAACATTTCCTGTCCGTAGCCGTCAAAATAAGTCATGACTGCTTTTCTATCCCCATCCGAACCTCTGATTTCATAATTCCCAGTACCGGGGTTTTCAGGGTCATGCATTGTTCCAGGGACGTATATGCCATAATCGTCACTGAATAAATCTCTATTAGATGCCACTATCGAAATAACAGGCAATTTAGAGCGGGTGAATATTTCATTAGATAAAAAATAGGTGCTCGTATCCTCAATTTCCAACTGTCCGTTTCTATACGCCGCAGCTCTTATAACATGTGCAACTTTTACTTCATCTTTACGAAAGTCGAACGGATCCCTTAAAGGGGACGTTTTTATATTTGCCAGAACTTGTGCACCTTCGTCGAGCTGTCTGCTCATAATAATAGGTTCATTGTATGCCAATGACTGAGGTGTAGGTTTTGAACCATCAAGCGTGTAATAAATTTTAAGCTCCGGATCACTAGAGGTAATCGTTACAGCTTCCCCTTCATCAATAAAACCGCTTTCATTTGAAAAGTGGATGGAAGGTTTAACGACAACATCTTTTTCAACAATAACGGACAGCTTTTCACTTAAACCTGAGAAGTTTACAATCTGATTGCCATCCAGAAGTAATTGATCCGATAAAGGAACACTTCCAGCCAGTGGAGAAAGATCGGTAATCTGATTCTCTCTTAAATCCAGTCGAATGAGGTTTTTCAAATTTGATAGAGGCTCTAGGTTTTTAATGTGATTTCTACTGGCATCTAAAGCAGTCAGGTAGTCCATATTTCTAATAGACTGTAAATCCGAAATTTCATTATCACTAATATCGATTTCATTTACTCTTGGAATTCCCTCAAGAAATTCAATATGCGTTAAGTTATTTCCTTCAGCATTGAAATAGGTAAGTCTTTCAGTATTTAGAGAGACTTTTTCAATATTGTTTCCGCTCAGATCCAGCCATCGAAGCTTTGGCAATTCCCCTAAAAGTGCAGCATCTGTTATTAGATTATCTTTCAAATCCAATACTTCAAGATCTTTAAAGTATTGAATCCCTTCAATTGATTCGAGTTGTAAATCTTTGAGGTCAAGCTCACGCACGCCATGTGTGAGTTCAGGCCTGAAGGCTCCTGAAGTATACCCCATTGATTGCATGACTGCTCTTTCAAAATGAGGGTTTATCTCTAATTCGTCCTGTCCAGTTATATAAAAGAAAAACCATAATCCCGTACTGGATAGTAAAAATAATAAAAATACAAATAATTTCTTCAAAGTAATCCCTCACTTGAGAAAAATGTTTTATGTTCTGTAAAAAGAATCTATAATTAGTATAAACGAATTTACTAAAAGCTTAATCTATTTTTACAAAATATAAATAATTGACACAGGGTGATGTGGATGGCTATAGAAATCTTTAATCGGTTTGAGTTAAAATATTTAATTTCAATAGACGAATACTATGAGATGAGATCAAAACTACTTGAGCGGATGACTTTTGACTCTTACGGTAACAATGATGGGAAATATAACATCATCAGCCTTTATTTTGATTCAGCAGAACGGGGCATTTATTACGAAACAAAAAATAAACTATCGTTCAGACAAAAACTTCGATTGAGAGTTTATGATCGTACGAGTATTGAAGATCAGGCCTTTTTTGAAATAAAACAAAAGTTTAAAAACGTTGTAAATAAACGCAGAACAGTATTATCTCTTAATGATGCCTATAAATTAATCAAAAATAAGCCGAATATTTTCAGTAAAGAGCTTCCACCCGCTTCAAACACACAGATTTTAAAAGAGGTTATACATTTCAGGAATCAATATGAACTTGAGCCTGACATTATTGTAAGTTATGACAGACAGGCATTTGTTGGTGTTAATGAGCCTGACCTCCGGGTAACATTTGATTACAATCTGATGACAAGAGACTATGATCTGCGTCTTGAGAATGGACCGTATGGACATCACTTTATACACCCGGATCTTGTCGTACTAGAGATAAAAGTATCTAATTCAGTTCCTCTTTGGCTATCCAACATTGTAAGCGAAATGAATCTTTCCAGAAAAAGTGTTTCAAAGTTTTGTACAAGCGTGGAACTTGCTGAAGAATTAGCTCTTAAACGAAAAAAATACAGTTGAGATTAGGTGAAGCCATGAGTACATTTTTAAGCGAGATCCAGCAGCTTGCTGATATGACAGGTAGAATTACGATATTGGAGGCCTTTGCAGCCATTTTTCTGAGTTTTGTTTTAACCACAATCGTTGCTTTAATTTATCGTTTCACTCACAATGGTCCCAGATATTCACAATCATTTGTGCAGACAATCGTTATTATGGGGGTAACCGTTTCTATCGTAATGATCGTAATCGGAAATAATGTCGCAGTTGCTTTTGGTCTGGTGGGGGCTTTTTCTATTATTCGTTTTAGGAGCGCCATGAGCGATCCGAAAGATATTGCCTTTATTTTCTTCGGAATGGCCGCAGGTATTGCTTGTGGACTTGGATTTTATATTTTGGCTGTACTATTTACCTTTTCACTTACAGTGATTATCTTATTTTTTCATTCAATAAATTTTGGCAAACAAAAAACGAATAGCAAACGACTTACCATTACTGTTCCAGAAAACCTTCACGATGAAAAAACGTTTGATCTGCTTTTATCCAGACATCTGACGTATTTTCAGCTCCAATCTGTTGAAACGGTCAGTCTTGGAACCATGATTCAGCTTAATTATGTAATTACTATGAAAAAAAATACGACTGACAAGGCCCTGATCGATGATTTGAGGACGGTCAATGGAAACTTGAAAGTATCTGTACAATATTTATCAAACGCACCAATCTACTAAGAAGCTGTTAAATCGCTTCTTTTTCTTTTTTATGGATCAAAAATTTCAAATAAAAATATTTTTGTAATAAAAACGTAATTTTTTTGAAACCTTTCCATTTTTGTTACGTCTGATTAATTGTAAGACACATCATTAGGAGGAATTAAGCATGAAGAAATTGATCAGTATCGTAACAGCAGTTTTACTATTTTTATCCATCTCAAGTACTACGGAAGCATCAGGTGATTCACGACTTTTTGTAAAATGGGATGATTCCACATTAGTTGAAGGGCAGATTGGGAGAGTCGCACTTGTTAAGAATGCAGTACTGTTTAAAATGGAAAACGGCAGCCTGAAGAAAACAAACCTTCTCAGAACGGCTGGCAATAAGTATCGTGTTTATGGATTTAAAGGGTCTGGCAATTATCAGTATTTGGCGGTAGGTGGTGGCTACTATCTACATAACACAACTGCTACGGTATACGAAACGCCGTCAGCTTCTAAATTCAGACAGCTTGCTTTACTTGTTGATGATTCAATGATCTCATCAGCACTACGTTCACAAGTAGAAGATGGTACACTGCCACGTACACCAATTACTGTATGGAAATCAACGGTAAGTGACATGAAGGCTCAATACGGTACACCAAAATATGAATCAACTTCCCGAGGAGCATATGTATTTTCTTACGAGAAATTCTCGTTTTTCGCAACATACCTCAATAATGCGCCAGGTGAAGATCTTTTAGGAATCGGATATACGTTCCATTCAGATTATACAATCTCACCATCAGAGATTAAAAAGCGACTTGGAAGCACTGGTCTGCTGAGTGACGGATTCAGTGAATACACAGGTGGATACTTAATGGTATACAAAATGGGGGATTATGAATTACGTTTTGAATTTAAGGATGCTGAAGGAAAGAAGCTTCAGAGAATGGATATTGTGAAGAAGTAAACCTTTAAAAAAGCAGAAGGCAAACGCCTTCTGCTTTTCATGTTTTTTGTCTTTCATATAACCTTCTTTGTTTTATAAACAACTGAACAGCAAAACCGACCAACATCACCCCAGGCACAACCAACAGCAGCATAGACCCCAACCGCGTATCGGTGATTTTCAGCAGGTAGCCGATGTAGGGAATGGTGAGTCCTGTGTAGTGGCCGATGATTTGGCTGGCTGAGACTGGTGTACTGTCGATGCCGTCGTTGTTGTCTCCTTGTGTGGTGTAGAGGACTTCTCTGTCATTGATGACTTTGCCGACAACTCGGTGTGTGATCAGCTTGTTTTCTTTTTGAAAGGTGATGATGTCATCTATATCATATTCGGTTCCCTCGTGCTCCGTTTTTTTGATTTGAATCACTGAGCCCGTCATAAAGACAGGCTCCATGGATCCAGATAAGACGTTTTTCATCTGATAACCGAGAAATGACGGCTCATTTCCGGTGATCCTAGAAATGACGACAATCAGCATCATTGTGATTAAAAGAATGACAAATCCAACTTTGAAAACCTGCAATATGACCTTCATCAGGGAGCTGACTCGCCTTCCTCAATTTCCGTCATTTCCTTTTCTGCCTGAAGCGGTTCCACGTTTTCCTCAGGCGTTACTTCAGGAACAACCTCTGCTTCGTCCTCAACGGATTCGTCCGGAACATCACTTTCTCCAAGCGGCTCTTCTACCTGTGCGCTCTCTTTTTCCAGCGCTTTCTTTTCCAAACGTTCTTTTTCGATCTGAGCAGCTTCCTCTATCGCTTTTTGCTCAGCAAGCAATAGAATCTGTGACTGTGCTTCAGTAATATCATTTTGTTTGATCTGAAGCTGTGTCAGCGTTTCATCCAGAGCCCTCATTAAATCCAAATAATCCTGGTCATTTAATGTATTCATTTGCGAAAAGGCTACTGTCGCAGATAACGGAGCATTTTCATTTTCCCCATTCTCAAAATGCAGGTAGTCAAGCAATAATCTCTCCGCATCAAGCTTCCCGTCTTCATTTAACAGCTTCTGCTCCTTGAAAATCCGGATCAGTTCATGTATCTTCTGTTTGTCTTCAATCACGAGACAGCCGGGATGATAAAATTTATTCATCTGCAAATACTCAAGCAGTTCCATCACCTTTTGATGTTCCCGCTGAATCGATTCCCAGTGCTGCTGAACGCTTTGACGTCTGCCCGTGGTTAGGCGACTTTCTTCTATTAAATTGTTAATAGTCTGACTGAGTTGAGCCGCCATACTTTTAAGCGATGCGCTGTCTGCACCTGACGGCATAGAAAATGAAAACGGGGAAACGGCAGCCGGTCCATTGGCCATCATATGTCCCCGGTCTGATTCAAGCGTATTCATTCTGATCATCAGCTCATCCATCACCTGTTCAATCCTGTCAGGAAACACCTCACACGCATTGATTCCCGTTTGTGCCGCTTCACTATCTGAAAAGGCACCGTATGTATCACCCGTGATCTGCCCCATTCCTAAAATCAGCAAGGCCGGTGCCACCGATGCCAGTTTTATTTTATTTAACGTTCGCTGGTTTTGCAGTGAACGCTCCCGTTGGATTCTCTCAGAACGACTTTTCATCATCAGTCCTCTTTTCTGCTCACCTTACTTACGATACTTTTTCTTTTTTAACAGCGACCTGAATGCCCGAGATCGCTTTCCAAACTGTCACAATCGAATACATCAGAAGCAGAATGCCCGGTATGATCAAGAGCAATGCGCCGTTATTTGTCTGTAAAAAATTCAGCCCGTATCCAATGTAAGGAACGGTCACACCTGTATATGCAGCCAGCACATTTTCAGCGAGCACCGGTTGCGAATCCGCTTCTTCATTGTTGTCACCCTTCGTTATGTACATCACGTGCTGCCCGCTTTTTACAGTCTCTACAATACGGTGCGTCGTGACTCTGTTTTCATTTTCTAAATAGGTAATAACATCCCCCGGCTGAAACGACATTGGATCCTCTGCTTTTTTAACAGCAATGACCGAACCTGTCTGGATCCCCGGCTCCATTGAACCGGATAACACTGTCTTCAGCTGATATCCAAACAATTCCGGCTCACCACCCGATGCTTTTGCAAAAACGATCACGGCAATCATGACTAAAACACCCGTATAAAAAAGTGCTGAAAAAATCCTCCCAATCCACTTCATCATATTCTTCAACCTTTCTGCATAGACTATTTTAATATTCTCCACGTCTTATCAATCCGGTTATAAAACGTGGAGAATATTAAAGAATGAGGAAACCGGCTGATATCCCCGGCTCCCTCGCTTTTTAATATTTGATTAACGGGCTTTTCCTTCAGTCTGCATGGCTTCAAACGTCCATTCGAGCTTCAGCTTATCTTTCTGGAATTGGTTTTGATCCTGTCCGTTATCAACAAATTCAAATTGTACATATAGCTTATCCGACGTTCCGGCAGCCAGCTTCCCGCCCTTTTCGATAAACCAAGGCGTGAACACGTGTCCTTCAATTACATCAGGACTCATATTCTGCAGGTCATGAAGCGTTGTGGAGAAAATCGGAACATCCAGTTTATCTGCATTTAACAGGAAGTTAACGCGAATATGCTTCCCGAAATCGTCTGAGTTGTTATTGCCGTGATCCACAACCTGATAACCGGTCTTCAGATCAATCGTGCCGATATCAAGCGACCCATTATTCATCAAATCAAACTCTCTCAGCATCGTGTCACCCGGCTTTAAATTGTCCACGTTGACAATCGTCGTTGGATTCATCGCCAGATCCAGCGACCCTGCAGCAAATACATTGTTCGATACTTCAGTATCACTGAAATACGCGTATGTACCTCCACCAATTAGTGCCAACCCCATTGCCGCTGATGCTACTCCTAAACCTAACTTCTGCTTCAAACCCATTCTGACTTCCTCCTCTAAAATAAGTGTATGTTCGGCTCTCTTTCGTTCGTTAAAAAGAACCAACAACCACACTATACCCGATGGAAAATGAGTTGAAAAGGAGTAAAAAACAGGTTATTTTCTCAATTAAGAACATTTTAGGGTGCTTTTCTCTGGATTGCTTTTATTTTCTTAATAATGCACGTTTTGTGCTTTAAAAAGAATTAAATATATCCACTTTAACTCAAACTAAATGAAATCACCCTTGGTATGATCAGGGTGATTTCAGCATTTATTATTTTTTTCGTTGCTGATAAACATCCTGATAAAATAATCTCGTAGCACGTTCTAGCTGCTTTTTGATTGTTCCATATGAACAATCAACGGTTAAGGACTCATAATTGCGAAAGATTACTTTTATTTGTTTTGGGTTGTCTGTGTCCTTAAATGAGAGGATATGTTCGAGAAAAAGCCAGGTGTTACATGAACTTGTTGGAGAGTGTGTAGGGAAGGCTAGGATGTCTGTGTAGGGTCAACAAGCAGTGGTACCTTATGCTGAATACCAAGTCTTACTTTTGCGGAGGCGATACGTCCTTCAAGTAGAACGCCTGATTGGATACAACGTTCATTCAGTAATTCTTTAGGGGTTTTCTTGGAATAGAAGATCCCTTTCTTGTCAAATGCTACTGTCTCATACTCAATTGAAAAGTCGTGTCTCAAAGCCAGTGTTGTTTCACTTACCCGATATGAATCCGGTGAAGCCTTACATGTCATGAACCTGTCTCCTTTTGAATGATTCCCATCATTCCATTTATTTTATGAGCATTCACAACTCACACAGCTTATTTCGACACTAATTTTCAAAATCCTTTATTTTTTTAAATAATATGTAAAATAAATAATAAACACAATATAGTCTCGAATATTTTATAAAAAGATTTTAAAAATACCATTATTTATGTGTAACTATTTCAAAAACATTACGTCTACTTTACTGTAAGATGACAAAAACATCATTAGGAGGAACAATTATGAATAAAAAACAAATTTTATTAACAGGAGCATTAGCATTAAGTATACTGGGTAGTCCGTTTGCAATAAATGAAGCATCTGCATCCAGTTCCACCCATATTGGAAGTGTAAAATTAGTCGAGGACGTTATGCTTTACAAAAAGGCTCGTGGATTAGGGTATGAAGTGACAAATGTGGCGAGAGATGCAGGAACTACATATCGCGTATATTCGATTACAAATGTAGATTTCAATAATTACCTGTCAGTGGGTGGCGGTTATTACATCTTGGATTCAGAGGATGCAGACTATACACCGAACCCTGTTCCAGAAAAAAAGAGACTTGCTGTTAAATGGAATGATTCTACTCTCGTTGAGGGACAAATCGGCCGCGTCACTTTAAGTAAAGATTTAGCACTTTATAAGCTTGAAGGATCGTCCACATTCATAAAATCTGACATTGTAAGACCATCTAACTCACTATTCAGAGTATATTCCTATAAATTGATTGATGGACAATACTATTACGGTGTTGGCGGCGGATACTACTTTAAAGCCGGAGATGGTATTAAATATGAAACTCCTGCACTAAACAAGCAGCGTCAGCTTAAAAATCTAATTATCTCAACAATGGTGATGAGCCGTGACTTAAATTATTTCTATAAATCTGAGTCGTTTGGAGAGTCCTATTCTCTCAATGACTCGATTGAGTATATTTCGGAAGACTCAGGATATCCGATTAAATTACAGGACGGCCTTAAAGTGGTTGAAACACCGATTTATACGTATTATCAAAAAGCAGATGAGGATTCCCTTTATCAAATTAAGGTTTTCTGGATGAATGATCCAACCTACAGTAAGGAGTCCGTTGCACAAATGTTTAGCTACAGAGGTGACATGAACAGAAAAGGTCCAGCTGAAAATGAATTAATGTATAGTTCTATGACTCATTATTTACATTTTGATTTTGACTTACCGCATTACAACAAAGTCATTACTTATGGAAGATTAGACGAATTATAAGAAAAAACTGGACTCATACGTAATAAACGCGTTGAGTCCAGTTTTTATATTTATTCATAAAGTGCCCTTCTCTTACTATGCGTATTAATATCTTTATCTTTCCTCGGCGTACTCGACTGCTTTGGTACGGTTACAATCAATTTTCCAAACGGAAGGTACTGGATCAACGTGACCGCTACAATTGATAAACCCATAATGATTACAAACCAGACAGGGAACAAAGAAAGTTTCCACACTTCTGCCGGCAAAATTCTCTGGATCACATTCAGGATAAACGGATGTACCAGGTAGATCCCCATTGAAAGTGCACCTATTTTGGAAAAAAATTGATTCAATGATGGAATACGGCCAATCACATTACCAATTGAGAGAATGAAGAGAATAATAATTGGTAAGTTAATCATATTCGTCATTCGATTTGATGGTATCGATCCAACTGCTTCATATTCAACAGCAGCAAAATAAATAATCAATAATACACCTATAAATAAAGGCATTCTGAATTTAATGGCGAACGCTTTTGCCTGTTCCCAATTGTACGCCAGAAATCCACCAAATATAAAGAAAAACAGCCATGCCGGCAGAAATGCACGCTGACTCAAAATCATACCTGCGGTCCCCTCAAATTGACCCGGTACAAAATATTGCAGGGTATATACGTGAACACCAGCTGATAAAACAAGTGCGGCTATCCAAAAGGACTTTTTACGAATCAGCTGCAGCAATGGAAAAATCAGATAAAACTGCAGAACAATGGACATGAAATATAAATGGTAATAACTTTCTCCAAAAATACTGCTGATTAAAAACTGAGTGGTTCCATCTTCAAATGGAGATATACCATCAGCTGCAAAGATATACAAATAATAAAAAGCGGTCCATACTGCAAATGGGATCACAATTTTTTTAAAACGTGATGAAGCAAATTTTTTAAATTTAAACCCTTTATTTTTCACCTGCAAAAACAATAGAAATCCGCTGATGAATGCAAAGAGCGGCGTTCCAAATCGGCTGATCTGATTCACAAACAGCGTAACATCCTCCCAGCCTCCGCGTTCATAAAAATAAACAGCTGAAACATGAACGAGGACAACCATCATACATCCGATGGCACGCAGTATATGAATATCAAATATTTGTAATGGCTTTTTCACATTTTACACATCCTCATATAATCAAACAACGGAGTTATTATACGGTTGCTAAAGAACATGGTAAATACTTTTTATAGAATAGTAAAATACCTGTTAAAAAAGAAAAATGAGCATTTCAAAAATCTATTTATTTATACCTATTTACGTAATAAACGATCCAGATTCGTACAGGATAGGAAGCTATTTCACTATTATTTGCAACCGTCTATCTATATAAAATATGGAATATGTGGTAAGGTATTACTTGAGTAATGACGTGCATTATTCAGAAATTGATTGATTGGAGCGATTAAATGAGAAAAGCAACAGGAACAGCCTTACTGACAGCCCTTTTAATTGCAGGATGTGGCGGTAATAATTCAGAGGAAGTAACGCTGGAAAATCTCGATTCAAGTGTTGATGATCGCCTGGAATTAGACAGTTACATTCCAGAAATCGAAGGATATCCCGTAGGACTTGCAACGGTAGAATCTAAAACAGAGTTAAATGAAGACGGGGAAGAAGTTGTAACGGATGAACCCCGACAAGCCATTGTTACATATTACCAATCAATGGAAGAGCCTATCGAGGATCTTGATGTTGATCAGTGGGAAAAAGACAATAACAGCGAGGTCATATACGGGGATTTTTACAATGATATGACAC
Organism: Jeotgalibacillus sp. R-1-5s-1; assembly: GCF_004405105.1. Taxonomy (GTDB): domain Bacteria; phylum Bacillota; class Bacilli; order Bacillales; family Jeotgalibacillaceae; genus Jeotgalibacillus. The sequence goes on along the minus strand of NZ_SORW01000023.1, from coordinate 138,695 downwards.
TTGCTTCTTTGAGTATTACACCTGAGAGCGCCGGTACCATGCAGGAAGCTGAAGAAATCGAGATCGAAGGTCACCCTGTTCAATATATGCACTCAGAAGAAGCAGACGCCGTATTTATGCATTTTGATGTAAACGATGCGGGCTACATTGTAACCTATTATTTGCTGGATGACAGAACAGAAGAAGATGCTATAAATTTTGCCGGTGAAATCATCAGTCATTACACTGAATCATAAATAATGGTGCATATTTAATGTTTAAAACGATTTAAAAGTGGTATAAAGAACTGTGTCGACTACATAGTAACGACATACCTTATCGCAGGAAGCACGGATTCGATCCCGTGCTTCTTTTTTATATACAATGTATAAAATGTTTAATCTGGAAAGAAAAAAGGGAGATTAACTGCCCCCCCATTTATTTTGCGTTATTAATCAGAAAATCAGCAATGTCAGCATCAGCATCGTCATCAAATTCGTCAAATGAATCATACTCTTCCTCTTTTTCCTCCAAAGACAAAATAACAAATAGCTCATTTACTTTATCCTCAATTTGTGAAAAAGACGAATCGCTCAAAAGTCCTTCTTTCTGAGCTGCTTTTAATACATTCAATTTACTTAGAATACGCTCCACTGAAGTTTTCTTCTGTAGTATCCCCATGTCAATATCCCCTTTCCCGTTTTTAAAATTTTATCAGTAATGTTCGACTTAAACAATTCCTCCCCTTACTATTGTCATAATTTTCTTTAAGAATAATTACGAGGATCTTAATGTATTTGGTTGTATAATAAGAATGAATTTTCAGAAAAGGAGAGAGACAAATGAGTGAACAGAGAAAAGCAACGGATACTCTTTTGGTGAATTCTTTTATTGATGGGGTACTGGATCCTGCGAAAGAGATGCTTGGACCGGTCAAGGACGGGGGACATATTATTGCGAATACGGCGCCTGGCTGCTGGGGGCCGATGATTACTCCCTGCATTCGCGGGGGTCACGAAGTAACGAAACCTGTATTTGTTGAAGGAGCAGAGCCTGGTGATGCGATTGTGATTAAGATTCATTCCATTAATGTCACATCACTTGCGACTTCTTCCGGTAATGATGCTCCGGTTGAAGGACGGTTCCTCGGTGATCCTTTTGTTGCGGTGAAATGTCCGGAGTGCGGCACGATGTATCCTGATACGATAATCGAAGGAATCGGTCAGGAAGCCATCCGCTGTGCAAACTGTCATGCTGACGTGACGCCTTTTGTATTTACGAATGGCTATACAATCAGTTTCAGCGAGCACGGTGATGTTGGTGTAACGGTCAGTAAAGAAGCCGCGGAAACCATTGCACGTGATGGAAAAGCATATATGAAAACGCCGGAGAACTCAATCCAGAATCCGATTGTTACCTTTGCTCCTCATGATCTCGTTGGTGTGGTGGCAAGAATGCGCCCATTTTTAGGACAGCTTGGCACAACGCCATCCCGACCGATCCCTGACTCTCATAATGCCGGAGACTTTGGATCGTTCCTCGTTGGTGCGCCGCATGATTATGTGGTCACGCAGGACGAGCTTGATGAACACCGCACAGACGGCCACATGGATATCAGCCGTGTCAGAGCTGGTGCGACCATTATCTGTCCGGTTAAAGTGCCTGGTGGCGGGGTCTACCTTGGCGATATGCACGCGATGCAGGGTGACGGAGAAATCGCAGGTCATACAGCTGACGTGGCAGGAATCGTTCATCTTCAAGTTCACGTCATCAAAAAAGCCAATCTTGCAGGTCCGGTCCTTTTGCCCAATGAAGAAGATCTGCCATACACAGCGAAGCCATTTACAAAAGAAGAACTTGCATCCGCAAAAGCACTGGCAGCTCAATGGAACATCGAACAGCTTGAACAATCACTGCCAGTGTCTATTATCGGCACAGGCTCTAACCTTAACCTTGCAACTGACAACGGACTGCAGCGCGCCGCCGACCTCTTCGGCGTCACCGTCCCTGAAATCATGAACCGCACCACCATCACCGGCTCCATCGAAATCGGCCGTCATCCGGGAGTCGTTACGATTACCTTTCTTGCTCCAGAGCATTATTTGGAGAAGGCAGGGTTGTTGCATGAGGTGAGGAGGCAGTATAAGAAATACTGAATGTTATATAAAGGATTCTAGCAAAAAACAGAACCGGATAACCGGTTCTGTTTTTCTTAGAGTTTAATATACTTTGTTACGCCTTTTTGTAGTTTTACGTAATAACGACCGCTAATGAAAACTTTATCTTCGTCTAACTTATCGGTATGGAAACCTTCTCCAAACTTTAGTTCTCTTGCTACGGTTCCGTCTAAGTTATAAAGAGTTGTAGGTGCTTTAATTTGAATAATACCTAATACAAACTTAGTTGTTGGTGATTTTTTGATATAGTAACCGCCACCTACTTGATACTTTGTATCATCATAAGAATAAACCTTCACCGAAGTACCTTTTGGAAGAGTTTTATGGACTTTACCGTCTGGTGCATACATTACATTATCCGCACCTAATAACGCATGACCCACGTGAATCGCTACACCTTGTTGATGTTCTACATAATATCCACCGCCTACAGAGTATTTGTTACCTTTCACTCCGTATACTCGATAAACAGTTCCCTTGTAAAGCGGTTTTTCTACTGTAAAACTTCCGTCTGCATTAAGTTTTAGTAAGTTTACAGTTTGGCGGATATTAATTCCTGCTACAGCTTGACCATGATTAGCAGGTAATTGTACATTTGGAATCTTAATATCTTCTACAGTAGGTCTTTTACCTGTTTCTAAGAATTTTGTTAATTCATCTTTGTTCATATCCATTAAATTTTGATTAGGGTAAAAAGTAGCTGTATAGTTGTAATATTTTTCCATACCATGTCCGCTAATACCCATTAAGTAATAGCTATTATTAGATGTAGGTACGTCAATATAAGTCGTAAATCTCATTTTGAAATTTTCTTTGGAATCTCTGTTAAGTCCATCATTTCGGAAAGACATGTAACGTGGAGCGAATTGATCTCTTCCGTCAAATCCGAAACCTTCTTTATATAACATCATTGTAATAACTTCTGCTCTCCTTGTATCTTCCCATTGATCTAATGGTAATTGATTCCTAGTGTACTCGATAATCATTGTTCCGGGACTTTTTGTTTTTGTTTTGAATTCCACGCTTGCTCTAGCGTTCGGGTAGTAATTAATTCCATCATAATATGTTCCTTTGACGAATTGATAATCTACAACTTCCTTCGTTACCGCTTGTTCAGCTTGAACGGTGTTTTCACTGAATAAACCTTCTCCGACTAAAGTTCCTGTAAGTAGAAATGTTGCTAACGCTACGCTTTTTAGTTTCATCTTGGCATCCCCTTAGTATAGTATGATTTGTTTTGAATATGTCAGAACTTAATTGTTTGTCACATCCTCAATCTCATCATCCAAGACATCTATCACTTCAATCGTATAATCTCCATATTTATCTACTACGATATATTCTTTGACTCTATCGTAACGCCAAATTTCATCAACATGGTTATAGAAGTCAAATGTTTCGTTTGTGGTGACTTTGAATTTGTTCGCTTCAAGTGCTTCTACTTTTTCAACAGAGTGGTCTAAGAAGTCAAAGTGGAAGTAGGTGTCGTCAAAGCTTGCAAGGTATTCACGGTATTCGTCTTCGATTGCGCTGCCTGATTTGAAGTAGGTAGAAATATATGAATAGTCCTCATAGTTCAGCGCGTATTCATAGGAGTCCCGGAAATCACGGATGAAGCCGGCCACTTCTGTTTTTTGTTCTTCTGTTACCGCTGCAATGGCTTCGAGCTTTCTTTTTTCAGCCTCTTCTTCCAGTTCGGCTTTTTCTTCTGCTACAAGCTGGTCCTGAATATGACTAAACTTAAGATGTACAGGTTGATCATTTTCAATCGTTACTTTCTCTGATTCAACTGATTCACCTTTGTCATTTTTAGTCATCGCTGATAAAACCATGGATTGATCGTAAGCAATTGGCCCGAAAGATGCTAATTCACTCACCTTTTTACCACTGGCTTCACCATTAATATAAAGCTCTGCCTCTTTTACATCAGACGTCAGTTCAATCATGCCCGCCGTAACAGGAAGTTCGAGTTCAAAGCGATTTTCACCGTCTCCATTTACGAACAGGTCACCATCTCCTGTTATATCTCCAAATTCATTTGTGAGTACAGATGTCCATGAATAGCTGCCAGGCAAATACGTTCCTGCCGATACCCACTCATCCTGCTTCAGTGAATAGTCAATTTCATTTACAGTAAATTGAGCATCGAGCGAACTCAAAATGAATACTTCTGTCGGATGCAGCTTAAAATTCACTTCTTCATAGATCGGCAGTCCCCATAGTCCTTCGCCTGAAACAAGGGCAAGAATCTTGTTGCCTTCACTGTCAGTTAGCGGATCAGCAAAGCCGTTTGTTTCAAGAGATTCTATCTCATTTGAAAGCTGATCACGTATGATGGACCAGTCCTGCTGATTAATGTAATTATAAAAATGGTCAGCATTCATATGTTCGATGCCTTCTGTTTCAAAATGAGCTAAAAAAGCTTCGGGATTGCGGTTCTGAAAATCACGGTCCATTTCTTTTAACTTTTTATTCAGGTCGATCTGATTACTGATGACATAATTCGCCCCTATACCGCTTGCTGCAAGCAGCACAAAAATACCCGCAACAGAAATCAACAGCTTGTTGCGAAAAGGCTTTTTCGTTTTCAACTGCGGTGACGGTTTTGTATCAGTTTTAAATTCCTTAAGCGTCTGTCCACAATTTTGACAGAACTTCTCCCCTTGATTTGCTTTATGCCCGCATGATGAACAAGTCATCCTACCCCTCCTATTTATGAATAAAGTAATGATTCTTATGTACTAATTAGCTACCAACAGATTATATTTTTTCCATTCAAATGTCAATGTTTTTCAATCAATAAAAAAAGAAGAATAAATAGATACATTCATTCTCCTTTAAACATTCTATAATTCATTCGTTTCGATCAATTTCCATGCTTTTAACTCACCGTTTTCCAGTACTAGTTCTGTTACCGTTCTGAAGGTCATTTCGTCATCTCCGTCTTCACGGTGGATGATAAATGATTCAAGCGTTGTGGCTGTAATTGTATTCCCGTTCTGTTCAAATGATTCAACCACGGCTCCCTTAAAAGTTTCCGTAATATTTTTCGAGTCTAGGTAGTCTATATAGTCTGTCTGAATGTCTTTCAATTCTGATCCATCTGCAATCAAACCCGCCACCAGACTGTAATCAACTGCATTGATCGCTTCAACCGATTTTCTGCTGTAATTCTCCATAAATCCTGCAACTTGCTCTTGTGTCACTAATGCCCCGGTAACTTCTTCAGATGAAACCGTACTTCCTGTTGAGGTAAAAGTCGTAACAGCAGGCTTCATAACATCTTCATACGTGTAAGCGTCTGTTGCATAAAAATAACACTCATTTACTTTCCAGGATTGATCTGCCTCGTTAAATAACAGATGCAAATCACACGAACTTCCACCGAATTCAAAGTCAATCGATTCAGCTGACATTGTAAATAATAAAGGGATACTGTATCCATACTGATCACCTTCTTTGATAGGCTGTGCACCACTGAAATCAAACCCTAATTCTTTTAATTCGATCGACCCTTCAAAGTCATGATCAGCATAATAATCCATTTCATCCAGCCACTCATTGGTGACCGTTGTAACAGCTGTTTCACCACCTGAAACATAGTGATTCAGGTACTCTTCTGCATACAAAGCTGTCTGATCGATGAGAGATTTCTTCAGTTCCTCAGTCGGTTCCGGCGGTGAAATTTCCATGTATGTATCAGTTACGTTAATCTCTTCACTCATCTGTGTTCCCCAAGGATAAAGGTATTCAATCTGTACAACTGATTTTCCATCTAACGTTAAAGGCCCAATTTCTTCTGAATAACCATAATCGTCAATATCATATTTTTCTCCATTGAAAATAAGATCTGCTTTAACAGCTGAACTGTTAACTAATGAAAAAGAAGCGTATTCTCCACCTAAATCTACCGAAACAACGACAGGTTCACGAATCGAACCTTTCAAAACTTGCTCAATCGTACCAGAAAGCTTGACGGTTCCTTTTTCATAAGCTGAAGTAATTTCATATATACCAGGAAACAATGGACCGACTGAAAAACTCGCATCTTCCTGCTCCCGGAAAACACCTTTTATTTCTCCAACTGAGACTTCAGCACCCTTTGGCTGATCAACAACTTGGACAAACTGATTTTTCCCCATGATTTTATATTGCGGAAAGATGAAAAATTTTCGTTCATGTTTAACCGGCATAAACAAATCGTTGAATACATACCTCTCATCCGGCCTGCTCTTCAATTCCATCCTTAATTCTTCATCCTGTTCAATCAATCGAACAGCGGCTTTGGCCTCTGTTTCAGAAATGTCACTGCCATCTTCTCTGACACTATTACTTTGAACAGACTCCCAATCCTTTTCGTGAAGCCCGGTTAAGAAGCGATCCGCTACATTTTCAGCCGAATAATAAGAGCTGACACCAAGGTAACCTCCAACAAGCAGAACAACCCCTGCAATAAGTCCAATAAGTCCGATATTCAGTCCCTTTCTTTCCTTCCTGCCCCCTGATTCCTCCCGAAACGACTGGCCACAACTTCTGCAGAACGTCTCTCCTTTCTCATAAGAAGCACCACAATTCAAACAAAACATAAAATACATCCTTTCTCATAAAAACAATGATGAATCTATATTATCATTAAAGTGGTTATTAAAGGGAATTTTTTCAGTCGGACGGAGAGAGCGTTCCTTTTGAGAGAAGGAGGGACAGAGCATAAAGAAAAGAACGCCCGATCCGTCCCCTCAAATTTCAGGTTGACAATTGAACCATTTATTTCTAGTATAAACAGGTAATAGTACATATTACACTAGACTTTTTACACAAAAAGGAGAGATAAGATGATTTGTTCGACATGTGGACATACTCAGGAAAATGGCAATTTTTGCGGTAAGTGCGGGGCTGATTTGAGGGTTCAATCTACAGAAGCAACTTCGACTGTTCATAAGGAAACAGCTGCGACCTATGAGCAGCCCGCAACTGCAGCGAGTGTAGCGCAACCAAATGAATATCTAGAAAAAGCAAAGAAAACATCTAAGGGGTATTTTGCCTACACAAAAAATTTCATTAAAAATCCATCAGTTATTTTCAAATCGGGTGCAGCCGAATTTACAAATGGACTCATTTCGTTAATTTTATTTACTGTATTATTTGCATTTACGATTTATTTCTTCGTTCAAAGCATTGCCCGTTCGATGTTTGGTGGCATGGGAGATTTGTTTATGAATGAATATGCCGGACCGTCATTTTTCACGATCTTCAGTCAATCATTTTTGTATACAGCCATTTATATTGCTTTAATTGCTGCATCTCTTTTTGTGGTTACAAAACTGTTCGGCACGGATTATTCATTTAAACAAATCATTGCCGCCTATGGTGTGCATATGATTCCTAGCCTGATTTTGATTGTTCTATCTATGCTTCTTATCATCATGGATGCCTATACTTATGGTGTGTTTTTCATTGTACTATCTGTTCTCTTTGCCATTATTTTCGTACCAGTTTATATCGTTAGCTCTATGCTTACGAGAAAAACAAAATCAATCGATCCATTTTATGGCTATATCAGCTACCTTGTTCTGTTCGCGATTATTACATCTGTCTACACAGGTCTGCTTGCTGATTCCGCGATGGGGAACCTGATTGATGAGATTGGGTATTATTTATAATGATCAAAGTATAAAGGACCTTTCGTTTTGAAAGGTCCTTTTACTTTTTAATCTGTTATCTCATGATTAACACCAACGTTTAGAAACTTCACTTCTCCATTTTCGTCTTTGAACTCAACATAATATTTCACATCATCAAAAGTAAAGTTGGCATAATGAATGTATCCAACCATATCAGTTTCGACAGATGTAATCGTGATGTCCTGATTGATCGCTCCTTCAAGATCTTCGATCGTCAACCCGTCATTGTGAAGCAGGATATTAGCGATGATCTCATTATCATTTCTGAAGAGCAGCGTAAATTCATCATATTTAACAGACGGACTTCCTGTCACATATCCACGTTTTCCTTCACCTGCTTTTTCGATAGCTGTACTTAACGTATCACCTCTTAAAATACCGGATTCAAAGTATTCCGGGAACAAACTCATAAATTTTTCATTCTGTGTAACTGGCACGCCTGAATATAGAGAAATGTTTCTGTGTCTGTGTTGCAGTTCATCCCCTACAAGCAGATATTCGTTATTAAATGCAGGATCAAACTCAGAAATGATTGATAAAAGATTGTCATTGATGTTGTATTCCACTCCGCCAGCATGGTCAATTGCTTCACTGCGGAAAGCCTCAATTACCTCAAATCCATTATCACGTTCAGAAAATCTCAAAAGTCTCAAAGTATCTGATCCTTCTGCGCGCTCATCATTAGAAACAGTTGTAACTGCCGCCATTTGACCAACTGTTTCATTTTCCATGATGTCGGTAAATGCTACAGCTTGTGCATCATCAGAGTAAACCGTTTCCCACTCATTAGATTCAAGATTTAACGCTCCAACGATCAAGTGAGTTGACGTTCCAATCACGAGCTCATCCTGCCCATCGAGATTAAAGTCTACTGTTTCTTCAAAAACTACCTCTGCTTCTCCTGTCCATTCTTCATACCATTTATGATTTACCTGTTCTGTGTTAGACAGTTCTTGATTTTTCTGATCCTGTTCTGCTTTTGCAGAACTCTCATTATTCAATTGTTCAGCAACTTCTTCTTTACCAGCTGCTTCTACAACATTTTTCTGATCCTGATTTGAACTTTCCTCTGAACAAGCTGCAAGTAGCAGAGCAGTTGCTAAAAATAAACCGTACTTTTTCATAATAATTAATTCCTCCTGTGATTTACACGCTGATGATAAATTCTAAAAATATACTTAAATATAAATAATTGCTATTAAGACGTCTCGGTAATATAGACGTAACATATTTGTAATAGTTACAGTTTTTTTAAAAAAATAAAAAAAACAGCTCATTTTTATAAATGAGCTGGATACCAAAGCCTGTATCAAGATGTGCGTCATTGCCTTTTATCATCAAATCCATTCAGACTCGAGACGAATTACATGATTTCTAATAGTATTTTATCCATTTCTTTTTTACGTGAATATTCATTCATGTTATAAATAGTTGTCCAGTATAGGGCTACCTGAGCAGTACTCCAAAGCTTGTTATTCTTCAAAAGTTGTGCAACCTTTTTTGGATCAAGGTCAACGGCTTCAATTTTTTTAAGTTCATTCATTCCGTGTATACCTGAAGATTTTTGTCTTAGTACTTCGTCATAGGTCAGATTAATATGCGCGGTACCGATTACATTCCACTGATAATATTCCAGGTCCAGTCCATATCCAAGTAAAGTAATCTCATCTTTTTGAACATCCAGCCCCAACTCTTCATACAAACCCCTTTTAGCAGCGCTATAAAGATCAATTGATTTCTTTTGACGATTATTCGGATCATAAGTATAGTCTTTATCAGGATCAATTGCCTCCACGACACTGACATCCATTTCATGGGGGCGAATACCCGTATCTTTGCGGTGACTTATTACTATTTTCTCATCAGATGTGACGACAGTAAGAACAATACCCACACCTTGAGAAAGAAACGGAGATGGTTCCTGATAATCTTTAATAGTATCTATGTACTTTTGACGAATTGTTGTTCCGTCACTCGCAATTGGCTGATCAAGACTTGCCACAGTCGCCTGATAGGAATAATAATCTGATTTTTTAAAGTGAAGGATCGGAAATCCTCTTTCTATAAAATCAACATTTGAATGAACGGCATTTACTAATGTAACCTGATGAGTATTGTACAAATGTTTTAATCCTTCATCTTGTTTTGCTATTTCAGTTTGTTCTATTCTGGTTCTTATTTGATTTAATTCATCAGGTAATTCAACAAATGAATCATCATAAAAAGTCCTTACCGATTCTGGTTCATAAGCAACTTGACCAGTACCACCGCCAATGACAAAATTCGTCTCAGTTTTTCCGAGAAACAGGGTGCCTCGATCATCTATCACAGGTTGATTTTGATTAGAAATCTCTTTTATCTTTCTTTGGACATTTTTCGCGAAACGTTTTTTGACTCCCTGATAAGCATCTCCGAAAAATTGTGTCAGCAACCAGTTGACTGCCTTAAAAAAGTATTTAAGTAATGTTTCCAACGATATTCCACCTATTCTGTTTTCTAATACGATGTAACTATAGAAATTTTTTATAATTCAATAGTTATATTGTAACAGAACATAGGTTGAGTAAATAGTTGATCTGACAATATAGAAGCAATTTTCACATGATTTACAGCCCAAAAGAAATCACCATCAAGTAAACACCTGCTAATGTGGTCATCACCAAAAAATAAACACCATTATACTTATAGGCTACCGTCATTCCGCTCCGCTCCACACTTGTACTGACGATAATATTCAGTGCATTTAATGGCGATAGCGCAGATGCGACCATCCAGGTAAAGACGCAGATGAAAGCAAAGAGTAGCGGATCAACATCTGACCCTGTTGATAGGAAAGCGGTGATGAGCAGTGGAACGGTAATGACCTGATGGATTCCTAAAAATGCACAGATAGAAACACAAAGGACGAAGAATAAGAAAAGTACAATTAAAGAGAATTCTGATGCTACAATCATGGCATCTTCCAAAAGTGTTCTCACTCCTGTTCCAGCCACCGCGTTCCCAAACACGCCCGCACTCAAAAACAGACAAATTTCATTTTTCGACTGATGTTGGAGACGGTTTTGAAATGTCATCATCTCTTCTTTAAAAATGTCCTTCGTGGCTCTGAACAAAAACCAGATTCCCGGCACAATCAGACTGATCAGACTGACAAGCAACAGCATTGATTCATCAAGAAACTGTTCTGAAATCAGTAGAATCCCGACAATCGCCAGAACGAATACCAGAATTTTTATTAAATCAAGACGTTCTTTTCGACTGAATGCCGTCATTGAATCATCCTTTTGAAACTTGCCTTCTGCCCGGAATACAAGCAGACCGACTACTAGCTGAAGGAATGCAAAAGTAACAGCCAGCGGCATAAATGATAAATACTGCAGGTCAAGATAAAACAGAACAATTCCGACAGGAGCGAGAAATGGCGACCAGATCATAGCCGGAGTCAAGCCGACAAAATACGACCGTGACAATACCTGGGGCGAAGCCTTTAAATGAGCAATCAATCCATTAACGATCCGGATCGCACCCATATTTAGAACAGGCGAAACGACCGCGGTCATTGAAGAGATTCCGTAAAATAAATATCTTGGATGATCCTTATATTGTTCAAGATGCGAAATTGCCCCTTCAAGCAGTCCTTCCCGGCGCAGCGGCACAGACAACAGTGGCGCTAATAGTAAAAGAGCCAGTAGCGGAACATTTTGCGTCAGACCTTCGATGATGAAAACACCAGTAATCATATGAATAATAACCCCTGAAACAAGCAGGATCATGGTAAAAATTTTGGTGAGACCGGTTAAGCGGCTCCACATCAAAATAAAGACACCTGCTGTCAAAATGAGATAGATGTTCTCTATGAAAGCAATAGTTACGAATTCGTTAATTATATAGAAGAAACACATTAAAACAATCAGGATAAATGCGAGCATGACCTTCCCTGCTTTCTATGTACACTTTCTGCCAATTAGTATAACATGTCAGAGCTGAACTGGCTGATTGTGTCCCGACTGCGAGCGGGACACAATGGTTTAAAAATGATCGGCTTAGCTCCAATTATTCTCTCAACCTTTTCAACGCCCCTCCCTTCCATTTCTTCACCGCTGAAATACTAACCTGATGAAGCTCCGCTATTTCTGTAACTGTCAACTCATCAATAAAGGTATGCCAGAACCACTTTTTCTGATGCTCAGTCAACAGCTCAGCGTAAGGCAGGAGCATGTCAATCTCAAGCAGCCGGTCATGAATGGCTTCAAGGTTCATCTGCCAGTATTCATCAGATTTGACCGTCTCCCGTTCAGCGATCTTGTTTTCTTTTCGCATCAAATCAAGCATATGTCCACGGATCAGCTGGTAGGCAAATGGCGCAAACTCACCGTTTTCCGGCGTGTATCGCTGGGTCGCTTTCCAAAGCGCAATTCTCCCCTCCTGCTCATATAAATCCCGATCCCGTCTAATATTAAGCTTCCTCATCATATGAAAAATCATCGGCTGAAACTGTTCATACCGCTCTTCAAATGTCATCCTGATCTCCGATTGGAGACGCGCGTCCACCTTGTATTCTCGAGTGACCTCAGTATAAGTAAGACGATCGGGAAACTCGAATGAACAAGTAATACAAATAGCCAGTGTTTAAATGGGGTTCAGGACGTTTCCATTAAAAAGATGAAAGCTTCAAACTAAACAACGTAAATTTACCTTTCTTTCTACTTTTTGAAAATAATCCTATTTAAGCTGTAACTATTTCATTTATGTTACGTCTATTACAACGAATCGATTCTAACGTAATAAAAATCAAACAACTTTTGGAGGAAATCATCATGAAAAAACAATTTATCTTATTCGGTGCTATGGCACTTTTACTAGCTGCTTGCAGTGACAATGAACAGGCCGTTACAGAAAAAGGAGTTAAATCAGAAAAAATCGAGGTTACTGAAGAAGTAGATGCTGAGGTATCTGATCAGTTTGACTCTGTCGAATTAAGTGATAATCAGGAAAATACGGATTCAGAAAATATAGATGACAGCGAAAGTACAGATTCTGAAATAGCCGAATCTTCAGTGGAAGAAAAAGAATCACAGGAGAACAGTAGCGATTTGACATTGGAAGACTTTACGGTTGAGGGAATTCATCCTGAAATGGAAATTGATGAAGCTTTATCTATTCTTGGAGATGATTATGCTGTTGGTGGGAATCCCGATAAACAAAACTATGCTTACAAAACAGTTATACTTGGTAATCAAGTCGATACCGATTATTTCAATATCAATTTTTATCCTGGAACAGATCTGAAAACGGCAAGAGGAATCGGCTTCGGCAATACGAAAGAAGAAGTTTTAGCAGCCTATGGAGAGCCTGTTGCCGAATATGCGATGCCGAATCCAATCTATACATATATTGGATACGTGTCCGATTCAGGTATGACGCTTACAATCGGATTTGACGAAAATCAGAAAGTCAGAGACGTTAGCTTCTATTCAGCGGATCAAAGGTTTGAGTTCCCACAGTCATAATTCAACAAGTTAAACCCGGCTCAGATATATGAGCCGGGTTTTTAAATTGTGGCGATTAATTAGCTTGGCGAATGATTCAGAATATAAGTCCCCATGAATCATTTTAATACCTAAATATGTATACAAAACAAATCTTTTATACTATTATAAAATAACAACCTAAGAGTTCCCTTTACATGAAAAATTTATGATAGGAGTAGATTGCATGAAATTAATTAGGTCAATACTTGTTTTAGCTTTACTTTCAGTGTTTTTCACTGTACAGGTGAGTGGAGCAGAGGTTTGTGAAAAGTATAAAGGTGTTAAGAAGGTATGGTGGGATGGAGTAGAGTTAAAGGGTGGTCAAATCGGAAGACTATCAATCCTAAATGATACTCCTTTGTTTAAATTAGAGGGAGACAAAAAAGTATTTTCAAGAACACTAAAAGCCGGAGAAGGATATAGAATTTACGCTTTTAAACCTGGTATGTTAAGTGTTGGCGGTGGTTTCTTTGTTGATCGTGATAAGAAAGTAAAATATGAAACACCAAGTAAGTCAAAACTAACCGCAGCGCTATGTGTACATAATCCTCACCTGCTTGAGCCGATAACAAAACCTTCACCCGAATCTAAAGATCCTACTGAAGAAAATTCTGAAATACCATTAAAAGAATTTGATAAAAATGAAGAAATTGATGCAACAAATATGTTGATCAATTTTAGCATCTTATATAAGAAACAATGGTTTATCTTCGATAATGATAGTGGTCTTTTCAGAATTTTAGATACTTCTCTGAACATGGGTTACATCAGTACGCCTAATAATATTTCACGTAATGAAAACTTTATCTACAGCGCGTCTCTTAATAAAGCACCTGAACAACGATATGATCTGTTTATTCATTCAATCAACGAACCTTCACCTGCAAAAATTATTAGTCACATTGATTATTTTGCGGTAAACAAAAATAATTTGTTTACTGTTGAAAAAGAGGCTGACCCAGAGAAATCTTATGTTTTCTCTCTCTATCAATTCAATCTTGATGGAACTAATAAAAAGCTTTTGAAAGAAGATCTATCCATACACGGAGGTCGACCATTAGAAGTAAAAGCAAATGATCAGTACTTTTACTACAGATCCGGAAATTCACTTAAACGTATTCAATTACAAACATTAGAAGAGACAGACATTCCAAATATAAACGTAAACGTCAACTCAGAAGTAAATTACCTCAATGAATATATCGTTGTAAAAGACTATAAAGGAGCCTTTATTAAATCTCCGATCAGTATTTATAATTATTCAGGTGAACGCTTGCATTTATTTAATTCAACTACATCTCCTTCTGTTATTTCAAAATATAATAATAAACTGTACTTTTATAACTATGGAGATGATTCTGTTTATAAGCTTAATTCGGATGGCAATGATATTATTTATAAGAAGCTTAATGCGTCAGAACAATTTTTAGGATTTAAAAATGGTTTTATTTATACAATCGAATATTTAATAAATGATGTAAAAATTTATAAATACCAGATGTAAAAAGTGAGACTCATTAGAGTCTCACTTTTTACCTTCTAGTTATAAACGATTTCATGGTGAAACTATTTAGCTTGGCGAATGATTCAAAATATACGTCCCCACCAACCACCATCACCCACTAATCAACAATCTGCACAATTCGGGCCCGGTGATTGTTTTGATCCCTGTGTCGTCTGCAAGGGATTGAGCGGCTGGGCTGAAAGTGTCTGCGAGGGTGATGGCACAGGCATTGGCTGGTGCGTATTCCAGCTTGGACTGCATGATTTGAGTTAATTGTCTGATAGCCTGTTCGTCTGTCTCGCCTCTATGTTTTTTGATTTGCACGAATAGGTATGAATCCCCGGTTTCAAATGGTGAGCCCTGATCTGATTTTTTCAGGAAAATGAGATCTGCATCGCCGCCTTTTCCGTCGTAACAATTCCGGTCCACACATTCATAGCCGTATTGCTCAATCAGGTTTTCACATACCTTTTCAAATGAGAGGTCACTTCTGCTGGCATCTAAATGATAGAGCTGGTCTTGAAGAGTTTTCAATAACAACGAGGTCTGATTTTCTAGATAATCGGTCATTGTTGATTTTTCAAATTGATGATCCGGATCTTGTCTTAAAATCCCTAGTAATTTATGTACAATGTCATCCATCTGCCTCATTTCAGTAATTGGCAGGCGCATCCCTGATAATTTACCGTACCATTTGACAAGCAGATAATGATAGATGCTGATCGTTCCGTTTAAGCCATAAGCTTCTTTAATCTTGATT
Source organism: Jeotgalibacillus sp. R-1-5s-1 (assembly GCF_004405105.1). Classification (GTDB taxonomy): domain Bacteria; phylum Bacillota; class Bacilli; order Bacillales; family Jeotgalibacillaceae; genus Jeotgalibacillus. The sequence goes on along the minus strand of NZ_SORW01000023.1, from coordinate 123,063 downwards.
CCATGGTTCAAATCTCGAACCTGACCAGGTTGCCATGTATAGTTATTTGGATAATTACCTTCAACAACTAATATTGACATACACCCATCTGATGGAAAATGAGGGACAATCAATATATCTCCCTGCACAAAAGTGCGGATCTTCTTTAAATTGTTCGGAATCCGTTTTGTCTTTAGATTATAGTAACTTTCAGTTTCAACTGAAAATTGTTTATCAGCCAGATCATTCTTTCCCCAGCCCTGATAAATTATGTTTTCGCTGATCAATTTTGTTTTTAAGAAATCTCTTTGTGTCCGGTCGATCCTGAAATTAAAAATCATTTAAATCCTCCAATCCAATAGCTCTTATTAAGAACAAATGTCTTCTTTTTTAAGGAAAACTCAACCGATCGTCAATATGTTATTTATAAATACATTTATTGCTATTCCAACTGCTTCTTATAATATCCGCATCGTTCAGAACAGACCCAGGCAGGAAATGAGTTTAATTCAATTTCTCCCTGATCCCCTTGCTCAATAATCTCCCATGCATCATCCACCAGTTCAGCCCCGCAAACAAGACACTCTTTTTCCATAAAACACCTCTCTAAAATACACAAATGACAAACTGTTTATTTATACATTAATTATAAACTTATTTTTCTAAATTTGTAAGTAATAAAGATCATTCACATAAGTATATTTAGTCTACCAAATGATTCAAAATATACGTCCCCATGAATCCCCACCAATCACTCCCCCTTAAAACTCACCTTCGTCAACGGCCCTTCTACCATTTGGTTGTGGGCGACTGAGATGTATAGGGTGCCTGCTGTTTTGCCTAGTTGGGCGATGGCGGCGGTCCCGGTTGTGCTGGTGGTTCTTGGGGCCATGACAATTAGTTTTTTGTTGGCGTCATAGACGCGAATGGTATCGTATTTTTTAAGGTTTTTTACGATGACATAGTCTGTTGTGTTGCGGTTGTTTTGAACCGTTACCTGGGCTGGTGCAATGGTTCCGGATGTTTGCAAGTTGGCGAATGCTGCTTCGCCAAGGATCAGCTGTTGTCCTTTATCATAAGATGTTGCGTCCATGAGCGCAGTGACTACTTTTAATGTGGAGGCACCTGCAGGGATTTTAAGGGTCAAAGGGATGATTCCGGATGTCCCTGATACACGTTGCGTATGCAATAACGTAGTATCCGCATAAATCGCTACAGACGTTTTTCCAAATTGTCTTGCAGCATGCAGACCATCTACTGAAAGATTGGCCATAAAAGCGTTTTTATTCACACCACTGATGTTATAGGTTACAGTATGATTATTTAAAATTGGTGAAACCGAACTTTCTCCAATAGCAACTCCGGATGCCAATAGTGTCTGATTACTGTAAATTAAGGGATCCATTTGACTAAATACATGATTAGACACCTTCGTTAAGCTATTCGTTGTAAATGGCTGGCGATTTAAAGCATGCTTTTCTGGAAAGTTTGCTAAATATCCTGCACTGTTCCGTTTAACGATCGGGTTTTGAAGAACGGTGTTAATCACTCCGTAAGTTCCATCGTCTTTTACAGAAACAATTCGAATGTTTTTAGTCGAAGCAGGAAGCTTAATGGAAATTTTTTCAGGTGCTGCCCCTAATTTAACTTGTCTTTCAAAAAGTAAAGTATCGTCAGCATAAATGGCTAACGCTTTTTTTCCAACTCTTTCATTTGTTTTTATAGGCTCAGCTGAAAGATATGCCTCGAACTCGTTTACATTCAAGCCACTGACAGGAAATACAGCTTCCATTCTAGCTTTAAAATGTTTGATGCTGTACGATTTTGTAGAAACAGGTGTCCCGCTTGCATTCATAAATCCTTCATCGTTAAATGGCATATGTTCATTGGATGCCAGGCTAGTCAGTGAATATACATTATCCGTTACTGGTAAGTAGGTTCCACTGTTCAGAAATGCCGGTTCCTCAAGAAGCACTGTCTTAAAACCATTTGCTCCCCGGCTATGAGAAACGTAAACAGATATCTTTTTAGTATCCCTCGGAATAGCAGTCTGAACCCGTTGAGTACCAGACGCCGGCACAAAGCGCTCTACCAAAAGGCGATCATCAGCATAAACCGAAAAAGTAGTTTTACCATAATCCGTACCGGCCGTATTTTGCGTAGAAGAAACCTTCATATTAAAAGTAGTAATCGCCTTACCCAAAACATTAAAGTGAATATGATTCAAACGGTCAAATGCTTCCACAGAGCTATAAAAACCTTTTACAACATTCTGACCATCCCCATTTATCAAAGGAACATTTCCACCATTCCAATCCTCTATATCAAAAACATTACTATTTCCACTCTGCTCCACATCAACTGCAGCTGCATAACCAGCAGAAGACAACAACACAAAAAACATAACCCCAAACACAAACCCCTGCACTACCTTCGTCATCCTTCAATTACCCCTGTCTCTATTATCTAATTGATGGTTTTTCCACCAATTAATTGTATTATACAATACACAGATTATTGGGGACAGATATTCTGAATCATACGACTCTCGTAACAATAAAATTCAGTCTGGCACTTTAGATTCTTAAACATGATAAAAACTCCGCAAACTTCCAAGTCGAAAGGATACTTTTATAGTTTATGAGCTAAATGGTGATTCTGTTCAATAAAATCATGATAGAAAGCGCTCAGACGGAACTTACAGTATTTAGTATAGCGAATGATTCAAAATATACGTCCCCATAAACTAGTCCATTAAACACATCAAAACACTAATAATAGTTCTTTTTACACTGATAATATTTAACTTTTGGTTGTATACTATTTACATAAAAATACTTTATTCGACATCAATAGACATACTCTGTCGAATACAAGGAGAGGGCGAGGCGATTTTCAATGAGAGGGAGATTGACTGGTATTTCGGCATCGCTGGCACTGGCAATAGCGCTTATGATTCCTCACTCTGTTCAGGGAGTGGGCAATTCACTAAGTAAGGATTACTTGATTCTGTTGACTAGCGGTACAGACAGTGAACTTGTTTCTTCATTTGGTGGTGTCATTTACGAGACTTTTGATTCTTTTGATTTAGTTTCGGCCTCATTGGATACAAGTGCATATGAAGCATTACGCCTTCACCCGAATGTATTAAAGATCGAAGCAGATGCTGAAGTAGAATTAGAAGCTCAGCAGGAAGATTATGGAGCAGGTTTGATCGGAGCAAAAAGATATTGGGATTCTAACCTGACTGGAAAAGGAATCAAAATTGGTATTATAGATTCCGGAATTGACACGAAACACTTTGACTTGAAAGTAACAGGAGGCGCTTCTTTCGTAGATTACACAACAAGTTATCACGATGATAATGGACACGGCACCCATGTAGCCGGGATTGTGGCAGCCTTAAATAATTCTGTCGGTTATCGCGGGATCGCACCGAATGCTGAATTATACGCTCTAAAGGTTTTCGATGCTGATGGCGGAGGGAATATTTCCGGACTAGTTCATGCTATCCAATGGGCGATTGATCACGAATTGGACATCATCAATATGAGCCTCGGTGCACAAGCCGATTCAACGGCATTACGTCTTGCAATTGAACAGGCATCAAAAGAAGGTTTACTTTTGGTTTCAGCAGCGGGCAATGATGGCACGGGTTCTGGCAATACTGTTGATTACCCTGCCGCATATCCTCAAACCATTGCAGTAGGCGCAGTCGATCAGCAGTTACGTCTTGCCCCTTTCTCATCGACCGGCGCTGCAGTCGATCTCACTGCACCAGGCGTTTTAGTCAGCAGCACCTATTTTCAAAATCAATATGCCAAAATGAGTGGAACATCCATGGCTACACCATACGTAAGCGCAATGGCCGCTCTTTTAATGGAAGCAAAACCACAGGCTACTGCCACAGAAATTCGGGACCTCTTACAAAAGAACGCAAAAGATCTTGGGGCTTCAGGACGTGACCCGCTTTTTGGTCAGGGTCTAGTCCAATCATTTGCATTCGCCAATGCCCAGATCAATGAAGTGAAATCAATTGAAACATTCACAAGCTATAAAGGCATTGCCGGAACATCTCAACAGCTCAAAGTAACCGCTGTTTATCAGGACGGTACTAAAAAAGACGTATCCAAAGAAGCAGTTTGGACCTCAAACAACTCTAATATCGTATCCGTTGAGGCAAACACGCTCAAATACCTAAAAGCCGGCAAAACAACCGTTACTGCAACATTCTCAGGTATCTCAAAAACATCAACCGTCACTGTAACCGAAAGCAACCCAATAATAACCATCACAGCACCAAAAGAACTAACCGGTCAAAAAGGACAGCGCATGAAAATAAAAATACAAGCCATCCGAAAAAATGGGACAACCATCACACTAACACCCGACAACTCACTCTGGACCACATCCAATCCAGCCATCTTCACCACAGACCGCAAAGGCGAAATCACCCTAAAAAACCGCGGAACAGCTACACTCACCATACAGAAAAATGGAGTGAAAAGCACTGTTGTGGTTAAAGTGAGGTAAGTATGATTTTTGGGAGATGGTTTTGGTTTTTTGGGGACAGATATTTTGAATCACTAGCCTCACGAAATAAAAAAAGCTTAACCTGTCTCTAAAGATTATAGAAATGTTAAAATCCCGCCAGCTGTGGGCTGACGGGATTTATTTATAAATTGTGAACGAAGTACTGACACTGTTAAATTAAATTATACCGGAAATACTCAGACAGAGCTTATGATATTTATGCTGGCGAATGATTCAAAATATACGTCCCCACCAATCACAATCACAAAACCCCAAACATCCTAAACCGTCCAATCTCCTTCACTTTCCGCACTTTCACAGGCAGTGCATTAAAAAACCGTTCGAGATATTTATAGTCTGTATGTGTAATGGTGACTTGGGCTGGCATGGCGTTTTGTTCGATGACCATTTTGCAGAAGGCGTCTTGCAGGGCAAGTGTTTTCGGAATGGGACCGTATGTCTCGTTGACTAAAAACAGTCCGTTTTTTTTCGAATAGCCTGCAACGATTAGTCCGAAGAATGGCCGATCACCTGGCTTTTCGACAATTGGCTGACTGGTGTAAGTCCCGACAAATTCGATTTGGTCATCCACCACAGGGATCGCCTGCAGCTGCTTAATGAGGAGTTCATTTTCAATACTTTGCTGTTCCTCTTCAAGCATCCGGTCAAACTCTGTTATTTCAACGCCGTGTTCTTCGTAGAAACCATCGCCCGCCACACGAGTGTACATATAACCTGTTTCAAAAGGGGCGATGACTTCAAGGCCCTCACGAATTCTTTTCGTCACATCCAGCACATGCCGCACAACAAATGTCACCAGGGACTTTTCATGTTCATTTAAGTACCACGGAATATAGCCAGGCTCATAACTGCGGAACATCGGCCATCTCCCTTTCCCTCTAAACGGAATGCCCGTATCTTTCACCAAGCCATAATCAATCGGATCAAGTTCGTTTCGATCGTTAAATGTTGCAGTAATCGCAAACTGCTTATACCTATACTCCTCATCTTCTTCTCTAAATAGCGAACTCAACGTGCGCCATCCCTCCATCGAAGGATAAATAGCAAGACCTTTTTCCATTTCTGCCGCACCCATGACAGAGACAAACACCATAAATCCCTGCTGATCAATTGCGAACACCTGGTCAGAATGCAGCACTTCCCAAGGAGCAGCATTATGTAAGTCCTTCATCAACTGAATGAGATCATAACTTGGCTCCATCTCTTCTTCATCTTCAATTTCAGGATCAAAAAAGGTATCGTAGCTGCCTAGTGTTTGGTGATATCCTTCAGAGAACAAATGATTAATCTTTTTTAATAATTCATCATTTGATATTCGTCCAGCATCATTTACTTCTCCCCGGGAATCCTCATCTGGAGCCGTTCCCATCACTTCTACACAATATGGCACTACTGTTTCTTCATCATGTTCATATACATTCTCGACCACAATTTCATGCGCCCAGTTATCACCAAAATCATAAACATAAACAGCGTGATCATTCACCCGATTTAACCAATCTCCAACACTCTCATCCTTTTCCTTACGCTCAAAAGAACCCTCATATAAAGAATCATCGTCCTCCATCCCAATAGACGTTTCATCCTCCAGCCCACCCGATTGATAAATCATAAAATGATGCAAATGCGAATTCGTCCAATCAAACGCCACCTGCAACACCTCATGCAACCCAAGAAAACTCATCCGATCATCAACACGAAGCCTTCTCCAGACAGGTTTTTCTTCATATAGCAACGTTACCCTTAGTTCTAGAATCATAGAGTTAGCCTCCTTTTTAGATTTATTATAACAGGGGGGACGGAGCCGGTGTTCCTTTTTCCATGACCTTCTTAAGCGTTCTTAAAAAAGAAAACATTCAAATTAATACTTTCCACAAAACTTACAAAAGTGTATAATTAACTATATCATTAATCTTCGTTCAGATTTTTTGTTCTTTATTAAGAACGGAAGGGGCTTTTCTATTGAAAATGAAAAAGTGGTTTCTCCCCAGTATCAGTATGATTCTCTTCATAGCCATTCTTATTGTACTTTTAAACAGTTTAATGTCGTCTTCAAATGAACTTCAAGCCAGGGAGTCGTCTATTGAGGAACTAGAGACAAATATCGAGAGGCAAAATGGAGAAATTGAAAACTATCGACAAACCATTGCAGATTACGATGAAGAATTGGCAAGTGAAAAGAGAGAAATTTTAAAACAAGAAAGGGAAATAGAAAAACTTGAGAAAAAGTTAGAGGAAGCCGCTCCATGGTTTGAATTAACCGAGGCAGAGCGAGAAAGAAAAATAAATGAGGAAAAAGAGCGAAAACTCGCTGAAGAAGCTGAAAAAGTTGCAGCTGCAGAAGCAGAGAGACAAAAAGCATTAGAGGAAGAACGCAAAGGATATGAAACTGGAATCACTTTCGAACAATTAGCCAGAACACCAGATGATTTTACCGGAAAGAAAGTGAAGTTTTATGGGAAAGTCGTGCAAGTGATTGAGGATGGAACATTTATTCAAATTAGATTTGCTGTAAATGATGATTATGATACGATTCTATTTGCTGTATTCGATTCATCAATGATAGATATAAATGGTCGTGTCCTTGAAGATGATTTATTAACGATAATGGGAACCTCAGGTGGCCTTTTCTCATACGAAGCCACGTCCGGTGCTGAAATAACTATTCCATTAGTTTATATTGATCAAATTTTATATTAAATTATAGAAAGGGGGGACGGAGCGGCCGTTCTTTCTTGAAAGCTCTGTCCCCCTGGATCAAAACAAAACAGAGGGACAGAGCACGCCCAATGTCACAACCGCTCCGTCCCCCTGTTCTCCTCACACAAAAAACTGAACCATCGAAATCAACACTCCGACGCCTGCTACGGCCAATGTGCTTTTTACAAAGTTGGTACTGGATTTGGTTTGGAGTGATTGGTTTGTGCTGTTTAGTTCCTTTACGAGTGATTGGATGGTTTCTTGTTGTTTCAGGTTGGTTTCTTCGATTTTCTTTGTGGTTTGCTGGAGTGAAGTTAGTTCGTTTTTCAAGTTGTTGAGTTCTTGGTTGTGTGTATTTAAGTGATCTTTGAATAGATCGGACTGGTTTTTTAGTTCTGTGATGAATTGTTGGTTGATGTCTGACTGGGATAGAAGCTGGCTGTCGATTTCTTGAATGTTTTGTTCGTGTTGTATGATTTGTTCTTTTTGGTTTCTGACAATGTTAATTTGTGAGAATAGTGCCTGTTCCAGTTTTTCGTCGACTTCTGCCTGGATTTTGATTTGTTCTTCGTGCAGCTGGTCAATTTCTTCCTGAGACTTTAATTGCTCTCCATACAATTTGTTCAGCTTGGATTGCTCCTGCAGCTTCATTTCGATTGCGGTGATTTTTCCACTTTGCACACTTAGTTTTTCCGTATGCAGAAGGTCTGTCTCAGCCTGTTCTCGCAACATTGCTTCGAGCTTAAGGTCGGTTTCAGCGTGATGCTGAAGTTGCTTTGAATGCAACTGATCAATTTTCTCCTGGTCCTCAAGCTTTTGGCTATGTAATTGGTCAATTTCAAATTGAGCTTCGAGGATAGCGTTGATCTCTGTATTGTTCTTTGAGTGCTGCGCAATTTTCTGATGATGTTCCTTGAGTGTTTGATTAAAGTTTTCCTGTTTCATCAGGATGTCTTCCTGATCCTTTAACTGCTTAATCACAGCAAGGATTTCTTTTTTCGCAAGGTCAGATAATTCTTTCTCTGACGCACCCTTCATTCTCATCTCGAGTTCACGTACCACAAAACGATTACTCGCAATGTTACTGACGCCCAGCTCAAATAAGTATTTTGTAATCTCAGCCAGTTTTGTTTGGAATTCAAAGGAGATTTTTTGCGCCTCCGTACTGGATTGAATCGCTACAGCAAGTGAAACGCCTGCTTCCTGTAGTGATTCGATCGCAGATCTCTTCTTACCAAAACCGGCACTTTTATTTTTTGCATCTTCTGATATATTTTTCGCTTTTTTAGCTGCTTTAATGGCTGATTTCACTTTTTGATCCAATTCGTCCAGCTTACGCACTTGTCCTTCTATAATGACCGGTAACGTATCTTCATCTGCTCGATCAACCTTTTGATTGCGCCTTTTCACAACACGTACATCCTGAATATCCTTCACCATCTATCCCTACCCCCATTTTAATAAGTCGTCGATCTCATCGATTAAGCCGGGATTATGCTTTTCAATCTCATCCTGATACTTCTCAATTTGTTTCATTGAATGAGCATTGGCTTCCCAAGCTTTTATCGACACCACCTTGGCCTCCTGCATTTTCATGATTGCCTCACTAATGGATCTGTCAGTCTGCTTCGCTGCCTGCCACATTCCGGCCTCCATGTAAAATGCTTTCGCATTCAACAAGTGTAATCGCTCATTCATCAGCACAATCCGTTCATCCCGATTTTGGTTCTTCTTCACGCCATAAATGACATCAGTAGACACAGCAACCGTAAACCTGCCTACACCCACAACATTCAAATGCAACAAAAACTCCTTTGCAAATAGAGGCGCTTGTCCTCCAGATTTAATGCCGCCTCTAATCGCTGCATCACTGATATCAATTAAAGTAAACGTCCCTGTTGCAATCGTAAGCATTCTGACAATCGTTCTATTCTTATATGGCAATATTTTGTCCCAATTAAGAGATTCAACATCGCTCTCCCTCAACTCAAGAAACAGCCTTCTGATCAAATAAAAACTCCTGACAATCACTTCGTTCAAAATGACTGGCATGGCCTGTCTGCTAATTTCATGACCAACTGCCAGTTCACTTCTAAAGTCGAATTTTTGCTTAACAAATGCATCATAGAGTTTTTGAGGTAAACCAGAATCACTGATCCCGGGGATTAGGGAAATTTCTTTTAATAAAGAAATAAATGGCCCAGGTATCCCCATGCCTGCTCCAGCTGTTTTGTTGCTACCGGACATATCACTCACCAAATGGAAAAACCAATTAATCGTTCCACATGAAATTTTCGAAAGTAAGTCATGCCCGATCAATGTTTTATCTTTCGGATCTATCGAAATTGGAACTGGTATTGATAAAAACTCTCCGTTTCTATCTTGAAAGTATCCTTTCTTTGTAAATTGGGTCAGGATCGAAGCAAAAAGCCCTAGTAACGTAGGATGATGAGCCAAGTCGTCTAAACGGTGACTCTTATGAGTAATATTCTTAGCATTCCCACTGTAAATACTATCACTCGGAATCTTGAACTCTTTTTCTAAGAAGCTAATTGCTCCCTTTAAATCATTTTTCCCTTTCCACCCTTTACTTCTAGCCACCCCTTCTACAAACCGATTCACCTTTTCATTACTCCAAGCTTCGCCACGTTTAAAGTTAAACTCCCCAACCCAAAATACATCAATAAAGCCTGCTAAAATTCCACTCCCGACAGCAATCATGTTATCCAATTGATCGGCATGGTTCGTGAGCCTGTCAATTTCCTGATTAACACGGTCTAAATGGCTTTGATTAGACCGCAACGCTTCATTAACTTCATCCAGACCATCTCTTATGCTCTCCGATTCTCGATCCATTCCAGAATCGCAAATCACCTCAGCTTCCATCATCACTTCATACTCTTCAGAATGAATCTTTAATGCTGGAAATTGTAATACTACACCCTGCTGGTCCATTCCACATTCTCCTTAGAAATTCGCTCTCATGTATAACAGGTCTTATTAACCAATAAAAAGAATTATTAATAAGATAATAATACCTTATTTTTTCTAAAAAATGTATATAAAATGCAGAGCGTCCATCTTTTTCTTCTCCACTGTGCCCCGTTTCAAAACAAAACAGAGGGACAGAGCGCAGCAAATGGAACAGTCTCTCCGTCCCCAATATTAACATATTTTGTTTTATCTTAATGAAAAAAGTAATATTATAGATGTATATCTATGATAAAGGAGGGAAATTCATGCAAGCTGTTCTCGTTACTTTTGTGATTTTGGCTATCTTTGTTTTGTTTATGGTGGCGTCTATTACTTCTGTAGTCAAAAGGTCTGTTGTGCGAGCTGCAATTAGGAAAAATGTTTTTTTATTTAATCAGCTGAGGCAATCAAATGATGAGAGTAACTATCATTTACATAATCAATTGGCTTATCACAGTCTGATAAATCTACAGGGACGATTGAAAAGTGTTTCTCGTGAAAGATTAGAGTATATGGTGGATAGAGAAATCAAGCATCTGTCTTCCGGTGTTTTTTTGAGGTTTTTGAAGCAAAGTCTGCTTATCTTCAAGTTTGTTGCATTATCAGCAGGTATGCTCGTCGGTTTTATCACACTTCTTTTTTTGATCATTGATACACAAGTAAATTCAACTAATGATCATCTTGCTGATGCGAATACTGCAAGTACGTCTCCTATTGTTGAAGAGATCGCATCTAATCCTTTAGATCAACAAGATGCTACTGTCGAGAAGGAAAAGGCAGATCAGGAAGCTTATGAATCGGGACTTGCCTCATATCACGAAGAGCAGTTTGAAGAAGCTCTAACTTCACTGGAAGCCATAACAGATTCTTCATCCTTTTATACACAGTCGCAAGAATTGATTAAAGACATTCATGTGAAGTTGTATTGGAGTCAGGTTCTCTATCCTACGTATGATGAAATTACAAAAAGCCCTGAAAAATACACTGGATCAGTTGTTGGCTTTAGCGGAACGATCATCGATATCCTGGAAGTGAATAACAAAACAATGATGATCATAGGTACTGAGATCATGGACGAATATTACGAATACTACGGCGGTGATGTCCTAGTACTCTATCCTGAACATACCGAACTTATGGAAGGTGACATCTTAAACTTCTCCGGCATGATGAAGGGGAATTATCTTCAAACTAATGAAGAGTATTTAATTTCCAACTACCTAGGTGGCGCATCAAGCTTTTCAACTAGTGGTTTTGAAAACACGGATCAAATGCCAGTAGTTATTGCAGATTACTTGTACTAGATGGCGAGACAGAGCAACCGTTCCTTTTGTCCAGCTCTGTACCCTTGTGCCAAAACAAAACAGGGGGACAGAGCGAGCTGAATAGCACAGTCGCTCCGTCCCCCCGAATTTTAATGAAAGGGTGTATTTTAATGCCAAAACCATTAAGTAAAATGAAAGTACCTGACCCTTTTTTGATGAATGAAGACACTGTGAATTTTTCAGTCTGGCGCTTTCTTAACGAAAATGAGTTTGTATGTCCTCATCCTTTGACAGGAAGGGAGAGAGGAATTGATGTACAAGGAGAAAAAGACGGTTGGAAAATCTATATAGAATCTAAAGGTTCACATGCAAATAATCATGATGTTGATACAGTTTTTGGCCAAGGGCAAATTAAAGTTCATACTTATAATCAAATTGGGAAACTGATGGAATATAAAAACGTTCACAGCGAGAAAAGTATTTTTGTTATGGCTAACCCAGATATCCCTAGAATAAGAAAAAGAGTTCAAAAAGTAGATAAATCTTTAGATGCTTTAGGATTTATTCGTTTCTGGGTTCAAAATGATCAATCTATAAAACTAGAATATCCCAATCATATGAAGGAGCAGTTGCTTCATTTAGGTTTAATTGAAAAGTAGAAAGAGTAGTCAGCGTACACCATTCCAATTGGGTTTTACTCGTTTAAAACATAAGAATACTCAAATCACAATTTTTACAGAGGATACATCACAAGTACTTAAAAGATACCAGCAAACTCAACCAAGAGCTATTGAGCGCTAGTTTCAAGAGACAAGCCCTCAGATTGTTTAATCTATCAATCATTAGATCAAACACGATCTGCATCCCGTAGATTTTGCCGTACTGTCTAATGGTGAAAGACCTTCACTTTGTTCAATGAATCATCTGAATAATAAAAAGGACTTCATCTCTAAGAAGTCCTCTTACTATATCTATTTAGATACCTTACCTATTATAAGTATTGACCATTCACCTTCAGCTTTTAGACTTCGAGTGATTCAATTAATCTGTGCCCTTGTTTCCGATATCCTAATTTCCCTCAAAAAACACACCAGCCCCGCAATGAACCGAAAGGAACATTGCAGGGCTGAACACAAAAGATAATCCAACTGATTAGGAAGGATTACGGGAATTACTTCCTTATCATTTTAACATATGAAGAAAAAATTGGGAAGGTATATTTAGCATACACCTCAAAAATCGCCTTATGGCAGAAGGTATATTCCGATTCCCGAGTGTTTCAACATATACGTCCCCATGTTTCCTAACCATGACTCATACTTAGTCGATATGATAAGTAAGGAGCATTGTGATGTTAGTGAAACTTTGGGACTTAATTAACAATTTAAAGGAAAGGATGTTAGTCAATGAATAACAATTCTAGTCCACTCGACGTACCTGGAGAATTATTAAATGGGTTTTCCGAGCTGAAACTATCGGACTTTGACAGACCAGGCGTGTACGGTCTCATTCTAAATGAAACAGAATACCTGTATATTGGAATATCTAATACTTCTATGTTTAAGAGAATATGGGATCATATAGGGAACTTGTCAACGAAATCGAAAAAATTCGGGCTATTGCCTTCTGAATTAAAAAGTGGGAGGATGAGGATCAGTATTGTTGAGATTAAGGAGGTTGGTGACGACAAAATTAGTTTAAATGAGAAAGAACTAAATGCTATTAGAAAGTATAAACCGATCCTACAAATTCAACCTAACAGTGATCATTGCATTCGTGGTGATGACAAAAGAAGAGCTGCTGTGGAAGAAAGGCTGCGTATTGTTTGAATATTGCTGTATTTTTTTAAAGGATGGAAGAAAATGAATCGACATCTTCACTTTTTGCGTATTCGGAATAAGAGGCGTCACAATCACTCCCTAAAAACATGTTTCCAGATATGAATAATGCACTTCCTCTTCGTTACATCAGGGGGAATATACGTCATGATAATAAAAGAGCTCCTGCTATCTAAATTAAGAGATGGCAGGAACTTTCTTCTTCAGGATAAACGCTTATTCCCCAACACCTTTCAGAAGTCGAATGAAACTCGATCTACGTCCCAGATGTTTCCGAATGCTTCTCACTAAATGACTCGAATTTTTCGATCTTGTGTTTTACATTATTTTTTTGCATTAAATTTGCTTTCATTTCTGCAAATCTACCAAATTCAACTAATTTATTTCCAATCACCCTCAACCGTTCAGCATCGGATGTATTATCAATCTCATTGAATATCTTTTCAAGGTAAGAATCGATATTATCAGTTGGGTCTTTATATTCTTTTAGAGAAGTTCCATTGGAATATTTAACGTTCGTACCACCATCCCAATAGAATGTATTGAAGTATGATCCATTAACTTTCTGAATCTCGTCAGTGAATTGTTGACTATATATTTTTTTTTGCGAATTATTTGATATTTTATTGACTAGAGAAATAAAAGTAGAAATATTCTCCTTTGTAATGACGAACTCATTGTTTTCTTCAAGAAATTCTTCTTTCTTTAATAAGCTTGACAATATTTTATAATATGCAGAATAATTGTCACCTCTGGATCTCGCACACTCTTTAACCATAATACAATTTTCTCTTTCACCTCTAAGCCCATAGACGTAGCAAATTCGACTAAACCCGTCTAATGTCTCACAATTAGATACGTACAAGTGTACATTCTTAAATTCATAACTGTTCTGCTTTTCAGTTACTTTAGTTCTACCTATACTGACAATACCTTCAAATTTTGATAATTCTTTTTGAAAATCTACTGGTATTGTATTTGATTTCTCTATGTGATCTTTTGCAGCTCCGACATAAAATTTCAAACTGGATATTCTAGTTCTAGATCTATATATCTTATAAGCTGAAGAGTTCAAAGCTTCTGAAGGATTATCAAATCCTTTTTGCACTTCAAAAACTGGTTTCATTTCTAGACTCCTCTCGCGAAAATAGTAATGCCATATTAAAAATGTTCAAATAAGGTGTTTCCGTTTCTTTGTCCTTTCTTTAGAGCATTGAGCTCACTGCTATTTTTAACTATTTCTTTTCCAATTAAGCTTTTTGTTCCATGATCTAATTTTCTTTCAGTTTTAATTTGATAAAATTTTTCATATACGTCTATTTCTACATGAAATCCCCTCGTTACACAGATTAAATCTACAGATTTTTTTATTTCCTTTTCATATCCTCTCAAATCAACTCTATCCCGGCAACCATTGTGAAGCCGATATTTTTCTACTATCATGATTCGTCCTCCTTTTATAACTTATAAAAATAATATACCAAAACCAATCTCAATAATCAACAGATTTAATCTGTAACTTTCGAAAAAAGTATAATTGTTCCCAACAAGGGATTTTACGATGATTCTACTACCCATTACTTTCTTCTATTACGTCGTTTGAATTATATAGAATAAGATGCTTCAAACATGCTTACAGAAAATACCCCTATTTCTTCATCTGCGTCATGTTAGGCGGAAGATACGTCATAAAATATAAGAAGCTCCAGGTCGCTCAATTTGTATATCTGTTCTCTTTTTTTATATAGTCATTTAAGAAGATTTTGAACGGATTATGTGTCGTATGATTCAGGTATGTTTAAATGAAACTTCGTACACGTCCTTTTATTTGACAGTCTGAACACTCGTATAGCCAGACACACAACTCCTGTAAATTAAATGCACACAAATGGTGGTCAATACAAAATCAGTAACGGGCGAATCGGTTTTCATAAAAATAGCAAGAGCATAAAAAATCGTAGCCGAAAGAAAGATGGTCATTCCTACATGTAAAAAAGTCATATAAGTGCGATTCATTAGCACTTCCCCCTAAATAATGTGATTTAAATTTAGAATACATATATTGCTTGATTTTCATCTAAGAAATACGGGTTACGGTTCCTTTTTTTCAGGAGAAAGCAGAACCCGCCTCATGTTCTATTTATCTAAACGCCTTTATCCCATAAGCCTCCAGCACATACCGCGGCACAAAGAATCTCGCCGTCTTTAGCGGATCCACAATCTGGCTGACCTGAACCTGGCCGACTGCGCTCATCAGCATGGTCAGCTCGGAAAGTGTCAGATCAGTCTGAGGTTGAAGGTAATCAATCATCAGCTCCACTGCCGTATCAGCCGATTCATCCAGCGTTTCTTTGGAAACAAGCACGGAAAGACCATCTCCATTTTCGAGAAACGGGTAGGAAATCTCATACCCCTTGATCACTTCAACCGTGATTTTCACCTTTGCCTGGATTTCAATCCCTGAAACGCTGATCTCACCATCACCCATCGCCGCATGCAAATCGCCAAGTGACAATAGCGCACCTTCATGGAAAACCGGGAAATACAGGGTCGCACCAGTCGTTACTTCCTTCGTATCCATATTTCCACCGTGTGCACCCGGCGTCCCGCATGAAATCCCCTCATTTTCCGGCGCTACACCAATCACCCCAATCATCGGGTTCAGCGGCAATGCCAACCGGTCATTAAAAACCGCTCTTCCATCCTGAATCGGAATGATCTTCACCTGAAAATCCTCCATCCGGTGGCCCATCACACCAAGCCCCGGACCCGTCACCATCACACCGCGATCGCCAAGCTCAATATCATCAATCCGAACCTTCAGAATATCCCCCTTCTGCGCACCCTCCACAAAAATCGGACCCGTCGCAGGATTCACCTTATCCCAATCAATCGCACTAAACTCCGTCATCTCCGACTTAATCTGATTCTCAAAACAGTCATATGTATCAACCTCAACCTGATCGCCGGACTGAACAGTCAGCACCGGCGCATTGTCTTGATCCATTTTGTAAACGAAATGCTCCCTGGCAAGATGTTTTGTCATGTGAATCACTCCTTTTAAGAGTAGTTTACAGGAAATGATTAGTTTTTTGAAAGTTCCGAATGTTATTCTTTTAAAAAAAGATCTTGCCGACAATCCTTATCGGTAAGATCTTTCGTTTTGTGAATGATTCAAAATATACGTCCCCACGCATCCCACGCATCTAAGATTCCTTCATATAAATGATTTTTTATTATCTTTTTCTGTAAAAAAGAGCTATTCTAATTTATAGGTATTATGTCTTAAAAATATAATTTCAAGGAGGGATGGTTGTGAAAAATCCGGGTATCGCAGTACTTCTTAGTTTCTTTTTGACCGGACTTGGACAAATATACAATGGTCATATTTTGAAAGGCGTCCTTATGATCGTACTTCAGATCGTTAATGCATTTCTAGTTATTTTATTTATTGGAATGATTACTTATCCGCTCGTCTGGGTTTGGGGACTTTACGATGCTTATAAAAGTGCTGATAGAATTAATCAGGAAAAAACTAGGTTACAGAGTACGGTCTTTTTGTAAGAGAAAAAGAGAACTGGGCATTTTGCCTGGTCTCTTTTTTTTCTATTCAATCATTCAAAAAAGTTTTGAAAGGATAATGTATTGAATCATTTAGGTATTTTCGAACAAAACTTCACAAACCACTATTTTTATTTAATAGTCCGAACACTGGTATAACCAGACACACAACTCCTGTAAATTAAATGAACACAAATTGTGAGCAATACAAAATCAGTAACGGGCGAATCGGTTTTCATGAAAATTGCAAGGGCATAAAAAATAGTAATCGAAAGAAAGATTGTCATACCTACATGTAAAAAAGTCATATAAGTGCGATCCATTAATAATTCCTCCCAAATAAGATGATTTAGATTAGACTACGTATTTTTCTCAATTTTTATTGAGTGCGCAAGGGGATCGCTCTTCTTTTTCATGAGAAAGAAGAACCGTTACCTTGTTCTCTCTACCTAAACGCCTTTATACCATGAGCCTTCAGCACATATCGCGGCACAAAGAATCTCGCCGACTGCGCTCATCAGCATGGTCAGTTCGGAAGCTGATCTCACCGTCACCCATTGCAGCGTGCAGATCGCCAAGTGACAAGAGCGCACCTTCATGGAAGACCTGGAAATAGAGAGTCGCACTAGTGGTTACTTCCTTCGTATCCATATTTCCACCTTTTGCACCCGGCGTCCCGCATGAAACGCCTTCATTTTCCAGCGCCACCCCAATAACACCCAATCATTTGGTTCAATGGCAATGCCATCCGGTTATTGAAAACCGCTTTTTCATCCTGAATCGGAATGATCTTCACCTGAAACTCCTCTAATCGATGCCCCATCACACCAAGCCCCGGACACGTCGCCGGATTCACCTTATCCCAGTCAATCGCGCTAAATTAAGTCATCACCGACTTTACTTGATTCTCAAAACAGTCATACGTAACAACCTCAGCCTGATCACCGGACTGAACAGTCAGCACCTGCGCATTGCCTTTATCCATTTTATAAACGAAATGCTCTCTCGCTAAATGTTTCACCATGTAAACCACTCCATTGAAAAGTATTTCCCAGGAAAATATTAGCTTTTTGAGAGTTCTGAATATCATTTTTAGAAAAAAGATCCTGCCGAAAACAGTAACCGGCAAGATCTTTCGTTTTGTGAATGATTCAAAATATGCGTCCCCACGTATCAAGTTTCAACAATTACTAATCTTTCATTCTCATTTTCAAATTAATACTATCCAATTCATTATTTGCTATGCGTTGCAAACGCTGAGTTTCAGCATCACTTTCCATTCTTTCTATATGCATGATTTCACTTTTTAAAAGGTTTAAGGCTTCTTTAAGGGTGTCGGCTTCTAAATCTGTTAAATATCCATGTAGCCTTATAGTGCAAAATGAAGTTCTAAATTTGTGTGGTACTAATGATTGTTCGTCAACTATCTTTTCAAGCTGATTGATCTCTTCTTGCAAAGCATTTAATTTTGAAGCATTCGTAACATTTGGTAATGTCACTAATTTATTTATAAGCCTCCACATCAACCTGTATCCGTAAAAGTATAAACCTACTGCTATAAAAAAACCAAATAGTTCTATAAATGAATTGCTATTCCCTCTACTAGTATTAAACGTAAATAAATCCAATAAAAAAATGAGAATCGCTTCAACAGATATTACAAATGGCAAGAAGGTAAGTATGATAATAACTGCATGAATAAAATTATTTACTTTGAGAGGTTTTTTGAACATTTGTTCGTATGTCTGTTCATTTTTCTCAATTATGATCAAATTATTGTGTGTGAACTTAATGTTTTCAATCAATGATTCTTTTTCTAATGCAACATTTTCCATGTAACTATTCCTCCATTCAATTTTAAAGATTCAATCAAAACTTTCCTCCTATTCAAATTAATGTTATAAGACGATTATAAAACTTTTGTATCATTTTAGAAATAGAAAATAAGAAAAAATTCTCATTTAATATTACGTTGACTATGACCATGTGACACGTGAGGACAGTTGTTCTGAATCATTCGATAATCAAAAAGAAAATAGAAACCTTTTAACTTCCATTATGCTTTTCATTAAGAATTAATTACATACTCAGTAAAATAAAACACGAAAGACCCTGTCTGCTTTAGCTGACAGGATCTTTCGTGTTTCCAATGATTCAAAATATACGTCCCCACGCATCACTTAACATAAACGTATGTCAACTCACCATCCATATCAAAATATTCTATACTATAGGCAATTTGATCGAAGTAGAGTGGTGTGTGGTAGACTGTTCCTGATATTCCAGTTTCGTAATGATAGATTTCCATTTCTTTTCCTGTTGCTTTTCTCAAGTCCTCTACTGTTAGTTCGCCATTCCCTGTTAACAGTAGGTTTTGGACTACGCGTGTGTCATCACGGTATAGGACGGTAAATCCATCGTAATGTAATGCTGAGCTACCATAGAAGCCTCCTTTTTGACCTTCACCTGCTTTTTGGATCACAGTGTCAATTGAATCCCCCATGACAATACCTGTTGAGAAAAATTCAGGGAAGAGTGCCTGAAAAGCCGGGTCATTTGTGAGTGGTTCACCATCAAATAAATTAAGATCGTAGTCCATGTTCACCAATTGTTCTCCTTCAAGCAAATAACTCCTGTGACCGGCATTCGGATCTTCCATAATGATATCAAGGGTATTAGTTGTAACCTGGAAATCCGCATTTTTCAGAGCCGCATCAATACCTTCAAATCGGTAAGCTTCGATAATACCAAATTCACCATCATTTTCTGTATATCGAAGCAGTCTGAGTGTGTCTGCTCCAGCTTCCTGTTTACCTTCATATACCGTCGTCACAGCTGCCATTTGTCCAACAGATTCATTTTCCATAACACCACTGAATCCCGTAACCTCTGCTTCTTCAACATAAACCGCTTCCCACTCATTTCCTGTCTGAGCGCCAACAAGGAGGTGCGTAGCAGTACCAATAACCATTTCATCCGTACCATCCTGATTAAAATCGACTAATTCTTCGATTACGATCGTTTGATCATTTGTCCATTCAGCATGCCATTCCAGTGGCGCTTCATTACCCACCGTATTTTCAACTTCCTCAGAAACGTCGATATTCGTTTCTTCTGTATTATTTGTATTTTCAACTGATCCAGCAGCTTTATTATTCTCTTTCACTTCTTCTACCTCTGCGGCCTCCACAACCTTTTTTTCCTTTGGTTGCGCCTGGTCATCCGAGCAAGCTGCCAATGCAAGTGCTGCTGTCATTAATAATACATACTTCTTCATAAAATAATTCCTCCTGAAATTCCATTAATTTTCTAAATAAAACCTTAAATATAAATAATTGCTATCAAGACGTCTCGGTAAGTTAGACGTAACAATTTTGTAATAGTTACAACATTTTTGAAATATTTTTCGATTGTTGGGGACGTATATTTTGAATCATTCGGTATACGAAAAAGCCTTTCCTTTTCACCAAAATTAAATGAATGGAAATTCTTCTATTATTCAACTTGTTTTTGTTTAGCCAATAAAATTAACTACTAAAACAGAAAAGACCCTGTCTGCTTTAGCTGACAGGATCTTTCGTGTTTCCAATGATTCAAAATATACGTCCCCATAAACCACATAAAACATACCAATAAATAGTTATTTATACATAATTTTGTATACTTAAATCAACTATTAGACTATGATAAAAGTAGTAATTCTATTTTACTTAATAACGAAGCGGAGGTTGTTGAATGATGAAGGTGTTTAAATCGTTGTTTGTTTTGATGTTGCTTTCAGTTTTATTGTCTGTACATGTTAGTGGGGCAGAAGTTTGCGAGAAGTACAAAGGTGTTAAGAAGGTGTGGTGGGATGGCGTTGAGTTAAAGGGAGGTCAAATTGGAAGACTTTCAATCGTAAATGATACTCCATTATTTAAATTGGATGGAGAGAAAAAAGTATTTTCAAAAACACTCAAGGCTGGTGAAGGTTATAGAATTTATGCGTTTAAACCCGGCATGTTAAGCGTTGGGGGCGGATTCTTCGTAGATCGTGATAATAAGGTAAAGTATGAGACACCTAGTAGAGCAAAATTAACAGCAGCGATGTGTGTACATAATCCGCACTTACTTGAACCGAAACCCACTCCTCAAGAACCAGTTATAAAAGATGAAAGTATAGAGTTAAGAGAGTTAACGAGTAATGAAATAATGAATGGGTCGGAAACACTTATATACCACGGGAGGCGTAATTACTCTACATGGTATGTACTAGATCCAAATGCGAATACTTTCCGACTGATAAAAGCACATCCAGAGCTGTATCATTCCAGTATTCCTTTTACAACTGTCAAAAATGATAAATATATATACAGTGCAAGTGCTAACGGTCCTAATGACCATTACAATTTGTTTATCCATTCTATAAATGAACCGTCGGAAAGAATTGATGTTGGAGAAATCGAGTATTTCACAATTAACAATAAAAATTTATTCACTCTTGAAATCGGCCAAGATTCACAGGGTTATTATCAAGTATCATTATTTAAATATAACCTTAAGGGACAAAATAAAGAATTACTTTCAAATAAAATTAAATTGTCAGGCGGAGGACCATTTGTTTTACAGGCAGATGACAACTTCTTTTACTACCTCGCTCATGATAGTGTAATTAGAGTTGATCTAAAGACGCTAGAAGAAAGTAAAATTCCAGGCATTTCTTTTAAAGAACAAGCATTCGTAGATCTACATGAAAAGTATATTGTAGTCACTGAATTCACATCGTTTGAGAAACCTGCCCCTACAAAAATTTATAATTATGAGGGCAAGCTATTATATTCCTTAAATGTGAATCCTTTACTAAATGTGATACACGAGTATGAAAATCAACTTTATTATTTCAACTGGAAGAATTACACGATTTTTAAACTGAATGAAAAAGGCGAAGCAGAAATTGTGCATGAGCTCAAAAAAGGGCAAGAATTTTTAGGCTTTAATAAAGGTTCTTTATATACGATTAGCTACACTTTAGATGATAATAAAGTTTATCGTTATGATTTAAAATGACGATAACTTTTGTTATTAGTAAATAGAATAAGGATTTCCCCTCTTTTAAATTCATTTGGTTCCAAATTTTCAAACAAGCTGTAACAAAATTCTACCGAAAGATCCTGTCTGCTATATAAGTAGACAGGATCTTTCAGTTTTCACATAATAAGATTCGACACTCCCAAAAATTATCTCAAAAAAATATTAAATAATTTAAAATTATCAATTATCAAGCGTTTACATAGATTAAAACACTATTTTATGTCGTAAATTGTCGAACGATAATATTACATAAGTGTAATATTATATAGTAAAGTTATACCGATATTATTTTTAGGAGGAATTACGCAATGAAGAATTATTTTTCATTAATAGCTGTATTAATGGTTGTTTTATTAATGGCCGCATGCAGTGAAACAACTGTAGAAAAGGTAGAAACGGAAACAGCTGCAGCTGAAGGAGAAGTTACCGAAGAAGCGGCTACAACTGAAGAAACAGAACCTGCTGAAGAAGCAGCACCAGAATTTTTTAGCGTTGGCGACACAGTTTCAGTCGATGGAGTAAATGTAACGATTACGAGTGCAACCTTTACTGAACCAGCTGAGTATTCAGAAGCAGCAAATGGTAAAGTTTTAACAATGGAACTTGCTGTAGAAAACACAAACACTGAAAGTGCATTTGTAGACTCCACAGACTTTTCATTATACGACGCTGATGGAAATCAGCTTAATGAATATTACGGTTATGACGAAATGTCCATCAGCAGCGATTTAAACGCAGGAAAAAAAGCAACCGGAAAATTATACTTTGACGTTCCGGAAGGCACTAACTATGAATTGATTTATACACCATTCTTCTCTTGGGATGATGTAGAAGTTAAGTGGGATATCGCAGTTCAGTAATTAGTAATTTGGGACAGTTATTTTGAATCATCGGTAGTCGAAAAGAGTCTACCCTTTTTGCTTAAAATAAATGAAAAGGGAACTCTTCCACTATTATTCAATTTATTGTGCTTCGAACGAATCAACATAACTACTATCAAATAACCAAAAAAGACCCTGTCGGCGAAAATAACCGGCAGGATTTTTTGTTTTGGGATGATTCGTAATGTGCGTCCCTACGAATCACCTTTACATCAACTCACTGAATCATGTTTTTGTTTATTTTCTTCTTCCGGCCCCGGCAATCTTAATATATTGTCAGGTAGTTGATTAAGAAAATCTTCTAGGTTTTCCTTACTTTTATTTTTTTGAAGGTCTTTTAGTTTTAATTTACGTGTTCTTTCCTTAATATCTTTGCTTACTTCATTTTTAACAGAATCCAGCATTGTATTTAAGTCATCCACCATTTTTTCTTTTATTTTTATTTCTTTTTTTAATTCTTGAATCTCATTCCATAGATCTTGTTTATGGTCTTCATTTGTTGAATTTTGATATTGTTTATTTTTTTCATAAAGGTCTTGTTCATCTTTTTCTCTTTTTTGATCTTGTCTCTTTTTAAATTGACTCTTTATAGTTTGTATCATGAATTCAATAATTTCATCACCATATTTAATTAATAATTCTTTAATCTTTGGCTATAATGCTTTTAAAAAAACGTTAATTATTTTTTTCATTTTTTACATCTCCTCAAAAGATAATAATTACTTTTAAAAAAGTGTCTTTACTTGGATTAAAAATTTGACATCTAAAATAATAACTTAATACCGAATGATCAAACTCTTTTCTACAAACGACCCTATTCATATGATTAAGTTATGTGTAAATAAAACCCGTAGCCTTATTCGATTAACAAAAAAGTCCAAAACCTATTTCAAGAATGTCAGTTCATCCATATCTCCTCCTCAAATACTCCAAATCTATCTCATAAGCATTAATGGCTCGGCTGTAATCACCTCTTTGTCCGTGATTTTTGTACGATCTTTCAAGTAACCAGTTAATGTGTGATTTAATGTTTGATAAAGGAATGGACTTTACTGCTTTATCCAACACAGCTCTTCTTTGTTGATCTGTTTTTCCCGTTATTTGATAACCCATCTTTCTTAGTTCGCTAAATTCCTGGTATTTTGGTTCTTCTTTAGCCACTATAAATCCAAGCTCATGAATATTAGCCAGTCTTTTTTTCTCCTCTGAGCCGGGCTCTGCATCAAAAAATTCCTCCATTGCCTTCACTCTGTTTTGTAAAGCCAGATGTCCGGAGGCTTTTGCAGCGTTTTTCCATGATGCGATACTCTCATTTGTAAACCGTTTATTAATAAGAGGCCAGTGCATGAAAAGTGTTTCTGCATACTGATTTTTCAGCTTCGTATTTTTACTGTTATTCAGGTGCTCGAGCAACATTAATAAGCTTTTGTCAGTAGAGGCATCCAGCGTTAGGGTCATCAATTTATCCAGGTTTTTAATAAGTTCATTATTTAATAGAAGATTTACGTCATTTTTACTTTTGTATGAGAGAACTTTCAACCCTAAAGTGGCACGGTACTCAGCGGAGAGCTTACCCGCTAAAATTTCTTTTATAAATCTGTTTAGCTCACCTTCAATCATTTCAATTTCATCTTCAAGTTTCAGGTTTTTTTCTTCTATGTAATATTGACTGTGAAAATCGATTAAGTCTGTTCTTTTTAATTTCATCAGGGCTGTGATCAGTTTTAGAAATTGAGAAAAATTTAATAAAGGACAATCTAATTCGAAGAGAACTTCATATTGATCAGTCTTCGTCAGCTCAGGAATAAGCATTTCTAAAGCTTGGGCTGCTTCCGCTCTGCCGATCGAATCCTTCCTATACTTTTTGATTTTTCTTTTAAGGATTTCATTTTCTTCCTTTAACCTGACAATCTCCATATCATTAATATTTGTAACCACATTCACAACCCCTTCGCTTTTTTCATTTTTTATCAAATTCATGATTATATTGTCACTTTTATTCTACCAAATATATCGACTTAATATAGTATTATTTTACTATAATAACGAATATAACCATTAAATATTTTTTGATATGCATAGTTGCTTACAGACAACTAGAAAAGACCTTCTCACTTCCTACAAATGTGAAACATCTTAGTTTATCGAATGATTCAAAATATACGTCCCCAAAAACCATCCACCAAACACTGGATGAATTATTTCAAAATGTGTTATATTTGAAATATTAACGTAACATTTTAGTAACTTTTCCATTGTTTGTGCGTCTAATGTTTTGTAAGTCAATTTTATTTAGGGGGAATGTGGTTGTGAAGAAGTTGGTTGGTATGTTGATGGCTTTGTTGGTGTTTTTTTCGATTTCGAGTACGACGGAGGCTGCGGATTCGAGGTTGTTTGTGAAGTGGGATGATTCGACGCTTGTGGATGGTCAGATTGGGCGCGTAACGCTTGTGAAGGATGCTGTGCTTTTTAAGATGGAGAATGGCAGCTTGAAGAAAACGAATCTTCTTAGAACGGCTGGTAACAAGTATCGCATTTACGGATTTAGCGGATCAGGGAATTATCAGTATTTAGCGGTGGGTGGTGGTTATTATCTACATAATACTACCGCGACAACTTATGAAACGCCATCATCTGCAAAGAAACGTCAGCTTGAGCTGGTGATTGATGACAGCATCATTTCATCGGGGCTTCGTACATTGATTGAAAAAGGTAAATTACCAAGAACACCTCTGGATGTGAATACATCTACCATGTATGACATGAGAGAAATGTTTGGTAAGCCTGTGTCACAGGGATATAACCCATTCGGCTCATACGGCTTTGACTACGGAAAATTCAATTATTCAACTAACTACTTTAGAAACGGTGAATCGGGTGATCTAGTCTCTATTCAATATGAGTTCCACCCAGACTATGTAATTACACCTGCTCAAATTAAACAGCGAATCGGAACAACAGGCCTTTACAACGACGGAATCAGCGAAAAAGACGGAATCTACCACCTGAATTACCAAATCGGCAACTATCAGCTATGGTTCCATTATGATGACAAAGAAGGAAAAAGCCTGAGATTTATTGCGGTTGTTGATAAGCGGACGCGGTGATTTGCGGGTGATTCGTGGGGACGTATATTTTGAATCATTCCACATCCGAAGTATATTTTTTATCTTATTTTAACAAGCTATTCAAAAACATGTGCTGATCACCTTTTTTCGGTGACCAGCACATGTTTATTTTCATCTTTGACTGATTTTTTCCCCGGATTCTTTTCATGCTCTGGTGATTAAATTGGGAGATATTCCAAGCAGTCTCGCTGCCTGACGGATGGTGAGATTGGGAATTTGTTTGATTTTCCGGAGGATGGGGTCCCGTTGTTCTTTTGGGTAGGTTTTGATCAGGGGGATCATTTTTTCGCCAATTTGTTCAGCAATCAGCTGACGAGCTTCATGATCAGTGAATTTTCGTGGCTTTGGAAAGGCAGATCTGCACTCTTCCTGTTCTGAACTTTCCTCATTATATATTTTAAATAAGGAAAGATTACAGTTAAAGAAACTTAAGATAAACGTGGTATTTATTAATATATTTTTTCTACTTTGGTCGTAATAAGTACTGCAACTGCTCCATTTCCATTCTTCAGGAGTCCTTACCATTCCCGCTTTTACAGGGTTCTGGTGAATATACCGCATCACCTTCAACAAATACTCTCGCGTTTCAACCCCTTCACTAATAAATCGGTTCTGGAGCAGGTGTCCACATGTTTGATATTTGCCATGATAGTACTTAACATAACTAATACTCACTCGTTTCATAAAAAGGGAAAGCTGATCCAGTGGGCATTTGAACAGAAAATGAACATGGTTTCCCATCATGCAGTAGGCGAAAATTTCAAGAGGATGGTCACTCTTCTTACGTTTGATAATACTCAAAAATTCGGTTCTGTCATTTTCATCATGAAAAATTTCCTGCCTGTTCGCACCGCGGATGATGACATGATAAAAATCTGTCCTGCTGATTGCCCGTTTATGTCGGGGCATCAAGATCACTCCTTTATTTTAGATATTGTCAAATTAGGGAATCATTCTCAGACTAATGAAAACAAAAAATCAGAGATGGTTCTTGCCATTTTGATCAGCTTGTTTCGCAGCTTATTAATTTCGTTATGGAGGTTGTTTTGCAGCTACTACATCTAAGAGGGAGAGGTTTTAGATTATTCAATCAACCTTACGTCAGGGGAAAGGCCTTTTAAGTTGATTTTCTACTACCGTTCATGCTCAATAATTTCTATAAAATGAGTCACAAATGCCTTCAGTGAGAAAAGAAATTTCGGCGGAGAAAAATGCAGAGGATCTTTGAAGTAACTTAAATTTACCACATACGATAAACCGTAACAATGAATCAAAGGGACAGATGTGAGGCGTTAACCATGTGAAAAAGCTTCTGTCATATATGTTAAGAACAGAAGCCCAGTAATATGAAATCCACTTCAAGTTTTCAGAATAATTTCGACAGGCGAATCATTCGAAATATTCGTCCCCATCAATTAATTAGCTTTCTCCTTCAGCCATGAAATAACCCTCTTCTGATCCAACCTTCCTTTGCCGTTTTTAGTTCTGCTAATTCTGTAAAACAGAACGCGATCATTTTCACGCAAAAAGTAAATCCTGCCTGTATCAGCAAACGGGTATTCCCAGATATTTTTGTTCCCAGCTTTTACTGGGTTAGGTCTAACTTTATGGCTGTTTTGTTGAAAATTGTAGTTCAGGTTTACAATGCAAGCTTCAACTTTTAGGCGATCTGAGGGGTTTAGCACATAGAAGTCATTCAGGAATTCATGTTGGAAATCAGATTGACTGTAGAGTGACCTGAAACGTGGTTCGTATTCAATCTGCAGTACTTTTATAATTTCTTTTTCCTGATCTGTCAGGTCTAATCTTATTGATTCAGCAGCATTGAGTTTATCCTGAGTGTTTTCCAGGATGGCATTGAGGTTTTCAATCTCTAAATTTTTCTCGTTTATAGCATTTTTCAATTCTTCGTCATTGAGAACCGACCTTTCTTTCATGTTGTTCAACTCAATTGACATTCTTTCATAATCTTCCTTATAAAGAGACAGCTCCAGGATGCTCTCATCATATTGTTTCTCAAGGAAGTGCCGTTCTTTGTCCTGATTTTCAATTTTATCTTCGAGCTGACGAATTTCCTCGAGCTGAACAATGACCTCTTGTTCTTTCAATTTAATTTTTTCATTCAATTCATTTAGTTTAGTAGTTAAACTACTGACTTCCAGCATTTTATCTTTTAAATTGGACTGAACTGTTTCCAATACGGATTCTGCTATATGTTTTTCTTCTAATAAATCGGTCAGGAGCTTTTCAGCCTTTTGAATATCCTGTGAATTAGCCTGATGATCTTGTAACTCTTTTATTTCTTCCTCTTTTAGGAGAATATCTTTTTTCAAGCTGGTTAAATTCTTATTTAGCTCATCAAATTCATGTTTGATTTGATTTCTCTCTTCAATAGCTCGTACTTTTTCTTTTTCGATTTGTCGGGATTGATACTCAAACTGGGAGAGCTTCTTTTCTGTTTGACGAAGCTTCTTTTCTGATTGGGACAAAAGCTTCATTTTATCATTGATTTGTTTTTGCAAGGAAAAAAGTTCGTCCATATTACTTCCGGTTAACTGGTTCATTTTATTTCTCAGCTGATCAATTTCGTATTCCTTCTGATCAATCTCATTTATCAATTTATTTCTGTCCTCAAGATACTTTTGAAGTTCATTTTTTGAAGCAACAAGCAGCTGCTGTGCTCTCGTTAAATGGAAATCAGTGTAATTTAAAAAATCAGAGAGCTTGACGTGTGCCTTTTTTATAATATCTCTGACAAATTGTTTTCCTTGCTGTGTTGAGTCCATCTTCTCACCTTCTTCTTTTAGTGTTCATTTTGTAGACAGTTATTTTGAATCATTTGATAGACGAAATGATATAAGGAAATTTTCTTCTTTTCATTCTTCATCTTCAAATGACTATACTACCAACTCGGAAAAAACCAAAAAAGATTCTGTCTGCAAAAATAAACTTCATGACCTTCCGATTTCCGAATGATTCAGAATACACGTCCCGCTGTTTCATCCCCTGCCTCCAAAGACAAATCTGCCTGACTTCTCAGATAAGAAAATCTCTTCATGTTACATGCATAATAAGCTTCTATATTAACTTTGTTTGCCTGGTGTTTATTGTATATTTTTACACCCGACCAGATCATTCTTGCTGCGATTATAACGCCTGTTGGATCTGGTATTAGTGCATCTACTGCAAGGTCGCCAAGCATGCCAAGGCCAAATTCGAATGCGACGCCTAGTGCTGTGAAACTAATTAGTTCTGCGGTGGCTATCATCATTTTTGCTTTAAATTGATTTATTGCTTCTTCTGATAGGCCAGACTGATGACGGATTGTCCAATAGTCTTTTGCCGCAAGGATCAAACTTACTGCAAAAAATGATGCGTTAATCGCAAGTATATCAATCAAAAACGCACTGGAAGTTTCAGCAAGAAATATACCTGATATGGATGAGACTGCTTCATGAGCCATCCATACACTAGCAGATATCATCCCTACACGTCCTAGATCAGGAAGAATGCCTGATGTGAGCTCCCTTTTTTTCATGGACCAGGGTCTCGGGTCATTTTTCAACCTGTTCATTCTGATGATCTGGGAAATAGTCATGCTTACCAAGACTGAAGAAGCAATGGTAGCACCTGCTTCTTCAAATATGCTGAGTGTCAAAATATCTTCATTATGTTCAAGGGTCATTGCGTATTTCTGATCGTTTGTTAGCGCTGCATTCATATACTCTGGATCAGTTGGATTCTGAGTATCCCCACTATGCAGGTGTGTACGATGACCTTCACTTATCGCAAACATAATGTTATCAGAGTCAGCCGCAAGCTCGGGATTGTTCGGATTTTCTTTAATAGTCTGCAAATGATGACCTTCGATCCCATCAATTGGTGCCGGACCTCCAGACTCCCAGTCTCTCATTAAAGCCTGTTCTTCATCTGTAAAATAAACAACCTCACCAGAGTCACTCACATATTGAAATACTTCATCAGGGGCGTTCGTTTCTTCAGACGCCCAGAAACTGTTCATTTCCCAGGCATTTTCAACACCTTGGGATCTGGCATATTCCATTCTGACATCCTCACCCGCTGCCTGATTTTGCAGTGCTGCTTCATAAGATTTTTCTAGGTCCTCCTCATAAGCTGCAAATTGTTCGTCACCGGGTTTTACAAAATACTCATCTATTACATAGGTAGCTGCGACCGCTGAGCTTCCTGCTGTATACATGTCACGGTTTCTGCGGTACCGGTAATGATTCATACTGCACCTAGCGATTCTTTTTTGGCTTCGAGAACAATCTCTGTCATCCGTGGCTTAAAAGACGCTGCTGCAACTTTGAAAATTTCATGGTAAATGCTTTGGTAATATATCTGTGCTTCAGTTGTAAGAATTGCGGTGTCAATTTCAGCCATGCTTTTAGAGAAGGTCTTTACGTGGTGATCTGCTGAACGTGCACTTTCGCTTAGTGCATTGAATTCAGAATGAATATCGCTTAGCTTTTTAATCGCCCATTTATTATACGTGATGCGCTTCGGATCACTTACTGAAGCAAGCTTTTCCATTAACCTCGACGCCAGATCTTCATAGCGCTTTTGTTCATCAGGGTAATGTTTTAATAAGCTATGCTGGATATTTTGATCGATTTGTTGCATCTGTAACTGCAAAACGTCATTGTTTTCGTGTGATCTTAACAAGAATTCCAATTCACTGAATTTCTCATTAAAGTCTTTTAGAAAAAGCGTTCTCGACCGCTCCGCATACTGTAACCGGAGTCCGTTTAATGTTTTATAATCCTTAAATGCATCTTGCCATGATTGCGGATGACTCCATGTAAGATGATCATGAGTAAATTTCATAAGCCTCTCCAGAAAAAGCTTCTGTTCTGCAGACTTCTGTTCCCTTATCTTTTTTAACATACGATCATAGAACATTTTAAAAATCGGGCGGCTACCTGGTAATTGAATCAGTGCCGATTCAAGCAGTTTCAGGGCATGAGTCTCATTTTCTTTTTTCTCTATTTCAGCAATCCACATTTCTTCAGCAGAACCACTCTGCCTCTGTTCAAATGGTACTTCAGAAAGATTTGTATGATTTGCATGTTTCTTAATTCGACTTGCTACATCTTCAGAAAGCACTAGAAATTCATTCGTTAAGTCGCGTTGCAATTTTTCGAGCTGATCCATGTAATTCTTGGTTAAGCCTTCATTAGAGGAGAAAATCTTTGCAGTGTACTCTTCAGCATGTGAGATCGCACTTTTATAATTCTGATCTCCCTGCCTCTGTAACGTTGCTGTGCTTTCTTTAATTAGACTAAAGAATTTTTCATCAGATACAGCCATTTCTTTTTCCACAAACGTTTGAAGATCATTCTTTATATCCTTCACCTCATCTAATTGTTGACTGAACTCTATTTTGTGGTTATTAAGTTCCTGACTAAATTGATCTTTTATCTCGTTTGAGGAAGTCTCAATCTTCTCTAATAAATGTCTCAACCCACGAGCATGATCTAGCAGGAATCGTTTTTCCATTTCAGACATTTGTTGCTTTTGAACTGAGCGTTCCCTAGATGCTAAATCGGCTTGTTCTTCTAAATAGCCCTGAGAATTTGCAAATGCTTGCTGTGTACTGTTTGAAATCGAATTCAGCTTTTCCTCTAACTCTCGGTAAAGCTGGTTGTTTTTCTCATTGGTTTTTCTTTGGAATGTGTAAAAAGAAATTGAAATAATACTAAGCACGATAAGGATAGCAATATCCATCTGTTATTCCTCCTATTTCTATTTTTTAGTATAAATGGTTTAATTATAATATAATTCTTTTGTATCATAAATAACAGCATTTCACGTATATTCATTAAAATTTTAAGGTAATAAGTTATAAATTCGAATAAATAGGTGATTGCATTTTACTAACCAGCATTGAGTACTTACCTTTGCCTAACTGTTAACGAGGATGAATACTGGAGCTCAGTCCTGTGCTTTTCGGGCATAAACAAATAAAGAATCAAAACAGGTATTTACAATAACCTGTATCAGTCAATCGTAAAAACGTATCGGAGGAGACTATTGAAATGAAAATGAAACTCGAGCAAATCGAAAAACAGCGAAAGGAGAGAGGATTATTAAGGATTTTTAAAAACGATGAAGATAAATTTGAGTTGGAGCAAAAAACGAACAAAAAGAGTAGAGGAATGTATTGGATTTTAACCTCTTATACTATGGAGGACCTTTGCAATGCCGTAGCATCTGGACAAAGAGGTTCCGTTAATATACCTTTACTTTCATCAAGCAGAAAAGAATTACGATCTGTCATTAAGCCATCTAGTGCAGAAGAATTCTGGGTTGTATACAACGGGATTGGAGGTAGTGGCGTAGACGCGAAAACTTCTTATGATCTCCGAGCACGTATTGTGCAGGAATTTTCAAACCATCAAAAGACAGGCTCATTAAAAATTTTGGGACGAGTTTAAATGACTTAAACAGATGGAGATACACATATGTTGAGTTGGAAAGAGATGAATACCTTATGAATAAAAGGCTATATGAGACAGGATGGCGCTTAGAATACGGGTGGCCTATTTTGTCTAATCAATGAAAGATTTTAATACACTTGTCAAGTTGTTGATACAACATCTAATGACATTTTTACTATCACAGCATCTATTAAACAAAGAACTGTCCCAAAAATTAGAAACGCTTCTGTCATCATAAGACAACAGAAGCGTTCCCAATGTAAAAGCTAATTCAATAACATCAGCATTTCGGAAGAAAAATGATTCAAAATATACGTCCCCGCGTTTCCGGTGTTTCCCTTCTAACTACACCCCAATTCCTCAAACAAATCTTCAATTGTCTGAGTTTTAAAACGTCCACCTTGAGGATTACTTTGAATCAAATAATCTCCGATTAACTCTCCATTTGACTCAAGAAAAACCTGACTGAATTGAATTTCTTCACCATCTTGTGTTAAACAGCTTTCCTTAAGTGGAAATTCATATACGAAAAGATATTCGCCCACGTACGGTTTGAGGTCAACTCCAACTTCTTCATATTGACTGAGGTATTCACTTCTCAAATTAACGGCTGACTCACTTTCTATTATAGTTCCATCATTTAATATTGAGTTGAGTGGATAACCATACTTTTCTTCCATGTAATTCGTCATTTCATTTGAAAAACTTACAGTCTCTTTCTTAGCAAATACTTGCTCCTTCTGCGAACAACCTGATAATATTCCGATACCTAAGATAATTACTAAAGATGACTTAATCAGGTTTCTTATCAAATTAACTCCCTACCTTTATCTGATATTTATTTAGGAAACACTACTGTGTGCGCATATACGGAACCACCACCACGTTCAAATGCTAACCAGACTTCTTTGCCTGTAGATGTCCAATTATCGTGAACTACAATGTTATAGTAAGTTTTAAAACTCTGTGAAGATTCCTGGTAACTTTCAGTTCCCACAAGTGTAACTGAATGCCCTACACTACTATCACCAGTGGAATATCCGTAACCTTTCACATGAACTAATGCAGGTCTGCCCGCCGAGATCTCAGTAGATAAATTACTAAATGACGGATCTCCTCTGCGATCAGAATTAGCACTTGGATATCTTTCTTGTAAATACCTGTCTAATCCTATCTCTAAGTTAGCGCCAGTCGTTCCGTTAGCTGTTGTATTCATAAAGTTAGCTAATCTTTCTACAACATTAGCCGGTACATTACTTGACGACATAGAAGGGTAACCATTTTGATCCCAATACATTATAATATTGGCAGCAGCTACAGGTGAACAGTCATTAGCCCCAGGATAATGGCTTTGTTGATAGTCTGGAACACCGCTAACCTTTCTAAAAACTCTATTAACAACTGCCTGAGTTGTAAAATCACCACTAGATTCAACGCTATTATTGATAGAATCTTCATAAATCTTGTTTTTTGCCTTTTCACTTTCTTTAATCTCTTCCAAATCATCCTGGGTAAATTCACGATTGTCTCTTAAGTTTTTCACTTTATGGTCTTCAGAAATATAACCATATGTAACCGGTCCATAATAATACAGTTCTTTATTTGGAACATCGTGTCCAGGGTATACTTCTCCCAATCAAAACTCTACTAAAGCATCTTCGAGCATCAATGAATGATCTAATATCATATAACCTGCGACATTTTCAAGCCCCTTATTCTTTAAAACAATCATTGATTTGGTATACTTATTTTCGATATCTTTCAGCTTTTTAACAGACTTTACTTCTAGATTTAAAAAATCCTGATCGCCAATATTGATCCTTTCCTGTATTTTCATATCAGCAAGTTCAATAATGTTTTTCTGACTTTTAATATTGAAATGCTGACTTGATTCCGCCATCCCAATTGATGGAGCGAATCCACTAAATAGAATGGCACCAGATAGAATTGCTACAGCTAATTTACTTTTCATTTTCTTCCTCCTTTTGGTCACTTAAATAATATTTTACATTTAATCTCATAAAAAGGAAAATTGTTTTTTGTTTTTTCTGATTTTTTATAGAGTATATTTATATATTACTTTTTGCGTTTGAGAACAACTTTTACACCCGATTAAATCATAGAGTAATGTAGACTTTTCGATAGGGAAAATAATTGTTAAAAAATAATGTTGATAAACTAACTTTCCAAATTGTTATGAGAACGACTTATTGATCTATAAATTGTGGCTGAAAAAACATTTGGATACTAAAAAATATGAGGAGGATATATAGTAACCACAGAACACACTATGTAAAAATGATCTTCTTCTAAAGTGAGCTTACTATTGTTGCTAAATGATACTGAACAAAATTATTAATAAAACTTAGGTAAACAAGTGATTCAGAATATACGTCCCCACGTTTCCGAAGGAAACCCGTTCAAAGTTTATGAAATTACCCTTCCCAATCAAAAAAAGCTATCTGTGATAAGCATTGAAGAAATCATCATCCACCGTCTCGATGGCATTGCGCTTACATTGGTTTATCCGGAAAATGATGAAGACTACGAGTGGGCCTACCGCATGTTTCTCATTCATAAAGATTACTTAGGCCTTGACTATCTGACTTCCAAAGCAAAAGAAGTAAAAGTTTTTTCGTTAATTGAAAACTGGTTTTATAATCAATTACAGAGTAGGCATTCATTCTTCTTGATACAACAATCGGTCACAGCCTAGTAAATGTGCTACAAACAGCCAAAAACCCCTGCCATCTCAACTAAGAAACAGCAAGAGTTTTCTTATTCACGAACTAACTTCTGTCTGTTAACACTCCTTAAACCTCACAGACATGAAAACCTTTATATTATAATCTTAGAAAATAAATGCCCTCGTCAGTCCGAAAAGAAGGCTTTTTATTCAGGAACATATTTGGATCACCAACAGACCTTCGACCTTCGAATAATTCAAAATATGCGTCCCCGTGTTTCTCCACAAAAAAAGCCCCTGTCATCCTAAGACAACAGAAGCTTCCCTATTCAAGACCTAATTCCAACCATCAATAGCCTTTCGACCATCGAATGATTCAAAATATACGTCCCCGCGTTTCCAAAATACGCGTCCCGGTGCTTACTTTACTTATTAAAGCCCTACTGCATTTGCCGCATACGTAGCATCAGCATTGCTGAAACCTTCAAACTCCAATTGTTCGATCAATCCGGTTCTTGAGAAGGAAGTAAAATCAAGATAATCCTCAGCGGTTTTTACTGCTTGCGCTCGCCAATTTACACTGATATTTTCTACTGCGTACGTAGCATCAGCGTTACTAAAACCTTCATATTCTAATTGCTCAATCAATCCGATCTTTGAAAAAGGCATATAATCTAAATATTCTTTAGCCATTCTTATGGCTTGCGCTTGCGACACTGTTGCGGCATTTTGAGCTTTTTCTTTTTCAAATTGTTCAATTAACGCAGCAAGTTGTTTCTTTTTCGTAGGGGATGGAGTCTGGTAAACAGTAGCGGTGGTATTGTGGAAATAATAACCACCACCTACGCCAATATATAGAGAATTTCCACTACCTATAAAAGAATAGATACGATATGTATTTCCAGCTTTTCTTAGTAAATTTGTTTTTATTAATTTACCGTTTTCAAGTTTGAAAAGGACTGCATTTTTAACCATGTTAACTCTTCCAATTTGTCCTTCGATCAGGGTCCCATTATCCCACTTAACGAACAGTCTATCATCTGAAGCTGCTTCAGATGGATTAACTGGGGAAATCAATAAGACCATAACCATTAGAAAACTAACCAAAAATTTCATTTTCATAGATAAGTACCTCCAAAATATTTTTATTCTTCATAATAATACCATATAAAGTGATAAATTTACTATATTTTAGATCAGAAAAATGAACTATCCAGCAATTATTTCAAACTCCATCCATTCATCACATAAAGAGATCCCTCTCCAACCTTACCATTTAAAGTATTTCGTTCTGATCCTTCTAGGATAGCAAAAGGATTCATATAAAATAAAAATCAGACCTACTCCAACATCTTTTGGAAATACGTGTATTGCCATGAACAGCTCTTCCCATTTAAGATTGAATTCCAACCATCAATAACCTTTCGACTATCGAGTGATTCAAAATATACGTCCCCGTGTTTCTCTTGCGTTTCCTTCCCTTCTCTCCGCCATTTGAATATAATAATAATAAATCGAGTAAAATACCGATAACAGGAGTGATTTTAATGCGAACCATATCGTTACACGAGCTGGATAAAAAAATTGAGAAAAATCGCAAAATAGCTAATGCAACGATTAGATCTTCTTCTCATGGTCGCAAAAAGAAATCCCGGACGAGAACGCCTGGCGAAGTAAAAGCTTTGAATGAAATTTCCATTGCACGCTGGCAGAAGGCGGTTGAAAATAAAAAAATTATACGAACAGGTACGAGGTCGATGTATTATGACTACCGTGAGTGATTTAAAACAAGCGCTTATTAACCTTGTGGATAAACCGAAATTTGAAAGACAGCTTGAATTTGCCTCCCTACTGACTGATTATTTTCTTCAAAAAGGTATTAAGCCCATCGTAGTAGGTGGACTTGCTGTAGAGATTTATACGCGAAATGATTATCATACTCATGATATTGACTTTGTCAGTGACGGCTGGCATTTATTTAACGACTTGTTGATGAACCAATTAGGATTTGAGCGTAGCGAAAGAGAGTGGTATCACGTAGCTGCTGAAATTGCGGTTGAAGTCCCTTCTAATCATTTGGAAGGGAATCCGGACAAAGTCTATGAAATTACCCTTCCGAACCAGAAGAAGTTATACGTGATCAGCATCGAGGACATCATACTTCACCGTCTTGAAGGCATTGCGTTTACATTAGTTTATCCAAGAGACGATGAAGACTATGAGTGGGCCTATCGCATGTTTCTCATTCATAAAGATGACTTAGACCTTGACTATCTTATTTCCAAAGCAAAAGAAGTGAAGGTTTTTCCGTTAATTGAAGAGTGGTTTTAAAAATCATTTACAGAGCAGCTATTCTCTTTTCTAACTATAAGGGCAACCGCCTTGTAAACGAATCATACACATCAAAAAACTCCTGCCATCTCCACGAAAGGATAGCAGGAGTTTTCTTAAAGCTCTATTTTTTAAGAGTCCTTAACCGGCGGAAATGTGAAGACCTTTCTTTCAAAATCATAGAAAGAAAAGCCCCTGTTCACCCGGAGACAACAAAACAGAAGCTTTCCCTATCCAAAAACTAATCCGAATTTTCAACTGCCTTTCGGCCAACGAATGATTCAAAATATACGTCCCCGTGTTTCACATCTCAACAAAGAGACAGCAGGAGTCTTCACTTTCAGGACAACCCTACCTTACACAGCAACCTTTCGATTGTCGAATGAAACAGCATCTACGTCCCGGATTTACCCTGACGATTTACTTCATCATATTTCGCCTTTGATGGTGTAAGGTACTCAATAAATCCATCCATTTTAGTAATAAATAGACCAGCACCTAATCCGTATTGTCCGAAATACAAATTATCGTAGCTGTAAACGCGATACTCTTCTCCCGGATTCAAGACACGAGAGAGGGTCAACTTGTTGTTCACGTCGCGTTTCCACAGATTGATAGACTTCTTGACAACAATCTTACCTTTTTGCCCTTTACGCAGTTCAGCGCCTTCCCAATAAACCTTTTTAAGAACACTTGGAGCGGAAGTAACTACAGAACCTTTTGTAAGATCCTGACCTTCTGCATAAAAAACTTTGTACTCAAACGCATCATATCCATACTGCCCTTTGTTTGAAGTGAAATCTACACTGTCATCCTTTAATGGTTCAGAAACGTATATATATGCTTTTAAATAGCTTCCTTTCTCATCAGTCAGTTGGTCCACACGCTTGATCTCATAAGTATTTCCACTTCGAAAGCCTGTTAAATTAAAGTTAAGAGTATCTTTGCCATTCCAACTTGAAGTATTAGAAGGATGGATCTCAACAACCAAAGTTCCAGGTTTAAGATCACGCACCAACGTGTATACGCCTGTGTATGCGTCAGGATCAATGTCCTTATTAAGAATCTTACTGGATCCCAATTCCTTCATCTGAGCTGCCTTTACTTCACTAATAAACTGACCTGAAATTGGCAGGACAGAACTCGCTACACCTGAAAATAGTAGTGACGAGGCCAATACTGTTGATACAACAACTTTTTTCATATAAAACGCCTCCTGTTATCTTATACCTAAATTATATACTTTAAATATAATACTTATTAACTACTAATAACAGATTTAAAATAGGAATTATTCTATTTTTTATGGTTTTTTATTCATCATTTAATTGATGTAGCTCAGCAACTATGTGATTGAACACGCATCAATTTCAACAACCTTTCGATTGTCGAATTGAACAGCATCTATGTCCAGTATTTACCCAACACCCCTTCGATAAGCGAATTATTCAAAATATAAGTCCCGATTCCCCCGTCCCCATGTCTTTCTAGTGCTTTTATCTTATACTTTACCATTAATCTAATTGTGAAATGTTTTATCATGTTTATTATATATCTTGTTACACAGCGGTTCTCTGTATAAAAGTTTTGTAATACTTTAATTCTTAGTAATCAAGTATGAATTAAATTTATTCGTTTTAGATGTAAATATTTCCATTAAATTAATGCTATTATTTGATAAATTTTGTTATTTAAAACTCGTTGGTCTTACCTATGTAAATCCCCTGTAATAAATGTATATAATTGTCACGTAATAAAATTTTAGGAGGTTCATATGGGGAAATTAGTTAAATATCTTGTAGCAGCAGTTTTGTTGATCAGTTCATTCAGCTTAGCCGGGTTTAGTGATAAGGCATCGGCTGCCACATTTATTAAACCAGTTAACAGTAACAACATTACAAGTCCTTTTGGTGACGATTATTTAAATGGAGAATACAGATACCATACGGGAATTGACTGGGCAGCTCCGGAGGGGGAACCGGTCGTTGCTTCTGCGAGTGGGACTGTTAAAGCGATTAACAGAGACTACTGGTCCAATCAGACGCCTTTTACCGGCTATGGGAATGCTGTACTGCTTCAGCACACAGTGAATGGTCAAACATATGAAACACTTTATGCGCATTTAAGTTCAATCAATGTTTCAGTTGGACAGAATGTTGCTCAAGGTGCATTGGTTGGAGGGGTAGGGAATACAGGTTATTCATTTGGTAACCACCTTCATTTTGAATTGCATGTAGGCCCTTACGATGGTTTCCAATCAAATGCTGTGAATCCACTTCCATATTTAAACGAAGTGATTGAGCAAGAGCCAGAAAATAACTACTGGGTATATCATGATTCATTCTCAAATACAGAGCTTTATTTCGAGACCTATGACGAAGCGCTGGAGCTTGTAAATGAAAGCTATCCAAGCGCTGTCATCATCAGAACGTCGGATAAGAAACAAGTCTATCCCCGTTATGAAGATAATGTAGCTAATCCATTTACGTACAGTGTTCATAAAGAACGCTGGGACGGTGCAGATGGTAAAGAAGGATATTTCCCGGTAGTAGAAAGCTTCAAATATAAGATACACGCAGACGCATTCGCAAGAGAAAACGATCTGCTGATCCGAAACATCGCCAACGACCAGGAAGTAAATTATAATGGTCAGGAACAATATGCTGTGTTCCATCCGGCCTACGGCTACTTCGCAGAATTTGACACTCGTGACCAGGCCATCAACTACACAGCACGATATAAAGACGCAGTTGTCATCGACAGACAGTCATGGAAACAAACATGGCCAAGAACCATTAACGACGATTATATCGGAGACCTCTTCAACTACTCAATCTACACAGTAGGAAGCAACTCCCGAGTAGAAAGCTTTAAATTCGAATGGAACGCCGATCAATTCGTGAAATTCGAAAACAACAGCAACGGAGAGAACTACGAATATCGCGAGCTTTAATATGAATGAAATGAGACAGAGAGAGATTTCCTCTGTCTCGTTTTTTGTAAAAAAGCATTCCCTTCCAATAACTAATGAATAAATTCCCCTTATTCAACAGAGAATCCGCTACAAAAGGAATACATTCGTCATCCAAAGATAACAAAATCTTACCTTTTCATGAACGAATCCAGATCACCAACAGCCTTTCGATCATCGAATGATTCAAAATATGCGTCCCCGTGTTTCTCATCATTCACCGCCTTGAAGGCATTGCATTTACATTGGTTTATCCGAAAAATGATGAAGACTACGAGTGGGCCTATCGCATGTTTCTCATTCATAAAAATGACTTGGACTTTGACTATCTTTCTTCCAAAGCAAAAGAAGTAAAGGTTTTTTCGTTAATTTAAGACTGGTTTTAAGGATCAAATACATCAAAAAACTCCTGCCATCTCAACTAAGAGACAGCAGGAGTTTTCTTTATCAGAACATACCTTTTTCATTCATCAGCCTTTCGACCACCGAATGGTTCAAAATATACGTCCCCGTGTTTCGTTGAACCTGATCCCGAATCAATTCTTCACACATTTGATGGATCATGGGCAACGTTAAGAACCGTTAGTATTACTGGAGATGACACCGTAAATACCTTTGCAGTCCTGGTGTAGGTCTAAACGGAATCCTACCACTACAAGCAGGTAGTCTATATAAGGTATATGAAAAAGCAACATATAATGGTGTAGATTACTTCAAAGTTGCTGCTGACACATGGGTTCAAAGAGATAACGGCACAGTAACACCTTATGTTGTAACAGCAAGTTATTCAACGCCAACATATGTTGATGCAACTACAAGTCCAGAACAACATTCAGTAGGCGGACTTGGTGCTGGTGATAGCTATAAAACTTACGGAACCAGATTCACTTCAGATGGACAAAAAATGGTACAACCTTGGAGGCATGGGCTGGATCAAAGCTGATGCAAGAGGATTGTATACTTATAGAATGCAATAAAAATATTTTAAGACAGTCTATTCAGATGGGCTGTCTTTTTATCTGTTTCACCCTCCTCATTCCTCAGAGTCTATCTTTTTAAAAAGATAGAACTTAAAAGTTGATCAATTCTTATTACCCAATCAGATGCGATCTCATAAAACCTATAAAACAAATCTAAAATCCACCAAAAAAACCATAGATTAAAATGATAAAAGCGAAATAGACCCATCTAGAAATTAATCCTCTCACCCGCACATTCCAATAGCCTTCACTATCAAAAAACTAACCACAACCACCCGCAACCCTTCGTCCCTCGAATGATTCAAAATATACGTCCCCCGTGTTGACGTGTTTCTTACAAAAAAAGAAAAGCCCCCGTCATCATATGATAACAGAAGCTTTCCTATTTAAGAACTAATTCCGATCACTAACAGCCTTTCGACTACCGAATGATTCAAAATATATGTTTCTGTATTTCTCCGAAATTAGTTTGTTGAAACTGTAATTTGTTGAGGAGCAACTGTATTGCTGTTTAGATCCTGAACAGTATTTCCATCAACAAAACGTACAACAATCGTCTGACCAAGTGCAAATGTATTTGCATTTGCAGCCGTAATAGTTAGTAATGAATCAGTACCTTTTGCTCCATTCTGTGCTGCGAATGATAAAGCATTAGTAGTAGTGTCGATTTTCACACCATTTACATAAACTTCGATACCCGTAGCTGTTACTGGAGAACTTAAAGACTCACTCATTTCAACATTTAACTGCGTACCACTTTGTAATGTAGCAGATTGAGCAGTCGGCTTAACATTTTCAGTTAAGGAAACAACTGTTCCTTGCTTTGATGCAGCGTCTAAAGTATTACCGTCTTCATCAACAATGTTTTTAACAGCTAGTGTTCTATTTCCATTTACAGAAATAGTATTTGCAGGTAACTCTGCTCTTACAACTTGCTTGTTTCCAAAGAAATAAAGCTTAGTACCAGCAGGTAATGCCGCACCGTTAATAGTGAAGTTTTCTCTGTTCAATGCACTTGTTGTTAAAACTGCATCAAACGAGTATTGTAACACTCCAGCCGAAACTTGAATTGGTGTCGAAGTTAAGTTATCTGTAACTTGTGCACCATTTGCAACATTAAATTGTAATGTAGTTGCCCCAATTTGATTTACAGTAGCAGCATTATCACTTACAAAGTCAGTTGCCAAATTAACAACGTATGAACCGTTCTTCAGCTTACCACCAGATACAAAATCGGTGTCATCTACAGTAATGACTAGGTATCTATCTTCACCTGCATCAGTTGTATCACCATCATTATTTGCATCATAAGAATATGCTAATCCACTTTGAGTCGCAGTACTGTCAACAACAACTACTCCATCAGAGTTTGTATATCTTACATCTAATGTTGTAATAGGAGTTGATCCAGCTTGAATAGATTCGTCAAACTTCACAATGATCTTATCGTCTTTAGTTGTTGTACTAACAACTGAAGGTGCTTTAGTATCTTTTGTAATAACTAAATTTTTAGCAGTAGAATCAGATGTAATTGCGTTACCACTCGCATCTTCACTACCTGCTTTAACAATTACAGGAACATTTAGGAATGAACCAGAAGTTACGAAGGCAGACGCATCAATTAAGTACTCTGTACCAGCACTATCAACGGCTTCAGAACTTGTACCATAAACATCAACTGTACCTGCTCCATTTTGAAGCCATACACGTGTTGATGCCTGACCATTTAGTGTTGTATCGACAACTGGTTCACTGAATTTAACTCGGATATTGTTACCCTCAACAGTTAGTGATGTAACTGTTGGAGCAACTGTATCACTAGAAACATTTACTTTAGTTGTAAATTCAGGTAAGAAATTACCAGACAAGTCCATAGCTCCAACGATTGAAATCGTATGTTCACCAGCACTTAAGCCTGATAATGTGATTCCTGAAGCCCCTGTCAAGGCATCGCCAGCTGTATTATCATTCACTAGTGAATACGATGTTGTAGGAACTCCATCAACTGAAACAATAGCCTTAGAAGTTAAAGTTGAACCAAGTTCAACACCATCAATTTCAAGCGGCTCTGAGAAATCAACTTTTACATTTGGAGCTGAGTAAGAAGCTGAAGCAGTCGGTGAAACTTTATCTTGAATCAATAAAGGAGCCTTATAATCTTCGATTGTCTTACCATTAACATCTTTAACATCTTCTACAATCACTTCTACATACTTATTTAAGTTACTAACTAGTCCAGCAGCAAATGTTAGTGTTGCTTGAGTCTTATCAGCACTTAAAGTAACTCGAGTAGGATTTACACCATCAACAGTGTAATATGTTAATGTTTGTGCTCCTCCCGCGGCAACTCCAGATTGAACTGGCTTGTCGAATTCAACAACTACTTGTTTTGCATTGACAGATTTAACACTCTCTACAAATGGTACAACATAATCAAACGCCAATTCAAAATCTCCAACCCATAGCGTCCCAGCTAATCCGTCAAGATCATCATCAGCATGCTCTACAGTAACCATTGTGCGGTCTGCAGAGACTGTTAGATCAGTAGGAGTTGGGTAAACAACTGTACCGTCAGCAAGCTCAACAGCTACATCAAGAAGAGTAAGGTCTGCATCTTCAGCAAGAGCCTCTTCAAAAGTTACTGTGAAGTCAGTTGTGCTGTTAGCAACAACGTTTGTTACTGCAGGAAGAAGCGCAGCGTCGATTTCTTCAGA
Source organism: Jeotgalibacillus sp. R-1-5s-1 (assembly GCF_004405105.1). Classification (GTDB taxonomy): domain Bacteria; phylum Bacillota; class Bacilli; order Bacillales; family Jeotgalibacillaceae; genus Jeotgalibacillus. The sequence continues at coordinate 78,971 of NZ_SORW01000023.1, read as the reverse complement.
AACTGCTTCAAACTGAGTAAGAAGAGCATCTCCAAAAGAAGAATTGTCAAGCTGATCTACGAACTCAGCAGCTTTGTTGAACTGCTCAACAGCTGTTTCGATATCGCCTTCTGCAAGTGCAGCTTCAGCAGCATCAAGAGCCATTTTCACAGTTACTTCTACTTTGATTTCTACTACTGAATCGTCAGCGATCGCCTTGAATTGCTCAAGCATTAGATCACGAGCGTGGAAGCCGTAAAATTTGTAGAAAATTGACGTAGCAGCGCTTAGCTCATAAGAAACCTGGTGATATAGCTCTTCAGCTAGATCGAAGTTACCTTGTGCTACTGCTTCGTTCATTTGTGTAACCTTTGGAGCAAGACGCTTAGTTGCATAGTTGTAAGCATCGATGTAAGGAATTACACGCTTAGCGATGTACATATCGTATCCAGCTTCAAGTTCAGCTAGAAGCTGAGTCTTGTTTGAAGCGTTAGAAGCTTCAACCTGAGCCTTTACTGTACGGTAGTTCTTTACAGAAGAGTTGTAAGCAGCATATACATCAGCAATGTTAGCAAGCTCTCCAGTAAGTTGTGGCGGGTTCGCATACGAGCGGTATGCAGCATCCATTTGTGTTACAGCGTTCTTAACCGCCGTTTGTAGGTGATTCGATGCGTCTGCCTGTTGAGCAGGAGCAGCTGCGAATACTGCAGAAGCAGCAACGGTAGATGCAGCAGCTAATTTGATGGCTTTTTTCTTATCCATTCTGTGTTGTTCCCCTTTCAATCTTATAAATTATGTAGTGCAAAAGGCTATATGTAACAAACCGATTACACAAACAATTTCACATAGTCTTTTAGAAATAACTCATTACCAACATCATGGTTTAAAATGAATTAATTTCTAATGAAATGAGAGATTTTAGTTAGCAAAACATAACTTTCGTCCCCCACGAGTACTATAATAACCCAATTAAATTTCAAAATCTAGGCTAAATTCATATTTTTTTAGATTTTTTACAAAAATATTGCGAAATGTTTATATGATGTTACAACTAGTACAATCGTTTGAAGGAAGAGAAATGTTTTTTCCAGTATGAAGTGTCTAAAGAACTGATCATGACCCCACCCTGCTCGGCCGCATGGATCATCTGGTTATTCCCGATGTAGATCCCGACGTGGGAAATCCCTCTCTTATACGTTCCTTCAAAGAAAACAAGGTCCCCAGCCTTAGGCTGATCGACATAAAACGACCGGTCATAATAACCTTCAGCAGTAACACGCGGAAGCTTCTTTCCTGCAAGGTTATAAACGTAATGAATAAACCCGCTGCAGTCAAAACCGCTCAGAGACGCGCCTCCCCATACATAAGGAATCCCCATCAGCTGAGAAGCAGCCGCTACAACGTTTGTTGTGGGAGCTGGTGTCACCGTCTGCACTGGCCCGGAAGGTGATCCTCCTTTTAACACAAGGGTTTGCCCAATTCTGATAGAATCAGAGGATAACTGGTTCCACTGGCGCAAATTGGACACTGTTACATTAAACTGGATAGCAATTTTCGACAGACTATCCCCCGATTTGACCGTATAAGTCATATCAGCGGCAGTCGGCGGTACCGGCTTCACCTGCTCATTTGCAGCCCCTGCCTTTACCTTCAGTTCCTGATTTACAAAAATAATGGTCGTAGACAGCTGATTCAGATCCATCAGCTCTTTAATGGTCAAACCATACTGAACGGCAATTTTCGACAGACTGTCACCAGGCTGCACTTTATACACGGCAAGAGCCGGTGTAGGTGGAGTCGGCTTTGGCGCTGGCGCAGGTGCCGGCTGTGATGGCTGTGATGGCTGTGCAGCATTCAGCTTCAGCTTCTGACCCGTAAAAATCAGATCCCCGCTGAGAGCATTCCACTGTCTGATCTGCTGAACGGTCACCCCATGGTTCAAGGCGATTTTTGACAGACTGTCACCGGACTTCACCGTATAATCCGACGTTGCTGCAGGCGGATTAGGTTTTGGCTGCGTAACCGGTTTTGGAGCAGGCTGAACGGAAGTCTGCTGACCAATCTGCAGTTTCTGTCCAACAAAAATAACGTCTCCAGTCAGCTTATTCCATTCCTTCAGCTGCAGAACCGTTACTTTTTCTTTTTGTGCAATTCTGGACAACGAATCCCCCGAGACAACGATATACTCTTTCGCACTGAGTACTGCAGGTGCAGAAGGCGTTACCTTCACATCCCCGCCTACTGTTAACACCTGGTTAACCCGAATCGTGTCTGAAGATAACTTATTCAGACTCTTCAATTCCGCGACAGACATCTGATACGTGTTGGCAATTCTGTATAATGTATCGCCAGACTTCACCACATGACTCTTCCCATCGGCCGGAGACGGCATCGCGGCAAAAACAGCTGCTGTAGAAACAACGAGCAACGATCTCTTCACTGTTCGATTCAACGCTTTCTCTCCTTTTTAGGCTCAAAAACAAGCCTTTCGTCATAGTTATGTACTGCTTATTTTACACTATACACAATGAGTATCGACTTAATAAAGTTTTTTTATTGAGACTATCGGTTTATTTTTTCAGAACTTTCGGATATGCTATTCTCTACAAACGAGTGATTTTTTGGTATAGTATTATAGTAAGAAAGAATTTTTACGGGGTGACAGTCGATGAATGTAGGATCCATTATCAAGTACTATCGGACAAAGCGCGGGATGACACAGACAGAACTCTCAGAAGGCATCTGCTCGACCTCACACCTCAGCAAGATCGAAACAAACATGTACGCAGCTAACGAAGAAACGGTCGGCATGCTGCTCGACAAACTCGGACTAAAGCTAGAAGAAGTCTCAGAACGCCTGAATGAAATGAAAGAATTACTACAGGAATTTATCGAGGCTATCTTTACGCAGGATCGGGAGCTATCTAAAAGTCTTTATGAAAAGGTATTAGAGAATAAAGATTATATGGAAGCAAGTGAACTTGTTAACCTTTATCATTTGTATATGTACCGTTACCGGATTTGGAATCAGGATCTGGAGGGAGCGAGGGAATATTCGAAGATCCTTCACAAAATAAAAAACACTTTCAACACAATAGAAAGTAATGTCTATACTTTTTTCCAGGCTATTTATTTTACCGTTACAGAAAAGCATGAAGACGCCATTAAATTGATTAAAAGTTTCCTTGAAAACCCTCTTCCTTTGGGGAATTACTGGATTGCAGAAGCCTATTATCAGCTTTCCTATGCACACATCAGTATCAATCAAAATGAAGCAGGTCTCATCGCAAGTAAAAAAGCATACGACATATACGTATCTGAATGCAATTTCACACGTCAAATCCATTCACAAATGATTATCGGCATATGTTACATGAGATTAGGGTTGTATAATGAAGCTTTAGGTATATATAAACCTTTATTAAGAAATACTCGTATGCATTACAGGGATAGTTTGTACTTTAGTATATTGATCAACTATTCAAGATGTCTTTACCTTTCAAAAGAATACGTTAAAGTTCAACGATACATTGATGAGGTTTTGGAAATCGTCGAACAGTATAGTCCTGCACATGCAACTTCTCTACTCATCTGGCTTGAAAACACTCTAAAAAGAAACAGAGTTAACGATCAATGGCATAGCAGGATTCATGTGCTAAGAAAAATTTCTGAAATGATAGATAGTAAGTATTACTATCATTACTCTGTTTATTTGGAAAAGTTCGAATTTTCCCAAGTTGATGGAGTGAAGTATGCTGTAAAATGGTTATATCCCTACTTGATCAAAAGCAAAAACTATAGTGACGCCCGGGAAGTCATTGAAGCCATCATCGATTATTACAATCAAGTCGGCGATCCAGTCCAAGCCAAGGAATATTACGATCAATGGAGATCATTGATCGAAAAGGAGAGAACATTATATGACTAAATCACGCAAACTACTGATTTCATGCACAATCGCTTTCAGCACTTTAGTAAGTGGCGTTTACTTAACATCTGGAAACGTAGAAAAAGATGTAAACCTGGAAGATCATTTAGCAGCACCGGCAACTTATGAAATCATGAGATCTCCTGAACACATCTACAGACCACCTGGCTATTAATGTAAATTCAATTTTCCCAATAGACTTTTAGCTGATTTTATACTAAAATAAGATTATGAAATGACCCAGCAATACCCTCTCATTAACCACCTGAACAATCAGGTGGTCTTTTTTTATGCTTTTGGCGGTAGATCGGGATTTGTAAGATTTACAGATCATTTATTTCATTTTACATATGTAAAGACACTTGTTCTTTAATCAGATGAACTTTTTTATGAATTATTTGATTAGAAAAATGTTTTTAATTCGAGATAAGTGGATTTGAGGATCCAGTTCGGATAGAAGAAATTTTTTTTGAGGGTCGTTTGGCATGTTTTTTAAGAATTTTCCCAAGTATATTACTTGGATATAAAACCATATGAAAACCCGCATTTCATCTCTTGCTCATGAAATGCGGGTTTATGGACATCGCTGCGGAACCATTACTGTGCCGCCTCCTCTGTTTTGAGTTTTTCAGTCAACTCCATAAACAGATCACGGTCACCTTCGAGTAGCGCCTTGTCAATCAGCCGGTAGAGGTTTTGCAGTTCTAGGTTCGTAATTTCTTCATTCATGGCTTCTTCCTCCTCTTCTGACTGTATCTGTTGGATGTAAAATTGGGCGATGGCCTGAAGATGTTCAAGCAGATCGGATATCTGCAGCAATTGAAATAATGGGACTCTGAAAATTCTTGTGCCTCGCTGGAACACAAAGATATCGGTGAGATTTTCAATCTGTTTTGTTTTCAGATTGATGCGGATCTCATTCGATTCGACCGGGATAAACTGATAGACTTCCTCACCTTTGACAACGGAGAAATACTGGTACGCAAAGACAAGCTTTAGCTCGTTGCCTTCCTGGAGTGTGTAAAACGGCTTCATCATCTTGACTGTCAGCAACATTGGACCCTCCCCCCGTCACTTAAATTTGAAATATTCAGTTATTTAATATTATTATCGTATATTTTATGTAAAAGATAAAGGGAAAATGCTTATGTTGTTGTCTGGAAGTGTTTAGGTGTTTACAGGATAGACAAAATTTATCGTACGGGACCGCAAGGTCGCGACTGAACTTGGTCACTTTCACCCGCGGTTTGAACAGTTTACTCCGTAGCTTAACCACATTCGGCCCGAGCTTGGACACAATCCAATGCTGTTTGGTCACTTTCGCCCCACACTTGGACACTTTCACGAAAGATCCCGGCGAAGCTCGGGGGCTCTCAGTGCATTTAGGTACCCAAAACCTGCTTGGCCGGACGCTTCGCTTGGACTGAAAACTGGTGAGGCGCAGTGGCGACACTTGGTCACTTTCACCCGCGGTTTGGACACTTCACTCCGTAGCTTAACCACATTCGGCCCGAGCTTGGACACTTCTCCACTCTGTTTGGTCACTTCCCGCCCCAACTTGGACACTTTCATGAACAATCCGGCGCACGCCGGGGCTCTTGTTGCCTTTAGGTACCTAAGGGCTGCTTGACTGGACGCTTCGCTTGTACAAAAAACAAATGTAGCACCCTAACGACACTTGGTCACTTTCATCCGCGGTTTGGACACTTTACTCCGTAGCTTAACCACATTCGACCCCAGCTTGGACACTTCCCCACTCTGTTAGGTAACTTCCCGCCCCAACTTGAACACTTTCATGAACAATCCGGCGCACGCCGGGGCTCTTGTTGCCTTTAGGTACCTAAGGGCTGCTTGACTGGACGCTTCGCTTGTACAAAAAACAAATGTAGCACCCGAACGACACTTGGTCACTTTCACCCGCGGTTTGGACACTTCACTCCGTAGCTTAACCACATTCGGCCCGAGCTTGGACACTTCCCCACTCTATTTGGTCACTTCCCGCCCCAACTTGGACACTTTCATGAACAATCCGGCGCACGCCGGAGCTCTTAAAGACCTTAACAAACCAAAAAACCCCTCTCCGCAGAAAGGGGCTTTTCATCAATGCCAGCCGTTTGCAATATGCCTTGCCTTCACAACACCTTCAATATTCTGAAGCCGTGCCATGATGTCGTTGGCTTCAGAGTCGTTGAGCTTGTTGTCGATGTCGATCAGGGTGTAGGCCCAGTCGCCGCGGCTTCGGTTGAGCATGTCGGCGATGTTGAAGTTGCGTTCGGCCAGCAGGTTGGAGAATTGTCCAACCATGTTTGGGATGTTGCGGTGCATGATGGTCAGGCGGCCGGGTGATGTGAGTGGCAGGCTGACGTTTGGAAAGTTGACCGCGTTTTTGATGTTGCCGGTTTCGAGATAGTTTTTGAGCTGGCGCGCTGCCATGACGGCGCAGTTTTCTTCGGATTCGGTGGTGGATGCACCGAGGTGCGGTGTTGCCACTACGTTATCAAGGCCGAAGATTTCGTCGTTCGGGAAGTCGGTAATGTATTTCCCGACGGTTCCATCTAAGAGTGCTTCTTTTAATGCGACTTCATCAACGAGTTCTCCGCGGGCAAAGTTGATGAACTGGATGCCTTTTTTCATCGCTTTAAATGCTTTGGCGTCGATCAGACCGGTTGTTTTTGGGCTGAGCGGGACGTGGATGGTGATGTAATCGCACACTGCCAGCAGTTCTTCAAGCTGATGAACGCGCTGGACGTTTCGTGAAATGGTCCAGGCGACGTCGACGGAGACGAATGGATCGTACGCCATGACGTCCATGTCGAGCGCGAGTGCATCATTAGCTACGACGGAGCCGATGTTGCCAAGTCCGATGACGCCGAGTTTTTTACCGCTGATTTCATGCCCGATAAAGGCTTTTTTGTTGGCTTCTACTTTTTCTGCGATGTTTTGTTCCCCGTTTAGCGTGCTGGTCCATTTAATGGCGTCGAACAGGTTTCGTGCGCTTGCGATGAGACAGGAGATGACGAGCTCTTTTACTGCGTTGGCGTTAGCTCCTGGTGTATTGAAGACGACGATACCCTGTTCGGTGCATTGGTCGATCGGGATATTGTTGGTGCCTGCTCCGGCGCGGGCGATTGCCTGGACGGAGTTCGGGATCGGCTGTCCGTGCAGCTTATGGCTGCGGAGTAATATGGCGTCCGGGTCCTGATCTGAGTTGATTTCATACTGGCTGTCGAGTAAATCGAGTCCTTTTTTGGCAATCTGGTTATAGGTTTTAATCTGATACGTCAACGGTAAGTACCTCCCACAGCAATTTTCTCGAATTCTTTGATGGCGTCTGCCAGGCGTTCCACGTGTTCAAGCGGCATGGCGTTGTACATGCTCGCTCTCATGCCGCCTACAGAACGGTGGCCTTTCAGTTCCACGAGCTGTCTGGATGCAGCGAAATGAAGAAAGGCACGATCCTGTTCCTCGCTGTCAGTTTTAAATGGAATGTTCATGAGTGAACGGTCTTCTTTTTTGACAGGTGAACTGAAAATCGGTGATTCATCGATGACGCTATATAATAGAGAAGCTTTTTCAAGGTTGCGGCGTTCGATCTCTTCCACGCCACCGAGCTCCTGCAGCCATTCAAGCATGAGACCGATCATATAGATGCCGAACGTCGGCGGTGTATTATAGAGAGAATCGGCTTTTACATGTGTTTTGTAGTTGAGCATTGTTGGCACCCAGTCAGGAGCCTGTCCGATGAGATCGTCACGGATGATCACGACGGTTACACCTGAGGGTCCGAGATTTTTCTGGGCTCCTGCGTAAATCATACCGTAATCACTGACGTTGATTTTCTCTGACAGGATACCGGATGACCAGTCATTGATAACCGGTACGCCGAAATCAGGTAATCTCGTAATCCGTGTTCCTTCTATTGTATTGTTTCCCGTGACGTGCACGTAGGATGTGTTGTTTTTAAGTGTAAGATTTGATAGTTCGGGAATAGAAGTAAATGATGTGTCTTCAGATGTTGCGAGTACCGAAGCATTTCCGGCTTTTGTCGCCTCCTGAAATGCTTTTTGGGACCATGAACCTGTAATAATATAGGCTGCCTCGTGATCTTTTTGTAATAAATTTAAAGGAATCATGCTGAATTGTAACGATGCGCCCCCCTGCAAAAACAAAATTTTGTAGTTTTCCGGGATGTTTAAACTTTTTTTCAAAAGGTCCTTGGTTCGCTGTAAAATTTCTTCAAAATGTTGTGAGCGGTGACTCATCTCCATAACTGACATGCCTGAACCATTTGTATTAATAAGCTCAGACTTCGCTCGTATCAAGACTTCGAGCGGCATAGCCGAAGGTCCTGCTGAGAAATTGACGACTCGATCCATTCTTCTATTGCTCCTCTCTTCCACGTTAAATCAATAAAAGATTTTTCCTAAAAGATAGGTTATAGTATATGCCTCCTGTATACACATGTCAACGAGACAAGGACAATTAACCTCGTAATCTAATTGTCACTGCATTCTAACTTGAATGACACTCCACTGAAATCTACAGATGTTATGATTGGTCTCGTTAGTGAGAAGGAGGGTATTCATTTTATGAAAAAACAAATCGTTGCACTAACCGCAATCGCAGCATTATCAGCTGGAACAGCCGCACAGGCGTCAGCAGCAGAGCACACAGTACAAAGAGGAGATACACTGTGGAGCATCTCTCAAAAGAACAATGTCACGGTAGAACAAATTCAAGAGTGGAATGACCTGTCATCAACACTTATATATCCAAATCAAACACTTACAGTTTCTGAAGAAGCATCTTCTGAAGAAACGTACACTGTTGTAAAAGGTGACACTCTATACAAGATTGCCACTGCAAACGGAATTTCAGTAGATCAGCTTATGAGCTGGAACGGTCTATCAAGTGACCTGATCTTCCCTGGACAGGAATTCGTTGTAGCTGGTGGAACTGCTCAGGCAGCAGCCCCTGCACAAACTTCAGCACCAGCTGAAGAAGCTCCAGCAGAAGACACAGGCATGACTCAGTCAGCTGAGGGCGTTGAAGGTACTGGTGGAGAAGCTCCATCTGCTGAAGCTACTCAGGAATTGACTGTAACTGCAACAGCTTATACTGCATACTGTGCAGGATGCTCAGGTGTCACTGCTACAGGTATTGATCTTCGTTCAAATCCTAACCAGAAGGTAATCGCAGTAGACCCTAACGTTATTCCATTAGGATCACGTGTATGGGTTGAAGGTTATGGTGAAGCGATCGCAGGAGATACTGGCGGCGCTATTAAAGGTAACAAAATCGACGTATTCATCCCATCTCAGGATGCAGCTCTTAACTGGGGCGTTAAAACAGTCGACGTTAAAATCCTGGACTAATCAGGTTAACCATATAGGTAAAGCCACTCCGAAAATGGAGTGGCTTTTTTCTTATCTTTTAAAACCGATTTCACTAAGTGCTGATTTAAGCGTGGCATATGAAGGAACATCTTTAAAATCAAGTCCCAACTGTACAATGGTTTGCGCCATTTCCGGTGAGATCCCACTGATTTTCGGCACAACACCGATTAATTTTAATGAGTCAATGACTTGGAAAAGCTTTTGAGCTACAAATGTATCAACCATGGCGACTCCTGATAAGTCGATGACAAATTGATCCACGTTCAGTTCAAGGCATTTGGTAAGCGACTCTTCCATGATTAACTTCGCACGATGAGTGTCAATCGTCCCGACAAGCGGCAATACTGCTACTCCATTGTCCACAGGTACGACCGGAACGGACATTTCAAGCATCTGTTCCTGAGAAGCCTGCAGGCTCTTAGTCTGGACTTCTACGAACGGTAAGCAGAAGTAATAGACTATTTCATTGACGGTCTGATCGAGAATGGAAATAACATCGTATAATTTTGCTACTGAATAATCATATGTAATCGCTATTTCTTTAATTAATTCCCCAATTGTATTTCTATATAAAGGAACCTCTTTTAGCATGGAATCGAGCGTGGTACCCATTTCTGCACATTGTTTACCTGTTTCAAGTCCCCATTTTTCAATGCGGATTGCTCTCTCTATCGGATCCATGGAAAGTGCTTCTCCATAAAGGGTGACGAGTTCGACTCTTAATGGTAATAAATTTTCAGAAATACTTCGCAATCGGGAATATCGTCTGTTTTGTTCTTCAGTAATTTGTTCAGCCAACTGTATTCTCCGGTCCAGAATATAATCCGTTAGCTTTTCTAATGTCTGATCAATTTGTTCAGCCATGGGCGACCCCTTTCAAACATGAAAATTATGAAATTTCTTAAAAACTTTACCCTTTTTATTATAGAGTTAAACGGCAGTTTCGGGAATCTTTTTCGTTACCCGAATGTCATGGTAGAACACATACTTTGTCGAATAATGTCTACATATATTATTTGTGTAACAGGGTGATTAAAAAATGATGATTTTGTTGAACTGCGGCCTTCCCGGTCGTATGATATTGTCAAAAGGAGGCGCGGTTATGCATAAAGAAACGCTTTTTCACCTAGAAGAACGGTTCACTTTTATCCATTCGCTCAAGCCTTCTCACGTACGTATTGACCATCCGATTCAGATTTCACCTGAAGGATCCCGTTGGAAAAAATCAGTCAACAGCCAAATACGTTTACAATAATCATTATTTCAAAAGATTTACAGGAGGTGTACTTCAGTGAAACTGCTAAATGTCGCCACTTTATTATCCACGGTCTTATTAGTCTCTTATATATTTATGAAATTTTTCACAGATCTCTTTTCACCCGCTTTTAGTGACTCGTTTATACTGGAGTTTCTTCTCATTTTTATGGTGATCGGCTTACATACTTTTCGGAGTTGGAAAGCTGAGGAAGAAGATTATTAAAAAGATGGCAAAGCGCTGCATGCGCTTTGCCATCTTTTTTATGTGTGATGAATCGGTAAATCCTGAAGTCTTGCAGGTAACAAAACGATTGGAATTTGCTTTATCTCATCGCCGTATAATTCCGTCATTTTATTTTCCAGTACTGAAAATAGTTCCTCGATCCACTTTTGCACTTTTTCATCAGCAAATGGCTGATCAATGAAGTACTCGATTGTTGTCGCGTTTTTCTTTTGTTGAAAAGGTGTGACAGAACCAATAGCCTTTGTTAAGTCCAATGCTTTAAGCCTTTTTGCATAAAAAGTTACATGGACACCGTCTATATGATTCTCCTTCATTTTATCTATCTCCCCTGCATAGCTCACACTTGCAATAACTTTCTCAAGCTCGGGATTGTCTTCTGTTTCGACAAAATGATCCGGCAGCAAAAAAACTGCCTCTGTTATATCTTTATCATCATAAAAGCGATGGTCATCCACCGTCCATTTCTGATCACGTAATTTTTTGCATATTTCCATGAATAACATCTTTCCAATCGGGTCCAGTTGCATGATAAGATCCCCTTTCACTTTTGCTTGTTATGTGTATGACCTGTTTTTAGTTTTGCTAAACATTCCAAGATGCTGCATAACATTATATTAATGAGAACATACTGAGAACATATTGGTTATAAAAAAGTTCTTTATAAAGAACAAAAAAGGTTGTCTTTCTCTGATGAAAGGACTATAATAAAAACTAACAAACAGGATAAATAGATAAAAAATCCTTTAGGAGGGTTCTAAAATGGGTCAGGAATCGTATCATTTAAGTGTTCGTTATAAAGATTTCGAGTATACCGTATCAGGGGATCGTGCTTATGTTGATGAGCACCATCAAGAGATTAAAAGTTATTTGTCAAAACTAATGCGGGACGAACTCCAACCAAAAAGCACACGTGGACTTGAAAGAATTTCAAGCACATTTGAAATCGAAAAACAGTCTCCCGCTCCAAAACCGCTTCCAACAGCCGATCCTGCAAATAAGCCCGACATTCAGCGCTACCTGGAGGAATTACCTCTGCACTCTGAATGGCAATTCACACTTGCCATGGCCTACTATTTATTTCAACATAAGCTGCAGCCCTCATTCACCGCGAAAACCGTCCGGAAACAATTCCGTGAAGCGCGTCATACCGTCCCAAACAATATCCATTTGAGTGTCCATACGTGTGTTAAAAAAGGCTATCTGCAGGAATCGGGTCAGGCCGATCTTCAGAAGACTTATGAAATCACAGAGTCCGGCATCGCTTACATCCAGGCATTGCAGAATAGCAGTGCCGAAGTAAAAGCGTCAGGTGACCACGCTGCGGTTGAAAATGTAAAGCAGGCTCCTGAACGAACAATTGAAGATTTCAATCTTGAGAACAACCCTGATCCGCGTCGATTGGAGCGAATTGAGGACCAGGCGCTAAGTATTCTTTATATTTATCGTAAGGAATTCGATGTGGAGCATTTATCAGCACGGGATGTACATGAGGTGCTGAGCCAGCATTTCAACACGGAGCATTCTGCCAAAGCGATTCAAATCGCACTCAGCCGCTCCCGTCCCCTGGTGGAAAAGATTAAGTTTGAAGGCCAAATGCATTACCGCCTAACGAAAAAAGGTCTGGACCATATGGAGACTCTGCTTGGAAAGCAGGTCTGATTGAAAGCCGGGGCTGTGCTCCGGTTTTTTGTTGTGTCGCGGCTGGGCGGGCGGCGGGGGTTTGGTCACTTTCGGGCGGGGTTTGGTCACTTTACTTCGGAGCTTGGACACATTCGGCCTGAGCTTGGTCACTTTCCAATGCAGTTTGGACACTTTTCGTCAGAACTTGGACACTTTCGTGAAGAATCCCGGCGAACGCCGGGGA
>NZ_SORW01000023.1:0-66160 GCF_004405105.1 Jeotgalibacillus sp. R-1-5s-1 | reverse complement strand
TGCGGAGCTTGGTCACATTCTGCCTGAGCTTGTTCACTTTCCAATGCAGTTTGGACACTTTTCGTCAGAACTTGGACACTTTCGTGAAAAATCCCGGCGAAAGCCGGGGGCTCTTAATGCTCTTAGGTTACCTAAAAGCTGCTTGGCGGGACGCTGCGCTTTTGCAGAAAGCAGAACTGTAGTGCGGCGTTTGGTCACATTCGCGCGGGGTTTGGACACTTTACTGCGGAGCTTGGTCACATTCTGCCTGAGCTTGTTCACTTTCCAATGCAGTTTGGACACTTTTCGTCAGAACTTGGACACTTTCGTGAAGAATCCCGGCGAAAGCCGGGGGCTCTTTGTGGTGTTAGCAAATAATTTTATACTTATCTATGCATCCAGCTAATATATTCTTTTGAATTAGTGTTTCCATTACTTTCGACGCCTAAAGAATTCAATGTTCTCTTAAGTGATTTGGCATTCTTAATCAAATAGAACTCCTGCAAATCTTTTAATTTTGCTTTAGGATTTACTAGAATAAAATAGTCTGCAAGTTGTTCTTTTGAAAGACTTCTTGTGCTATGAAAACACGCGGTGCATTTCCAAAAATAATTCATTTTGGTTAAATTAATTCCCTCACAATGCAAGCATGAAATTCCGTGTTTCAAATCAGGTAGATTGAGTTTATATTTCGCGAGAGGATCTTTAAAAATTGGCAGGATTGAAGGTTCGATTAAGTGATTGAATAATGAGGATATTTGTTTTGGGGTAAGAACCTGTTTCGGGTTCTCTTTATAAAGTGTTCTAATTTTATGGGTAAGTTGCTCACTTTTTATTACAGATTTATAAAGATGACTTTGACTTGCATCGGTGTGGATGCTGCTGTTTGTAGTGGTAAAAACAATGTATCCATAAACAGGAATATCAAGTTTCTTCTCGCGGAGTATATTTTTCAGCCCATTTATTTGTCTATTTAACTGCCAAATCGGATCACGGAAATAGTTTTCCACTCCATTCATCTCACGTTTCATTGAACCAGTGTCAGGCTGCAATGTTATTTTACCTATGACATTTTTGCATTCTACAATTAAGATAAATGAAGATGTAATATGGATTTGATCAAATTGAATGGTTTCGAAATAAGAAGGAATCGTGAGGTTTTTAATTGTGATGAATTTCGGAGAATTTAGTGGATCCGTTAGCGAGTCTATATAACATTCACCTTTAAAACCAGCTTTAAGTTTGTTCAGGTCTTCTTCTGCAAATGGATAACTAAAATGAGATTTATCGAGTCTGAGTAATAACCTTTCAAGAGTGAGCTGATCATGAGACATTTCCCGTACAGTGTAACTCATAAACTACCTCCTTTTTGTAAGAATATCACAATTAGGATAGGAAAAGAAATTTAATGTTAGGATTTACTTCTTTAATTTGCTAATTAACTTAAGTGAGTACTGAATGTTACATGGTCACATTCGTACGTGGTTTGGACACTTTCCTTCGGAGCTTGGTCACATTCGGCCTGAGCTTGGTCACTTTCCAATGCGGTTTGGACATTTTTCGTCAGAACTTGGTCACTTTCGTGAAGAATCCCGGCGAACGCCGGGGGCTCTTAATGCTCTTAGGTTACCTAAAAGCTGCTTAGCGGGACGCTGCGCTTGTGCAGAAAACAGACTGTAGTGCGGCGTTTGGTCACTTTCGGGCGGGGCTTGGACACTTTACTGCGGAGCTTGGACACATTCGGTCTGAGCTTGGTCACTTTCCAATGCAGTTTGGACACTTTTTGTCCGAACTTGGACACTTTCGTGAAGAATCCCGGCGAACGCCGGGGGCTCTTAATGCTCTTAGGTTACCTAAAAGCTGCTTGGCGGGACGCTGCGCTTGTGCAGAAAGCAGACTGTAGTGCGGCGTTTGGTCACATTCGCGCGTGGTTTGGACACTTCACTTCGGAGCTTGGACACATTCGGTCTGAGCTTGTTCACTTCCCCACTCTGTTTGGTCACTTAGCGGCCCTGCTTGGTCACTTTCATGAAAAAAAACCCTGATTTAAAACAAAAAACAGGAAACCACCCACGGTCTCCTGCTCCTTCTAATAAGGTATTAACTCCAGCACATCCCCTTCGGCTGTACCATCTATTTTAGTAAAGTGGTAGTTTCCATCTATCCAGTCCTGGAGCTGGTTATCGTACCATTTTGATTTGATATGTCCCGATTGCCCTGGGCCAACAAGATGGTATGCGCCGGTTTCATCAGCCATGTCTTTGACAAATCGCCAGGAGGCGCCGTGTGTGACGGTGCCGTCTTCGTTATAGGATGCGGCCTGGACGGTGATTTGGCTGCCGCCCATTTCGATTGGGCGCTCCGGGGTGAAGATGCGCTCAAGGATCGGCGAAGCTGCGGCGAGCGGGTGATCAAAGATGACCTGGTGATAGTCTCCCCAGCGCCAGTCGGAGCGGTTTTCACCATACTCTTCTTCCAGCCGCTCCGTTACCCGCTCAAGTGAATCGGTCAGCCACTTTTCGACTCCGCCGTATTCCTCAATCCAGACGCTTGTTTCGCCGCTGAATGATTTGCGCAGCATTTCGTCTGTGACGTGGTTTTGTCCGGCGAATAAGGAGGAGACGTCTTCCGGAATATCTTCTTCGAACAGCACAGCAGGCAATTCCTTCATCCATAAATGAAAAAGTAGCGGACCTGCGCTGTCAACATGATCGTAGCGGTCCCATTCACGCAAAATATTAAGCTCCTGCTCAAAGCCTGATACTGCGCTGATCATGTCATCGAGAAATTCTTCTGCATACAGATTTTTCTGGTCCATTTGCAGGGCGATCATGTCTTCAGCTGTGACCTGATCGTTTTCGCTTAAATATTCGTCGATGCGTAAATAGCGGTATGGCTGAGCCCAGAAATCGGTGATGTGATAAGGATAGCTCTCATCTACAACGGCATTGTTGGCTGTTGCGATATAGCCTTTTTCCGGATTGACGACGGTTGGCAGTTCGTCAAATGGAATGTAGCCTGTCCAGCGGTATGTTTCTGAATCGCCTGGAACCGGCAGCTGACCGTCACCTGTTTCGCGGATTGGAATGCGTCCGTTTGCTTTATAGGCAATGGTTCCGTCTTTTCCGGCAAACACAAAATTTTGTGCAGGTGAATGAAAGTCCTCTAAGGCGGTTTCGAACTCGTTCCAGTCAGAGGCCTTATTCATATTGAGTACGGCTTGCAGCTCTAATGTTGGTTCCAGAGCTGTCCACTGCATGGCAAATAGCGGTGTATTTTCATCCGAACCGTCCATGACATTTGAAATAATCGGACCGTGACGGGTGACGACTACTTCAAAATCAACGGTTTCACCGTCTTTTACCTCGATCGGCTCCTGACGGACAGTTGCCGGCAGCCACTGTCCTTGATATAGAAACTGGTTTGGGTTTTGCGGGTTCTGTGTTTCAATATATAGATCCTGTACGTCAGGCCCTACGTTCGTAACACCCCAGGCAATATCGTCATTGTGACCGAGTATAATGCCCGGAATTCCGGCAAAAATGACACCGCTTACATTTTGTTCCGGAGATGTAAGATGCATCTGATACCAGATTGCAGGTGTGCCAAGCCCTAAATGCGGATCGTCTGCGAGAAGTGGTTCCCCGCTTTCTGTACGTTCCCCTGATACGACCCAATTATTGCTTCCGTTAAACGGGTGAGGAATGACGGCGTTGTCAAAAGCGCCTGCCACTTCAACCGGATTTTGTTTATTGGCTTCAATAATGGCTGGTGCATCCTCAGGATAGGTAATAAATAGTTCACGCGCTTTTTCTTCAGGCATTTCCTGCAGTGCCCAGTGTCTGAAGGCGAGTGAGGACCAGTTGCCGCCAAGGTCGAATGCCATGTATTTACCAATCGTGAGTGAATCGGTTTCTGTCCACGGCTCCGGCTCATATCCGAGAAGTGTGAATTCAACAGGGAGCGTTCCATCCTGCTTCGCCTGCTCGATATATGCGTTGACCCCTTCTGCATACCAGGCAAGCACCTGCTTGGCTTCATCATTGTAGCCGGCATAAGAAATTTCAGCGGCATTTCTCAGACTGAAGGTTCGGAAAAACTGGTCTGTTTCAATAGCGGCTTCTCCAATGACTTCAGCGAGTGTACCGCTTGCCTGTCTTCTGGCAAGATCCATCTGAAACATCCGGTCCTGTGCCTGCACATACCCCTGTGCACGATACAGATCGGCATCATTTTGCGCCTCTATGTGAGGAACGCCGACTTCATCTCTTGTGACGGTCACTGAGTCAGTCAGTCCGCTGAGTTCGACTGTTCCTTCTGTTACGGCCAGTGACTTTCCTATGTACCAGTTTATAAACAATAATGTGCCGATGACTAAAGTGATTAGTACCCCAATTGTGCCAAACACCCATTTTTTCCACCAGCCCGGCTTGCGGACTTTCGGTTCGGGTATAATTTCTCTCATTTCCCTTCCCCCTTTACGTGAAAAATTCGACAGCCGTTCTGCATATTCCTTTATGGATGTGGTCTTTACAATAAAAATGACTGCCGGAATGAATCCCGGCAGCCACTTTTTTATTTCTTCATTTCACTGGCAAGCCATTGAACCATCTCAACGGGTGAGATTTTCTCCTGCTCGCCTTTTTTATGTGCTTTTTTTAATAGATCTGATAAGTGCTGGCTCGTCAGCTGCTGCTTAGCTTCCATGTGATGATCGCTCCATTATCTGTTATTTCTCAATTAGATACCTGTTTTCGACAAGTATTAAACATGATAATGGGACTGTTTTTAAATCCAGATAACAAAGTACTGGATTTTCTGTTTGGATGACTTTTGCACAGAAGCACTGATCGTATTGGCTAAAATCTTTCCGATTGAGTGGTGACTGATTTCTGCCCGTTTTGGCATGGAGAGCGTTAGCAGTTTTTTACGCAGGTCACACATAAAGTAAAAGGTGAGCGATGATTTTCCCTGCAGTTTAATCTTGTAGTATATGAGGTGGGGACGATCGGGATAGTGATAGGATTGACAATCATCGAGTGATATTTGGTGTTCTTTGAAAAAGCGGTGATCAAGCATTCTGAAAAAGTTGTGAAGGGGGAGACATTTTATATTCTTTTCACCCCTGTACTCACAGAAGTCCTTATGTAAAATAGCGAGGTATTGCGGTAATGCCTGAAACTGTGACCTGTAGACAATCATGAAAAACCTCCAATGGAATTATTCAATATAATTCCATTTTACTGCATCTTTTGACATAAAAATAATAAATATTTATTTATCTTTAGACATTATGTCAATTTGTCATATTTCTATTTTATCGTATAACTTTTCCGAATCTGCTAAGGATGTTGTCATCCATTCAAGAAAGTTCAATTCTTCAGTCTTTAGAGATCTGTCCAGCCCCTGTTCAAAATCGTTGCATAATTCCTCAAACCATTCCTTATTTGTTTTCAATGACAAGTCCTCCCCTTATGTTCAGAAAATTACTAATTTATTGTATTTTACAATTCACTATTTTATTAAATATATTTTATTTTGTCATTAATTTATTTATGTCATTACGTCATTAATTTCCTCATTCCGTTTTCTGATCGCTATTGTGAAGGTATTCCGAATAAAGCAGGTGGAGACAATGGCGATTTATCAGCAGTTGAAATATTACCGGGAAGAAGTTCTCAACATGACACAGAGTCAGGCAGCACGCTTATTAAATATTGACCAGTCCACTCTTTCAAATTATGAGCGGGGCAGCCGGCAAATCCCGCTGGAACTCCTGCGCCTGTTTAAAGAAAAGTATTACATAGATGATGATATGTTTCTTGCCATGCTATTTCAGGATCCTTCAAGTTCCGGTCTGATCAAAGAGGGGAAAAAGGAATTGCAGGAAAAAGTGCTGAAAGCAGAAGATCAGCAGCTCGTTAATCTGATCAGAGAACATCCCTCACTGATGGAGGAACTGCGGGAGCTTGCTTCTCTCCCGAAAAACCATCAGAAAAATCGTGCAGATGTGCTAGTACGTGTATTACAGATTCTTAAAAAAAGTCCACTTTAAGTTTTGCTCCCGCTGATTGAAGCGGGTTTTTTCTTCTCATTTATGAAAAGGTGCATCGGTCGTTTTTTTTTATTTTTATCATCCTGTAAACTGTTTTTCTCCACATCTATTAACCTCATCATATAAACTCCTTTTTATTCAAGTTCACCAAATATTCATCATTTTACAACATTTAATTTCAAATTACTTCTAGCAGTGACAAGATCAGCATTTTTCTTTACAATAGAGAAAGCATGTCATTTTGGGAGGTTTTTTCATGACGTTTCGCTTTCTGGAAGGGTTAAAGGACCCTGTCCGATTGATTGAAAGCTTACATAATAGTGAATCTGTATTACATATAAAACGGAAGATTACAGTACTATTACTTCTTTCAATGTTTATTTTTGGATTTGGCGCATGGATTGGAATGGGTACGCAGGATTGGGCTGGAAACTTCGTTTTGTTTTTCGGATTGGAATATGATTTACAGCGTTTTTACTTTTTACTTGGCAGACTTTGCTTAGGCCTTGGATTTGCAGGTCTTTTTATTTTTTTACCGGCACTGCTCTACAGCCTGCTTGCACATGATTTTTCATATAAAAAAGGACTTGTCCTTGCTTTTTTCCCCGCAGCAATTTTGGTTCTTGAACAGTTTACGTATTTAATTCTTATGATCTGGCAGGGTATTAATTGGTACTCCTCTCCTTTTTCATGGGGTGTGATTGGACAACTCTTAATTAAACAGGAATGGCTGATTTACTTTGTAGGTGCTATTTCCCTGTTCAAAATCTGGGTAATGTACTGGCAATTCCTTACACTTCGTGCCCTTGTAACACTGAAATGGTGGGCAGTATTATTGATTGTTCTAGGTGCAAATATAATTTTATGGGCAGTAACAGCAACACTGGAATGGCTGCCATGGTATGGATATTTATTTAATTAAGGAGGCAGACATCATGAAAAAACGGTATAAATGGACAGCGATCATCACCCTCATCGTGTTGTTTGCCGGGATGAATCTATATTTAATTAAAGAAGATTCTGAACTTGTGGACAGAACCTCCCTCGTTTATGACCAAAAACGGAGCAAGACGGAAACAGTTGAAAATCTTCTCATTAAAAATGGTGTTACGCAGCCAGCTGAGGAACAGCGCGTTTATTTTTCTGAACAGCTGGGCATGTTCACTAGATTCCTGGTAGATACCGGAGATCGGGTGAGCCCTGGAACACCGTTATATGAATATACGGTTTCTGATCTCGAAGAACAGCGGCTGATTTTCGAATCTGAAATTGAACAGCTTGATCGTGAGGCTTCATCTATTGATTCCTACATTTCAGACCTTGAAGCAATTGAGCGTCAATTACGTGAAGTGAGCAATTCATCATCAGCAACAGCACGTCCTTCAAGCAGATTAAATGATGAAGAACTTTTAATCACGATTGAGTTGGAAGTGGGCATTGATGTGTCAGATGCAACGCTTGATCAGACCAGAGCCATTATTGATCAGAAAATTAGTGAGCAGGAAGCACTGATTAACCGTCTGGAAGCTGAAAGCGCAAAATATCAGCGCCTTGCTGATGGACTTGAAGACAGTCCCGTTGTAACAGTCGAGAGCGAATACACAGGTCAGGTAGCAAGACTTTCCGAAGATATCAGTAGCCCGCTCATTACCATTTATCCTGATTCACTCGCATCCCGTGTACAATTAACCGATGATGAAGCATTGCTTGTAAGTGAAGGTATGAACGCCCGTATTACCTCACCTGTAACAGCGGGAAAAACAGAAGGCAGTGTCGTCTCGAATCCACGACTGCCTGAAACTGAACCGGAACTAAACGACAAAAGCTATTACCCTGCTGAAATTTCTCTTCCAAATGTAGACGAGCGCTGGTTTACCGGTCAGCATGTGGTCAATGAAATTATTTTAGAATCATCAGAAGGCATCACTGTTCCACTAACCAGCCTGAATGATTCTTATGTTCACGTGCTCGCACAGGACGGACTCCTTTACGCGACTCCTGTTGAACGCGGTATTCTTGACGGAGATCGGCAACAGGTATTAGGCGATCTTACGGCAGGTGAATGGATTCTTGCAGATCCTGACCAGGCACAACGCTTTTATCAGCCTTATATTACACCAATGACTTTTGAGCGAATGAACCTGGATAATCTAACGTATACGGATTCCCGGACAAATTGGAAATATTTTTTGTTAGGACTGGTTCCTAACTAATCGAAGTCTCCTGCTGATGCAGGGGGCTTTTTTGAGAGGTGTTTGGTCACATTTGGTGTGTGCTTGGACACTTTGGGTGCGAGCTTGGTCACTTTCGGTGCAAGCTTGGTCACATTCACGCCAAGCTTGGTCACATTATGAGGTAACTTGGTCACTTTTGTGAAATTAGCCACGATGGTTTTATATGGAGGGGTTGGGTAACTGAAGGGGGACTTGGACACATGTGGCGGCGGTTTGGACACTTTGGGTGCGAGCTTGGTCACTTTCGGTGCAAGCTTGGTCACATTCACGCCAAGCTTGGTCACTTTGTGAGATAACTTGGTCACTTTTGTGAAATTAGCCCCGATGGTTTTTATATGGAGGGGTTGGGTAACTGAAGGGGGACTTGGACACATGTGGCGGCGGTTTGGACACTTTGAGTGGGAGCTTGGTCACTTTCGGTGCAAGCTTGGTCACATTATGAGGTAACTTGGTCACTTTTGTGAAAATCAGCCACGTCCACTCTCTCCTATCCACACCTGATCTGAGCAATTCTCCCCTCCCCTTTTGTTTTCAGCCAAATATAAGGTATAATTAAAGATACGTTTTTTTTCGAAAAGGTGGAGATTGATTATGCAGACTGATTTGCTGGCTGAGGGATTGGAGCAGCTGGATCAGAAGTTGTTTCGAAGGTTTTCTCCTGGTGTTCAGGAGGATGAGCGACTGATTCAGAAAGGGCTCTTTTTATATCGTCAGGGGACGGTTTATGATATGGGTTTTGATGTGAATAATCAGATGCTGAAGGCAAAGGTCCGTGATGTTCATGGCGTCAGCGTGCGCATTTCGCTTGACCCAGCTAAAGGCAGCAGCTGCAGTTGTCCTGAAGAATCCTGGTGCCGCCACCGCATGGCTGTGTTTTTTAAGTTTTATCAGCAGAATGCGAGCGTAAGTCAGTGGATCACCACCTGGCGCAATCAGAAGCATGATTTGGCTCGCATTGAAAAAACACCGGAATCCTGGGATAAGGTGATTGAAAATGTTTGGACGTCCGGTGAGTTCACTGTGCTTTTTGACAAGCCTTTTCTTGCAGAGCATTATGTGCTGGCTGCGCTGCGTAAATTGACTGATCAGGTACCTGTTGAAAAAGAATGGGCACCTTTATATAAGCTTTATACTTCCTTCTACCTGTTCAGCAGGCTGTCGGATGCTTTTGGAGAAAAGCCGCAAGAGGATATTGAGCATGCCCTCTCTATTCCTGTTGATCAAATGAAAGATGCGATGTATGACCTGGCTGTTTACGCACATCCATTTTCGTTTGATCCATTTTTAGCAAAGCTGAGGAATGATAGCTCACAATGTTTGCAGCATCGTAATCCGCTTCATTTTACGGTTTACGGCATGCTCTGGTTTCAGCTTTTCACGAAGCCCGCACAGCGTGAGCAGGAGTGGAATCGTTTGAAGGAAATGAATACGTCTGAAGAAATATTGCTGGCAAAATCCTTATTTTCTCTTTTGCTGAAGCATGATTCGTTCCTGTCCTCATTCCGGGAAACGCCGGATGCTGCAGTACCTCATGCAGTACAGTGGCTGGAGTGGCTTCTTTGGGATGAGCAGAAGAATCAGGCTATTGAAGTGATGAAAGGAATTCAGGAGAAGCTTGAGGGGTATCTTGAGAGACTGCCGGAATTATCCGACAGGCGTTCTTTTGCCATGTGGCTCATTTATAAAATCGAGGGTGATAAGTTGCGGATGCATTCTCCTGATGTGACGATCAGACTGTATGAAAAACTGCTTCCGTTCAGCGCCCGACACCTCGGTTCTCTCCTCTTGGATGCCGGAAAATATAAGGAATGGGTCGAGCTGGTTCACTGGATTGATTTTACTCCTGAGGAGCTTGAGATGGCCGGCTTAAAAAAGCTGATTGAACAAAAGCCTGAATTTGCTGTGCCATTGTTACATCAATGGATTGAAGTACTGATTGTCAGAAAACAGCGCGATACGTATAAAAAAGCCGTGAGATATTTAAAAAAGCTGCGGAACATATATAAAGAAACAGGACAGCTGGCACGTTTTGATATTTATTTTGACCGTCTAATGAAAAAATACAAGCGGCTGAGAGCATTCCGTGAAGAATGTGAAAGGGGGAAATTGATTGATGCAAACCATTGATATTTATCCGCTCAGTGACGGATATTTTTCACTCAGAATGGTCAGTGGTGACGGCGAAATGATTCCTCCTGAACAATGGCAAAACTCTCTGCTTTTATGGCATAAGGAGTCCTTTCATGGAACCGTGCTGCCGGATGTCACAGAACTGCCGTCGCAAAGTATCGCACTGGACAGCTGGAGTTTGCTGACATTGTTTTCACAGCCGGAATTTCATGGACGTTATAAATGGGCGCTGTCTGAACAGGCGCAGTTTATATACGATACGGCTCCTCTTATATTTGAGTGGATCACAGAAGGAAAGTGGCTGTCTGAGTGGAATCATACATCTGGTGGCCAATCGTTTGATATTTCGCTGAGTGAAGACTTTTGGGCGGAGTGGTCAGATATGTCCGGGGCATCTGAGAAACCGGACGGAGATCAGCAGACATTTCTGAATCATTGGTACCGTCATGCCATCATCTCCTTTTTTGATCATCATCCGAGAAGCAGCGGGCTTGCAGAGCGTGTGTTCAATGAAGGACATATTCTGGAGGCTGAGGATCTGGCCGCTTATTTTGATGAGGAAAAGTGGCAGATGTGGGTCAAACAACAGGATCTTGAGCTTCCTTACCGGTTTGGGATCAGACTGGAGGAGCCTTCCTCTGAAGAAGAGCTTTGGACAATGCAGCCGTTTCTCAGAGACCGCAGGAGAGCTGACTGGACGTATGACCTCAACCTGTATGCGCCACTTGAACGCTCTGTTCCTTCCCGCTGGACGGACCAGATTTCAATGATCGAACAGGAGCTGGAACGGTGGATCCGACTTATTCCTTATTTAAAAGAGGACGATGTCTGGCAGTTGGAAATGGCTGAAGAACGCGCCTGGCTGTTTTTAACTGAAGGTAGTGAAAAGCTTCTGGCACTTGACGTGGAGATTCTTCTGCCTTCCTGGTGGAAACAGATTCAGAAATCATCTGTTTCACTTAAAGCTTCTGTTAAAGGGGATCGCAGTTACCGTCCTTCTTTTGTGGGACTTGAAGCACTCGTTGATTATGACTGGAAAATTTCGATTAATGGCAGTGATTTAACCGATGAGGAATTTCAGGCACTCGTTGATGAGAAAAAACGGTTTATTCAGGTCAACGGAGATTGGGTCGCACTCGATCCAGCGATGATCGCCAGAATTCAGCAGGCAATGAATGCCGCAAAGAAACATGGCATCAGTATGCAGGACCTCCTGGTTGATCATCTTGATGAAGAAGATGAGGAGAATGATGCAGATCATCTCCGCATTCAATTTGAGCTGAACCGTTCGATGAAGTCCATGATGGAGAAGCTGAACGATGTAGGAAAAATCCCACTCCTTAATCCCCCTCCAGGTCTGCAGGGAGAGCTTCGCCCGTATCAGCAGCAGGGCTACAGCTGGATGAGCTTTTTACGCTCGAATCAGTTCGGAGCCTGTCTCGCAGATGATATGGGTCTTGGGAAAACGATTCAGCTGATCAGCTACATGCTTCATGTCAGGGAAACTGAAGCACCGGAACATCCTTTTCTGATCGTCTGTCCAACGTCTGTGCTCGGCAACTGGCAAAAGGAAATTGAACGTTTTGCCCCTGATTTACATGTGCACCTGCATTACGGACCTGCACGCGCTAAAGGAGAAGATTTTCCGGCTTCCATCCGCGAGGCTGATGTTGTGCTGACTTCATTTGGTCTTTGCCACTCTGATCAGGAAGAGCTGACCTCCCTACAATGGGCAGCGGTTGCCCTGGATGAGGCGCAGAATATTAAAAACCCGTTTACGAAACAATCGAAAGCGATCCGGAGCCTTCGTGGTCAGCATCATCTTGCTTTGACAGGAACACCAATGGAAAACCGCCTGTCTGAGCTATGGGCTATCTTTGACTTTATTAATCACCGTTACCTCGGCTCGCTGTCAAATTTCAGAAAAGATTATATAGCCCCTATTGAGCGGGACGGCTCTGAAGATCTGACTAAAAAGCTGCAAAAGCGGATCAGACCATTTTTACTGAGGAGAACGAAAATCGATCCTGCCGTCGGCTTAAATCTTCCTTCTAAAATTGAACAGAAGGAATTCTGTCCGCTGACAACGGAACAGGCAACTCTTTATGAGCAGCTTGTTAAGGATACGCTTGAGAAGATTCCTACTTTAACGGGGATTGAACGCAGAGGTGTTGTGCTGCAAATGCTCAACCGGTTAAAGCAGCTCTGTGATCACCCTGCTCTTTATCTGCAGGAGGAGTCTCCTGACATGCTGATCGAACGCTCTGAAAAGATGGGTAAGCTGATGGACCTCGTTGAGCAGATTATGGAGGCTCGTGAAGGCACCATTATTTTCACCCAGTATTTATCAATGGGCAGAATGATTCAGCAGGTACTGCAACGGAAATATGGTCAAACCGTTCCATTTTTAAATGGTTCGACACCTAAACACCAGCGTGATCAGCTTGTTGAAAAGTTTCAGTCAGGTGAATTCCCTATTTTCATCCTGTCTCTGAAAGCTGGCGGAACGGGTCTAACATTGACAGCTGCCAACCACGTGATTCACTATGACCGCTGGTGGAATCCCGCAGTTGAAAACCAGGCGACTGACCGTGCTTACCGGATTGGTCAGACAAAGTTTGTTCACGTTCATAAATTCATCTCCTCTGGCACAGTTGAGGAGAAAATTGATAAAATGCTTGAAAAGAAGCAGTCTTTAAATGAGGAGATCATACGGGGAGACCAGTGGATTACTGAGCTATCTAACCAGGAGCTTGAAGATCTTCTTGTTCTGTCATAATGGGAAGACCGTCTGACTGTCAGACGGTCTTTTTATACTTTATGTTAAACGGAGTTGGTGTTACGGAGTAGTCAACGTGACGGCCTGCTTATGGGGAGGGGAAGGTTCGCCATAAGGGGCCGTCCGGTGACCATCTTAAAACGGAGAATCAAATGACGTTAACGGATGACTTCAAAATGGGTTTCTGTTGAAGCATTCTGTTCTGCAGGGGTCGGCGGCGGTTCAGGAAAAGGTTCAAATTCTGCGTCCGTGGATACTTTTTTGCGGTCCAGAAATCTAACGGAGTCTGCGAATACTTCGGTGAAGTAGCTTTTTGATCCGTCATCACGACTGAACACTCTCGTCTGGAGTCTACCGGTAATACCGACAAGCGATCCTTTTGCACAATACTCAGACGTGTTCTGAGCCACCCGATTCCAAATGATACAGCGGATAAAATCGGCTTCATTTTCACCAGCCTGATTCTTAAAAGGCCGATTTACTGCAACGGTAACATTCAACACGTGTTTGTTTGATCCAATCTCCTTTAATTCCGGATCCCTGGTCAGTCTTCCGACAATCGTCACCTGATTAATCATGTCTTCCCTCCTTTCTCTTAAGGAATGACCTAAGCATACCGGGCGGGAAAATTGTTGTAAAACACGGAAAAATTGATTTTTTGTGTATTTCTACGAAGAATTTCCGTTCTTTTTGCTGGGGATTTCTTTTGAAATGATCCTATTATTCCCCGGGAAATTTCTAATTTCAACATTTTCAAACAAAGTTTCAGAAAATGATTATGCTATAATGAGACAACGGAGTGTTGAAGGAGGCGTAGTTGTGAAAACGTTTAAACTCAAGCGGGTTCAGATTGTTGAAGGGGATTCAATTCGCCAATTCGACCTGATCGACGGCCTGATTATTAATAAGGAAGATGATCACCAGACTTGGATCTTGGAAGCTTTCCTTGATCACAAGGAGATAGACTATTTTCAGAGAATTCAACAGAGTCGGGAGAACATTGAGGTTCTGGCTGTTATTTCAAGTGAGAAAAATGATCCTGCATCTCTCTATGCTCATGTTCATGATGTACGGCCCATAGGAGAAAGAATCAGTGTTCTTTTTATCGGGCACATTCGGAATCAGAGAAATGATTACGCTGAAAAGCTTTTGGCCTCTATTCTTGAAAACGATAATCTGAGCGGGGAAGAGCTGCTAATACAATTTAAAAAACAGATGAGGGAAAGGCCAAGGATTGTAAAAAAATAAATTACTCTGATTTTATACAAACAGGCTGCCGGATCAATCCGGCAGCCTGTCTCTTATTCGTCCCGGTTATCGCGGTCTTCGCGATCGATATCATCTTCAATGATATCTTCACGGTTGTTGTTATTGTTATCGATGATGTCATTGTTGCCGTTTGTTCCGTTGTTGTCACGGCCCATGTTGTTATAACCGTCGCCACGTTCGCCCGCGTTGTCGTTCATGTCGTTTTGGACGTCATTCATGCGGTTGTTGTCCATCATGGATTCGTTGTTATCTGGAACGCCGTCATTGACATTACATCCAACCATAAGTGCTGCTGCCATCATAGCGCCTGCTGTGAGCTTTAGTGTTTTGTTCATGTCGCTTCCCTCTCCTTTTGTTTTTTGTGACCTAATGATGCGGTCTTTGGCTAGTTTTCCCGGAGAGGGTGGGGATTATGTATGGGTTAGATATTTTTTAGCAGCCGGGCAGGAGGCATCCTACGCTTTCCTTGTCTAGCTGCGGCGACTAGCCCCTCGAGGTCATAAGTCAAAGATGAACGAGGGCAAAGGTCAGCCCTCTTTTCATCTTCGCCTTATGCTTGTCGGGGCTGAGCGAGTCGCCTACGCTTTTCTAGGGTCGCGCGGTGAGCCAGCTTATGCTTCGCATTATGCTGGCTCACCTGTCGTTTCCCTGCCGCAGGAGTCTTTGGTTGAATCCCGTCCTCGAATTGTATATGAACTATATCGCGTATAAATTAAATTATTGAATCGCGAACATGATTTCTGTTTCGCAGGCGATTTCGCCGTCTACGGTTGCGGTTGCTTTTCCTTTTCCGAGCGGACCTTTGATGCGGATGATTTCGACTTCAAGACGAAGCTGGTCACCCGGTTTGACCTGGCGCTTAAAGCGGCATTTGTCGATTCCGGTGAAGAAGGCGAGTTTACCGCGGTATTCTTCCTGTTTCAGCATGGCGACTGCGCCTGTCTGTGCGAGTGCCTCAACGATCAGTACGCCTGGCATTACCGGATAGTCAGGGAAATGTCCGTTAAAAAATTCTTCGTTTGCTGTTACGTTTTTAATGGCAACAGCGCGTTTTCCTTCTTCGATTTCCACCATTTTATCAATTAATAAAAATGGGTAACGGTGAGGAATAATTTCTTTAATCTGCTGAATGTCTAACATCAAAAAACCTCCTGCTATTCTGTATCCTGTGTCACAAGATCAATAATATGTGTCCACGTCTCTTTCTTCAGAGCATCTGTGGGGCTTCCGTCTCCTATTACACCGTACCCTACCATCAGCCCTACGACCAGGCTTCCGGCAGCTAAGGCAACAATCAGAACAATTCTTATTAAAATGGGAAACAGTCGAACCTGGACCCACCTCGGGACACGGGACTCTTTTATCTCTTCCGTTGGTTTACTCTTTTTTTCACTGCGGGTTTCAGACATATTCCTTACTCCTTTAACGCATTCCGTTCACAAGACCTGACATCTGATCTGAGATCGAGATCGCTCTTGAATGAAATTGATAATTACGCTGAACTTCAATTAGTTCTGTAGCGGCTCTCCCCATATCTACGTTTGACGTTTCCAGGGCTCCCTGTTCCAGTCCGATTTCCTGACGAAGAGCACCCTCCATTTGAGTGAGGAGTTCAGCTTCTGTCACTCCAAGCTCAGCCAGATTTCCCGGAATGCCGAGATACACGCTTGAGACGCGATCCATCAGTTGAGGACGCTCAATGGTCACAACGCCAAGCTGAATTTCCTGCTGTGCGCCTCCTCCATTCGTAAAGACGAGTGTGCCGTCATCATTTAACTGTACCTCATTTACCGGACCATCGACAATAATCTGCTGGTCATTCTGATCAAGGACAGCATTTCCCTGCCCATCAACGAGCATGACTTCATCATCGTTCATTGGGGTAAAGTAAAATGCTCCGTCCCGTGTAAAGTTCTGCTCCTGTGCGCCGTCTGCTGATTGAACGAGCACTTTAAAATACTGATTTTCACGCGTAAAAGCAAAATCGATCATCCGCTCTGTCCGTTGCAGCGCTCCCTGTGTGGTTACGAGCTGGGATTGTGCGATTTTTGCTCCGTTCCCAAGTCGCAATCCATCAGGTGTCATACGGGGTGCACCCGTTTCACGTGTGTGCTGAATTTCCTGATGTAATAAAGAAGTAAAGTTTGCTGTAGTCTGTTTATAACCGTTTGTAGCAGTGTTCGCAAGGTTATTTGCAATCATATCAAGCTGTTTTTGCAGCTGATTCATTGTATTGGTAGCGGTCACCATGTTGCGGATCATTTGTTATCCCCCTTAGTTAAGACGCCCGACTTCATTAACCGTCTTTTCCATGCTTCGGTCATAAGCCTGCAGTATTTTCTGATTGGCTTCAAATGAGCGGTAAGCTGTCATTAAGTCTGTCATTGTTCTTGCACTATCCACGTTTGACCGTTCAAGTGAGCCCTGCACGACAGTGAAGTTCACATCTGCCGCCGCATAAGCATTTGGAAGCAGGACACCCTCAGGGGCACGATACAGCTCGTCTCCTTCTTTGACAAGGGAGCGCGGGTCATCAGAATACGTCATACCGATTCTGGCAACAGGTGCGCCATCCTGAATGATCTGTCCTTCAGGAGTGATTTCAAACTGATCGCTTGTCAGTTCAATTCGCTCCCCATTTTCATCCAGAACGTAATGCCCCGCTGGTGTTGTTAAAAAGCCGTCCGCATCGAGCGCAAAATTCCCGTTTCTCGTATAGCGGATGACACCATCTTCATGTTCGAGAGGGAAAAACACTGCTCCCGGAAAACCTGTTTCTTCATTGACAGGCATGTCTCCCTGCAAAATGGCTGCATCTGTTCTCAGCCCTGTTTCCCGGATGTCTCCCTGTGTAAAAAGAGGAATCGCTTCCTGCATGTATACACCTGTGTTCAAGCCGCCGACTACGGGCGAATTCGGTAAGGTAAGGCCGTTTTGAGTCGGAATTTCTGTTTTTCCAAGACTTGAGAGCAGCATATCTGGAAAAGCGCGCATGGCAGACTGATCCGCCTTGAAGCCAGGTGTATTGACGTTGGACATATTGTTGGTCAGCATTTCAGTTTTTCTTTGCTGGGCAATCATGCCTGTTGCAACGGTGTAGAACCCTCTGAACATGTTTGTTTCACCTCGTTATGTATTGTGTATCTTTTTATTATAGCAATTTTCGACAGTTGTGCCATGAGTTTTTGTAAAATGCTTTTAACCGTGCCGGACAAATACTCGCTTTCCCGGGCGGGTGGCGAGCCACCTTCCCGCAGGAGACTCGCATTTGTCCGGCACTGATCATAACTGTCTAAAGCATTATAGTTTAATGAAAAGTCTCTTTGTATAAGCACAGGAAAAATCAGTTGAACTCTGGGAAGACAGGAGTCGTACCCCTTCTGCTACAGTCAGCCTGATTGTATCAAGTTACAAAGTGAGAATTTTGCCAAAAAAACTTTAAGAATATCTATTTCGATTGTATAAAAAAGTTCAAGTCAATAATTATTTTCTAACTGCAATTTTATCAATATTCTCAAGCATGATACCTGTTCCGATTGCGACGCAGTCCATCGGATTTTCTGCTACGAAGACCGGTACTTTCAGTTCTTCTGCAAGCAGGTGATCGATTCCGTGCAGCAGCGCGCCTCCGCCTGTCAGGATCACGCCGCGGTCAATGATGTCAGCAGAAAGCTCCGGCGGGGTCTGTTCAAGTACGTTTTTGGCTGCCTGCACAATAACAGCTACAGATTCCCGAAGTGCTCTTTCCACTTCAGATGAACGGATTGTAATCGTTCTTGGAAGACCGCTTACCATATCGCGTCCGCGAATTTCCATTTCTTCATTGCGTGAATCAGGGAAAACGGTTGCGATGTTGATTTTAATTGCTTCAGCTGTGCGCTCACCGATTAACAGTTTGTATTCTTTTTTGACATAGTTTAAAATATCAGAATCAAACTGGTCTCCTGCCATTTTGATGGATGAAGATGTGACGATATCACCCATTGAAAGAACCGCCACGTCCGTCGTTCCTCCACCGATATCCACGACCATGTTGCCGCTTGGCTGGAAAATATCCATGCCGGCACCGATCGCCGCCACTTTTGGTTCTTCCTCAAGGAATACGCGTTTACCACCGCTTTTTTCAGCCGCTTCACGAATCGCTTTTTGCTCAACGCTTGTGATGTTGGTCGGACAGCAGATCAGAATACGTGGTTTTGATAAAAATCCTTTTACATTCAGCTTATTAATGAAGTGTTTGAGCATCGCCTCTGTGACGTCAAAATCTGCGATAACTCCGTCTTTCAATGGACGGATTGCGACGATGTTACCAGGTGTACGTCCTACCATGTTACGTGCTTCTTCTCCTACTGCAAGCACGCGGTTGGTTGTTTTATCAATGGCTACAACAGATGGTTCATTCAGGACGATCCCTTTACCTTTTACGTGGATCAGCAGGTTGGCTGTTCCTAAGTCAATTCCTATATCTTTTGCAAACATCTTCTTGGTTGACTCCCTTCTTCTCACTCGTTCTTTTCTTATTCATACACTCTGATCAAACGAAAATGTCAGAGAAAAATGATCTGTATGGATTCTGCATCAGTCATTTTGGCATACGTCATTTATATCGGGTCAAAATGCACATTGTTTAAAAGTAAGCATAGTCCAATAAGTATATCTTACCACAACAAAAACAAGAGGTCATGAACCAAACAAACGTTTGATTCATGACCTCTTATCCATGCTGAACTACTGCTTTTGGTCTTCATACTTCTTTTTAGTGGCAAGGCCACCCCTTAAATGGCGTATGGACTTATGGTAATTAAGTATATGTTTTACTTCGTCTGCAAGTGCCGGTTGAAGCTCCGGCAGCCGCTCGGTAAGATCTTTATGAACTGTGCTTTTAGATACACCAAAGGTTTTGGCAGTGGCGCGTACCGTTTCACCTGTCTCAACTATGTGTCTGCCAGCTGAGATCGTTCTTTCCCTGATGTAATCATGCACGATGCCGGCCTCCTGTAGGTCCGTTTGTGCATTATATGCCGGCAGGAGGCGTCATTATGCTTACTCTGAAAAAGAAATCGGATCGACTGCTACATCATCTTTATACACTTCGAAATGTACGTGTGTACCGGCATCCGGATTTAATTCACTCACACCTGATGTTGCGATAACCTGACCCTGCATGACCTTGTCTCCACTTGCTACAGCAATATCCTGTACCGCCTGATAGCGCGTTACGAGACCATCTTCATGCTCAATTTCCACGGCATTTCCGATAAACGGATCCTCCTGTACCAGTGTAACTGTTCCGCTCATCGCAGCTGTTACGTTAAAGGACTCACCGCTTTGAACCAGATCCACACCAAGATTAGGATAATAAGTCTGATTGACCACAACGAGTGCATTTTGCTGTTCTTCAGCCGATGCTTCCTGGTCATAGAAAGCACGGTGAACCGTTACCGCTGAAGGGTCTTCAACAGGCAGCGCCATCTTTTCAACCTGGCTGTTTACTTCCACAGCCTCATCCGGACCAAACGTAACGTCCTGTCCATTCTCCTCATATGAAACTTGCTGCTGAGGATTAACTGCTACTTCTTCATTACGATCCTGAAGCACGAACACGGTAGTCAGAACGAGTGCCCCGCATCCAAGATACAGCGCCGGAACTGCCCAGCGTTTTTGCGTAAAGCGTTTGAACTTTGTTTTTAGGGTAGATTGTGATTTGTCTCCCTTGATCATTTTTCATCACCTCAGCAATCATTCTGAACGGTTAGAGGAAATTCTATACATTGTCACAAATTATTTCTTCAACGTGCTTTCAGGCGTGTTACAATCCCGGTAGGATCAATCTGGAAAGGACCTTTTCACTCTATGAAAAAATGGCTTAAGATCACTGTTACTGCACTCCCCTTTCTTTATATGATATTGATATGGATCTTATCGAGTCTCCCCCACAATGCCGTTGTTGAATTATCAAACGGCACGGTAGACCGCTTTTTAAAAGAATCTCTTCATCTGGTTGAATTCGGGATTCTCCACCTTTTATTTATCGCAGCATTGCTTGTTCATGGACGCCTGACCTCAGCCACACATGCCCTGGCTGCTGTATTTGCAGCTTTTTATGGATTTATTGATGAAATCCATCAGGCATTTGTGCCCTACCGTTCAGCGACTGTTATTGATGCCGTCAAGGATCTGATTGGTGTGCTGCTTGTATACATGATCGTCCAGCGTTTTTATTTTTCAAAACGCTCGAATTGGCTGAGGTCTGTTTTCGTGCGGATAGAGGAATGGTTCGGCTATAGAAAAAAAGAAAGCCCTGATCAGTGGTGATCAGCGCTTTTTTTAGAGGTTGAGCTGTTCAAAAGAGGGCATTTTTTGGTCGGTTATGCTTTGGGGGCTTACTGCGGCCGCGCTACTAAGTATCAATCATGCGAGGCTTTTGACACTGAACTTACAAAGTAAGGGTGTGAGCTCACGAAAGTTCGGACTCAACTCACAAAAGTAGTCGCTGAACTCACAACCTTTACCGCTAAACTCACAAATTCACGGAACAGCCTCACGAACTTATTTATCTATGTGCTACGAGAGATGGGACTGCCTGCTCAATTGGGGAGATCGTGATGTCTTTGAAATAATGGGCCACAATTTCCGTATACTTTTTGCCTTCAAGTGCCATTCCGTTCGCGCCGTATTGGCTCATTCCGACTCCGTGACCGTAACCTCTTGTTTCTATCACAACCTGGTCTCCCTGCATGAGCCAGTTAAAGTCGGATGACCGCAAATTCAAAGCTTCCCGAATCTCCCTGCCTGAAAATGTTTTTCCGCCTATTTCGATTGTTTTTACCCGATTCCCGGGAGTCCGTTCGATAATATTCCCGGCTTCACCTTTAGCCAGCGTAATCCCCAGCTTCTGCTGAAATTCCCCGAGACTGATTGTTACCCGCTCCTCATAGCCTGGTGCTACTTCCCGGTCCCATTTACTTTCAACTGATTTTAAATAAGGTATATCTTCATTCCAGTAGTCTCCCGCATTTTCAGTCCATCCATTGCTTGTTGAAAAAAAGGAGGCGGTTATGGGTTCTCCTCCATAAGTAATGATCTCTCCTTTTGTTTCCTGAACGGCTTCTTCTATTTTTTTCATTTTCCAATCGAAATCATCTTTCCATATGGCTTTGAGTTCTTCTTTATTTTTGTAGACCTGATGAGTGGTCGTATCGGTTATTTCAGCACCACCAGGAAGCTCAGGTGCACCTTCGGCCAATATTCTGGTTACATAGGTTCTCGCGGCAAGTGCCTGAGCTTTTAGCGCTTCAATCTCAAAGGAGGCAGGCATCTCACTTGCCACTACTCCGGCAACATAGCTCTCAAGGTCGATGGATTCCACTGTCTGATCCGCATCACGTAAAACTGCGATCATCAGTTCCTGATCTTCAGGCGTCTCCTGCTCCTGAATCTCTGGCGTTACTACTGTCTTTTGAGCGATTGGCTCACTTTTCACAAGATTTTCTTTATTTACAATGAATGCAGGTATCAGCAGGATCACAAAAAAGTAGAGAATGCTGAAAAGAATAAGTCGTGTCGTCTGGTTCATCGTCGCTCCTCCTGAATTGGGACATTGTTGAAGCGTATGTCCTTAATGGATCGATTAGAAGTATGATAAGATCTTTTTGTATAAGCGGTCTCCGATAAGCAGTTCCCCATATAAAATAAAAAAGCAGTATACCCACGTCGAAACGTGTGTATACTGCTTATAAACGTATAATTAAGAAATAGAATTCATGATGTATAAGATAAGAAGGATGAGTTCGGAATTATACGCGTACTGCTTCTTCTTTTGCTTCTGTTTCTTCTTTAATACGTTCAACGTCTGCACCCAGTGCAACGAGTTTTCCGTGGAAGTTTACATATCCGCGGTCAAGGTGTTTTAGTTCTGTTACCTGTGTGTAGCCTTCTGATACAAGTCCTGCCAGGATCAGTGCTGCTCCGGCACGAAGATCCGTTGCTGCTACTTCTGCTCCTTGAAGGTTGCTTGGCCCATTCATGATAACAGAGCGCCCTTCAATTTTCACGTTGGCATTCATGCGGCGGAATTCCTCCACGTGCATAAAACGGTTTTCAAAAACGGTTTCAGTGATCACGCCTGTTCCTTTCGCCATAAGCATAAGCGCCATCATTTGTGACTGCATATCTGTCGGGAAGCCCGGATGTGGCATTGTTTTGATGTCAACTGATTTCAGTTCATCGTTTCCAATAACACGAAGTCCTTCACCTTCTTCAATGACTGTAACGCCCATTTCCTTTAGCTTTGCCGTAACTGAAGTCAGGTGCTCAGGTACCGCATTTTCGATCAGGACATTACCGTTTGTGATCGCGGCTGCAATCATAAATGTTCCTGCTTCGATACGGTCTGGAATGATTGTATGCTCAGCACCGTGAAGCTCTTCAACACCTTCGATACGAATGGTGTCTGTTCCAGCTCCCTTGATTTTGGCACCCATTTTGTTCATGTAGTTTGCCATATCAACGATTTCAGGCTCTTTTGCACAGTTTTCAATGATCGTTGTTCCTTCTGCAAGTGTTGCAGCAGCCATAATGTTTTCAGTTGCACCTACACTCGGGAAATCAAGATAGATTTTTGCGCCTTTCAGCTTGCCGTCAGCTTTCGCCTCAATAAAACCGTTTCCAACTGTTACCTCTGCACCCATTGCTTCAAAGCCTTTCAGGTGAAGATCAATCGGACGTGAGCCGATAGCACAGCCGCCAGGAAGCGCTACTCTTGCATGACCGTTACGTGCCAGAAGCGGTCCCATTACCTGAACGGATGCACGCATCTTACGTACATATTCGAATGGCGCTTCGATCGCCAGCTCGCTGCTCGCATCTACAATCAGCTTATTTTCTTCCTTTGTGTAGTCAACTTTGGCGTTCAAATGCGTTAATACCTGATTGATGGTACCTACATCAGATAATGCCGGTACTTCAAGTAAAGTACTCTTTCCTTTTCCTGCAAGCAATGCAGCAGCTAAAATAGGAAGGACTGCATTTTTTGCTCCTTCAACCTTGACTGATCCCTGCAGCGCGTGACCGCCGCGTACGATGATTTTTTCCAAGTGAGTTCCCCTCCGCGTCTTCGTTCTTCTATTATTATTCATATTCAACGTTAGTGACTGAAGTGATTGCTCCAATCGCCCAATAGACTAAGTTATCGATCATCTCAAAAATACAAGTTAACATTTCAAAAAACTAAAACATTACTCATCATATCAGTTTGAAACGCTTAAATACAAGAGAAAAAAGTCATAATTCGTCATTTTTCATCCAAAACAATCAATCTTTTACACTTTTTTATCGGCAGCAGCCGATCAGATTTCAGTCTGGCATTCTCTTGTATAGAAAACGTTCCATGTTACAACCGTGTCATATTATGCGTATGGTTGAGTATTCCACCCATGGGTAATTTTAAACCACTAGAATCTGCATAATAACATCCTTAAAAGGATTTTTTAATTATATCCTTGAAACTACCACAAATATGGAAGTTGTTGCGACCAGGTTGTATAGGACAGGAAGAAATTTGCGACAGTTGAACCAATCGCTATACTTACGAGAATAAAAAGAACTCTCGCCTGTAAAACGCGATTCGGGCTTATTGCTTTTTCAAAACGCAATGCCTGCATGGACCAGAATGTTAAAGCAATAAAAACAAGGTGAATCATCATACTGATAAGTGCCTGCTGACCAAATACAGCCATTGTTAAACTCCTTTCATTTAGACGTATTAAGTTTATCAAAGGTTTCTTAGAAATTGGTGAGAATTTGACCGTCTTTCGATATTTTTTGCAAAACAGCCCTTAAGTCATTCCATCAGGTGACTTATTCTCTATGATTGCCTTGGCGCAAATCCCCTCGAAAGTCTGAGAAGCAACAATGTACTTCATTCCCGGGATTTATCAGAAGTAAACTTAGATCCTTGTTAAACTTTCAATCATTTAGTGACTATTCATTAAATTCTATTGATTCTTTTTATGTTAACGGCGCTTATCGCTGAAAAGATCATTGAAATCTTTAACATAAAAAAGCTGTCTGATCCGGCGGGCAATTGCCAATCCGGATCAGACAGCCGGTCTATCATGATTACATTTTGTTTTCGTATACATCAATGCGGTTCATTGCACGACGAAGTGCAAGTTCTGCGCGTTTGAAGTCAACGTTGTCCTGCTTGGCCTGCAGAAGGCGCTCAGCCCGCTGTTTGGCTTCCTTTGCACGGTCGATGTCGATTTCTGCTGAAGGCTCTGCAGCCTGTGCGAGAATCGTTACCTTATCCGGACGGACTTCTAAAAATCCACCCGTTACCGCTACTAACTCTGTGCGTCCTTCTTTTTTCAGGCGGACCGCACCGATTTCAAGAGGAGCAACCATCGGGATGTGCCCTGGCAGAATGCCGAGCTCCCCGCTTTGAGCTTTTGTACTGACCATTTCTACAGCGGACTCGTACACAGGGCCATCGGGAGTGACGATATTGACGTTAACGGTCTTCATTTTTTCCCCTCCTGGTCCCTAATTATACCTCTACGCCCATGTTCTTCGCAGCTTCGATTACTTCTTCGATACGTCCTACAAGACGGAACGCATCTTCCGGAAGATGGTCGTATTTACCTTCAAGAATTGACTTAAATCCTGCAATTGTTTCTTTAACAGGAACATAAGAACCCTTTTGACCGGTAAACTGTTCTGCTACGTGGAAGTTCTGGGAAAGGAAGAACTGAATGCGGCGCGCACGGCCTACAATCATTTTATCTTCTTCCTGAAGCTCATCCATACCAAGGATTGCAATGATATCCTGAAGTTCTTTGTAACGCTGAAGCGTCTGCTGAACTTCACGTGCTACATTGTAGTGTTCCTCTCCAACGATTTCAGGCGACAGTGCGCGTGAAGTCGAAGCAAGTGGATCTACGGCAGGGTAGATACCCATTTCTGAAAGCTTACGCTCAAGGTTTGTTGTCGCATCAAGGTGGGCGAATGTTGTCGCCGGAGCCGGATCCGTGTAGTCATCGGCAGGTACATAAATCGCCTGGATTGACGTTACAGAACCAACGTTTGTTGATGTGATACGCTCCTGAAGCTGACCCATTTCAGTTGCAAGAGTAGGCTGGTAACCTACGGCAGATGGCATACGTCCAAGAAGGGCTGATACCTCAGAACCTGCCTGCGTGAAACGGAAGATGTTATCGATAAACAGAAGTACGTCCTGACCCTGTTCATCACGGAAGAATTCAGCCATTGTCAGACCTGACAGGGCAACACGCATACGCGCACCCGGCGGCTCGTTCATCTGACCGAATACCATCGCTGTTTTCTTAATAACGCCTGAATCTGTCATCTCGTGGAAAAGGTCATTTCCTTCACGAGTACGCTCACCAACACCTGCGAATACCGAGATACCGCCGTGCTCCTGTGCGATGTTGTTGATCAGTTCCTGGATTAGTACTGTTTTACCTACACCGGCTCCTCCGAAGAGACCGATCTTACCACCCTTGATGTAAGGAGCAAGCAGGTCAACTACTTTGATTCCCGTTTCAAGAATTTCAGTATCAGTAGAAAGCTGGTCGAAAGTTGGTGCGAGACGGTGAATCGGGTCACGCTGCACACTTGCATCAACATCTCCTGCAAGGTCAATTGCTTCTCCAAGCACGTTAAATACGCGTCCTAGTGTTGCATCACCAACTGGAACAGTGATCGGTGAACCAAGGTCTGTTACTTCAGCTCCACGCTTAATACCGTCAGTGGAGGACATGGCAATGGTACGAACAGCGTCATCACCAAGGTGAAGCGCTACTTCTAACGTCAGTACTTCACCTTCAACGCTGGTTGGTACCGTTAGAGCGTTATAAATATCAGGCAGCTGGCCATCGTCAAACTTAATGTCAACAACTGGACCCATAACCTGTAAAACGCGTCCTTTATTCATTCTTTTCCCTCCTAGCTTGCTGTTAAAAAGCGGGCGGGAAGCCCGCTTTGTTCGTTATTCTAACTCCAGCTCCCAGCGGTTAGCACACTTCCCTCAGCTCTGTCCGATAAGTCAACATCGCCTCACTTACGTTCGTCGTGTTTCCTTTATCTCCGACGCTTCAGTCCAGTGTGTACACCGCTTAACGGTCGCTTATGTTTTATCTTTTATTCTAACGCTGCCGCCCCACCAACGATCTCTGTAATTTCTTGAGTGATCGCTGCCTGGCGGGCACGGTTATATGATAATGATAATGAATCGATAAGCTCTTTGGCATTATCCGTTGCACTCTTCATTGCTGTCATACGTGCTGCGTGCTCACTTGCTTTTCCATCAAGCAGAGCGCCATAGATCAGGCTTTCTGCATACTGTGGTAAAAGCACTTCAAGGATGGCATCAGCAGATGGCTCAAATTCATAAGATGTCAGCTTATTGGATACATTCGCTACATCTGTAAGAGGAAGAACCTTCTTTTCTGTTACCTCCTGTGAAATCGCACTCACAAAGTGGTTGTAGTACATGTAAAGCTCGTCAAACGCTTCATCTGCGTACATACCAACCGCTTTTCCTGTGATTTCTTTAATGTCAGCAAAAGTTGGCTGGTCGGGTAATCCAATGATGCTATCGATGATATTCATGCCTTTTTTCGCAAAGAAGTCACGTCCTACACGTCCAACTGCAAGAATAAC
Source organism: Jeotgalibacillus sp. R-1-5s-1 (assembly GCF_004405105.1). Classification (GTDB taxonomy): domain Bacteria; phylum Bacillota; class Bacilli; order Bacillales; family Jeotgalibacillaceae; genus Jeotgalibacillus. The sequence continues at coordinate 39,033 of NZ_SORW01000023.1, read as the reverse complement.
GTACTCATCCTTGCTTGAGTGACGGCTGTTGATCGCATTCATTGCTGAACGGATCACGTTGGAGTTATAAGCTCCGGCCAGTCCTCTGTCAGAAGTGATGACGAGATAAGCAGTCTTTTTCACCGGGCGTGATACAAGCATTGGATGCGTTGCGTCTTTTGCGCCTACTGCGATGGAGGCTACTACTTCCTGGATCTTGTCCATGTACGGGTTAAATGACTTGGCATTTGACTCGGCACGTGCAAGCTTGGAGGCAGATACCATTTCCATTGCTTTTGTGATCTGACTTGTCTTTTTCGTCGACGTGATTCTGTTTTTAATATCGCGTAACGATGCCACTGGTTCTCACCACCCTTTAATGTTGAATTGCCGGTTCTCTGGAGACTTGCTCCAGAGAATCAACCTTACTCGCTTTTAGCAAATGTCTTTTTGAATCCGTTGATTGCAGCTTCCATTGCGCTGTCTTCCGGCAGACCTTGCGTAGTGCGGATGTGGTCCAGCAGTTCTGTGTGGTTTGAATCCAGCCAGCTCAGGAATTCACCTTCAAAACGGCGAACATCCTCAACCGGAATGTCATCAAGATGTCCTTTTGTTAATGCATAAAGGATCATAACCTGCTTTTCTACTTTTAGCGGCTTGTTCAGGTCCTGCTTCAGTACTTCTACTGTGCGGGCACCACGGTTAAGCTTCGCCTGTGTTGCTTTATCAAGGTCAGAACCGAACTGGGCAAATGCCTCAAGTTCACGGTATGCTGCAAGGTCAAGACGAAGTGTACCAGATACCTTCTTCATCGCTTTGATCTGTGCTGATCCACCTACACGGGATACAGAAAGACCGGCGTTGATCGCTGGACGTACACCCGAGAAGAATAGATCAGACTGAAGGAAGATCTGTCCGTCAGTGATTGAGATTACGTTCGTTGGAATGTAGGCAGAGATGTCTCCAGCCTGTGTTTCAACGAATGGAAGGGCAGTGATTGAACCTGCTCCAAGTGTTTCATTCAGCTTCGCTGCACGCTCAAGTAGACGGCTGTGCAGATAGAATACGTCACCAGGATATGCTTCACGACCTGGAGGACGGCGAAGAAGAAGTGAAAGCTCACGATATGCTGCTGCCTGCTTAGAAAGATCATCATATACAACAAGCACGTGCTTGCCGTTTACCATGAATTCTTCACCCATTGTTACTCCTGCATAAGGTGCAAGGAATAATAGTGGTGCCGGCTGTGATGCAGATGCCGTTACAACGATTGAGTAGTCAAGAGCTCCGTGTTTACGAAGTGTTTCAACTGTTCCACGTACCGTTGATTCTTTTTGTCCGATTGCTACATAGATACAGATCATATCCTGGTCCTTCTGGTTCAGGATTGTATCGATCGCAACAGATGTTTTACCCGTCTGACGGTCACCGATGATTAACTCACGCTGACCACGGCCGATTGGTACAAGTGCATCAATCGCCTTGATTCCTGTCTGTAGTGGCTCGTGTACTGACTTACGTGCCATTACGCCAGGTGCCGGGCTTTCGATTGGACGTGCTTTAGATGTATTGATTGGTCCAAGACCGTCAACAGGCTGTCCAAGTGGGTTTACTACGCGGCCAATCAGTTCTTCTCCAACTGGAACTTCCATGATACGGCCTGTACGGCGAACTTCGTCGCCTTCTTTAATGTCGCGGTATGGTCCAAGAATAATGATACCGACGTTGTTTTCTTCCAGGTTTTGCGCCATACCCATAACGCCGTTAGAGAACTCAACAAGCTCTCCAGCCATAACGTTATCAAGGCCATGAGCACGTGCGATACCGTCACCGATTTCGATAACCGTACCAACCTCCGTTACTTCGATATCCGATTGATAATTTTCAATCTGCTGCTTAATCAGCGCACTGATCTCTTCAGCTTTGATGCTCATGAATGTCACCCCTCATTTCGTGGATCTTATCGTTTCAGTTCACGTTCAAGGCGATTCAGCTTATTGCGCAGTGTTCCGTCAAAAATACGGTTTCCAATGCGAATACGTACGCCGCCTAAAAGTGAGCTGTCTACGTGATTATGAATTTCAAGATGCTGTTTTCCGACTTTATAAGCAAATGCTGCCGATAAAGCCTGTTTGTCTGCATCTGAGAGTTTTGTTGCTGATGATACGTGTGCAACCGCTGTTCCGCGGGAATTTAACGCTCTTTCAATGTATGCATCTGCGACAGCTGCTGCTTCATTGATGCGGCGGCGGTCGATCAGGATGAATAATGTGTGAAGAACGTGTTCAGAAGCTCCGTTAAAGGATGTTGAAATCAACTGCTTCTTTTGATCTTTAGACCATTTAGGAGACTGAAGGATCTGTGACAGCTCAGGATTTTCTGAGAAAACCTGACGAACTGTGCGAAGCTCTTCTTCAATCCGGTCTACCTGCTGGTGCTGAACCGCAAGCTCGAAAAGCGCCTGGGCATAGCGTGAAGCGACAGTTGATTTGCTCATCGCAGATCCCCTGCCTTTTCAATTGTCTCGTTGATCAGCTTCTGCTGTTCTTCAAGAGTCAATTCTTTCTCAATTTCTTTAGATGCTACCAACACAGAAAGCGTTGCAACCTGCTCGCGAAGTGCGGCAACTGCCTGATCTTTCTCTGTTTCGATTTCGCGAAGAGTTGCTTCCTTCATACGCTCAGACTCAGCACGCGCTGCTGTAATGATTTCTTCACGCTGCGCTTCACCTTGTCTGCGGGCGTTTTCGATAAGCTCCTGTGCATCCTGACGAGCTTCTTTTAAAAGCTTGCGCTGCTCTTCAAGCTGCTCTTTCGCTTCTGCACGACTGCGTTCAGCCGCTTCGATCTCACCAGCGATGTGGTCTTCACGCTGTTTCATGATTCCCATTAACGGGCCCCATGCAAATTTCTTAAGTAATGCCATAAGGATAAGGAACATCACTAATTGGAATAGGATGTCTCCTTCACTGAAGCCACTGGCTCCAAGTACAAATGCATCAAGTGTGAACACGCTCGTTTCACTCCCTTCAGAAGTCGATCAAGTCCGAAAACCTTCTATTATATGAGTCATTTAGTTCTGTTTTAAAATACAAAAGACAAGCTATTCGCATTTTGTCTTAAAAAATGGCGAAGGTTCTCTGAGAGTGATCTTCGCCATTTGATCGATGTAGATTATTGACCTTGTACGATGAACGCGATTACTACCGCGATGATCGGAACGGCCTCAACTAGTGCTACCCCGATGAACATTGTAGTTTGAAGCATACCACGTGCTTCTGGCTGACGTGCGATACCTTCTACTGTTTTAGATACGATTAAACCGTTACCGATACCGGCACCAAGTGCTGCCAATCCTACTGCTAGTGCTGCTGCTAAAAGACCAATTGAACCTGTCATTTGGATATATCCTCCTTGTTGTGGGTAATAATTTTTGTAATAAAAGTTTGTTCAGTGACTGAACAGGTAAATATATTAATGGTCGTGACTCACTTTGTGCGCCATGTAAACCATCGTTAACATTACGAAAATGAATGCCTGGATTCCACCGATAAAGACAGAGAAACCAAGCCATGCAAGGGTTGGCAATGCTGCTGCCAGGGTACCCCATAAGCCTGTTGCCAGACTTCCTGCAAGGAGTCCGAGAAGGATCTCACCTGCGTAGATGTTACCGTAAAGACGCAAACCGAGTGTTAACGTGTTTGCAAACTCTTCAATAATCTTCAGCGGGAATAAGAAACCCATTGGACGGAAAAAGTCTTTTCCGTATTCGCTGAAGCCTTTCATGCGAATTCCATAGTAGTGCGTAAGCGCAATTACCATGACAGCAAGAGTCATCGTGATGATTGGATCGGCTGTCGGCGACTTCCACCAGAGATAATGATCATATGTAATCGCAAAAGGTAATCCTAAAAAGTTCGAAATCGCAACATACATAATCAAAGTAATCCCCAGGATGTGAAAGCTTCCACCCGTTTTCCAGTCCATGTTACTCTTGATGATATTCCGCACAAAATCCATAATCCATTCCATAAAGTTCTGCATGCCTGTCGGCTTCATTGCGAGTGTACGCGTTGACAGAACAGCAATCAGGAATACGATGACACTTGCAACGGTTACCATCAGGACATTGGAGAGATTAAAGGTCAGCCCCAAAAATTCTGCTAATGGCGCTTCATGATTCATTTATTTCACCTCTCTTCCCGCTTCTTATGTAAGAGTTGTTGCCAAAAATAATCTATCATAATGACGATGTAAACCATCATTAATCCAATTACAGTGGAAATCAAATGAATGAGTTCCGGAAATTCCAGCGCAATCAGCACTGCAGCTCCTGCTGAAGCCATACGGGACAAAGTTCCAAGCGAACGCACTTTCTTTCCCTCATCCAATGCGCGGTCGAACCTTTCCATTCTGTTCTTCATCAGCCATAGATTAAAAAGGCTGAAAGAAGTTCCCAGTATCAGACCGAGAAAAACATCCGGGAAGGGTGTAAATCCCCAGCAAAGGACAAAAATCGATAACAAGTATAATATGTACCTGGTGTATCGCAAGAAGTGCTTTCTAATGTCAGGCATTCTTCTACTCTCCTGAGTCGAAATGATTCACTGTGCGAAGCATCGCGTAAATTCCTGCAGCTAATCCCAGGAGAAGACCGATGATCAAAAACAGCGGTTCTGAATTCCATTGGCGATCAAGCCACCTTCCGCCGAAAATGCCGACGAGAATGGAACCAGTTAATTGTGACAGAATGGCTGAATACAAAGCCATCGCATGGAACGGACGTCGTGACTGACGCATAAGCGCATCCTCACATTCTGAGAATGGAATTGGGGTTGGTATATCAAGGTTTTGAAGCCTTTGATAAGTCTATGAAAACCTTATCATTATACCCTTTAAAAGCATACAATAGGCACCAATCTATGTCAACGCGATCTCGACAAAAAGTTCACAAGATCACATATGCTCCCTTTAGCGTTCACATTTTTGACAAAACGAAGATTTCAGGTGTGTTTTGATAAGCAGGATGCTTGAGTTGGGTGGAGGTTTTATGACATCGGGACGGAAGGGTGACGCGGGATCCGATCTGCATGATGTGACTGTCAGTCTTTAGGGCAGGAAGGAATTTTATCTTGATCCTGGAAAAAGACTTTGATGGAATTGTGCACTTATTTGAAGGAATGATGAAATTTAGTGAAGGAATCCGGCAGCTTTAGTGATGGAATGAAGGTCACTAGCAGACTCAGTGAAGGAATTAATTTCCGGAAAGAATGAATTAAAATCTGAAAAGAAGGGATTCATTTTCAGAAAGATGGAATCATTCACTTGAGTGATGGAATCTCAGAAAGATCTTAATTGCGCCTTCCTCATAGTTCATCTCCGTATTAAACTTTCAAGCGGTCAACCATCACAAGCTAACTTCCTTTACACAGAAAAACCGGGGCTCACATCACACACGTGAGATCCCGGTTTCGCTTCACTTTATTTTGTTCCAAACAAACGGTCGCCGGCGTCACCAAGACCCGGTACAATATAACCTTTTTCATTAAGCTTTTCATCAAGGGCAGCAATGTAGATATCTACATCATCATGCGCTTTTTTAATCTCTTCTACACCCTCAGGCGCTGCAACCAGGCAAAGAAATTTAATGTTTTTTGCTCCGCGCTTTTTAAGGGAGTTGATAGCTTCAACGGCTGATCCGCCTGTTGCAAGCATCGGGTCAACCAGGATGAAATCACGCTCTTCCACGTCTGACGGAAGCTTGACGTAATATTCAACCGGCTTTAATGTTTCAGGGTCGCGGTAAAGGCCCACGTGTCCAACCTTCGCTGCCGGGATCAGCTTCAGGATCCCGTCAACCATTCCGATTCCTGCACGCAGGATTGGGACGATCGCCAGTTTTTTACCGGACAGGACTTTTCCTTTTGTTGCACTTACCGGTGTCTGAAGGTCAATTTCCTCTAATGGCAGATCGCGTGTAATCTCAAACGCCATCAGCGTTGCCACTTCATCCACCAATTCACGGAAATCCTTTGTCCCTGTTTTTTCATCACGGATAAATGTCAGCTTATGCTGAATTAACGGATGGTTAAATACATGTACTTTTCCCACACCAGTCACTCCTCTTTCGTGTTGAAATGAGTAAGCAGCACCCAGCCAGCTTCTCCATTCTTCACTATTATGTTATAAAACGTTCCTTCTATTATAAAACAAATCCTTACGAAAGTTATCACACTTCCGATTTTTTGACAAGAACCGTATGAATTAATCTTCCTGTAACCGCTAAAAAGGCCCCCGTTAAGGGACCTTCTTCATTATACATATAGTTCAAAACGACTTGTGATCGCTTCTACTTTATCCGCGGCTTCCTTCAGCTTTGCTTCATCTTCATGGTTCTTTAGCACGTCAGCAATCAGCTCTGCAATTTCAACCATTTCCGCTTCTTTAAATCCGCGTGATGTAACCGCTGGTGTTCCGATGCGGATACCGCTTGTGACAAACGGGCTTTCCGGATCGAAAGGAATCGTGTTTTTGTTTACAGTGATGCCGATATCATCAAGTACTTTCTCAGCCACTTTACCCGTAAGGTTCAGAGAGCGGAGATTTACAAGAACGAGGTGGTTGTCCGTTCCGTCAGATACGATATCAATCCCCTGCTTTTTAAATGCTTCAGCCATCGCCTGTGCATTTTTGACAACCTGATCAATATATTCTTTAAAGTCAGGCTTCAGTGCTTCACCAAAGGCTACCGCTTTCGCTGCAATCACATGCATAAGTGGGCCACCCTGGACGCCTGGGAAAATAGATTTATCAATCTTTTTCGCGAATTCTTCTCTGCAAAGAATCATTCCGCCACGCGGTCCGCGAAGAGTCTTATGTGTTGTTGTTGTAACGAAGTCAGCATGCGGCACCGGGCTTGGATGAGCACCTGTTGCTACAAGACCTGCAATATGGGCCATATCAACCATTAAGTAGGCACCAACCTCATCAGCAATCTCGCGGAATTTCGCGAAATCAATTGTGCGTGAGTAGGCACTCGCACCAGCCACAATCAGCTTCGGCTTATGCTCAAGTGCTTTCTGGCGCACATCTTCATAGTCAATACGCTCGTCTTTTTCAGAAACGCCGTAATCGACAAAATTATATAGTTCCCCACTGAAGTTAACAGGGCTTCCGTGCGTTAAATGACCTCCATGAGACAGATTCATGCCAAGCACTGTATCTCTAGGCTCAAGAATCGTGAAATAAACCGCCATGTTGGCCTGTGCACCTGAGTGAGGCTGCACGTTCGCATGCTCTGCACCAAAAATCTCTTTCGCGCGGTCGCGTGCCAGATTTTCAGCAACATCCACATACTCACATCCGCCATAGTAGCGGCGACCCGGATAACCTTCAGCGTATTTATTCGTTAATACAGATCCTTGCGCTTCCATGACTGCTTCACTTACAAAATTCTCTGATGCGATCAGCTCAATTTTCGTACGCTGACGTTTCAGTTCATTCTGCATTGCTTCAAACAATGCCTGATCCTGCTGTTGAATCTTATTCATTGTGTGTGAATCCTCCCTCATGTCATCGTCGGGACCCGTCCCGTCGTGGTCAAAAATCAACTTAATCTTAACATGATTTTAACGATTGTGAAAATAGAGATTGTGAAGGAATAGACAAATAGGGTGATGAATTACATGAGAGTGCCTGGTCAATTCGAAAATTGACCAGGCAAGGTTTTATAAAGGCGAAATTTTAATAAGCTCAGCCTCATGTTAAATTAGTTACTTCTCCTGTCCGTTCAAATAAAACATGATGACATCGCTGCACTTCAATCAGTAGTTTTTCCGGAGCTCCATCTAATCTTACAAGGTCTATTTTCAACAATGTTTCAACCTCTTCTATCTCCTGGCATAATAACAGCCACGAGCCATTTGATAGTCCAGGCGCTTCAAGCGCTAAATCAACGTCTGATCTTTCCTGATAATCCCCATGTGCTCTTGAACCAAATAATAAAAGTCTATTAACATCTGGATAGGTAGCAACAATGTCAATCAGTTTATTTTCAAGATTAACAGGAATCAACTTGACCCCTCCTGATATTTATTCAAAACAAACTCACTTACCCTTTTCATTTCAGGAAAATACTGATGAATGTGTGCAAGTATTTCACGGGCTAATTCTTCGTTATACGTATGTAACGTTTCATTTCGGTCCTTCAGCATTTGAAGCCACGCGCTCTCGTCATTTAACCATCCCGCTTGATATGCTTCTTTTAAAGCTTCTTTAGGCGTTTTAGTCTCTATCCCCTCTGATTGAAGGGCTCTTTTTAACGTCTTCCAAAAAAGTTCAATGGTAAATTCAAACCGTTGTATCGTTCCATCTACAATAAGTGGATTCGTTGCATCTTCTGATAAAGCTTCTTCGAGTCTTGCAATAGCCAGCTCAAGATTATTGAGGCTGTTTAGTAGTTTACGATGATTGGTATCCACTTCTGTACCTCCCTGCTCACTTTAACTTCTTGCTTACTATTATAAACGAATCGTTAAAACGAATCCTTATAGAAAAAACCGGCTCTATGGCCGGTTTTCGTTTATTCAAGCTCATATACTGCTCTCGCTCCGCCGATCAGTTTAGGGCGGGTGCGGGCGAGTGTGATGTGCGCCTCACCGAGTGTTTTGGTACTGACACGCACAGGAACGGCGACCGGTTTTAAATGCATCCCGATGAGTGTATCCCCGATATCGATTCCGCCATGCGCCTGAATACGTTCAACGGTAACAGGATCTTTAAAGTGTCGGTAAGCGTATGAGGCCATCGCACCACCCGCTTTACGGACAGGGACGACTGTCACTTCATCGAAGCCATACTTTTCCGCTGCTTCCCGCTCCATGATCAGCGCACGATTAATATGCTCGCAGCCCTGAAACGCCAGATGAATGCCAGTCTGTTCAGAAAACGTTTTGAACCCATCAAACAAATCAGCTGCCACCTCATCTGTTCCAGACGTTCCAATCTTTTTACCGACCACTTCGGATGTAGAGCAGCCAATGACAAAAAGCTGACCTTTTTTCAAAGAAGACTGTTCCTGATATTCATTCAAAATTGCCAGCAATTCCTGTTTCATCGCGATTCCTCTTTTCGTTAAGATTCCTGCGCTTCAAACTCAGTAATTTTGCCTACACGATTAGCGTGACGTCCGCCTTCATATTCCTCAGACAGCCAGATTCTCGCAATATCACGTGCAAGTCCCGGTCCAACGACACGCTCACCCATAGCAAGCATATTGGAATCGTTATGCCCACGCGTCGCTTTTGCACTGAATGTATCGTGTACAAGTGCACAGCGGATTCCTTTTACTTTGTTCGCTGCAATACTCATGCCAATACCTGTTCCGCAAATCAGAATACCGCGGTCAAATTCACCAGACGCGACTTTTTTAGCGACCGGCAGTGCATAGTCAGGGTAATCGACAGATCCTTCACAGTCACACCCGAAGTCCTCGAATGGAATTTCCATTTCCGTTAAAAGATCAGCGATTTCTTTACGTAAGTTAATACCGCCGTGATCTGATGCCAATGCTACCTTCATAAGTATGGTTCCTCCTTTATTGCTGGCTCTGCTTTTGAAGATTCGCCAGCATGCCATCCATTAAATGATTGATTTCTCTGAACGTCTGTCTGTACGTATCAACTGAACCGCCATAAGGGTCTGAAATATCCAGTCCCATTCCTGACGCAAATTCCTTTAAGGTGAAAATGCGATCTGCCGCAAATGGATATTGATCCATCAGCATCGATTTGTGAGCGCTTGTCATGGCAAACACGTAATCCGCCCAGTGTACGTCACTCTGGGTTACAGTATGAGAACGGTGATCATGGGATAACCCCTGCTCGTCCATCACCTGCTGTGCGTGGTGTGACGCTCTGCCACCTTCCATCGCAAATAATCCGGCCGACCGGACTTCTACTTCCTCTTCAACACGATTTTTTAAAATCGCTTCTGCCATAGGACTCCTGCACGTATTTCCTGTGCATACAAATAGGATCCTCATGACTGCACCCCCTGTAAAATTCCTTTACGTACTAGGTTTTCCTATACCTTGCACCTTATTCTATCACAATTTAGACACTTTTTCGCGCGGGAGGGTTTCTTAGCGGAGGGTTGATTAAACGTTTGTTTGAAGAGGGGATTGCGTGATTTATGGCATAAGACCGGAGGCGTCACTCCGCGGGAATTGTATCGTTCGTGGACATTTTAAATCGATTGAATTTTTTATTCAATCGATTCAAAAGATTTATGTACTGTTCTACTTTTTAATTGTACTGATACGGCTCAAAGCCGACTTTTTTGTTATGTTCCACCATTTTTTCACATCGAATCAACTCTACATTTGTATCGTTTTAACCCATTTTTGTACTGTTCATCCGCAGTAGAAACTCTCCATACATCCCAAAATAAAACCCCCGATGATGATCACCAGAGGTTTCTGCTATCCTGTATACGGCCCGCTGCTTTCGCGCACTAAAAGTGATGTTGGCAGCACGACTTTTTTCGGAATCGATCTTTTCAGATTGATTTGTTCGAGCAGCAGGTCAATCGCTGCTTCACCCATGTATTCTGTATGAACCTGAATGGTGGTCAGGGATGGCTGCAGGTAGCGGGACATTTCAATGTCGTTAAAACCGACGATGGAGACCTGCTCCGGGACACGGACACCTTTTTCATGCAGGGCACGCATCGCACCAATCGCCATCGTGTCGCTTCCCATGATAAATGCGGAAGGGCCCTTATCCAGCTTCAGCGCTTCCTTCATCATGGCGTAGCCGTCTTCAGCAGTGAACTTGCCGGTCCAGATAAATTCAGGATAAAACGTGTGATACAATGACAAATACTCGTAAAAAGTCACTTCACGCTCATCCTTGATCAGCTCGTCACCGTGCACATATTCATGCCCGCCGATATATCCGATACGCTCATGGCCCAGTTCAATCAGATGGCGCAACACATCAATCATCGCTTTTCTGAAATCTACAACAACCGAGTCCACCTCATCCGTTGGTGTGAAATCGACAAGCACCAGCTTATCTGCCCACTTTTTAAATTCATCCAGATCTTCGATACTGAATTTTCCTACAGCAATGATCCCATCCAGGGCAGCATCATTACGGATGCGGAATGTATCCTGATTCTTATACAGCTTCACCAGGTTAATACTTCTGTCTACACAGGCCCGTTCAACACCGAGTCTGACAGAAAGATAATAAGGATCCTCAAGCTCCTGTTCTTCTGAATACCAGTAGACCAGTCCAACACGCAATGTTTTTGACTTCCTTACTGTTGCTTTCCGCCTGACACCCTGGTAGTTCATTTCCTTTGCAATGGTCATGACGCGATCCCTTGTTTCCGTTGTTACAGACAGACTGACATCATCATTCAGTACACGGGAAACGGTCGCCAGGGAAACACCCGCTCTTGCTGCAATATCTTTTAATGTTGCCATTTTCAATCACCACCCATCATTCGCCAGGTTCTTAAATTATCATTAAACGATAAGGCAAACCTGCCATAAAGCAGGTTTGCTTATACGGTTACTTTTTTCACCTACGTTAACTTTACCACTTTCGAACCGTAAGGCGCTAATGATTCACCCATAACGGTTTGCGCGTTACCAGTATGATTCATCAGGAACAGGTGCTCTCCACGTTTAACCGCTTCCGTCCCATCCGGCGTTTCTGCGTGCCAGACGCCATACTCCTTAATCAACTCAAGTGCAAGCGGCGCAAGCTCAGCTGTATCAAGACCAGTTGCGAGGTAATACACCTTTCCTTTACCAAATGAATTCACAGTCAGTGCTGCACGTTCTTCATAGAATTCATCGGCATACTTATATAGCACGTCTGCCGATGTAGCTGTAACCAGGTCGCGCCATACTCTTCCTTCTGCCTTTTTGCCGTCAGTGGTTTGTACCGGAACGGACTGGTGAGTCGCTAATGCTTCCGTTTCATAAATTTCAATACCTGCAAGTTCTGCCACAGGCCCCGGCAGCGTCTGATTGAAATGAATATTGTTATCGCGGTCCTTTAAGCCTGCGCGGAACGAGAAGATAATCGTGCCTCCCGCTTCAGCAAACGACTTCAGACGGACAGCGAGTTCATCGTCAATGATTTGCATCACCGGAACGAGCAATACGCGATACTTTGTAAAATCACGGTCAGCCGGAATCACGTCGATGGATGCATTATGACGGTAAAACGGTGCATATAGACGCATCAGTTCTGCGTTAAAATCAAAGCTCGCACTCTGCACCTGAGATTTCCATGACCAGATATTATCGTAATCATAGATGACCGCAATATCAGATTCGATTTTTTCATTTAGCACATTTTCGTAAGGTAAAATTTCACTGAACAGTGATTGAACCTCTTTAAATTTACGTCCGTAGCGGTTATCCTGATCCACAACACCAAAGCAGAACTGCTCAGCACCTTTTGTCATCCCGCGCCATCGGAAGTAAAGCATGTTGGTACAGCCATGTGCGAACGCCTGGTAAGACCACATTTTCGCCTGGTTTGGCCGCGGCAGATAGCCAATGACGTTATGACCCTGTGCCCCCATCAGTTCCTCTACGATCCAGTAGTTCTGATCTTTCAGCCCCCGATTGAAATCATGTGTCATCGCGATCGCAGCAGGAGGAATCGGTTCAGTCAAGCCACCCCACACCGGATAGTTATCGTAAGAAACAAAATCCATCGGACGAACGTTTTCCGCATGATCAAAAGCTTTATCGAAAAATCCGCCGGAGACGTTGGTTGTAATCGGCTGGTGAGCACCTGCATATTTTCTCGCGATATCTGTCATCCGGTGCGCAAAACCGTTTACGGATTCAGAGCGGAAACGTGAATAATCCAGCTTCAGTGAAGGGTTATGCGTTGTCACGGTCGGAACAGGCATCGGAATCTCTGAGAATTCATTGTACGTCTGTCCCCAGAAAATCGTCCCCCAGCGTTCATTTAATTCTTCAACAGTCTTATATTTCTTTTCAAGGAACTGATGGAAACCGCTGTGACACTGCTCACAGAAGCACCAGTCACTGCCTTCGTGGCCAAATTCATTATCGATCTGCCAGGCTACGACTGCCGGTTCATTGGCATAGTGCTTCACGACTTCCTGAGTGATTTTTGCTGCATAGCGGTTGTATGCTTCCGAGTTAAAGCAATACTGTCTTCTCCCCCCGAATGCCCGCACATGACCATATTCATCTTTAGATAATATAGAAGGATGTTTTTTAGCAAGCCAGGCAGGGAAAGTGGCTGTCGGAGTTCCAAACATCACATCAATGCCGCGTTTTTTGGCTTCTTCAATCACTTTATCAAAAAAGGAAAAATCAAAGGTCCCTTCCTGTGATTCCATCAGGTGCCAGGCAAATTCCCCGATCCGGATCATATTGGCACCCAGCTCTTTAATTCCATCTAAATCCTTTTCAAGCATATCCTCCGGCCAGTGCTCCGGATAATAATCGACTCCTACATACATCGTCTGATTCCTCCTCCATTAAAGCTGAAGCTGCGTTACTTCTTCACCTGTCAGTTCACGCGTTCCACGACCCACTTTTACGGTGTAGAAGTCAGGAACTAATCCTGTTTTTGCTGTATATTCTTCTTTAACATTGGCTTTAAATGATTCGACATGCTGATCTTCCACGATGTTAACAGTGCAGCCGCCAAAGCCGGCTCCCGTCATTCTTGCGCCGACAACACCTTTCTGTCTCCACGCTGCCTCAACCATCACATCCAGCTCATGGCAGGATACTTCATAATCATCACGCAGTGAAACGTGAGAAGTCTTCATAAGGTCGCCAAAGGCAAACAAATCATCCTGCTCAAGCACCTCAACCGCTTTTAAAGTGCGCTCATTTTCAGTTACCACATGACGCACCCGCTGTTTTTCTTCATCATTTAACAAACGCTCTGCCTGAGGAAGCTGACCTTCATTTAAATGACACAGCTCCTGAATTGGAAATTCAGTTTTTATTTTCTCAAGTGCCGACTCACACACCGCTCTGCGCTCATTGTAAGCAGAATCAGCGAGCCCGCGCTGTTTATTCGTATTGGCAATGACGATCGAGTGGTTAGGCAGATTCAGCGGGACATAGCGGTATTCAAGCGTTTCACAATTTAACAAAACCGCCTGATCTGCTTCACCAAACCCGACTGCAAATTGATCCATAATACCGCAGTTCACACCGATGAACTGGTTTTCCACCTGCTGACTCAGCTTAACAAGCTCCATGTTTGACAGTCCGATTCCATTCATTTCATTGAGGCAGACAGCTGTGACGAGTTCAATAGAAGCAGACGAGGATAACCCCGCTCCATTAGGGATATTGCCGCAGAAATAAAATTCATACCCTTCTGACCCGATCCGGTCTGAAAGGAAGCTGATGACCCCCTTCGGATAGTTCGCCCAGCTGTGCGCCGGATCGTTGACAAGCGTTGAGAGGTCCGCTTCAATTACACCTTTATCTTGAAAGTTTTTCGAGTAAAAAAGAAGTTTGGAATCAGAACGTTTTCTCACAGCCAGATAAGTGCCAATCTCAAGTGCACACGGAAGGACATGCCCACCATTGTAATCAATATGCTCGCCAATCAGATTCACACGTCCTGGCGCAAAAAACACGCGGACCTCTTCACTGCTTCCTCCAAACTGACTGATAAACGCTTCTGTGATCGTCTTCATTCTGATCATCCTTTCTTTACCTCCCTGAACTTCCATACAGCTGACTGAAAATCCCCATAAAAATGTGTGTGTGCGGTCTTTACCGTACCGTTATAAAATGGTGGCAGCTGCCAGCCTATGTTCATCAGTTCATCCCCATAATAAGTACGCGTCTTGATACGGCTGCCTTCCTGCCACTCTACTTCATATTCTGATTCCGGATGTAAACCGGCTAATTTAATCCTGCTCATTCCGCTGTTCGGCTGTGCGAGCACCCGGTAAAATGCGACGATGGCTTCAGACTGATCTTTGTTGACGGTCATCCAGGCCGTATCATTCCCTTCAAACGGACTCAGCAGTCGATAAAAGGTACCAAATTGCAGAAGGTTTCTCTCATTTTTAAAACGTTTAATCTGCTTTGCAACCGTTTGCCTGTCTGCTTCATCCATTTTTTCAGGATCCAGCTCATATCCGAACGCACCAAACATCGCCACATGAAACCTGAAATCAAGTGGTGTAACTCGGCCGGTCTGATGATTCGGAACCGCAGAGACGTGCGCGCCCATAGCAGAAATCGGATAGACCAGAGACGTGCCATACTGGATTTTTAAGCGTTCAACGGCATCCGTATTATCGCTCGTCCACGTTTGTGGCATATAGTAAAGCATACCGGGATCAAACCGATTCCCGCCACTTGCACATGATTCAAACAAGACGTCCGGAAATCTTGATGTAATCGCATCGAGCACCCTGTATAAACCGAGTGTATAGCGGTGCAGTACCTCTCCTTGACGATCTGCAGGAAGTGAGTCTGAATACACTTCTGTCAGCGTCCGGTTCATATCCCATTTTACGTAAGAAGCATTTGATTCTTCCAGAACCTCGCAAATTGCATCTATTATATAGTCCTGCACGTCCCGCTTTGTCAGATCCAGTACCATCTGATGTCGCCCCGGTGTGTGTGGACGATGTGGAGCACGAAGCACCCAATCCGGATGCGTGTCATATAAACGGCTCTTTTCAGAGATCATCTCGGGTTCGACCCAGATCCCGAATGAAACCTTCTTTTCTCTCACTTTATCAGCCAGGCTGCCAAGACCTTCCGGCAGCTTTTTCAGATCAGCGGTCCAGTCACCAAGTGAAGTCGTATCGTTGTTGCGTCCTTCAAACCAGCCGTCATCGAGTACAAAAAGTTCAATGCCGAGATCCGATGCTGAATCAGCCAGACTGACAAGCTTTTTTTCATCGAAGTCAAAGTAAGTGGCTTCCCAGTTATTCAACAGCACCGGGCGCTCCTTTGTTTTCCATGCTCCTCTGATCAGCCGATCCTGATATAAAGAATGGAAGCTCTGGCTCATGCCGTTTAAGCCTGATGCGGAATAGACAAGCACAGCTTCAGGTGTTTGAAAAGATTCACCAGATCCAAGCGCCCAGCTGAAATCAAACGGATTTAATCCGATCATCAGCCGCGTTGTGTCATAGGTGTCTACTTCAACAATCGCTCTGAAATTCCCGCTGTAAATGAGATTCAGGCCGATTGCTTCCCCTTCGTTTTCCGAAGTATCAGGTGAACAAAGAGCAAGAAAAGGATTGTGCCAGGAACTGCTGACTCCCTTCTTGCTATCTATGATGTGAAGACCCGGCTGCAGCTTCGAGCGGTTAAGATGGCGCTCGCGGATCCAAGCGCCATCAAGCTGAATCCGTTCAAAATCCGAATGAGGTAAATCGATTGAAGCACTTATCAGGCGGTTGATCCTGAATGATTCAGCACCTGTATTTTTCAGTTCCACATGTCTTATAATGACGTCCCGATTATGAAAAACAGTGTAAGAAAGAATGAGGCGAGCATTTAAAACAGCATCCTCCAGGGTGATTTTCAACGTTTCGCATTCGTCTTCCGTCTCTGCATATACCGCAGGAAGCCCTGCAAGTGCGGGTTTCCCTTTTACAGTCTCGTAAGAAGAGAAGGTGAAATGAGTCAGCTTCGATCCAATTGATTCCGTCAGCTCTATGGCTGGTTCCCGGAAATCAGAAGTGCCGAATGAAGGATACTCCTGTCTGCTCCATTCAAGAGAAAACGGGCTATCCTTTATTGGAAAGTTGGCGTTCCCAAGCGGTTCAGCCGGTAAAGGAGCGAGACCGGAGAAATCACTCCGATCCGCTACCTTTTTTCCAAAGTACGTCTGCTCAAGCTGTCCGTTGTCCAGCAGACGGATCACATAGCTGACGTTTCTGCCCTGCAGATGAAATTGTCTGGATTCATGAACAAATATCGGCATCGCCTGAGTCTCCTTATTTCACTGCGCTTCCAAGCATCCCTGAGATAAACTGACGCTGCAGAAGGAGGAAGAATATAATGATTGGAATCGTTGCAATGGTTACCCCGGCCATAACCTGACCATAATCGATACGCGAAAGGCCAAATAATGTTGAAAGTGCCACAGGGAACGTGTACATATCCGTTGTAGAAAGCGCGATTAACGGCCACAGGAAGCTGTTCCACTGGTACAGGAACAAGAAAATCGCAGTTGCAGCCAATGCCGGCTTCATGGACGGAAGTACGATGCGGAAAAAGATTTTCCACTCACCCGCTCCGTCAATCCTTGCTGCTTCAATGAGTGACGTTGGAAACGCCAGCAGATTTTGTCTCATTAAGAAAATCGCAAACGGATAAGCCAGGTTTGGTAAAATAACCGCCTGATACGTATTCAGCCAGTTAAGCGCAGCCATCATTTTAAACAGCGGAATGATCGTGGCGTGATACGGTACCATCATCGACAAAAGAAAAATCGTAAAAATGACATTGCGTCCAGGGAACTGGAATTTCGCAAATGCATAAGCAGCCATTGTACAGATAAATAAAGCTAAAATGGTGTACGTTGTAGCAATAAATAAAGAGTTAAACATGACACGGCTAATACCGATTGACTCATCCAGGTTGCGGATATTCTCCATCAGCATGCTGCCCGGAATCAGAGTTGGAGGCTTCGAGAACATACTTCCACTCGTATTCGTTGCCCCGATCGCTGCCCAGTAAAACGGGAACAGTGACACGAGTGCACCAATGATTAACACGACTAATAACGACACTTTTTTAATTTTGTTTTGTGTTTTCATTCCTGATCACCCGTCACTTTAAATTGGATAAATGTCATGATCGCAATAAGGATTACGATAACGTATGCAATCGTTGAAGCATAACCGAAATCAAAGAATCGGAAGCCTGTCTGGTAAAGGTACATACCGATTGTCAGCGTTGCATCACTCGGTCCACCTTTTGTTAAAACAAACGGCTCATCGAATAACTGAAGTGTTCCAATTGTTGAAAGAATCACAGTAAACAAAATAACCGGCTTTAAGTTCGGAATCGTAATCGAGAAAAACTGTCTGATTTTACTTGCGCCATCCATACTCGCTGCTTCATAAAGCTCTTCTGGAATATTCTGAAGTCCTGCAAGGAAAATGACCATATTATAACCCACCCATCTCCACGTCATCGCAATGATTAGAGATGCTTTTGCCCAGAAAGGATCTGAAAGCCATGGGATACTGTCGAGTCCAATTGCTGTAATAAACTGGTTCACAACCCCGTCGTTCATCAGCATGATTGAAAAAATAATCGAGTAAGCTACTAATGACGTTACTGCCGGCAGGAAAAACGATACCCGGAATACGCCTTTAAATTTCAGTAATGCTGAGTTCAATAGATTCGCAATAATGAGTGCGAGGAAAATCATAATCGGTACTTGAATAATTAATAAGATAAAAGTGTTTTTAAGTGCAGTAATAAAAATATCATCACTGAAAAGCCGCGCGAAGTTGTCCAGTCCTGTAAACTCCATATTGCTTCCCTGTCCTGACTGAAAGCTTAAGATAAAAGAGTAGATAATCGGATAGGCCATAAAAATAGAGAATAATATAACGGCTGGTGCAACAAACATATAAGGTACTAACGTTTTTGATCTCATCTTCTACCTTCTTTCACTCGTTCATTTAAAAGAAGAAGAGATTTAGCAATGGGTCCTGCTAAATCTCTTTTCTTGTCAGTTAGTTATTGATTTCACGATCCGTCCGTTCTGCCAGACGTTCCGCCGCTGCTTTCAATGCTTCTGCAGGATCCATACCATTAAAGGCATCCGCCTGCGCTTTAATCGCTTCATCTAAACCAATCGCATAATCTTCAGTGTAGTAAGGTGTTTCAACGTCTGCCATCTGGTTTGCAAACAGCTCCCAGATCTTCTGTCCGCCAAAGAATTCATCTTCACTTGTGAACAGTTCTTCTTCATACGTTGAGTTCAATGATGGGAATAAACCGTAATCCTGCATCGCTACAAGTTGAACTTCAGGTGTTGTAGAGAAGTACTCAAGGAACTCATAAGCCGCTTCCTCATTTTCTCCACCAGCAGGGATCATCCAGCTTGAACCACCAAGGTTAGATGCACGGTTGCCACCTTCTTCAAATGCCGGAAGCAGGAATACGCCCCAGTCACCTGATGAATCAGCAGCCTGATCAATGATTGTTCCGTAGTACCAAGCGCCAAACGGGATCGCCGCAACAGAATTATCAACCGTTGCTGAAACAACACCATTCCAGCCGTCTACTTCTTTAATCAGTTCAGCTTCTTCAAATTCGATCAGCTTCTCCATCGCCATAACCGCTTCGTCACTTGTCAGATCAATGTTTCCATTTTCATCAAAGTAGTAAGTGCCAAGCTGATTCAGCATCATACGGAAAGTTGGATCATCCTTGAATTTATCAAGCGGCATTGCAAATGCGCCTGTTTCTTCTTTAATTTTCTTACCAGCTTCTAAGAAATCATCCCACGTTTCGATTTCATCCGCGTTCACACCAGCCTGCTCGAACAGCCCTCTGCGGTAGAACATACCTC
This sequence comes from Jeotgalibacillus sp. R-1-5s-1, assembly GCF_004405105.1. GTDB lineage: Bacteria > Bacillota > Bacilli > Bacillales > Jeotgalibacillaceae > Jeotgalibacillus. The sequence goes on along the minus strand of NZ_SORW01000023.1, from coordinate 19,460 downwards.
CTGGACCTGCATCAAACGGCATTGCATAATAAGATCCGTCTACCTGTGCAAGCTCCTGTTTGAATGATGGGAACAAATCAGCATTGTCATCAAATCCCATATCCGACAGATTCACAAATCCATCCGGGAACGCTGTTGCGTAACCGCCGATACGGTCATCCTCCACGAGTACGATATCCGGAAGTCCGACACCGCCTGCAGCAAGACCCGTAGACAGCTTGTCATAAACATCAAGACGCCCTAAATCCTCGACCTGAATTTCAACATCCGGGTTTTCTTCCTGATACATTTCCATCGCATCGTTCAAAGCACCAACGTTTACGTTCCATGCCCAGGCTGTTAACGTCGTTTTTCCGCCTTCACCATCACCTGACGAGCCGTTTCCACCGTCTGTTCCTGAACATCCTGCCAACATCATTGCACTTGCAGCGACTAAACCTGTTGCCGACCACCATTTCTTCATTTTTGTTCCCCCTTGTTAAAATGAATAATTTGATGCGAGCGATCTTCATCCAAGCTGCTGTGTTTGTCCCTTTGAAAGAAACCGCTTACATTTGATTATATTTTAGTAAAATTATTTGTTTGAGTCAATATGTTTTAGTAAATTAACTGAAAATTTTTTAGTAAAATAGGTGGGTGGGGTTTGTGTGTTTATTTGAGAACCGGACCGTCCTCACCCTACGCTTTCCACCATAGGAGTCTCCGGGTGGGAACGGTCCTTTGTTGGGTTGTAAGTCCACTATTTTTTGAGGGAAAGGATGTTTGACGCGGATGTTTTTGGTGCAAGAGTGAGAGTGGTTTCGCGGCAAATGAGGGGGCGTGTAATGATGGAATGGTGAACTGGAATGAAGGAATTGTGTTGGGTTGTGAGGTGATTAAGGTGGTGTTATGAAGGGAAAATGGATGGTTTGAGTGCTTGTGAAGGAATGATTTTCCGGAAAGAAGGAATTAATTTCTCAAAGGAAGGGATTAATTTTTGGAACGATCGAATAAGTAGCGTGAGTGAAGGAATCGCCCGACAGTCACTGAGTCTGCTTTCAAAGTCAGTTCAGTAACTGTTTGACGCGGAGGTTGGATCGCGCTTTATTAAGTTGTTTACCGCGTGAAATTTAAGGTTTAGATGACATTGTTTCAGTTGGCGATCGGACAAATAAAATGCCGGGTTATTCTGCAGACTTTCTGCGGAATGACCCGGCATGTTTTCAAGATGTTTTATTCCATTTCCCCAACGTCATCCAGGGTCATGGTGAAGACCCATTTATGGTTGGATTCTGGCGGGATTTTTGAGACTTTGTCTATTTTTTCTGCGACATAGACGTCGTCGTAGATGCCTGTGCAGGGCTCGAGTGCGAAGTTGTAGTCTCCCTGGAAGCCTCCGTGCGTTTTCCAGACGCCCAGATATGGAACCTTTTCCGGATCGAAGGTATAGACAAGTTTTCGTCCGAGGTCTTCCTGGACCGTTCTGCACCAGCCCTGTTTCATCCGGTTGAGAAAATAAAACTTTTCGACTGTTTCAGCTTCGATTGGTTCCATTCTCGACAGGTCAAGCTGTTCTCCTGTGCCTTTCGAAGTGGTGACGGGATAAGGATGGTGTGTTCCCCATTCGCCCAGGTGCTTTGTGCCTTTTTCAACGGTGATCACCTCTGTGCAGTCTTCCGGCACTTCAATTTTTGTGTGTTCATTCATGTTAAGCAGCGCATGCGGTGTCCAGATATATGAAAATGGTGCTTCCCCAGTATTTTCTGCCTTGTAGCGGAACTCCAGTCCGTCTTTTAGCAGGGTGACGGTTTTCTCCAGCTTATATGGGAATACCGGGCTTTCCACGCTCATTGTGATCCACGTTTCCCCTTTAGCAACGACCAGCCACGGCATGGCCCAGACTTCCCCGTGATCCGGTACGATTTTTCCGTTTAAAGGGTGAGGACCTTTGTCGATACCAGGGAACATCTCATCAAAACCGCTCGGCGTATAATCGCCGAAACTTGCGCCATAATGAGGAAGCCTCAGTTCCTCAAGATGTGACTGATAAAGCCATTCGTAGTCCGCTTTTTTATCATAAAGACTGGCAAGCTTTCCACCGAAGTCTGGTAAAATAACGGCTTTTAAACTATCGTTTTCCAGTATAAATGCGTCAATTCCTTTAAAGGAAGCGGTCATACTTTTTCACCTCGCACAGAAGATAACTCGTTTGTGAAGCGTTTAAATGCCTGTAATCCTGCTTCTGATTGCTTAAATACACCTGCATGACTGAGCACGGTCGCAAAAATATCTCCGACACGCTGCTTCAGTATGTCTTCAACGTTTGAAGCGTTAATCTGTTTATCAGCTGCCAGTGCTTTCGCCCACTCTGCATGCTTTGCTGTCCGTGCATCAGTCTCAATTGTGTCCAGATCTCCCGATGCTAAATATCCGCCAAGTACTGAAAGTTCTTCCTTCAGTCTGCCCGGCAGTACAGCCAGTCCCATGACCTCAATGAGTCCGATATTTTCTTTTTTGATGGCGTGAACCTCTTCGTGCGGATGAAACAAACCGAGTGGATGCTCCTCAGTCGTTCTGTTATTTCGCAGGACGAGATCCAGTTCAAACTGTTCATCATTCATCCGGGCAATCGGGGTAATCGTGTTATGTTTTTCTCCTGCCGACTCCGCCAGAACATCCGCTTCAGGATCTGAATATTGTTTCCATTGATTCAGGATATATCCGCCCGCTTCTGCAAGCATGTTACGGTCTGAAGAGCGCAGACGAATGACTGACATCGGCCACTTCACAACCTCTGCCTCGACCCGATTAAATCCGCTCAGTTCAAAGCTGTACACGGACTCCGCTTTTGCCATTGGAAATGTATGGCGTCCACCCTGGAAATGGTCATGGCTTAAAATGGAGCCGCCCACAATAGGCAGATCTGCATTGGAGCCGACAAAATAATGCGGGAACTGCTCAACGAAAGCAAGAAGTCTTTCAAACCCTTCCTTAGACACCTTCATCGGCCGGTGGTCTTCGGAAAACACGATCGCATGCTCGTTATAATAAACGTAAGGAGAGTATTGGAAAAACCATGCCTCCCCGTTTAGATTCAGGTCAATGATCCGGTGATTGTGCCGCGCAGGATGATTGATTCTTCCTGCGTACCCCTCATTTTCCTTACACAATAAACAGAGCGGATAGTTCACAGCTTTAGCATTACGCTCTGCGGCAATCGTTTTCGGGTCCTTTTCAGGTTTTGAAAGATTAATCGTGATTTCAAGCTCCCCAAATTCAGTCTCGCTGTACCAATGCTCATTTTTCGCAATCCGGTCCATCCTGATATAGTTACTGTCTTTTGACAGCTGATAGAAATAATCCGTAGCCTGCCCTGGGTGCTTTTGAAAATGAGTGGAGAAGGTCTGACGAACCTCAGACGGACGCGGCATCAGACAATCCATTAAGGCTGCATCAAGCTGGTCCTCATCATTCAGTGTTTCTACACCAAGCTCCTCCTGCTGCTTTGCCAGGTCAATGATCTGTCTGAGAATCGGCACTGCAGAATCAAGGTTTTCTTCAGGTGCTGCCGGTTGATCCGTGCTGTCTTTTTTGAGCACATGTAAAATCCGGTTTCTTGCATAATCTTTATCCTCAGGCTGAATAAGCGCTTTTTGAACCCCGAATTGCAGGAGGCGCTCAATCTGAAGATCAATGCTCATGATGCATGCCCCCCTCTGTTTTGTCCGTAACCATCCTGGTGTTTTTGAAACCAGTTCCATGCTGTCTCAATGATTTTTTCCATATCTGTATAAGCCGGTTTCCAGCCGAGCTGGGTCTGTGCTTTTTCAGAGGATGCAATTAATACAGCCGGATCCCCTGCACGCCTCGCTTCCACTAGTGCAGGGATCGGATGTCCGGTGACTGCCCGGGCTGCTTCGATGACTTCCTTTACGCTAAATCCGCTGCCGTTTCCAAGATTATAGGTGTTACTCTCTCCGGTCTCCCCGATCTTCTCAAGTGCCAGTAAATGAGCATCCACCAGATCTGAAACGTGAATATAATCACGAATACAAGTACCATCCTCCGTCTTGTAATCATCGCCGAATATCTTAATTTCATCCCGTTTGCCGAGCGCCACCTGTAAAATAATCGGAATCAGATGGGTTTCAGGATGATGATCCTCTCCCACAAGCCCTTCATGGTCGGCTCCTGCCACATTGAAATAGCGGAGTACCGCATATTTAAGCCCATAAGCCTGATCCGCCCATTTCAGCATTTTTTCCACTGCAAGCTTGGATTCCCCATAAGGATTCGTCGGCTCAGTCCGGTCTGTTTCTTTAATTGGCACTGACTCCGGTTCACCGTAAACGGCTGCTGTAGAAGAGAAAACAATTTTTTTAACATCATATTTATTCATCGCTGTCAACAGACTGAGCGTTCCACCAACATTGTTGTCAAAGTATTTAAATGGGTTTTCCATACTTTCTCCGACCAGGGAATTCGCCGCAAAATGAATCACCGATTCAATATTGTGCGCTGTAAATACCTGATCCAGAAATGCAGCATCCTTTAAGTCACCCTGGTAAAAAGGAACACCGTTTTGAAGTGATTTCTGATGACCCGTCTGGAGACTGTCCACCACAACCACCTCTTTATTTAAACGCTGTAAGGCTAAAACAGCATGACTTCCGATATAACCGGCACCGCCCGTTACTAAAATCGCCAATACAAACACTCCTTTTCACTAGATATTTTACTAAAAGTTTACTACTTGCCGAAGTAAAAATCCACCCTGTTTTGAAAACGCTTTAATTTTATTTTCTACTCATTCATTTGCCTCTTTTTGCTATACTTAGTCATCATACCATGATTATTTGATAAGAAAGGAGATAACCATTTGGACCTCTCATTATCCATCATCCCCTATCATCCATCCTTTGGTCACGAAACCGTCCAGATGTGGAGGGACAGCAAAGAAAAAGCCATTCACCAGGCCGAGCTCCACACTTTTGAGGATCAGCTGTATTTCCTGAATCATATCCTTCTTCAACAATTTACGGTGGAACTGGCCATCTCCGGGCAGCAGGTTGCCGGCATGATCGCCTATAACGATAAAGAAATCAGCCAGTTATATATTCACAAGGACTTTCAGGGGAAAGGCATTGGCGAGATGCTTTTAAACCGGGCCAAAGAGCAGTCTTCCGGTGAGCTTTCACTATATACATTTGAAGTCAACACACAGGCACAGGCATTTTACGCTAAACATGGCTTTGATGTCATGGCAAGAGGTTCTGATAATGAAGAAAACCTCCCTGATCTTTTGTTAAAATGGCAAAGTAAAACCGGCTGATCACATTTCAGCCGGTTTTCACCCCTGTATCATCCGCATAGCCAGGCCAATCAGAATACTTCCTCCAATCACCTCGCTGAATCTGCCTGCGGTCAATGTTACGACCTGTCCGAGCGCCAATCCTGTTCTTGTCAGGATAAAAGCCGCAATCCCAAAAGGCAGCACAGCTGTCCACTGATTAATATCAGTCAAACCAAGCGTAATGCCAACAGACAGACTATCCAGACTGACAGCAAATGAAAAGGCGAGCCACTTCAATAACGACATGACTGAATCCTCCGAGGATCTCCTCTTAAACCCGGCATAAATCATCTGACTGCCAATGACGATCAGTAAAATGATACCAAGCCAGTTGACTGTACTTAGTAAATAGTCGCCGATGAACATGCCTATTAACGGTAAAAGAATATGTAAAAAACCTGTTAAGATGCTGACCACCCATTTAACCCTGGAGGTAAGCTGACGGGAGCCAACGGCAATGCCCGCTGAAAAAGCATCCATCCCAAGTGCAAATGCCAGCAAAATCGTAAATTCCAACGAGAAACCCCCTCTGTATATGTCTTTTTATTTTATGAGTAAAAGAGGCGGAGTATGTTTGGTTTGTGGAAGCAGTATGAGGTTCGCGTGATTTTTGAGGAGGTTCGCAGCATTTCGCTGATGGTTCTCAGGTTTTCGCCGAAGGTTCATAACATGAGGCAGCTTGTTCGGAGAATTTCATACGAGGTTCACAGAGTCAGGACGATTAGCACACTTTATCCAAATCACCCAAAACTCTTTCCAATCAGGATCGCAGCACGAAAAACCCGGAAGCATGCGCCTCCGGGTTTTCAAATCAGTCTATCCATTTTTGTCCTGCCGCTTTCTCTAAGCGATTCATAATCGCTCTTCCGATTCCGTCATCGGGATACGTTTCAGCTAAAATGACATCTGCATCTGTGTCATTAAATGACCGGATACCTCCGTATAGCTGTCTTGCCACTTCATCCAGCTGAGTTTTCGAGCCGCATACACGCACAAAATCGGCTGAGAGATTCACAGCCGTTTCACGTGTGACGAGTACGCCTACTTTTTTACCTTCCGCCACAAAAGTATTTATGTGTTCCTGTATTGAACGGGCATCTTTCACAAGAAACATCGGGGCAGTTGGGGCATAATGGGTATATTTCATTCCCGGCGACCGTGGAGCATCCTCTTTTTTTAGAGAGGGATCGATATCCACCTCACCAATGCATCGTTCAATTTCCTCTTTTGACACACCGCCAGGACGAAGAATCATAGGAGGTGACACGGTGCAATCGATCACGGTTGATTCCAGTCCAACCCCGGTCTCCCCACCATCCACGATACCGGCCACTCTGCCGGTCAGATCCTTTGCAACATGATCAGCTGTTGTCGGACTCGGCTTTCCACTAGTATTCGCACTCGGCGCTGCAAGCGGTTTTCCTGCCAAACGGATCAGTTCAAGCGCAACCGGGTGAGCCGGCATTCGGATACCGACCGAATTCAGATCCGCTGTCACCAGATTGGAAAAAACACCTTCTTTTTTAGGAAAAATAATCGTTAAAGGTCCTGGCCAGAAAGCCTTCATCAGCTGTTCCTCTATGTCAGTAACCTCCGCGACCAATGAATCCAGTTCGTCCAGCGATGAGATGTGCACAATAAGTGGATTATCGGACGGGCGGCCCTTTGCTTCAAAAATACCCTTAACAGCTGCATCACTCGTCGCATCAGCTCCAAGTCCGTAAACGGTTTCAGTCGGAAAGGCAACAACATGGCCACGCTGTAAAAAATGAGCCGCTTCTTCAAGCTGTGGATAATCTGTTTTTTTATCCACATCACTATCCACAGTCCATCGTTTTGTATCCATGTGAATCACCTCTCAAATTATTTTTTCTTTATCATTCTATTTTTTTCGACATGTTGATTTATCAACATTCTTATCTCGTTATTAGTATATTATATTGATTTTAATTAACAGAATACAATTCTTATCCACAAATTGTGCATAACTTATCGCAAATTGTGCACAAGTATGTGAATAAATCAGGTTATCCACTACTTTTCAGTTAAGCGGTTCCATGTCCCTGAAACCCAGTTGAGGATAAATGATTCCACTTTGATGTCGTTATTCGACAGACTTTTTTCTGGGGATAAGTCCGATTCGCATTCTTGATCTTTCTCTGTATCTTTTTCATCCACAAGCAAAATTTGCCCGCACAAATCCGGAAAAAGAGCACACCACCAGTTTTGACCTTTACCTTCACCTATTTTTATGACCAGCGTCTGGAACGTCTGCCCATCTGGAAACGTGTGGGGTTCGAAGGAAACTTCCAACTCATTCGTTCCACCTATTTCATATAAAGCATCCCGGTACTCCCTTTCCAGCACACCTGCTTCCAGATGAAGAAATTGTGTCATTTCTGATTTTGTTAGTCCCTTTGCTCCGAAACGCTGCTTTAAGTCTGCCGTCACCTCGTAGAAAAGAGCCTGTTTGATTTGCTGATCATAAGCGGAATCACTGTTTCCGATCACACGGAGCCGCACATCCTCTTCGGAAGCATGAGCCTTGATTACGACTGTAAAAGATAAAATGATTACAAGAATGATGGTTTTATAAAGCATGTTGATTCCCCCACAATGTTTGTTAAAAGCATTGTGGACGAATTTTTCATGATTTAAACGTGAAGCTCACAAAAAACCATTCTATCTTTTCCATTTATATCAAAAATCACTTCGGTCTGCCCGTTAGGAAACGCTTTTCTCAGCATTTCAGCCACGATTTCCCCCTGGCCTGCCCCAACTTCAAAACCAATCAGCCCCGGAGTGTTCATCAACTCGGGGAGCTGCTCACACATTTTCCGGTACAGAATCAAACCATTTTCATCCGCAAACAGTGCCTGGTGAGGCTCGTGTTCTGTTACGACGTCTGACATTGTTTTCAGATCGTCATAAGGAATATATGGAGGGTTTGATAAAAAGATATCAATTTTGCGGCCCTTAACCGGTTCCAGCAAATCCCCTTCAAGAAACTCAACTTTTGCGCCAAGTCTTTCTGCATTTCGTTTAGCTGTTTTCAGGGCAGCGGCTGAAAGGTCAGTTGCCGTCACCTTCCAGGCTGGCTGTTCAAGCTTCAGTGTGACGGCAATCGCACTGCTGCCTGTGCCTACATCCACGGCGTGTAGTGGATGGTCTTTGTAGAATAGACGCTCAGCTTTGTTCAGCGCATGGTAAATCAGTTCTTCTGTCTCAGGTCTAGGAATAAGCACATCCCCATTCACCTCGAAGGATCGGCCGTAAAATTCCTCAAAGCCTATAATATGCTGAACCGGCACACCATTTTTATGATCTTCAACCGCCTGCTGGAACTGTTTAAACAGTTCATCCTGCAGCTCTTCCCGCATTTCCGCAAAAAAAGCGGAACGGCTCAGACTCGTGACGTGTCTGAGCAGCAATTCCGCAGCGTGACCCTCACGATCATGCTCCTCTAAATAAGAAGAAGCCCATTGAAGGGCCTCATACAGTTTATAGCGAGTCGCCATTATTCATAGACTCCATTTTAGCGGATTGCTCTTCCATAATGAGCGCATTAATGACTTCATCCATTTTACCCTGCAAAATCTGATCGAGCTTCTGGATCGTCAGGCCGATTCGGTGATCCGTCACCCGGTTTTGAGGAAAGTTATACGTACGGATACGTTCAGAACGATCTCCCGTTCCTACCGCAGATTTACGCACAGCATCATATTCCGCCTGCGCCTCCTGCTGGAATTTGTCATAAATACGGGCACGCAGGATTTTCATCGCTTTTTCTTTATTTTTGATCTGCGACTTTTCATCCTGCATGGAAACCGTGACACCTGTCGGTAAATGCGTCAGACGTACAGCAGACATTGTTGTATTAACCGACTGTCCACCCGGTCCACTCGAAGCAAATGTATCTACGCGGATATCTTTTTCATTAATATCCACTTCCACTTCTTCCACCTCAGGAAGACAGGCAACGGTTGCCGTAGACGTATGAATTCGACCGCCGGATTCCGTTTCTGGAACACGCTGAACGCGGTGCGCACCATTTTCGTATTTCATTTTAGAATAAGCACCGTTTCCATTAATCATAAAGGTGATTTCCTTATAACCGCCAACACCTGTCGTGCTCGCATCCATCACTTCAATCTTCCAACCCTGAGATTCCGCATAACGGCTGTACATACGGTAAAGATCGCCTGCAAACAACGCCGCCTCATCTCCACCGGCAGCACCACGAACTTCCATGATTACGTTTTTATCATCATTCGGATCCTTCGGCAGCAACAGAACGCGAAGTCGATCTTCAAGCTCTTCAAGCTCAGCAGAAAGCTCATTCACTTCCTCTTTCACCATGTCGCGCATGTCAGCATCAAGCTTTTCATTGAGCATTTCCTTGGCATCTTTATGCTGCTCAGACACCTCTTTATAACGGCGATACGCTTCAACCGTTGGCGTCAGATCAGACTGCTCCTTAGAATACTCACGCAGCTTTTTTGTATCATTGACGATCTCGGGATCACTTAGTAATTCATTTAATTTATCATAACGGTCTTCTACCGCTTGTAAACGATCAAACATGATTCTTCACCTCTTTAGATAGTATATCCGATGGATGGCGGTTGGACAATTATTTCTTGGGGTGCGATTCCCTTAAAAAACGGGCGGGACATGAGGTTGTCCCACCCGTTCAGGTTCAATATTTTTAGAACCGTGCCGGGACCGTCCTGCGCTTTCCGCGGCCGCGCGGTGAGCCAGCTAGCGCTTTGCGCTACGCTGTCTCACCTGTCGCTTCTCTGCCGCAGGAGTCTTCGGACGGTCCCGGCACTTTAATGTCGGATTACTTGCATATTGCTTTTAAAAGTAAGGCTTGAAGTGGGATACCATGAATATAAATCATATATCTTAGATTATATAAAACATGACTATATGTTGCTTCACGGCAACAGCAGTCTGTAAACGGATCCAGCACTTTGTGATACTGAATGCCTCTGATTTAAATAAAGAGGCTGAAGAATTTTCCCGGTAGATTGTTTAGGAATATATAGCCTGGTGCGGTTAAGGCTGTCTGTTATTCTTCCCCAACCGTTACACCTGTCGGGACTTCGTGGTGATGGCGGCAGCGTGGTTCGTAAGCTTCGGATGCGCCAACTAAAATGATCGGGTCATCATAACCTGCCGGGCGGCCTTCGATCAGACGCTGTGTCCGGCTTGCCGGTGAACCGCATACTGCACATACAGCCTGAAGTTTGGTTACCTGTTCCGCCAAAGCCATCAGATGAGGCATCGGACCGAACGGCTCTCCGCGGAAATCCTGATCAAGTCCTGCTGTTACGACACGAAATCCTTTATCTGCAAGGGTCGTGACTACTTCGATAATACCTTCATCAAAAAATTGCACTTCATCAATGGCAATTAGATCTGCTTCCTCTGTGACCTGATCAAGAATTTCACTTGAATGCTCAACCGGCAGCGCAATCACGGATGCACCATTATGTGAAACAATCGCTTCCTCGCTGTAACGGTCATCGAGTTTCGGTTTAAATACAAGAATATGCTGACGGGCAAATTGCGCACGTCTGACACGTCGGATTAACTCCTCTGATTTCCCGGAAAACATACTTCCGCAAATCACTTCCACCCAGCCCGTCTGTTTCATTACATACACGTTCCATTCAGCTCCTTAGGTTCATTTCGACCGCATCTTTTATGTACCTGCTACATAAATTAAGAGATGTTCTGTTGATTTTGGGGTCGCTGAAATCTCTTCAGCAATTCATAAAAAAAAGAAAAGAATGCCCGCTTTGTGCTGCGGATCATTCTGCAGACTTGTTTATATCCAGCTGTTTTCTGAGTAAACAGCATTGAGGTTTTATGTCATGATTGATTTAAGACATGACTTTAGTTTATGGAAAAAAACGTTCCAATTCAAGAGCGTTTCGACTGATTTCGATGTACTATTCCCTCTGAGCCCTGATTTTAACCGTAAAAAAACAGGCAAGAAAATTTTTCTCGCCTGTTTTGATTTACGATTAAACGACTTACTTAAGGCCGTATTTCTTGTTGAAGCGATCAACACGACCGTCCGCAGCAGCGAACTTCTGACGTCCTGTGTAGAATGGGTGACACTCAGAGCAAACCTCTACGCGAATGTCTTCCTTTACAGAACCTGTTTCAAATTCATTACCGCAAGTACAAGTAACCTTTGCGACTTTGTAATTTGGATGAATTTCAGTTTTCATCTCTGTCATCTCCTTCCGCCCTGAACCATCTGGAACAGAGTAAGTATTTAATATACTAGCATGCCGCCAGTGATCTTTCAAGCACACTGCTTACATTATAACAGTGATGATTTGAGGTGACAATATGATTTTTGAAAAAGAAGGGACAGTGCGGCTGATTGATTGGGATGTCCCGGCGACAAACTTCGCACAGGTTAGGCAGAGAAGGTTATAGGGCTTTTTTCACTAAACTCACAAACTTTCCCGCAAGCTCACGAATTCAGCCTCTGACCTCACGAACCCGCCGGCTATCCTCACGAACTCCGGCGAGGAACTCACGAATTACACCTTCAACCTCACGAACTCCCCACCATCACAATTAAAAACGGATCCCTTAATCAAAAGGGATCCGCCTCAAATATGATTATGATTTATTTCTCGCGTTGCTTCCCGCCTTCATTTCATCGGTCAGGTTTTGGAAAAACTCATCGTTTGTTTTCGTCTGACGGATTTTGCGGATGAGACGCTCACCGAAATCATGAGAATCAGACAGCGCACGACGAATCGCCCACAGCTTGTCCAGATGATCTTTTGGTACAAGCAGCTCTTCTTTACGCGTTCCGCTACGGCGAACATCAATCGCAGGGAAGATACGGCGTTCTGCAAGACTGCGGTCAAGATGCAGCTCCATGTTACCTGTCCCTTTAAACTCTTCATAGATGACCTCATCCATACGGGATCCTGTATCAACCAGCGCAGTTGCCAAAATGGTCAAGCTTCCGCCTTCTTCAATGTTACGTGCGGCTCCGAAAAAGCGCTTCGGACGGTGGAAGGCCGCAGGGTCAATACCACCTGACAATGTACGGCCACTTGGCGGGATCACCAGGTTATAGGCACGGGCAAGACGTGTGATACTATCCATCAGGATGATCACGTCACGCTTATGCTCAACGAGACGCATCGCGCGCTCTAACACCAGCTCTGCCACCTTAATGTGATTTTCAGGCACTTCGTCAAATGTAGAGCTGACTACATCCGCCTGCACCGAACGTTCGATATCTGTTACTTCTTCCGGACGCTCATCGATCAGTAGCACGATCAGTTCTGCTTCCGGATGATTCGTTGTCACAGAGTTCGCGATTTCCTTAAGCAGCATCGTTTTCCCTGCTTTTGGAGGAGCAACGATCAAACCACGCTGTCCGAAACCAACCGGTGATACTAAATCCATGATTCGCGTTGACAGCTGACGAGGCTGGTTTTCAAGCTTAATCTGACGATCAGGATATAAAGGCGTCAGTGCAGGAAAATGCACGCGCTCTTTAGACGTTTCCGGATCTTCACCGTTTACTGCTTCAACGTGCAGCAGTCCAAAATAACGTTCGTTTTCCTTAGGAGGACGTACTTTACCTGAAACCTTGTCACCGTTTCGAAGATCAAAACGGCGGATCTGGGAAGCTGAAATATAAATGTCCTCTGAGCTTGGAGAATAATTGATCGGACGGAGGAACCCAAAGCCTTCTGACTGAATAATTTCAAGAACGCCCTCCATAAAGAAATAGCCTTCCTGTTCAGCACGTGATTTCAGGATAGCAAAAATCAGTTCCTTCTTTGTCAGCTTACTGTAGTAAGAAACCCGATACTGCTTTGCCAGTTCATATAAATCTTTTAATTTCATATTGTCGAGTGACGACATTTTTAATTCTTCCATAAAGACACCACACTTCTTTAATTTTGGCTGAAAATGGCTGATTTCCGCTGCAGGCGGACGCTTTCCGCGGCCGGGCGTTGAGCCTCCTTGACGCTTCGCGCCTTCGGAGTCTCAACTGCCCTTCTATCCCGCAGGAGTCGCCGCCTTCCGCTACAATCAGCTAATCTAATATTGAAATAAACTCAATGTCGTATCACATGAGTTCGCTCTTACATTGCATGATTCACATAAGGTCTTCAGCGGGATCATTCTATTGATGATAGTTCGGCAAGGAATTCAGATTTGTAGATATTAAATAGAGGCTGTCTAGCTGAAGTCATTCATCATTCTACTCTTATTGAGTAAGACAATCAATATTAAAAAAGAAAAGGCTCTGGAAAAATGGTCATTGACTGGATCCAGAGCCGGTTTAATCAGGCTAAGGGCCGGATTACGATTTCATGACAAGGTTCGGTTTTTTCTTCAGACTGTGTGTTCCTTCGATAAAGCGGACGGTTCCTGATTTAGCGCGCATAACAAGAGAATGTGTTTCTCCATATGTGGCTTTGAACTGAACGCCTTTTAGAAGTTCGCCGTCTGTTACACCGGTTGCTGCGAAAATGGCGTCATCTCCTCGTACGAGATCTTCCATCAGCAGCACTTTGTTCACGTCGATATTCATTTTTCTGCAGCGTTCGATTTCTTCATCGTTTTGCGGAAGCAGTCGTCCCTGAATTTCACCGCCGAGACATTTCAGCCCGACAGCTGCGATCACGCCTTCAGGTGCACCGCCTGATCCGAACAGAATATCGACACCAGTTGCATCAAATGCCGTGTTGATGGCACCGGCTACGTCACCGTCATTAATCAGTTTGATTCTGGCTCCCGCACTTCGAAGTTCTTCGATAATTTTCGCATGGCGTTCACGGTTTAAAACGGTTGCCACTACGTCTTCGACATCCTTATTTTTCGCTTTGGCCACTGCTTTCAGGTTGTCCAGAACAGAAGCATTGATATCAATACATCCGACCGCTTCAGGTCCAACAGCAATTTTGTCCATGTACATATCAGGTGCGTTCAGAAGATTTCCATGGTCCGCAACCGCTAATACTGCGAGTGCATTCCATCCGCCTGATGCGACAATATTTGTCCCTTCAAGCGGATCCACTGCCACATCAAGACGGGGACCATAGCCGGTTCCGAGCTTTTCACCGATATAAAGCATCGGCGCTTCGTCCATTTCCCCTTCACCGATCACAACAGTCCCTTTCATGGGAATCGTATCAAATACGTCACGCATCGCTGTCGTTGCAGCATCGTCCGCTTCGTTTTTCAGACCTCTTCCCATCCATCTTGCTGATGCCAGTGCGGCTGCTTCGGTTACACGTACAAGTTCCATCGATAAACTGCGTTCCATTCTGCCCAACTCCTCACGATTTCATTGTCGGGAATAAGTATAACACATTGAATCGTGATTATGACATACTATTTAAAAAATCAGGCGTTTTTAACCTGTTCCAGCTCTTCTTCTGTCATGGCTTCACGCCAGATATTGGCACCGAGTCCGGTCAGCTTTTCGATCAGGTCACTGTAGCCGCGATCAATATGCTCAAGTCCTGTCACTTCTGTGATGCCATCTGCCATTAATCCGGCAATAACAAGGGCTGCACCCGCACGTAGGTCAGACGCTTTGACTCTTGCTCCTTGAAGGGTGGATGGACCATATACAATGGCTGAACGTCCCTCTGTTTTAATGTTGGCATTCATACGCTTTAGCTCATCAATATGCTTAAAGCGTGCAGAGTAAATCGTGTCAGTGACCATCGCCGTACCATGGATTTTGGTCATCAGTGAGGTCATTGGCTGCTGAAGGTCTGTCGGGAATCCAGGATAAACGAGCGTTTTAATATCAATGGACTGCAGTGTATCTGCTTTACCAATGTGAATTTCTTCATCCCCGACTTCAATCGGAACGCCCATTTCACGCATTTTGGCGATCAGTGATTCCATATGAAGGGGAATGACATTTTCAATGGTGACACCATGACCGGCTGCTGCTCCGAGAATCATGTATGTACCGGCTTCAATGCGGTCCGGAATGATGGTGTGGCGCGTACCTTTCAGTTCATCGACACCATCGATGCGGATTACGTTGGTTCCCGCTCCCTTGATTTTCGCTCCCATATTCGTCAGTAACGTTGCCACATCAATGATTTCAGGCTCTTTTGCGGCATTTTCAATAATCGTCTGGCCTTTGGCACGGACAGCTGCCAGCATAATATTAATCGTAGCACCAACACTTACTACATCAAGGTAAATGCGGGCCCCTGTTAATTCATCAGCGCGCAAATACAGCGCACCCTGTTCATTGGTGATTTTTGCACCGAGCGCTTCAAAGCCTTTAATGTGCTGATCGATCGGACGCGGTCCAAGGTGACAGCCACCAGGCAGGCCAATTGCCGCTTTTTTAAATTTCCCAAGCATTGCACCCATCAGATAATAAGAAGCGCGCAGTTTTTTTACGCGTCCGTTCGGTAATGGCATCGCAACCATGTTCTCAGGGTTCACGTACATCTCGCCATCTTCAAATGACACGTCTCCACCAATTTCCTCGAGCAGTTCCTTCAGTGTCTGAACATCTGAAATATCAGGTAATCCTTCAATAACCGTTGGCGTATCTGCTAAAATCGTGGCGGGAATCAGTGCAACTGCACTATTCTTGGCACCACTCACTTTAATTGTTCCTGAAAGAGGACGTCCTCCTTCAATTTTAAGTTTTTCCATGTTGTAAGAGCTCCTTCCGCTTGATCAGTGAGTTCTTTTTCTTAGTATGTCTCCTACTGATCGATTCATGTGAAGGAAGCCGAAATCCTTTGTATCGTTTTATCGATTGTTCCAATCATTTAAAAAGGCTTCGATTCCTGCTTCCGTTAATGGGTGATTATACATCTGCTTCAATACCTTCATTGGACAAGTGGCAATGTGCGCACCATTCAGCGCAGCCTGCGTTACATGCTGTGGATGGCGGATCGATGCTGCGATGATTTCAGAGTCAATGCCGTGAAGCGCAAAAATCTCAGAAATCGTACTGATCAATTCCATTCCGTCATGACCAATATCATCAAGTCTTCCTAAAAATGGTGATACATAAGATGCACCTGCACGCGCTGCTAAAAGTGCCTGGTTTGCGCTGAAAACAAGCGTTACATTCGTTTTAATGCCTTCTTTTGCAAAAGCGGCCGTTGCTTTTAAGCCATCCGGCGTCATTGGAACCTTGACTGTAATATTCGGTGCGATTGCAGCCAGCTCTTTTCCTTCACGAATCATCCCTTCTGCATCAAGCGCAATGACTTCTGCACTGACAGAGCCATCTACAAGAGATGTAATCTCCTTCAGACGATCGTGAAATGAGATGTTTTCTTTCGCAACGAGCGACGGATTTGTTGTCACCCCGCTTAAAATGCCCCAGCTGTGTGCTTCTTTAATTTCTTCCATATTTGCTGTATCAATAAAAAACTTCATCTTAACCCATCCTTTCTCTACTCTATTTCCTGATATTTACCGTACCTCATCCGGACCCTCTAACCGGATTGAGACATTTATCAAAATGAAACAAGCGCTTACATCGTTTGCAAAAAAGCTGACTCAAAAAACGTTGGACCGCGATGCAATCTGCAAAGCGGCCTGTCTGTTTATGAGTCAGCCCTCTTTTCAAACGACTCAATTTCTACCCCTCTGAAACTAAGTGTTTAAATCTTTATTATGCTTGGTTTGAAGAACCGAACTCACGCATTTTGCCTTGTACTGTTGCCTTAATGGCTTCACGTGCTGGTCCTAAGTATTTACGCGGATCATATACTTCGCTGTCTGCAGCAAGTACTTCACGTACTACTTTCGCAGAAGCAATCTGATTTTCCGTGTTTACATTGATTTTAGCTGTTCCGTAAGAAATCGCTTTTTGGATATCTTTTGTTGGAATGCCTGTACCACCGTGAAGAACGATTGGTACACCTGTTTCGCGGCCGATCTGCTCCATTTCAACGAATCCAAGGTTTGGTTCACCTTTATAAGGACCGTGAACAGAACCAAGTGCCGGCGCAAGCGTATCGATTCCTGTACGCTCAACAAGCTCTTTACATTCCTTTGGATCAGCATAGATAACGCCGTCTGCTACTACGTCATCTTCCTGACCACCGACAACGCCAAGTTCTGCTTCTACAGAAACACCTTTTGAATGTGCGTATTCTACTACGCGTGAAGTTACTTCCACGTTTTCTTCAAAAGGACCGTGTGAAGCATCGATCATAACAGATGTAAAGCCTGCATCAATCGCCTCTTTACATTTTTCATAGCTTGAACCGTGATCAAGGTGAATTGCCACTGGTACTGTGATGTTTAAGTCTTCTAAAAGACCTTCAACCATTTTCACAACCGTTTTAAATCCGCTCATGTAGCGTGCCGCACCTTCAGAAACACCGAGAATTACAGGTGATTTCTCTTCTTCAGCTGCCTGAAGAATCGCCTGTGTAAACTCAAGGTTATTCAGGTTGAACTGGCCTACTGCATAGCCCCCATCCTTTGCTTTGTTCAGCATGTCTGTCATTGATACTAATGGCATAATCGTTTTCCTCCTTAAAATGAATGGTTATTAACGCTCGCCTTTTTCAAGTTTACGTCAAAACCATTACTCTTCACAACCATTTTCCATAGTATCATATCAAACACTGAGCGATTTGACCATGCAGGAGCCCTATGTTTCTGAAATGTACATAAAAACAGGACCGGACACATCTTCATTCAGGACAACTTTATCAGTGCTCCGGGAAGTAAATGTGTATCCAGTCCAGTTTTTAATAAGACAGGCCACTGCTTCTCATCCGACCTGAACGTATGATCTTACGACTTTTCGAATGTCCTCAATGTCAAACGGCTTGGCAATATGGGTCAGTGCGCCCATCCGCTTTGCCTCTTTGATCATATCCAATTCACCATAAGCCGTCATAATAATAACCCTGATATCTTCACGTATTTCCTTCATTCGTTTCAGAATCTCAATTCCATCCATCCCGGGGATCTTCATATCCAGAAGGACTAAATCAGGTTCTTCATCAAGAAGTGCCAATGCCTCTGGTCCATTCGCAGCCTGAAACGTCTTATAACCTTCTTTATAAAGAACCTCATTCAGAAGAATCCGGATGCCGAACTGATCATCGACAATCAAAATTTTCTCATCCATTCTTACACCTCTTCATCAAAAGTATCCCAGTCAATATTTTGAACTGCCCCTCTGTATTATGGTACATTCAACACGAGTTGTACAGAATCCTTTTAAAGATTTTTACAGATTTTGTTTACAAGATTCGACAAACCCTTTAGGGGTATAGAAAGGCTTGATATGGATGTTAAAGATGTTCACAACACAGCTGACCGGGCTGTTCGGGCGGCTGCATAGTAAAGAAGAAAACGAAATCGAAAACGCCGCACGCCTGCTCGCTCAGGCAAACGTCGGAGCAGGATCCATTTACGTTGCAGGCTTCGGTGAAATGGAGGGCGTCACAGCCGAAGCACTGCGCGGCGAAGAACCCTTGACTGGCGCACGCGAACTTACTAGCGTTACTGAACTGACAACCGCTGACCGCGTGCTGCTCGTAACCCGCCGCTCCACGGACCCGCAGGCGCTGAAGCTGGCAGCAGAACTTCAGTCAAACGACGTCCCTTTTGTCGCTATTGCAGGTAAGGTGAAGGACGCAGAAGATGATTTGGCTGCTTCAGCCGATTCTTTCCTGAACACCCAAACCATCCGCGGCATGCTTCCGGATGAAACAGGCGGACGTTTCGGATTTCCATCACTGATGGCCGCACTGTATTTGTACCATGGCGTGAAGTTTGTGGTGGAGGAGATCTTGGAGGAGTATTGATTGTGGCCCCTGCTGGTGCAGGGGTTTTTTTGTGGCCGGTGGGTATCAACACGCGCCCGTCGCGAAAGGCGACAGGCGCTGTGTGTGAAGCAGTCCGTTGAAGGCGCGGGGCCGGATTCCTTCATTATCGACACTTATTCAGGCTTTCTAGAATTTAATCCCTTCTTTTGAAAAATTAATTCCTTCTTTCCAGAAAATGATTCCATCAAACTGAAGTTAGAATAAAAAGTGGACACGTAGATATCCTTTTTATCATACTGAGGATACCAATAAAAAGGACGTGTTCAACATGCGGAAAC
>NZ_SORW01000001.1 GCF_004405105.1 Jeotgalibacillus sp. R-1-5s-1 | reverse complement strand
TTTTTAACTAGGTTAAGTTAATAAGGGCGCACGGTGGATGCCTTGGCACTAGGAGCCGATGAAGGACGGTACGAACACCGATATGCTTCGGGGAGCTGTAAGTAAGCTGTGATCCGGAGATTTCCGAATGGGGGAACCCCGTATCCGTAATGGGATATGATCTTCCGCTGAATACATAGGCGGTTGAAGGCAGACCCAGGGAACTGAAACATCTAAGTACCTGGAGGAAGAGAAAGCAAATGCGATTCCCTGAGTAGCGGCGAGCGAAACGGGAACAGCCCAAACCGAAAGGCTTGCCTTTCGGGGTTGTAGGACACTCTATACGGAGTTACAAAGGAATCAGTTAGACGAAGCGGTCTGGAAAGGCCCATCACAGAAGGTAACAATCCTGTAGTCGAAAGTTGATTCTCTCCAGAGTGGATCCTGAGTACGGCGGAACACGTGAAATTCCGTCGGAATCCGGGAGGACCATCTCCCAAGGCTAAATACTCCCTAGTGACCGATAGTGAACCAGTACCGTGAGGGAAAGGTGAAAAGCACCCCGGAAGGGGAGTGAAATAGATCCTGAAACCGTGTGCCTACAAGTAGTCAGAGCCCGTTAACGGGTGATGGCGTGCCTTTTGTAGAATGAACCGGCGAGTTACGATTTGATGCAAGGTTAAGTGAAAACGGAGCCGCAGCGAAAGCGAGTCTGAATAGGGCGAATGAGTATCAGGTCGTAGACCCGAAACCAGGTGATCTACCCATGTCCAGGGTGAAGGTGAGGTAACACTCACTGGAGGCCCGAACCCACGCACGTTGAAAAGTGCGGGGATGAGGTGTGGGTAGCGGAGAAATTCCAATCGAACCTGGAGATAGCTGGTTCTCTCCGAAATAGCTTTAGGGCTAGCCTCATGTAGTAAGAGTCTTGGAGGTAGAGCACTGTTTGGACTAGGGGCCCCCAACGGGTTACCGAATTCAGACAAACTCCGAATGCCAAAGACTTATCCATGGGAGTCAGACTGCGAGTGATAAGATCCGTAGTCGAAAGGGAAACAGCCCAGACCACCAGCTAAGGTCCCCAAGTAATCGTTAAGTGGAAAAGGATGTGGGGTTGCTTAGACAACCAGGATGTTGGCTTAGAAGCAGCCACCATTTAAAGAGTGCGTAATAGCTCACTGGTCGAGTGACCCTGCGCCGAAAATGTACCGGGGCTAAACGATTCACCGAAGCTGTGGATGACATCTCTTCTGAGATGTCGTGGTAGGAGAGCGTTCTAAGGGCGGTGAAGTCAGACCGGAAGGACTGGTGGAGCGCTTAGAAGTGAGAATGCCGGTATGAGTAGCGAAAGAAGAGTGAGAATCTCTTCCACCGAATGCCTAAGGTTTCCTGAGGAAGGCTCGTCCGCTCAGGGTTAGTCGGGACCTAAGCCGAGGCCGATAGGCGTAGGCGATGGACAACAGGTTGATATTCCTGTACCACCAAAACATCGTTTGAGTGATGGGGGGACGCAGGAGGATAGGAGAGCACGCCGTTGGTTGCGCGTGTTTAAGCAGTGAGGCAGGAAATGAGGCAAATCCCGTTTCCGTGTAAGCGAAGCTGTGATGACGAGGGAAATAAAGTACCGAAGTCTTTGATTCCACACTGCCAAGAAAAGC
>NZ_SORW01000022.1 GCF_004405105.1 Jeotgalibacillus sp. R-1-5s-1 | reverse complement strand
TAGTAACTCGTTTAGACATAAAAATGCCCCCTTCAGAGTAGTAGAGAGTTTTTTTTATTTCTCTGTCTACTTTGAAGGGAGCATATCATTATTTATCATGTTTAGTGGATTGATTTTTACTATTGAACGTTTAAGGGCAACCGTTTACTGGGGAGCTCTAATTAATACAGGAGCATATCCGTCAAATCCAAATTTCCTGCCATTTTTAGAGAATATATTCATCATTCCATTTTTTCTGATTGGTATTGGTTTAATGTATTTTGCATTTAGAAAGGATCATTGAATTTATACATACAAAATCACAAAAAATTTAAAAGCTGATATACCTTTTTTATGAAAGGACCGGAAGCCCCCGTAGACTCCTGCGGCAGAGGAGCGACAGGTGAGACAACGTAGCGCGAAGCGCAAGTTGGCTCACCGCGCGGCCACAGAAAAGCGGAGGCGGGCGTTTAGGGACGTACAAACTGGACTGACCCCGACGGAGATAAAGGAAACACAGCGAACGCAGTGAGCTGATGTTGACTTATCGGACGAGGGGACGGGAAGTTTGCTAGTCCCTGCCCGCCGCAGCTAGACAACGGAAAGCGTAGGATAAGGACGGCCCGGTTCTTGAATTAAGTTTCTAAAAACAAAAAGCCCTCAAATGAGAGCTTTTTGTTTTTATAGTACTTCACCTGTCTGAATTGAGGTTTGTTCGCGGGTGCGTTCGGCATCTTCCGTTTCTTCCTCAGACATTTTCCACACTTCAAGATAAAGGATGTGATAACCTTCTACATCATTGACACGGAACACAAACCCCTGTTCATAGATCTCGTCACCAATTTCGACATCAAAGTTTCGGGTCATAAACCAGCCGCCAATGGTGTCGACGTCTTCTTCATCAATGTCGATGCCTAAAAGGTCATTGACATTTTGCACAAGTACTTTTGAGTCTAGAATGTAGTGGTGCTCATTGATCTGTTGAATATCCGGGATTTCATCGGCATCGAATTCATCCTGGATTTCACCGACAATTTCTTCGATAATGTCTTCCATCGTGACTAGACCTGAAGTTCCGCCATATTCATCGAGCAGAATCCCCATGTGCATTCTGTCTTTCTGGAATTTATGAAGGAGTTCATTGATCGGGATACTGTCGATTACCTGAATAATCGGATGGGTGTATTCAGCAACGGTTTTATTGCCGTTTTTCTGGTCTTCAATAAATGCGGTCATCAGTTCTTTCATATTGATCATGCCGGTGATATTATCTTTATCACCATCTTCTACGACAGGGTAACGCGTGTATTGTTCTTCTTTCATGACTTCAAAGACTTCACGCAGGGTAAGGCCGCTGTTCACACTTACAATTTCAGTACGTGGCACCATGATTTCTTTTGCCACGCGCTCATCAAATTCAAAAATCTTGTTAACGTATTTGTACTCAGACTGGTTGATTTCCCCACTTTTAAAGCTCTCGGATAAAATCATGCGAAGCTCTTCTTCGGAGTGGGCCATTTCGTGTTCTGATGCAGGCTTTAAACCAAAGAGGCCTGTGAACATTCGGGCTGAGCTGTTCAGGAACCAGATGAATGGATACATGATGCGATAAAACCAGATTAATGGGGGCGACAATAGCAAAGCGAGCTGTTCTGCTTTTTGAATCGCCAGGATTTTAGGTGCCAGTTCTCCGAACACAACATGTAGAAATGTAATGAAAGAAAAGGCAATTAAAAATGAGATCAGTGTTGTCAGTGATAATGATAATCCTAAATCCATTAAGACAGGTTCGAGCAAATGAGCCAAGATCGGATCGCCGAGCCAGCCAAGACCGAGTGCCGTTACGGTAATACCAAGCTGGCAGGCTGATAAATACTCATCAAGATTTGATGTTACACGTTTCGCAGCAAGCGCATTTTTTTGTCCTTCAACAATCAGCTGATCAATACGCGTGGTGCGTACTTTGACAATGGCATATTCCGATGCTACGAAAAATGCTGTAAGTGCTATTAGAACAGCGACCAAAATTAAATTGACGATCTCCAATGAAGCGAGGCCATTCCTTCCGGTACTGCTTATATAGCCGGGAAAGGAAGCCTCTCCCACCTCCTGTTAAGTTAGATAATCAGCGTTCGCTGATCGACATCTGTTTTCAGGAGAAATCCGCTCTATTTTCGCGAACAGGTGATGTCCGCTGAGTGAACCGCCTGAAAAGCGATGTCTGAATACGTAATTCCATGACGGTTGCCTACATAAAGTACATTCAGCTTCACAACCCCATCGGACATACCTCCATTCACGATATAATGCCTATATTCTACCACAGTGGATGTTTTGTTTTCTAGAAAATTTAGCTTTTTCGTGCTTATTTTCAATGAAACGTTTTTTATGGCACATCATGTCCAAGTGATGCCTGGTAAATGTGGAACCACTGGTGAGGTGTCATTTTATAGTCTTTCGCTTTAATAGCAGACTTTATCCGAGACATTTTGCCTGAACCGACAATCGGAAGAATGGTTGACGGGTGAGTGTATAACCAAGCATACAGAACCTGATCAATCTCTTCTGTGCCAAGCTCATCTCCAACTTCCTCAAGTGCCTTTCTTAAACGAAGTGCTTTCTCAGACTGGCCTTTTAACAGGTCGCCTCCAGCGAGTGGAGACCAGGCCATTGAAGGCAGTCTCTTTTCCTGCATCAGCTCAACTGTACCGTCAGAAAAGTTTTCCAGGTTAAAGGGGTTGAGCTCAATCTGATTCGTGACAAGTGGCTGTGACACATAGGATTCGAGCATACTCAGCTGGCTGCGTTTGAAATTTGATACGCCAAAGTGACGCACTTTCCCCGACCGATGCAGCTCGTCAAATGCTTGGGCAACCTCTTCCGGATTCATCAACGGATCCGGTCTGTGAATGAGGAGAAGATCAAGATAGTCAGTTGAGAGATTTTTTAAAGATCGTTCTACTGATTTTACAATATGTTCTTTAGAAGTATTGTAGTGATGGCTTTCGTGTTCAGGACGATTTTTTGATTCAAGGACAATTCCGCATTTTGAAATCAGCTCCATGTTGCTGCGAAGGGAAGGTTCTAGCGCAATAGCTTCTCCGAACAGTTCTTCACATGTGTAGCTGCCGTAGATGTCAGCATGATCAAACGATGTGATACCAAGGTCCATAACTTCTTTAAAAAATGTGAGTCGTTCTTCTTTTGATAAATCCCATTCGTTGAGACGCATCATCCCGTGCACAACTCTTGATAATTGAAGACCTTCTGCTAATTGGATTTTTTCCATATCTATTCCTCCTATGTTATGTATATTCCGCGGCGAGTAATGCATAAATAACGGCAATCGCTGCGATAAATCTGATCAAGGACTGTTCTGCCAGTACACCGATCAGGTACATACAGGTAATCAAAACATATAATCTGAGCTTTGCATGTTTCGGTTTTTCTCCAAGTAACAGGTGACTGACAGATAAGAGAATTAGTAGCGGCAACACATATAAAGCTGCTTTTACTGAGTCGGGAAGCAGCACAAATAACGGAATCAGTATGATTAACATCATCAGGCGAATCGTTTTTATTACCGAATTAAGCTTCATGCGAACCGCAGTACCCCTTTCCCATCCTAATTGACTGACAGCGCTCAGCTTACATTGATGTTTTATTTACGGTATGATAATACCATACTATAAAAACGTTTTCGTGATATATTAAACGGCTCAAAAAAGGAGGATAACATGAATTATTTATTTTCTGTAAAAGAAGCGGAACAACTTGATCAGCAGGATCAGCTTGGGTCATTTAAAAAGGAGTTTTACATAAAACCGGACCAGATTTATCTGGATGGAAATTCACTGGGGCTGTTGTCAAAAAGAGCAGAAAATACTGTTTTGCAGCTGCTGGACAGCTGGAAGAACTTCGGTATAGAAGGGTGGATGGAAGGAAAACATCCGTGGTTCACTTTATCTGAAACGCTTGGTGAGAAGACCGCTCCATTAATCGGTGCCAAGCCTCATGAAGTGATTGTCACGGGCTCCATTACGACTAATCTTCACCAGCTCGTTTCAACCTTTTATCATCCTGAAGGAAATCGTACGAAAATTGCAGCTGATGATCTTAATTTTCCATCAGACATATATACGCTTCAGAGTCAGATCGAGCTGAAAGGCAGGGACCCTGAGCAGGAATTAATCAAGGCAGGCTCAGAAGACGGTTATGTACTGTCATTATCAGATATTGAGAAAGTGCTGACTGATGACGTAGCGCTGCTTTTACTTCCATCTGTCTTATACAGAAGTGGGCAGCTCTTACCGATAAAGGAAATCACGGAGATGGCGCATCAAAAAGGAATCATTGTCGGATTTGACCTTGCTCATTCGATTGGGGCCGTTCCCCATGAACTGCATGATTGGGGCGTTGATTTTGCTGTATGGTGTAATTACAAATATATGAATAACGGGCCAGGAGGAACAGGCGGGTTATATGTTCATGAAAAACACCACGATAAAATGCCAGGATTAAAAGGGTGGTTCGGTTCTGACAAAACAAAGCAGTTTGATATGGAACATACCTTTACAAAAGCGGATGGCGCAGGCGCTTATCAAATCGGCACACCGCATATCCTGTCTACGGCACCGCTGATTGGAAGTCTTGAGTTATTTGAGGAAGCCGGGATGAACCGGTTAAGAGAAAAGTCCTTAAATCAGACCGCTTATATGATCTCATTTATACAAAAGGAATTGTCTGAAGAGGCTTTTGAGATTGTGACGCCGCTTGATCAAAATCAGCGTGGAGGTCATGTGGCACTTCGCCATACTGAAGCTGCAAGCATATGTAAAGCGCTGAAGGATGAGGGGGTCATTCCGGATTTTCGCGCACCGGATATCATCCGTCTGGCACCGGCAGCCATGTATACGAGTTACCAGGATGTGCTGGAAGGATTATTGAGACTGAAAAAAATCATGCACTCAAAATCATATAAAAACTATGAAAATAAGCGAAATGTAATCGCCTGACGGAGGATAATTTAATATGAAGATTATTGATATTTCAATGTCGTTATCTGAAAGGACAGCTCCATGGCCAGGCGATACCCGCTTCAGCTATGAGGTTTCCTGGGGGATGGAAGAGAGCGGATCGGTAAACGTTGGGAAACTTGAGATGAGTGCGCACTCAGGCACGCATATCGACGCTCCATTTCATTTTACAGAGGACGGAAAGAAGGTACATGAGCTTGAAATCGACCGTTATATCACGTCTGCAGCAGTTGTTGACGTAACAGGTAAAGAAACGATCTTTATTGAGGATTTACAGTCGAAACTTGAATCCAAAAAGGTCAATGCGATATTGTTAAAAACAGAAAGTTGGCGGGACCGTTCTGTATTTCCGGAGAAAATCCCTGTCATGGATCATAATGTTCCGTCATTCCTGGCCGACAAAGGCATCCGTCTGATCGGTTTAGACCTGCCGTCCGTTGATCCTATTGACAATAAAGAGCTGGAAAATCATCACAAACTGCTTGATAAAGATATTTATATCCTTGAAGGACTCGTGCTTGACCATGTGGAAGAAGGGGTGTACGAGCTGATTGCACTGCCGCTGAACATTGTAGGGGCTGATGGCAGTCCGGTAAGAGCCATCCTGAGAAAATAAATGATAAACAGAAAAAACCTGAATCCTTGTTGGAGGATTCAGGTTAAACAGCATGTGCTGACAGGTGCTGCTCAAGATCACGGATCCTGAGTGCAATATCGTCACAGATCTCCTGAAATAAAACCCATCTTGTAACAGGGTCAGCAGCTCTTTTTTCAGGATTTATAACATTCCAGGTAATAACTTTTTGAGAAATAGATGGTTCAAGGTTAATCCTTTCGTCTGTTTCTTCATCCTGGATCAGGACAATCAGATCAGCCTGCTGCAGATCGTGCCAATCTATAATGGAAGGATGAATATCTGTAATATCGATATTAATCTCCTTCATCGCTTCTAATGTAAGGGTGCTTTTTCTGGCATCCGCCCATCCGGCACTTTTGAAAATAGTGTTAGGGATATATAGGCGCGAAGCCCATCCCTCTGCAATTGAGCTGCGTTCATGGTTCGAAGAAATAAAGTAAACCACTCTATCATCCATAGGAACAGCCCCTTTCTTTCGTCTTTCTAATTCACTATACCCAAATATAATTCAGAATATGCATTTTGACCTGTTTATAGCCTATTCATTTGATCTTAAATGTGTTAGCAAGTAGAGTAATAAGGGTATAGATTTTTATTGTTGTATATTTATGTGATGCAGGAGGTTATGGTTATGAAGTTAAATTTAACTGCTAAAATCCTGATCGGGCTCGTGCTCGGTATGATAACAGGATTAGTTTTAAATGTATGGGCGCCGGATTTATTCGGCACGCTGGATACTTATTTATTTAATCCACTCGGACAGATTTTCCTTGGATTAATTAATATGCTTGTTGTACCGATTGTATTCTTCTCGCTTGTATTGGGTGTAGCCGGTCTTGGTGATACAAAGAAGCTCGGGAGAATGGGTGTCAAAACCATTGCAACGTTCCTGACTACAACGGCCATAGCAATCACGATCGGCCTGTTGCTTGCTTCAGCCATCCAGCCTGGTAGTAATGCCCCGCTATCACAGGAAGATAGAGATTCCGCCAGCTATGAAGCGGAAGAAACCCCGTCTGTTGGAGAAACATTGCTGGATATCATTCCTTCAAATCCAATTCAGGCTCTCGCAGAAGGTAACATGCTTCAGATTATCGCCTTTTCAATCTTCATTGGTATTGCCTTAACCGTTTTAGGAGAAAAAACAAAAGGAATTTATAAACTGGTTGAACAGGGTAATGAAATCTTCATGTATCTTGTTGGTCTGGTCATGAAGTTTGCGCCATACGGTACCTTTGGTCTGATTGCTTCCGCACTTGGTGAAGCAGGATTTGAATCACTGCAAAGTATTTTAATGTATGTGGTTGTCGTGTTACTTGCACTCGTGATCCATGCCATTGTGACGTACGGTTCGATCATTGCATTTCTTGCGAAAAAGAACCCGATCTGGTTCTTTAAAGGATTTGCCCCTGCCATGACGGTAGGATTCAGTACATCAAGCAGTAACGCAACGCTGCCGATTTCCATGGAAACTGCCCAGAAAAATCTGAATGTTTCCAAACCTGCAAGCTCTTTCGTACAGCCTTTAGGGGCTACGATCAATATGGATGGAACGGCGATCATGCAGGGTGTGGCAACGATCTTTATTGCACAGGTTTACGGGATTGAATTAACGTTTATTCAGCTCGTAACCGTCGTTCTGACAGCTGTTTTGGCTAGTATTGGAACCGCAGGCGTACCTGGTGTCGGATTAATCCTTCTGGCCCTTGTACTGAATCAGGTGGGTCTGCCTGTTGCCGGAATCGGACTGATCCTCGGTATCGACCGTCTGCTTGATATGTGTCGTACAGCCATTAATATCTCAGGTGATGCTGCAGTTGCACTATATATTTCTGAGTCTGAAAAGAAACGGAAAATTAAGCAGCAGCGCGGAGAGGCGTAAAATAAGAAATATTTGTGAAAACGTGTCCGTCTTTAGTGAAAAAAGGCGGGCACGTTTTGTGTTTTGTTAAAGTTTGGCGTTATAATCAGATTATGAAGTAGTAAAGGGGACGAGTAAGATGAACCTCGGCTTTGGTGAAATCTTAATTATTTTATTTGTGGCGCTTATTGTGTTTGGGCCTTCGAAGTTACCCGAGCTGGGGAAAACAGCCGGGAAGACGTTATATGAGTTTAAAAAAGGGCTGAATGAAGTCATGAAGGATGACAGTCCGAAAAATAAAAACAATGATCCCGGGAAATAAGGGGTCATTGTTTTTATTTTTCAAAAACCGGGCCTGGGCAGCCCTCTTTTCATCTCCGCCTTATGCTTGTCGGAGCTGGACGATTCGCCTCCGCTTTTCGGTGACCGCGCGGTGAGTCACCTGTGCTAGGTTGCGTTGTTTAGTATAAGGTTGTTAAATAAGTCAATAAAGTGGTCGAATACTTTCAAAGAGTGGTCAAATACTCCGGAAAAGTGGTCAAATACCCAGAAAAAGTGGTCAAATAAAGCTAAAAAGTGGTCTAATCACCACTAAAAGTTCCTCAGTTTAGTGCTTTCCGCTTCAAAAAACCGGACGCGAAGGCCCGGTTTAAATTGACTACTTATTTTTGATTTTTTCATAATGTTCAAGTGCGCGTTTTCTGGCTGCTGAGTGGTCGACGATCGGTTTTGGGTAGTTATCACCGAGTTTGATACCGGCTTTTGATAAAACGTCTTCCGGAGCAGCAGCTGGTTCATGGATGTATTTATCGGGAAGCTTTGCGAGTTCGGGTACCCATTTTCGGATGTAATCTGCGTCAGGATCGAATTTTTTCGACTGGGTAATTGGATTGAAGATCCTGAAGAACGGTGATGCATCTGCTCCTGATCCTGCTACCCACTGCCAGCCCATTGTATTGTTGGCAAGGTCAGCATCCAGAAGGGTGTAGGTAAACCAGTCTGCGCCTTCTTTCCAGTGAATGAGAAGGTCTTTTGTCAGGAAAGAGGCTGTGACCATACGGATACGGTTATGCATATAGCCGGTTTCCCAAAGCTCTCTCATTCCGGCGTCCACAATTGGAAAGCCTGTTCTGCCTTTTTGCCATGCCTTTAATCCCTCTTTATCATCCAGCCATTTAAAGGAAGAAAACTGATCGTTCATCGGGTCTGAAACGGTATCTGGAAAATGAACAAGCAGCATATAGGCAAAATCCCGCCAGACAAGCTGTCTTAAAAATGGTTCGCCTGCTGCTTCAGCTTTCTTTTTGATGTAATGCCAGGTGCTTCTTGGGGAAAGAAGACCAAGCGAGAAATAGGGTGATAGTGCTGAGCTGATACCCTCAGCGGGAAAGTCACGGCCTTCTTTATAATCGCCCAGGTTATTTTTGACAAACGCTTTAAATCTTCTGATCGCTGCTTCCTCTGAAACGGTCCAACGCTTTTCAAATCCATTTGTCCAGTTGATTTCAGGAAGTAGTTTAAGTTCATCAAGTGTAAGGGAGGTTCCTTTTTTAATTTCGGGAGAAGAAAGGCTTTTTACGCTCTTTAATGGAGCCGGAATATCATGTTTTTGCAGCGCTTTGTAAAAGGGAGTAAAGACTTTATAGGGCTCATCGTTGGCTTTGCGAACTTCCCACGGGGACAAAAGCAGTCTGCCTTCATACGTATTAACATCAATGCCCTGATCGTGGAGCTTCTCGCCAAGTGATCTGTCTGCATTCATCAGGTCTGGTTCATACTGACGATTCCAGAAAATCTTTGTGATGTCATACTCCTTAATAAGTTCCGGAATTATTTTTTCGGGATTTCCTTTTTGTAAAAGCAGGGTCCCACCCGCGTTTTCCAGACGTTTTTTAAACGACTCCAGCGCATGGTGATAAAACCATTTCTGGGCCTCTCCAACTTCTTCCCGTTCATCAAGAATAAATACGGGTAAGACTTCACCATTTTCTGCACCATGAAAAAGAGCAGGGTGGTCATGCATACGCATGTCTTTTCTAATCCAGACAAGTGACGTCACGTTATCACACCTCAATTATCAGTCTTTAGGTTTAATGCCATCTTCGATCAGGCTGAATAATAGATCCGCCCACTCACGGGGAGGAATCTGATCTGTATTTTGAATCAAAACAGTGTTGAAAAACACCCCGGCAATGAGGGATGTAGGAAGATCCTTTCGAATAGAGCCTTCATTTTTCGCCTTTTCAATCTCGACCAGCAGGATCTGAAACAGCTCCCTGGACTGTGCATCAAGCTTCTTTAGCTGCTCTTTTACATGAGGGGAAGCATTCTGGTCAAGTGAAGGGCGCATTTTGATCATGTCATATACCTGAGAGTATTCCATAAAAAGTATTAGGAGTTCTTTAAGCATCAGAAAAGAAGATGGCTGATCAGCAAGTGAGCGGATCCTTCTCATGACCTGCTCCATCAGGATGTTCATATAATCAGTGATCAATTCATCTTTATTTTTGTAATATTCATAAATGGTGCTGCGGGCAACATTGAGGTTTTCAGACAGAGCTTTAAAGTGAAACCCTTCATATCCCTTTTCGAGTAGAAGGTTTTCTGTTGCTTCCATCAGTTCCTCCATGTCCATTTTTCGCTGTCGCGCCATATCCCATCATCCTTTAACTGTATTCCTGACTATAGTATAGCGAAAGATTGGATCAGAGGGGAAAATGAAACGGTTTTACCTCATAACGAGAACAGGACAGCGGGCTTTTTCAACGATAGTTTCGCTGACGCTTCCAAGAAAGCGCTTCTGAAACGAACTTTTTTCTGTCCGGCCAACGATGATTAAATCTGCGCCTTTATGTATGGCGTAATCAACAATCGCTTCAGCAGGTGAGCCGGTCAGAGGATAAAACTCGGCATGAATATTCCTCGAATCAAGAACCTCTTTCGCAGAAAGCAGTGCCTGATTCAGCTTATTATTTTCATCCTGGCGTGTATCAAATTGTTCTTTTTCCATTGCAGGCTGATGATCAGTCTGAGTATTCATGGAATGTTCGTACATCGTTGAATCGCGGCGGGACTTATCAAGTGATACGTGTGTGATAATAAGTGAAGAATCAGGATGCAGACGGTGCAGTTCCACAGCTGCATCAAGTGCTTTCTGGCTTGCAGCTGTTGAGTCAAAGGCAACAAGAATCTGTTTGAACATGATATTCACCCCTTGAGGATCGTTTTTTCACCTTTACCCAATGCGGGCTTTGATTAATCAGGTCAGGCACCAATACACAATAAAAAAAGCCCCGTATGAACAGGGCTTTAAAACATAGGAAGAATATAATTGATTAAAAACCATATAATACCGATAAAGATGATCACATAAGCTGTGTACTTTATTAGCGTTGCGCCTACAAGACCGCTGTCCGACTTTTTCTCTTTATGAACTTCAACTTTTCTTTCATCAGCCATGTTCAATTCCTCCTTTAAGCAATTAGGTTCACGAGGAATACAATGACAACGATAGCGCCAATAATCATCAGGATTGTTCTTAACATCGGGAGTTCCTCCTTCATCATGTAAAAGTGTGTGAAAGCTTACTAATAAGATACCCAACGCCCCTTTAAACAAACCTGTATGTAAAATATATTATTTTGGTTTGAAGGGCCTGATGAACATACCTGCAGAGAAATTTGAATGTAAAGTTTATAAAAAGATTCTGAAAAAAGATTGACAGTAGTCAGTTGGTAGGATATTCTAGGGTTGTTCAAACAATGGACAAATAATCGATTAGAAAGGAGTTGCGTGTCATGAAACATCTAATGAAAAAATTCACGAAGCAAGCAAAATTGAATAACACGCAGCGAAAACCTTTTTAACGATTCTGATGATGTTTATTTGAATTTGTATGGAAAGGACACAGTCTGCGTGTGCAGTCTGTGTCCTTTTTTAAAGCATACCGTGCTTTTTGGGGCGGTATGCTTTTTTTATGCCATTTTTTAGTTGATTTCAGCATTTGCTGTTGTCATAGATAAAAAAACGAGGAGGAAAACAGGATGATTTATTTTGCATGGGAAGGAACAATCAAGGCGGAGCTGGATAGTGGGTAGCCTGATTGGAATCGGATTAAAGGAGGTTATCTGGAATGTTTGATATTTTTATAAAATTAGGATGGTTTTTTAAGGAGCATTGGAAACGTTATACGATCGCCATTATTCTCCTGCTCATTGCGAACGTGGTGGAAATCGTACCCCCGTTTCTGGTCGGTATGGCCATTGACGATATTTTTGTTGGGGAATTAACACAGGAACTTCTGGTGCAGTATGTCATGATTCTGGCTGGTATTGCCGTAGTGGCTTATATCATTAACTATGTTTGGCAATATCTTCTTTTCAGCGGTGCTCATAAGATTGAACGAAGACTCAGGTCTATGTTTATGGGGCATATGCTGAAGATGACGCCGACGTTTTATGAACGGAACCGGACAGGGGACCTGATGGCGAGAGCGACCAATGATTTGAAGGCGGTCTCTGTTACGGCAGGTTTTGGTGTATTGACGTTAATTGACTCGACTGCTTACATGCTGACAATTATCGTTGCAATGGGATTCCTCGTATCGTGGGAACTGACGATTGCTGCCATTCTGCCACTTCCTATTCTGGCCATTGTGATGCAGTTTCTCGGTAAAAAGATTCACGAGCGCTACACGCAGGCACAGGATGCGTTTGGTGATCTGAACGATCGTGTATTGGAATCTGTCGCTGGTGTGCGCGTAATCAGGGCTTATGTCCAGGAGCGTGAGGATGAAAAAACGTTTTTCGAAGGTACAGAGGATGTGTATCAGAAAAACCTGAAGGTCGCATTTATTGACTCGTTATTTAATCCTTTAACGAAAATCATCACCGGGATGAGTTATATGATTGGTCTCGGATATGGATCTTATCTTGTCTTTAATCAGTCCATTACATTAGGTGAACTGGTCGCTTTTAACGTCTATCTCGGTATGCTGATCTGGCCGATGTTTGCAGTTGGTGAACTGATTAATATTATGCAGCGTGGTAATGCATCATTGGATCGTGTAAATGAAACGCTGAATTATACAGAAGACGTTCCTGATCCGCTTCAGCCGGCATTTCCCGGAGAGCTTCAGGGAATTGAATTTAAGCAGACTGATTTTCAATATCCATCCTCTAACGTTCCGAACTTGTCAAATGTGTCGGTAAGAATTGATCAGGGACAGACGCTTGGCATTGTCGGAAAAACAGGAAGCGGAAAAACGACTTTTGTAAAGCAGCTATTGAAGGAATATCCGCTTGGTGAAGGAGATATTGTACTAAGCGGAATCTCGATTGCGGAACAGAAACGAAATCATGTTTTATCTTGGATCGGCTATGTACCGCAGGAGCATGTTCTGTTTTCAAAAACGGTAAGGGAAAATATTCTGTTTGGAGCGGATGAAGCATCAGAAGAAGATATCATCCGTGCAATAAAGATGGCTCATTTTGAAAAAGACCTGGAAATGCTGCCGGATGGTCTGGAAACACTTGTCGGTGAAAAAGGAGTCGCTTTATCAGGAGGACAGAAGCAGCGGATTTCGATTGCGCGGGCTCTTATTGATGATCCGTCTCTGCTGATTTTGGATGATTCATTATCAGCGGTAGATGCAAAGACGGAGTCAGCTATTTTAGAAAATATTAAGAATGAAAGAAAAGGGAAAACGACGATTATTACAACCCATCGTCTCTCAGCAGTTGAACATGCAGACTGGATTTTAGTGATTAATGAAGGGTGCGTGATGGAGGAAGGAACCCATCAGCAGCTGATTGAAAGAAAAGGCTGGTATTTTGAACAATTCGAACGCCAGCAGGTTGAAGAGTCGCTTCTTGAGGAGGTGCGCTCATGAGTGTAGGAAAAAGACTTTACCATTATGCGTTGCTGTATAAAAAGACCATCATCATTGCACTTGTCATGCTGACAGTCTCGGTTGCAGCCGAACTGGCAGGTCCATTTATCGCTAAAAAAATGATTGATGATCATATCATGGGAATTGAGGAAACATGGGTTCAAACAGATCAGGGTGAAGACGCTGTCGCTTATAACGAAACGTTTTATAAGCGGGAAGCCTACCTGAATGAAGGAGAACAGACCGGCGGAGAAGCGGGCATTTTTCAAATCGGTCTGAACTTTTATTTCGTGGATGAACCAGTGACGGAGGCAGAAGGGGAACGCAGTTATAAAAACGGCATGCTGAACTTTGGAACGGGTGAGGATGCTGTTTCCTATAGTGCTGATGAATTAAGCACATCAGAAGTTCTTGCCTTTTACCGTCCGGAAATTCCGAGAATGATTCAGCTCGTCCTGCTTTACTTTGCATTAACAGTTGTTGCAGCGGTTTTCCATTTCGGACAGGAATTCCAGCTGCAGCGTTCAGCTAACCGGATTATTCAAAAAATGAGAACGGAAGTATTTGGACATATCCAGCGACTTCCAATCAACTATTTTGATAATCTGCCTGCAGGGAAGGTTGTTTCAAGAATAACCAATGATACTGAAGCCATAAGAGAACTGTACGTACAGGTGCTGGCACAGTTTTTCCATAGCGGAATTTATATTACGGGTATCTACGTTGCGTTATTCATACTTGACCCGACACTTGCAGCGATCTGTCTTGTGCTGATTCCGCTATTAATTTTGTGGATGGTCATTTATCGTAAGTACGCTTCGAAATACAATCAGACAGTCCGCTCTAAAGTAAGTGAGATTAATGCATCCATTAACGAATCGATACAGGGCATGACGATTATTCAGGCTTTCAGAAAAGAAAAGAAGATACAGGATGAATTTGAAGAAAAAAATACGACCCATTATCAATTTCAGAATAAGCTGCTGAACCTGAATTCGCTTATGTCTCATAATCTGGTTGCGATTTTGCGGAACATTACGTTCGTTGCTTTTATCTGGTATTTCGGAAGCGGTGCACTGAATGCAGAATCTGTTGTAACAGTGGGTGTTTTGTACGCATTTGTTGACTACATTACAAGACTGTTCCAGCCGGTTACAGGCATAGTCAATCAGCTTGCAAACCTTGAGCTGGCCCTTGTGGCGGGTGAACGTGTGTTTAAGCTGATGGATGAAGAAGGGGAAACTGTGGCAGATGGAAAAATGGATCGCATCAAGGGTCATGTGAAATTTGATGATGTATCATTTGCCTATAAAAACGATGAATATGTCCTAAAGAACCTGTCCTTTGAAGCGAAACCGGGTGAAACGATTGGTCTCGTCGGGCATACGGGTTCAGGAAAGTCATCAATCATGAATCTGCTTTTCCGGTTTTATGATAATCAAAAAGGGGTCATTTCTGTTGATGGCATGAATATTCAGGAGGTGCCAAAGCAGACAATTCGTGATCATATGGGTATTGTACTGCAGGATCCATATTTGTTTACGGGGACGATTGCGTCAAATGTCAGCTTGAATGATCCGAGGATTACCAGGGAACAGGTTGAAGCAGCTTTAAAAGCGGTTGGAGCAGACAGAGTGCTGACTCACCTTGAACAGGGAATTGATGAGCCGGTCATTGAAAAAGGAAGCACGCTTTCTTCAGGACAACGGCAGTTAATTTCGTTTGCCAGAGCGCTTGCGTTTAATCCGGCGGTTCTCGTGCTGGATGAGGCGACGTCGAGTATTGATACGGAGACGGAGTCGATTATTCAGGAGGCAATGGAGACGCTGAAGTCCGGTCGGACAACGTTTATTATTGCGCACCGTTTGTCTACGATTAAGAATGCGGATCAGATTATTGTACTGGACCGCGGGGAGATTGTGGAAAAGGGGACGCATGATGAGCTGATGGCAAGGCGAGGGAAGTATTATCAGATGTATGAGCTGCAGCAGGGGAAGAAGGCTGTATAGGGAAAAGCGTCCGGAGTGATCCGGGCGTTTTTTCTGTTAGAACCGGGCCGAGGTGTATTCTTCGCTTCATTGTAAAAACAGCCTGACTCACCTCATGATGGTGTGTCAGGCTGTTTTTTAGTAGGTGATGCCTACCCGTTCTTTTATGTGTTGATGATTTAATAGTAGAGAGTAGGTAAAGTCTCCGGTGTCGTACATGGAGATGCTGGATGGTTCGTCGGGTAATGTGTTGATTTCTGTACGGTATTGTCCAATTCTTTCTCCATCCGGCAGGTACGTTGGACAGACGATGGTCCAGTCAAGATCTGCTTCTTTCAGCATCAGGTAGGAGCGGCAGTGGTCTTCTGCTGCCGTACTGAGTTTACGGTTTGATTCAGACGAGTGAAATCGGAATTTTCCAGGTTCTCGTTTAGAATCAAGAATGCCGGCGGTTCCGACAGTGACAATTCTGCGGATCCCTTCCGATCTCATGGCAGGAAGAATATGGACCATTGATTTAGTCAGAGCATCTTTTTTATCTGTACCCATAGCACTGACAACGGCATCACACCCAGCAATAGTGCGAAACACATCTTCTTTAACAGAAGCATCTCCCACAATATAGGTTATCTGATCATGGCTGACAGCTGCGGATGCGTCGCGGACCAATGCCTGCACCTGGTGACCATCCTTGATGGCGTTGTCCAGAATGACACTTCCAACCCTTCCGGTCGCGCCAAACAAAGCGATTTTCATAAAAATCCCTCCCATGTTTTCTACATATAAGTTTAGCGGAAATTGTCGTACAGGGAAAGAATCCCGTCTAATCCTCATTTGTGTGGAAACGCTTTAACCATGATACAATATTTGTATTACGTGTTTGTTAGGAGGAGAGATTATCATGGAATATCGTACTGAGAAAGATACGTTAGGTGAGATTCAGGTTCCTGCGGACAAATATTGGGGAGCACAGACACAACGCAGTTTGGAAAACTTTCCGATTGGAATTGAAAAAATGCCGCTCGAAGTGACTTATGCTTTTGCTGAACTGAAAAAAGCGGCGGCAATGGCTAACTATGATCTTGGAAAATTGTCTGTACATAAACGGGATGCGATCGTGCGGGCGTGTAACGAAATTCTTGATGGATCACTGGACGATCATTTTCCTCTTTCTGTCTGGCAGACGGGAAGCGGAACACAGTCGAATATGAATGCGAATGAGGTGATTGCGTTTCGTGCAAATCATTGGCTGGAAGAGCAGGGTTCAGATGAAACAGTACATCCTAATGATGATGTGAATATGTCTCAAAGCTCAAATGACACTTTTCCGACAGCAATGCATATTGCGGCCTATAAAGCGGTATGTGGAAAGCTTGTACCCGCATTAAATAACCTGACTGATACATTTTATCAGAAGGAAAAACAGTTTTATGAAATCATTAAAATTGGACGTACACATCTGCAGGACGCAACGCCTCTGACACTTGGACAGGAAATCAGCGGCTGGCGCGCGATGCTTGAGCGGTCTAACACGATGATTCAAGAGGCGAATAAGCATATCCTGTCACTTGCGATTGGAGGTACAGCGGTTGGTACCGGCATTAATGCACACGAAGAATTCGGTAAACGTGTTGCCAAACAGCTTGTTTTGCAGACAGGGTTCCCGTTTTATTCATCAGATAACAAGTTTCATGCACTGACGAGCCACGATGAAATTGTGTATCTGCATGGCGCTTTAAAAGGTTTATCAGCTGATCTGATGAAAATAGCGAATGATATCAGGTGGTTATCGAGTGGCCCACGCAGCGGGATCGGTGAGATTTCAATCCCGGCAAATGAACCGGGAAGCTCCATCATGCCTGGCAAAGTTAATCCTACACAGAGTGAAGCGTTGACCATGATTTCAACACAGATTATGGGTAATGATGCAACGATCGGGTTTGCGGCAAGCCAGGGAAATTTTGAACTGAACGTCTTTAAGCCTGTGATTATATACAATTTCCTTCAGTCCGTCACACTGTTGGCAGACGGGATGAATACGTTTAACGATAAGTGTGCGTCCGGAATTGAAGCCAACCTTGAGGTCATTGATCGTCACGTCAACAATTCGTTAATGCTTGTGACCGCTTTGAATCCTCATATCGGCTATGAAAAAGCGGCTGAAATTGCGAAACTTGCATTCAGGAAAGAACTAACGTTGAAAGAAGCGGCGATTGAAACCGGGTATGTGACAGAAGAACAGTACCAGGAGTGGATTCAGCCGATCAAAATGGTGAACATTGACCGTTGAGTGCGGTGATTAAAAACTCAAAAGAGAGACGGCGTCATGGCCGTCTCTCTTTTTATATGGTTAAAGGGGGTAACCATCTTATTTAATGCGCTGCTCTGATTCCACATCAAAGAAGTGGCACTTGTTCATGTTGAAAGCAAGCTCAACTTTTTGTCCTGCTTTAATGTCTGAACGGGAGTCAACGCGGGCAACAAAGTCCTGTCCACCGACTTTTGAGTAAAGCATAAGCTCGGCACCTGTAAGTTCTGATACTTCGATATCTGCAAGGAACTTAGATCCGGCAGCTGATTCGATAAATACTGGCTCATCATGGATATCCTCAGGACGCACACCGAGAATGATGTCTTTTCCAACATATCCCTGGGAACGAAGAGTTTTCATTTTTCCTTCCGGTACAGCAAGCAGCTGTTCGCCAGCCTGGAAGCCTGCTTCAGTAAGCTTTCCGCTGAAGAAGTTCATCGCAGGAGACCCGATAAATCCACCAACGAAAACATTCTCAGGATTGTCATATACTTCTTTCGGAGATCCAACCTGCTGAATTACGCCATCCTTCATAACAACAATACGTGTTGCCATTGTCATCGCTTCAGTCTGATCGTGTGTTACATAAATCGTTGTAGTCTGAAGACGCTGGTGAAGCTTCGCGATTTCAGCACGCATCTGAACACGCAGCTTAGCGTCAAGGTTAGATAAAGGCTCATCCATCAGGAATACTTTTGCATCACGTACAATCGCACGGCCCAGTGCCACACGCTGACGCTGACCGCCGGAAAGAGCTTTCGGCTTACGGTCCAAAAGTGCTTCAAGACCAAGGATCTTGGCAGCATTTTTAACACGCTTGTCAATTTCAGCTTTGTCAAATTTACGAAGTTTAAGACCAAATGCCATGTTGTCATATACGCTCATGTGCGGATATAGGGCATAGTTCTGGAATACCATCGCAATATCGCGATCTTTAGGTGCTTTATCGTTTACACGCTCGTCGTCAATGTAGAAGTCTCCTTTAGAAATTTCCTCAAGACCTGCAACCATACGAAGTGTTGTTGATTTACCGCAACCTGAAGGACCAACGAATACGATAAATTCTTTGTCCTGAATATGAAGATTGAAATCTGTTACTGCTGTAACTTCTTTATCGTAGATTTTATAAATGTTTTGTAGTTTTAACTCTGCCATGTTGATTCCTCCATTGTGCTGTTCTTTGTAACTGCTTTCATTTTAGCGTTAAATGAAAGCCTTTCCAATGGACATAGTGCACAAAAAGGAAAAGGGGGTTTGGGCAATGTGACAAAAATCGGGCAGGGCTCATCCTTTTGAAAATAAGAGTCTGCGGCTGAACCTGAACTTATTGTGATTTATAAAAGCCGCACCGGGACCATCCTCCGCTTTCTTTTGTCTAGCTTCGGCGAGCAGGGACTAGCAAACTTCCCGTCCCCTCGTCCGATAAGTCAACATCAGCTCACTCCGTTCACTGTGTTTCCTTTATCTCCGTAGGGGCCAGTCCAGTTTGTACGTCCCTTAACGCCAGCCTACGCTTTTCTATGGCCGGGCGGTGAACCCCTTGTGCTTCGCACAATGGTTTCACCTGTCCCTTTCCGCCACAGGAGTCTGCGGATGGTCCCGGCGCTCTAAATGGTTATTTTGTTTCCGGAAGCAATATAAAAAAGCCGTGAAGAGATCATACTTTAGCGTGCTGGTAATCAGAGTAGTTAAATAACGGAGGAGAGTTGTTAAATAAACGAAAAGAGTTGTCAAATAACCGCGAAGAGTTGTCAAATAACCACCAAGAGTTGTCAAATCACTGGAAAGAGTGGTTAAATCCACTCTCATAAGAGCCGTGAAGCGGGAGCCCGGACCGGTTCACGGCAGTGGGTCAGCCATTGCGCTGGTTCCATTCTAGGCAGGCGAAGTAGGCAATGAGTCCGCCGTAGAAGGTTTTGAGGTCGATGGATGTTTTTTCTGTGAATTTGTCGAGACGGTATTGCAGGCTGTTCCGATGCATGTAGAGCATTTTGGCTGTGCTGCTCACGTTTGAAAGGTTCTCGACAAAGGTTTGGATGATGCGCGGAAGGTCCTGTTCGGTTTCGAATAATTCAAAGATGGCTGAAAACAGGGTGTTTTTTTCAAAATCGGAAAAGCGGTTGATCAGGTTGATGGGCATGACGTCAAACAGTGACAGTACGGGCTGACGGTGGTCGTGGAAGGTGTGCTGTTCAAACCAGTCCATTTCCATCAGAAGCATGCTGCGGGTTTCGGCGTTAACAGTATGAAAGGATCCTGCGAAAAATGTGATGTTGATTTCCAGATCATTTTCAATTGCCTGTGATGCTGAAGCCAGCTCTTCCAGTGAAAGGGTATCGCTGCTTTGCGGTTCGATGACAAATCCGCTGTTTTCATTTTTCAGGACGATGACTGCCTGTTCAGAGAAAACATAGTCGAGAGGTGCTTCATCAGCATCCTGAACGAGAGCAGCATTGCTTGAGAATTGAACCATTCTGAAGCTGGATCCTTTTGGCAGTGGGCAGTTACCTGAATCGTCACGCAGGAAATGAAGCCATTCATCTGCTTTTCCGGATGGAGGGGCTGATGATGGATTTAAAAGCATAGATAATAATGCAAGTTCGTTTGGACTTAGCCCGTTTTTATTAAATGCAATCAGCTCTTCGGTTTCCTTATCCCGAAACCACAAATAAGTCTCAAAGTCTGATGCACTGAGGTCTGCAGGGTTTTTTGCTGAATTCATTGATTGTAAAAGTTTTTTTACGTTTGACAAGTGATCACCTTTTTCTAATAAAACATTTATGAAAAAAGTATCATCTTTTAATAAAAGAAACAATGATGAACTTGCAAAGGGCTGTCCGGCGTTGGTTTCCGGACAGCCCTCTGCCTGCTTTAATTCGGTGGTGTTTCAGTATCCAGGTCACGTGCCTCTTCAATGTTTGTCTGTTTCCCGTATCGGAAAACAGTGCCTCCTGACATCCCCTCATTAATAAACCGGTCAACATCAAAAAACGCTTTGTCCCGTCCTTCATATGAAGTATCGGGCAGAAAAGACGGATGATTTGTCATTGAAAACACCCCCTGCACATACGTTATGCAATATCATATGTTTCTATACAGAGGTTTAATCACCGTAGACGTGGAAAAGCATCAGATCATGAATTTGCTTTTCTACTTTATCCGGATCTTTGACTGGAGAAGGTGTTGACCATTCAATTTGTCCATTTTTATGGTAAATTCCCCTGATCTGTTCACCCTGATAAGTAAATGAAAATGTCCATCCGGGTAAATCACTTTCATACATCTTCTTATATTGGAAATGCTGGATCATGTTTTCCTCCAAAGTTCAAATTTTCTCCAGTATACCATGTGAATGATTTTTATAAATGCTCATATGGTGAATTTAAAAGGAGGATATCCATTTCTATCTATTTCGTATTGCATCATGCGCCTATAATCATATTTGAATGAATCAGTTTCTGCTATACTGAGAAAGAATGGATTGTATAGCGGAAGGTGATTTGAGATGGATGTGTTTTTATTATTACTTGTGATGATGATTGTTGGGGCCGTAATTGGGGGATTTACCAATTCCCTTGCGATCAAGATGCTGTTTCGGCCATATAAAGCTGTCTATATCGGTAAATGGAAAGTCCCATTTACTCCGGGTCTGATTCCGAAAAGAAGAGAGGAATTGGCAAGGCAGCTTGGTTTAATGGTTGTGAATCATTTACTGACAGCTGACAGTCTGAAGACAAAGTTTCTGACAAGCGAAAAGGAGCAGGCTTTAACACGCTGGCTCCAAAGGGAAAGCAGTAAGCTTTTTAATATGGAGGATACCGTTCAAGATGTATTTGAACGGTTTGATCTGACCTCACCGGTTCCTTATATAGAAGAAACAATGGATCAATGGATTGAACAGCAGTACGATCAGCTGAAGGATCAGTATATGTTTTTAACGATCAGGGAGACGCTGCCGGAGAAATGGCTTGACCGTCTGGATGGCAAGGTTGAAACCGTCACAGATTACATTCTTGAAAAAGGGATCGATTATTTTGAATCGGATGAAGGGAAAGCGCGCGTTCAGACGATGATTGATGATTTCCTTAAAACGCGTGGAACCCTTGGCAGCATGGTGAATATGATCATGGGCAATACCTCACTCGGGGATAAAGTTCAGCCCGAGATCATAAAATTTTTGAAACATGATGGCACACATGATATACTCGAACAGGTTTTGCGCACAGAATGGGAAAAGATCAAGGACTGGCAGTGGGATCGGGCGTTTTCGATCATTACTGACCGTGATCTGATCGTCCGTCTGCAGCGAATATTAAAAGAACGCATCAACCTGAATGAATGGATGCAGCGTCCGCTTGGCAGTGCGATTCAGCCACTTGAAGACCGGGTCGTGAATCATTTAATTCCTAAGGCTTCTGAAAAGCTGAAAGAACTCCTCATTGAAAAACTCGAGGGAATTCTCTCAAAAATGAAGCTTCAGGAAATCGTCAGGGAGCAAGTTGACTCCTTTGAAGTGTCAAGGCTTGAAGAGCTTGTTCTAGGCATTTCACGCAGGGAATTTAAAATGATTACCTATCTCGGTGCATTGCTCGGAGGTCTCATCGGAATTGTTCAAGGAATATTCGTACTCTTAACCGGACTTTGATTGATTTATGTTTAGTAAGGAATCATCGGGGAATAGGGGAAGAGTGATTAAAAAGGGAGGTTTTTTGATTGTCAGTTAATCTGTACGATCAGGCAAACGAATTAGAGCGTGCAATTCGTCAAAGCGATGAATTCACCAACTTAAAGGAAATGTACAACGCAGTAAACAACGATGAGTCTGCGAAAGGAATTTTTGAAAACTTCCGTGACATTCAGCTTTCGCTTCAGCAAAAGCAGATGAATGGTGAAGAAATTACACAGGAAGAAATCGAACAGGCGCAGAAAACGGCTCAGCTTGTCCAGCAGCATGAGCTGATTGCCCAGCTGATGGATGCAGAGCAGCGCATGAGCATGACAATTCAGGAACTGAACAAAGTCATCATGAAGCCACTTGAAGAGCTATATGGTTCAATGGAAAATAATAATACACAGCAGTAACTCAA
This sequence comes from Jeotgalibacillus sp. R-1-5s-1, assembly GCF_004405105.1. Lineage (GTDB taxonomy): Bacteria > Bacillota > Bacilli > Bacillales > Jeotgalibacillaceae > Jeotgalibacillus. The sequence goes on along the minus strand of NZ_SORW01000022.1, from coordinate 130,956 downwards.
TGACAAAGACCCCATTTTCGAATGGGGTCTTTTCATTGTTTATTATTAAAAGAGGCTTCTGAAAACTTATGCTCTTTCTTCAAGTGAAGCTGCAGCAGCAGCAACTCCTGAAGCTTCCTGTGAAATTTGATCAAGCATCACAACGAGACGGCTGACATCCTGATCGATTTGTGTATTTTGCGATTTCAGCTGATTCATGGATTCCATGATTCCGTTAAACGACTCACTAGTCGAATGGATGCTGTCACGCTCAGCCTGGAAAAGGGTATTGAGTTCCATAATGGAACCTTCAATCGTTTTCGTTTTAACATTCGTATCTTTTAACAGATCATAAACCTGCGCGACAGATTCCTTCGTATTTTCAGCAAGCTTTCTGACTTCATCTGCTACTACGGCAAACCCTTTACCGTGCTCACCTGCGCGGGCTGCTTCAATTGAAGCGTTTAATGCGAGCAGGTTTGTCTGATCAGCAATGGAAGTCACCATGTTCGCAACTTCGGAGATCTGACTGTTCAGGTTGTTGAGTTCTTTAATATTTTTTTCAGTTGTCATCATTTTCGAAGAAATTTGTTCACTTTCTTCTTTCGTTTTATCCAGGCGTACTTTTTCATCACCTGTTTTTGATTGCAGGTCAGAAGCGACACCGGAACCCTCCTGTGCACGGGATGCAAGGTGCTCAAGCGCCTCTTTCATCAGCTTGACATTTTCACTGGTCGAATTACTGTTTTCAGACAGGGATGCAGCGCTTTCCTTCAGTGTAATTAATAATCCGTGAAGTCGGTCCTGTTCAACCTGAATCTGCTGCTGGAAGCTCGTTTCGTATGCTTCAAGAACAATCTGCATTTCAAGGTTAAGGATTTTTGAAACAGCTTTGATTAAGATGAACTTATCCTTTTCGTTAAAGGGAAGTTCGATAATCACATCAGTCAGGGAGTTCAACAGATCCTGGAATGCAGCAATATACCATTTAGGATCGAGTCCAATACGTAAGTGGACCTCGGCAATACGATGGCGCTTCTGGATAAAAGAAGAATCAAGTGTACCGCTGAACATTTCCTGGATATGAACGGTTAATGTTTTCTTTAACCTTTCAATAGAGCTGTGTGTATTAATAATGGTGAGCAGTCCAGGTTCATGACCGAGCGTTTTATAAAAGCTGGCAACGATCGCTTCGATGTTTTCCGTTACATATGGTTTAAAGGCTGCAAGAACCTGAAGATCTTCTTTTTGCAAAGCGATCATACTGATCTGAGCTGCAGTTGTTGCTTCTTTTGGCAGTGCAATCTTGACAGCCTGCTTTTCAGCAAGTGTTAATAAGTCTTCTTTATGTTTTTTCTCCCTGGATGTTAGCCACTTCATGAAAAATCCTCCTTAGTATCAAATCTATTTTTATATCGACTGAAAATAAAAAACATTTACACCCATTAGACTAAAATGTATAAAAAAATAGGTATTTATACTTATTATTATTGCAATCTTGATTGTTCGAACTGTTCAACCGGGATGGGAAGCTAAATCTTTCAAAAAAAGAAGGATTTTAAGACAGAAATAGAGAATGATAAAATGAATGATCATTCATTTATAAGGGGATGGGAAAATGGAATTGACGAACAGTTACAAAACGCTTCACGTTAAAACAGAAGGAAAGACGGCATGGGTATCACTGAACAGGCCTGAAAGTCTGAATGCGTTGAATAAGGAATTAATGTCTGAGCTTCTTGATGTGCTGAAGGAGATTTCACGCAATGCAGACCTGCAAATCGTTGTGTTAAAAGGTGAAGGAAAAGGGTTTTGCTCCGGCGGTGATATTAAAGCCATGCTGACAATGAGTGGCGAGGAAGAATTTAAAACGTTTATGAAAGTGATCAAAGAGCTTTCAACAACGCTTTATGCGATGCCGAAAATTACGATTAGTGCGATCCACGGTGCTGCTGCGGGTCTTGGTCTGAGTCTGGCACTGGCGTGTGATGTACTGATTGCTGAAGAGCAGAGTAAACTTGCGATGAACTTCATCGGGATTGGTCTTGTGCCTGACGGCGGCGGTCATTTTCTGATGCAGGAAAGAGTCGGGTCTCATAAGGCCATGCATGCGATCTGGAGAGGAGACGTAATGAATGCACATGAAGCTCATTCATTTGGTCTGATTGACCGTGTAACGGCAGAGGGACGTGCCGTTGCTGAAGCAGAAGCCTATGTCAGCCGATTCAGCAGCAGTCCGCTGAAGGCGATGCTTGAGACTAAAGCCATTCTGCGTTCAAGCAGGCTGAAAGAGCTTGAGGAAACGCTTGAAATGGAAGAAGAGTCACAGTGGAGAATGAGGCAGACGGATGACCATCTTGAAGGAATCAATGCATTCGTGGAGAAAAGAAAACCTGCTTTTAAAGGGCAGTAAAGAATGAAAATGAAATGGAGGTGGGACGACTCTGATAAGAGTTGCCCCACCTCCATTATTGCGATCGCGCCCCATTGGTCATGGATCAGCTGTGAAATAAAATCAGCTTGCCTCTTGGGGATACGACACGGTGAGTATGTTCTATGTAACCTTGTTCTTCAAGCTTTTTTTCACCGATCTGTTTCGCTTCATCGTCTTCTTTCGCTTCGAAGGAATCTTCAAAAAGTGTCTCTCCCTTCGGATCAAAAACGGTGATCTTGTAAATATCCACGTATACCATCTCCTCTCTTTGTCCGCTCTTTTATTTTTACACAGGAGGTAACTTCCGTAAAGTTTTGAAAGTCAGGAAAAAATGAACTTTTTTCTATATAATACGTATAGAATAATGATAGGGACAGAGGAGGTTTGGGAGATGCTGCATATTGATCATGTTACAAAAAAATTCGGAGACCATACAGCTGTTGATCAGTTGTCACTTGAAATAAATAAAGGAGAGCTGTTTGGATTTCTTGGTGCAAATGGAGCAGGAAAAACGACGACTTTTCGCATGATTCTTGGGCTCATTGATTCAACAAAAGGATCCGTTACGTGGAATAATGACAAAATCGGATACCATAACAGCCAGAAAATCGGGTATCTGCCGGAGGAAAGAGGTCTCTACCCGAAAATGAGAGTGAAAGAGCAGATTGTCTACCTTGCAAGATTAAGAGGAATGGATAAAAAAGAAGCTGAAAAAGAACTGAAAGCCTGGCTTGTCCGATTTAAAGTTCCCGATTATGAAAATAAGAAAGTAGAGGAACTGTCAAAAGGGAACCAGCAGAAAATCCAGTTTATTGCTTCAGTTATACATAAGCCGGAGCTACTCATCCTCGATGAACCATTCAGTGGACTCGATCCTGTCAATGTAGAGCTTTTAAAAGAAGCGGTGACGGATCTTAAAAACAGCGGGACAACTATTGTTTTTTCGAGTCACAGAATGGAGCATGTTGAGGAATTATGTGAAAGTCTTTGCATTATTCATCATGGAAAACCGATCGTAAAAGGCCGTCTGCTTGAGATAAAAAGGGCATTTGGTAAGAAAAATCTGGTGATTAAATCGGAGATGGACTTATCAGAGCTCAAAGATTTTCCTGGCGTAGTGAAGTTGAAAACAGTGATTGGCGGTGTGATCCTTCAGATTGAAAACGAAGATGTTTCACAAAACATTCTGCAGTCCATTCAGGGCAGGGGTTTCATCCGGCAGTTTTCACTTGAAGAGCCATCGCTGAATGATATTTTTATTGAGAAGGCAGGTGCTTCATTTGAATAGATTCGGTCTGATTCTGGCGAAATCATACATAGGGAAAATTAAATCCAGATCATTTATTATCACAACTGCGCTATTTGCTCTTGCCATTATCATCGGAACGAACTTTCAGTCGATTGCGGATATTTTTTCATCTGATCGTAACGGTGGAGAAGGCCGGTGGGAAGTCGTTGTGTATGAGGAAGAACCGCAGATCGCTTCTCTTATTGCGGATCAGACAGCGATTATCAACAGCTCTATTGCCGTTTCAACCCAAGAAAAAAATCAGTCTGTTCTGGAGGATGAGCTGGAAGCGGGAGAATTTGACGCGCTGCTGATTGTTGACATGGCGGAGAGCGGGAAAATAAAGGCGGAATACATTTCGGAATCTCTAACAGCCAATTCCTATTCAAATGACCTGCAGGCTGCACTTCAGACGATACAGTCCAACATCGCTGCAAACCGGCTTGGATTAAGTGCCGATGAACTGGCAACTTTGAATCTTCCTGTTTCATTTGCAGAATCGGCTTATGTGGATTCTGCAAGATCGGCCGCTGAACTTGATCAGGCGAGAGGACTCGTCTATATCCTGATTTTTGTGATTTATATGTCTGTGCTGATTTATTCTATGATGATCGCAACGGAAGTAGCGAATGAAAAATCATCACGGGTCATGGAAATCCTGATCTCGAGCGTCTCACCCATTCAGCAGATTTTCGCTAAAATTGCCGGTATCGGTCTTGTCGGGCTGACACAGCTGACCATCTGGGCAGGGATTGGTATTGCTTCTGTTTATTTGAGCGAAGATTCTTTTGAAGGCGGGATTTATTCGTTGTTTGACTTTTCCTCCGGTTCAATTGTTACCATCGTTTTTGCTGTAATCTTTTATATTCTCGGATACTTTTTGTTTGCTTCGCTTGCTGCTTTTTTAGGCTCTCTCGTGAGCAGAACAGAGGATCTTCAGCAGGTGCTGCTGCCTGTTAATTTACTTGTGGTCGGTGGAGCACTACTGGCCTTTTATGGTCTGGCGGAGCCGGAAACAGCTCTAATTACCATCACATCTTATATTCCTTTTTTCAGTCCGCTCGTCATGTTTACGCGTGTCGGCATGCTGGACATTTCTATCTGGGAACCGGTGATCGCAATTGTGCTGATGCTGATCACGATTTTACTGCTTGGATGGTTTGGTGCAAAAGTATATCGTGGTGGCGTTCTGATGTATGGAAATTCGTCATCCATTAAAGACCTGAAAAAAGCGCTTCAGCTTTCAAAGCGCGAGAAGACAAGTTGATTCATCCATTACACGTCTGGACTTCATGTGTGTCAGGACTGATTATCTGTTATACTAATAAAGAACGTTTGTTCCGCCTGAACAACGCCTGAGAAGGCAATTCCATGTAAAGGAGATGGCGAAAAAATGAAGGGCATCACATTTTTAAATGCAGGGGATCAGGTTGAACAATTCCTGTTGATCAAACAAACAACCAAAGGAGTTACAACGGCTGGAAAGCCATTTTTAACCCTGATTTTTCAGGATCGCAGCGGGGAAATTGAAGCGAAGCTGTGGGATGCAGGAGATGAAGAGGAAAAAAGATTTCAGCCTCAGACCATTGTGAAGGTTGCTGGTGAAATTCATAATTACAGAGGCAAAAATCAGCTCAGATTAAAGCAGATCCGTCCGGCTTCAGCGACTGATAACGTACAAATGGGAGAGTTTCTTGAAACCGCACCACTATCAAAAGATGAAATGACGGAAGAACTGACCCAGTATATTTTTGAGATGAAAAACCCTGTTATTCAGAGAATTACCCGTCATTTGGTTAAAAAGTATCAAAAGGCATTTCTCGAATTTCCGGCAGCAACGAAAAATCATCATGAGTTCGTATCAGGACTTGCTTACCACGTTGTCTCGATGCTGAAAATCGCAAAATCTCTGACAGAGCTTTATCCGAATCTGAATAAAGATCTTCTTTATGCAGGAGTGATTCTTCATGATATGGGGAAAGTGAAAGAACTGTCAGGTGCCGTATCAGCGACCTATACGCTTGAAGGTAATCTGTTGGGTCATATTTCAATTATGGTAAATGAAATTGCTGAAGCAGCAAAAGAGCTTGAAGTGGAAGGGGAAGAGGTACTGATGCTTCAGCACATGATTTTATCCCACCACGGTAAAGCAGAATGGGGCTCGCCAAAGCCGCCAATGTTAAGGGAAGCAGAAATACTACATTACATTGATAATCTGGATGCAAAAATGATTATGATGGACCGTGTCATTCAGCGGACCAAGCCGGGTGAGTTTACAGAGCGGGTATTTGCCCTGGAAAACAGAACGTTCTATCGCCCACATCTGTACGATGATCCATTTGAAGACGCATAAGAGAAAGGATGGAAACATACCCTCTATAAACGGCTCTTGAGCTGATTAAATGCAGGAGGGGAAAGGATGTTTCCAATCTGGATTGATATTGCAATTGGCGGGATTATCATCAGTTTTATTATGTTTCTGAAGACAGCGTATGCTGAAAGAAAACAGGAAGTCCGTTTTATCGAAGAACATGGTGAAACTTACATAAAACGGATCGAAGATGAAAAAAGAAAGAAAATTGTGTCGCAGCTTAAAAATCAATGAATGGAAATGAAAAACCTCCTGTAATAAAGCTGCAGGAGGTTTTTCATTTAAAAATAAATAGATATAAAACCGGTCACGCTCCTGTAAACGGAGTGTGACCAGCTTATGTTTTATGTTATTCTTCTGTATCTTCAGTTGTTTCCTCTTCAGCTGGCTCTTCTGCCGGAGGAGCAGCAGGTGAGCTGACAGGTTCCTGTAGAAGAGCATCGAATGTTGCAGTCAAATCTTCATCTTCTACCTGGATATTGGCTTCGTTAAGTAAATCTCTTACAACGGTACCGATCTGGTTCATATCTGCTTTTGCCAATTTCAGATCATGCTCTACCTGATCGCGAATATCTTCAAGTGGCTCAACTTCTGCTTCGCGCGTTTCTGTCACCTCGATAATGTGCCAGCCAAAGCTTGTTTCAACCGGTTCACTGATGACATTAGGCTCAAGGTTAAAAGCAGCCTCTTCGAAAGCAGGATCCATTGCTCCTGGTCCGAAGAATCCAAGGTCTCCACCTGTTTCCTGTGCTGCAGGCTCAGTAGAAACTTCTTTTGCAAGCTCAGCAAAGTCCGCGCCATCCTCAAGCTGCTGTTTCACATCAAGTGCTGTTGCTTCGTCAGCAACAAGAATATGACGTGCGCTTACTTCTTTTTTCATCTTATCATATTCAGCCTGAATTTCTTCATCTGTTACTTCAACGTCTGCAACGAGTGCATTCTCCTGCAAACGATTCAGCTTCAGCATTTCCTTGAAGGATTCCTCATCGTATCCCTGCTGTGAAAGGACCATCTCAAACTGATCCCCATACTGTGCTTTTGCTTCTTCAAATTCAGCATCAATCGTCTCCTGATCAACAGGATACTTTTCTTCCAATACCTTCTCAAGCATCATCATTTGAAGCGCCTGTTCCCCAACAGTCGTCTTCATTTCTTCATAAAGCTCGTCCTTCGTAATGTCCCCCGCACTCGAAGAAGCGATCACTTCACTTGCCGATTCCTCGTCACTGCAACCTGCTAAAGCCGCGACACCTAATGTTAGTGAAGCTGCTGCAATCCACTTTTTCATTTATTTCCTCTCCTTATATCTGTGAATTCTATGGTGGAAATTCTTCACTGCATACTATATCACATTTCCATATAACGGTGAACGCTTATTTAAACGTTTAACCAGCAGAGAATACTTAATTTTCTCTACATTCAAGGAATTTTCACATTTACTATTTTGCCCAACCATTTTTGATTTCCATTGAATAGCATACAAAAGAAAGGAAGGAGGGGTTTTAATGTCCTGTGGATACGGTGGAGGATTTGCACTTATTGTCGTGCTGTTCATCCTTCTGATCATTGTCGGAGCAGCGTGGTTCTAAAAACCAACAGAAGGGGGAAAATGAAATGTCACATAAACACGGTAATTACTACGGAGGCTTCGCCCTAGTCGTCGTCCTCTTCATACTTCTTATCATCATCGGAAGCGCATGGTTCTAAGAAAAGCGTAGGCACCTTGCTCAGCCCCGACAAGCATAAGGCGAAGATGAAAAGAGGGCTGCCTTTTGCCCTCTTTCAGCTTTGATTTATGACCTCGAGGGGCTAGGTGCCGCAGCTAGCCAAAAAGAAAAGCGTAACAAGGCGTTTAGGGACGTACAAACTGGACTGTCCTCGACGAAGATAAAGGAAACACAGTGAACGGAGTGAGCTGATGTTGACTTATCGAACGAGAGGACGGGAAGTTTGCTGGTCCCTGCCTTGTGAAGCTGGACAAAGAAAAGCGTAGGCGAGCGTTCAGCGGCGTATGCGCTGGACTGAAGCGTCGGAGATAAAGGAAACACGGTGAACGAAGTGAACCGATGTTGACTTATCGGACAGAGCTGAGGGAAGCGCATACGCCGCTGCGAGTCGTAGCTAGCCAAAGAAAAGCGTAGGCGAGCGTTCAGCGGCGGCCGCGTAGGAATGACCCGGCACGGTTATAAAAAACAAAGCGGAACGATTCCTCTATGGAAACGTTCCGCCGTTTTAATTACGTATAAAGAATCTCTACATAAGATGAAAGCAGCAGGATCAAAATTAAAATATTGATTGTTCGGAAGACTTTCGGCTGCTTTTCATTTGGGATTTCCTTTTGGACACATAATCTATTTGTCATACGATTAATCGAATAGAGTATAAACACTGTAAATACGATAAACAGTCCAATGACTTCAACCATCCTCTATCATCCTCCTATCCTCTAGTTACTAAGATACCAAAAAACAGACATAAAAAACAGGGCGAGCCTATTTTTATGTCTGTTTTACATCCCTGAGGACGAAGTTTCCCTTACAGGAATCAGAATTTCATAGCCATCATCATCCTCTTCAATAAAAGCTCCGCGGGGAGATTTGAAGAGACATTTCGCATATAAAAAGTCTACGAGACAGATACCACAGTGATACGCTGTCAGGATGGTGAAGTAATGTGCATATCCAGGAAAAGAAACTGCTGCATAAAGAAAAATACTGTTTAAAATCACAAAAGGAAAGATCAGCGCCATAATAAAATATATTTTAGGGATCGGTTTGTTAACTCTTACTGACATAATCGGTACAAAGTAAAAATGAAATCTGGTCTTCAGGTTAATCAGATTCATAAATCCTGCTAAAGGGATTGTATGAAAAATTTTGTGTAAAGGGTACACAAGTAAAAAGCCCAAAGTAAACCAGATAAAATGATTATCTTTAAGCGGGTGACTCACCATCAACTGGATGGATACATGTAAAATAGAAAAAACAGTCAGGACAAGAATCGTTGAAAGCATAAAAATCCGATAAAATCCGTACTGTTTTTTTACGTTTATAGATTTCCAGCAATGCATGTTTCATCGCCTCCATTCTCGACGATATTGGGTGTTAAAATTGAACCTGAGAGTTACTTTACTCCCCTTTGAATTAAAAATCAATACCTTTATAAAAAATTTACAATTCAAATAATGCAATGAAATTTCGGGTGTGTAAGGCAGCAGAGGAAAAGGCAAAAGAAAAACCCCCTATACAGGAGGTTATGAAGAAGCGATTTGCTTGAGTGGATCAGCGGAACGGGTTTTTTGAATTTTCCCTTCGACTTCTGTGAATTCGTTTTCAATATTATGAAAGGAAGTTTCAAAGATTTTCATAAAATCATCGCCGTAAATATTTTTAACAATAGCCATCATTTCCATCATCTCAGGGAACTTTCCGTAAATTTCCCTTAATGGTGAAGCGCCCTGAAAAACTGAATGCGTTTCAGGTGAATAGTTTTCCATCAGTTCAAGCAGCAGGGCATCACCTTTTTCGGTCAGTTTAATGTACGTATTCCGCTTGTCATTCTCTCTTTTAGAAAACTGAAGATATCCTCGTTCTTCCAGTTTTTTGGAGAAATTAAATGCGGTTGATACGTGCATGACACCAAACTTTGCGACATCTGAGATAGAGGCACCCTTTAAGTGATAGGCAATCCATAGGATATGATGTTCATTGATATTCAAGTCATAAGGCTTAATCCAGTTTTGCCAGTCTTTTTCGATCGCTTTCCATAAAGCTTTGCTGAGTTGTGCCATACGCTGACTAAATAACATTGCTTCTTTCATTGAATAAAGCTTATCGTCCAAAGTTGTCACCTTCTTTCTAATGTTATTTTAAAATTGTGTAATAAGTGCGTTGAAGATATTATAGCAATAAAGTAAAAATAAAAAAAGGTAGGAATTAATTAAATTTTCTCACAAAAATAATTTGGTGATTTTTTATTGAAACTGTGCCGGGGACATCCTCCGCTTTCCGCGGCCGCGCGGTGAGCCAACTTGCGCTTCGCGCTGCGTTGTCTCACCTGTCGCTTCTCTGCCGCAGGAGTCTGCGGATGTCCCCGGCACTAATGAATATTAAACCATCCTCATTATGTTAATTGTGCTAAAAAAGACGGGCTCGACTCGCCCTTTCCGCCACAGGAGTCTACGGGTGAGTCGAGCCTTTTGAGTTGAATACTATTAGTTATTGTTTTGAGAAACCGTGTAGGGGAGATCATCCACTTTCCCTGATTTCTTTTCTAAAATAAGGGAGGGAATATATTTATTTTCTGGAGTGTGAAAATATAAAAAACAGCTGCACGAAGGCAGCTGTTTTTTTATGTTGATGGTTGTTCTTCGCGTGCGTCCTGTTTGATGGAACGTTCGAGTTCTTCCATGGTAGCCTGGATGGCTGCAAGTTCTTCCTGCAGGTTGTGAATGGCCGGGTCGGCTTCACGTTTCCATGCCTGGATGGATTCTTTTAATTCAGAGGCAACAGTGAGGATGGATTCTTTTCCTTCCTTTGAAACGTCCTGAATGGATTCTTTCACTTGCTGGAGGTTCATCTGAATTTCAAGTGCGTGTTCTCTCCAGTGATCTTTCGTATGTCTGATTGTCCCTCTCAATTCCTGACCGGATTGGGGTGCTGAAAGCAATGTTCCGGCAGCACCTGCAGCGAATCCGGCTGTCAGCCCAAGCAAAAATGATTTTACATTCATCCCTCACACATCCCTTTATTTATTTTCTTCTTATTTTATAGATTATCTCATAAACTGTCCAAAGTATGCCTGAAAAAGGAGGCGTTTTCAATCAGTGCTGTTAACTGGTTCTTTTTAGTATGTATGGTTGCGGCCTGTGCGCTTTTGATGAGGAGTGTCATACAGTTGATCAGCAATCATCTTTTTCCTCCAAGAAGAACGAAAGTGCGCAATTTGATTGTTACTGCTGCAGCAGTGCTTCTGTTCTTTTCTTTAACCTATTTCCTTTAGCGATAAACATTTGCCGGGACGTTTGGAATCTATAAAAAAAGCTGCCTTAACAGGATGCTCTGTTAAGACAGCGTCTTGCAGGAATCAGGCAGCTGTTTCAATAAGGTTTGATCTTTTCATGATGGTCTTCGCGATAGGGTACATGATGGCCATCAGCACACTATTAACTGCGATAGCCGGTAACACAGCACTTGCGAAAAGCGCCATGATTGGACCCGGAAGTCCGACTAATACTGCTGCAGAACCAAGAAAAATCAAACCGGAAACAAGCGTGCCGACTCCGGCGAAAATACCGGCACCGACTGCTGACTTCACAAACCTTGCACCAAGTAAAATGAGACCGTAAAAGATAAATGCTGTAATTGGTTTGTCAATTAAGTTAGGCAGGAATCCGCCGGGAAATGTTGTAGTTAGTCCTGACAGAACGCCTGTCGCAAGACCGATCAACAAAACATTTTTTACACCCGGGAATAACAGAATGCCTAAAAACATCATTAACAGCGACATATCCGGCTTCATTAATAATGCCCCGGGAATAAGCAGGTGAAGCGCAGTTCCCATTCCTGCGAATAATGCCAATACTACAAGTGTTTTTGTGTTCATAACTCATCTCTCCTCAGCTAAACTAAATAGTCTTTTCCTGACATGCCCTCGTGGCTGCCAGCGAAAAGTAGTCCAATTATATCATGAAAGAACCTTTATGCACAGTTTTCTGTTCCTGTCTCAGGCAAGCTTTGCCGCGATTTTCGCAGCGATTTCAGCGCGCTGCTCGTTGGAATAGTCCTCGGTATGTACCTGCCATTCAGGCTTAAAGCCATCTTCTTCACCATGTCTTGGCAATAAGTGAAGATGGAAATGAAAGACCGTCTGGCCCGCATATTCACCATTGTTATTTAAAAGATTGATTCCTTTCATATCAAACGACTGCTTCATTGCATTTGCGATTTTAGGAACGACAGAGAACAGGTTACCTGCAATTTCCGGTGTCAGCTCATGAAGATCTTTTTTATGGGTTTTCGGAATGACAAGCGTATGACCTTTCGTCACCTGACTGATATCAAGAAAAGCGTACACGTGCTCATCCTCATACACCTTGGAAGAAGGAATCTCACCGTTAATTATTTTGCAGAAAATACAATCACTCATTTGGAACACCCTTTCACTGTAAGTTTTTCTTATTTTATCACAGCAGCTGTTCTCCGACAGCATTCGCAGCTGGAATATGCTACAATTCTTTCAAGAAAGTCAGAGGAGAGGAAAATAAACATGTCACTTCTTGAGATCAATAAACTGACGGGTGGATATACGAGAAAACCCGTTTTAAATGAAATAGACTTTTCAATGAATAAGGGTCAGATTGTCGGTCTGATCGGACTGAATGGCGCAGGTAAAAGTACGACCATCAAACATATTATCGGCTTGATGGAGCCTCATTCAGGAACGGTATCCATTAATGGCAAGGAACTTAAACATGATCCTGACCAATACCGAAAACAGTTTTCCTACATACCTGAAGCACCCATTCTTTATGATGAACTGACACTTGAGGAGCATTTAAAGCTGACAGCGATGGCGTATGGCCTGAATGAAGCAGAAGTGGAAGAAAGGGTCCCGGATCTGCTGAAAAAATTCCGGATGGAAGGCAAGCTTAAGTGGTTCCCTGCACATTTTTCCAAGGGAATGAAGCAAAAAGTAATGATTATGTGTGCCTTTTTAATCAATCCGAGTCTGTATATTATTGATGAACCGTTTGTAGGACTCGATCCGCTTGCGATCCAGTCCCTTCTCAACCTTATGGAAGAGATGAAGGAGGGAGGAGCAGGCATCCTCATGTCTACTCACATCCTTGCAACAGCCGAGCGGTACTGTGATTCATTTATCATCCTGCACGAGGGGAAAGTACGTGCGCAGGGTACACTTGAAAAATTGAGAAAAGAGTTTTCGATGCCTGATGCCACGCTCGATGACATTTATATTCAGCTGACAAAGGAAGAGTCATATGAAAAACGTTCATGATATATGGAAGGACAGGCTGCAGGATTATAATAAAGAATTGCAAAAATATTTGCGCTACATCTTTAACGGACATTTGATGTTCGTCATTATTTTTGCTGTCGGTGGAGGGGGATTTGCCTACAGCAATTGGATTCAAACGCTTGATTCAAGCTTCCCGTCAGCGATTGTCATTGCTGCCGTTCTTGCAGTCGCAGCGACGATGAGTCCGGTGTATACGTATTTAAAAGAAGCGGATAAAGTCTACCTGACGCCACTTGAAGGGCAGATGAAACAGTACTTTGTGAATGCGCTTGTGACAAGTTTTATGTTTCAGGCATACATTTTGGTTGTGTTACTCGCGGTTGCGATGCCGCTCTATGTTCAGACGGCCGGGGCCACTTTCGGAGATTTCTTTTTACTGTTGATCGCAGTGCTGGCATTGAAAATTTGGAACCTTGTCATGAGGTGGACGATTCTGCGTTATCAGGAATCGTTTTATCATTACATTGATACAGGCTTCCGGTTTATATTAAATCTTGCTATTTTATGGGCTCTTTTTGCACAGGTCCCGACTTGGCTAGTTGTGGCAATTGCAGCTATTCTGGCAGGTTATCTAATCGCCTTTAGAATCATAACTGTGGAAAAAACGCTGAAGTGGGAGCTGCTGATTGATCTTGAGACCCTTCGACTTCACCGTTTTTACCGCTTTGCCAATCTGTTTACAGATGTCCCTCATTTAAAAGGGCAGGCAAAAAGGAGGAAGTGGCTGGATCCGATTCTGGACCGCTCTAAATACGGACAGAGCATGTCCTACTATTACTTATACGTCCGCACATTTTTGCGCTCAGACGAGTATTTTGGATTATGGGTTCGCCTGACCATTATTGCGTCTGTGATTATCATCGGCTCTGGTGTGATCTGGATTAAGATCGGAACTGCTTTATTGTTCCTGTATTTGACCGGATTCCAGCTCATTCCGATGATGAAAAAGCACGAGCTGAAAATCTGGCCGGATCTTTATCCGCTTCCTTCATCAATGAAGGCTGACGCGTTTAGAAAAGTGCTGGTGAATACGCTGGCAGCGCAGGCGATGGTTTTCAGTGTGGTGAGCCTTTGGGGCGGTGCATGGCTGGACGGGCTGTTGACGGCAGGTGCTGCGTTACTGTTCGTTGTGGCTTTTGTATCTGTTTATTTGCCTGCGCAGGTTAAGAAGATGCAGGTTTTGTGATGTGTAAAAACGGTCTGGGCATACCCAGACCTCTAATAGTAGCTCTATCCATCTTGATATTTAAATAAATCAAGATAAACAAGTGAGGTGCTACCCGGTTTTAACAGAAGGTTGTTAAATAACCGTTGAGATTTGTCTAATAAGCGAAGAGAGTTGTTAAATACTCATTAAGAGTTGCTAAATAAACTAAAAAAGTTGTTTAATAACGACAACAAGTTGTCAAATACCCCGAACGGTTTGTACACGTAACATAAAAAGGCCCTGCACATTTTGTGCAGGGCCTTTGTTTTAGTTGTGAAAATTCAATGCTGCTGCACCCAGTGTTTTGGCTGCAATGAGCATGGCTTTTTCGTCGAAATCGAATTTTGGATGGTGGTGCGGGTATGGTTTTTCGACGTGTGGTGCTCTGGCGCCGGTGAAGAAGAAGGTGCCCGGCTTATGTTCGAGGTAGTAGGCAAAGTCTTCGCCGCCCATTTGCGCTTCAGCTTCCTCGATTTCTTTGACGTCACTGATATGGCGAGCCTGTTCAACGAGATAATCAGTTTCAGCTACGTGATTCACAACGGCAGGGTAGCCGCGGAAATAGGTGTAGTCGAATGTACAGTCAGCTGCAAGACAGATTCCCTGTGTGATTCGGCCGATTTCTTTTTCAACGAGGTCGCGGACTTCAGGATTAAATGTACGTGCGGTTCCGATCAGCTTGGCGGAGTCGGCAATGACATTGAATGCATTATCTGCGACAAAGGATCCGACCGTTACAACAGCTGAGTCAATTGGATTTACTTTTCGCGATACGACCTGCTGAAGGGCCGTGACGAGCTGGGCACCAGTTACGAGTGCATCTTTTGTTTTATGCGGTTGTGCGCCGTGACCGCCTGCTCCTTGAATTTTGATTTCGAAGCGGTCTGCCGCAGCCATAATCGGTCCCGTACGATATTGAATTTTTCCGGTAGGCTCTGTGGCCCAGAGGTGAGTGCCAAATACAGCGTCAACGCCTTCGAGACATCCGTCTTCAATCATTGGCTTGGCGCCGCCTGGAGCGTATTCCTCTGCGTGCTGATGGATCATGACATATTCACCTGGCAGGTCTTCACGGATGGCATGCAGTGCCTTTGCTAAATGAAGCAGGGTAGAGGTGTGCCCATCATGTCCGCATGCATGCATTTTATTTGGAACGGTTGATTTATAAGGAACATCCTTTTCATCCTGAATAGGAAGTGCATCGAAATCTGCGCGAAGGGCGATTCTTTTGCCCGGTTTGCCGCCTTTAATGAGTGCAGTAACACCGTTGCCGCCAACGCTTGTTTTGACTTCCACCCCAAGTTCTCTGTAAAAAGCAGCAATCATGGCTGGCGTTTCTTTTTCTTCAAATGATAATTCAGGATGCTGGTGAAGATATCTTCTGACAGATACCATGTCTTCGTAATATGAATCGAGTAGTGAAAAAAGCTTTTCGGTGCTCACAATGATCTCCTCCTGAAAAATTGTTTCGATTATGCGGGAAAGTATACCATGTGGAATGAATTTTTTCACTCTTTTGACAACGAAAGGGTTACTATATAATGAAAGTAGTAAAGATTTAGAGGGGGTGGAGCGCGCGTGAAGAAGCTTTTTTATCCGCTCGGTGCGGTGACATTGACAGCGGTTTTATTATTGATTGTTAATTTGCAGTCAGGAGCAACAGAGGATCTCGATCGCTACGGACAAGACGTATTTGGGCGTATGGACTTTTTATTATTTTTCGGTTTTTTTGGCGGCGAGATTTTTCTGGCCACAGTCAGCATTGCGGCGATTCTTTTCTTATGGTTCAGGAGAAACAACTATGTGGGCATGATAATTATACTTCTGGCTGTTGCAGGAGGGAATGTGCTGAATAAGCTGATTAAAACTGCGACTGAACGTCCAAGACCGGGAGACCAGCTCGCAGAAGCCGGCTACAGTTTTCCAAGTGGTCATGCGATGGTCAGCATCATTGCTGCGGTTGTGATCATTTATCTGCTTACTGAGAAATCCGGACAGACTGCTGTGCAGATTATGCTGTTTTCAGGTGCACTGCTCCTGTCCGCTCTGGCCGGATTGAGCAGGCTGCCGGATCAGGCACATTATTTTTCTGATGTCGTTGGAGGCTGGCTGCTCGGGTATACGTACGCAGTGATCTGTCTGCTGATTTATGAAGTAATCATGAAGAGACGGACAGTGAAGAAAACCATGTAAATGAATAAGGGCTGGACACCGCTTACCGGTTGTCCAGCCCTCTTCATTTTACTGTTCGGTCTGTCCTACATACTTAGTGACAAAAGACTGTCTCGGGAAAATGCTTTTCTGATGGTCGATCCCTTCAGACGTTCCCCGTTTAGCGTGAGCTTTATTATAGGATTGTGAGGTTTGCCAGTTCTTGAATGATTCTTCATCCTCCCATTGTGTCAGAACGACATACGTATCTGAGTCAAGGGGGCGCAAAATACGGATTGCTATAAAGCCAGGCTCTTCTTCGATCAATCCTGCGCGGTTTTTAAAGCGGTGTTCAAAAACCGGACGACCTTCTTCAGAGACAGGGATGTTATTGAATACAAAGAAACCGTTATTTGTCAGTGTACCTGTCTGATCAAAGATTTCATATTTGCGGGGCTGGCTGAACACTGTGCTTCCTTCTGTCTCGTGAAGAAGAAGGGTGGTGTCGTCTCCCTGCAGTTGAATCATTGTCTCGTTTGGATGTTCCTCAGTAAATTTATGAAGAAATTCCGGTGTTCCAAATGTCATATACATATTCATTGGCGATTCCTCCTTCAGTATGTAATGAATACCCTTTCTTTAAATATGATAATCCATTCAAATAGAAAATCAAAAGAAAGAGCATTAATGAAAATAGTCGATTTTATGACATTTAAACCCGTCTGGTATACACTAATAGGGAAAAGGTCTATAGTTAAAACGGTTATAAAAATTATGATACGATTGAGAGAGCTTAGCCTGTGGAGGGCTGGCTTTATATGCATGCTTAAAAAGCTGAAAGGTGGCTTCATTTTATTATGTCCTCATTTAACGATACATTTTTACGTGCTGCAAAAGGAGAGAGCGTCACACATACACCTGCCTGGTATATGCGTCAGGCAGGACGTTCACAGCCTGAATACCGCAAGATTAAAGAGAAATATTCACTGTTTGAAATTACGCTTCAGCCTGAGCTTTGTGCGTATGTAACCCGACTGCCGGTAGAAAACTACAATGTGGATGCAGCGGTTCTTTACAAGGATATTATGACACCGCTTCCTGCGATTGGCGTAGATGTGGAAATTAAGTCCGGTATTGGTCCGGTGATCGATAATCCAATCCGCTCTGTCAAAGATATAGAAAAGCTTGGCATGATTAACCCGGAAGAGGATGTTCCTCACGTGTTAGATACGATCAGGCTTTTGACAACTGAGCAGCTGAACGTACCACTGATCGGATTTGGCGGAGCGCCATTTACGCTTGCCAGCTATATGATCGAAGGTGGACCGTCCCGTAATTATCATAAAACAAAGGCATTCATGTATCAGGAACCTCAAGCGTGGAATGCATTAATGGACAAGCTTGCTGAGATGACGATTCTTTACACAAAAGCTCAGATTAAAGCAGGTGCAGGTGCGATCCAGCTGTTTGATTCATGGGTGGGCACATTAAATACGGCAGACTATCGCACATACATCAAGCCCCACATGGAAAAAATCTTTGCAGCATTAAGAGGGGAAGACGCTGTGCTGATTATGCATGGAGTCGGAGCGGCTCATCTGGCTAAGGACTGGAATGACCTTCCGCTTGATGTTGTAGGGCTCGACTGGAGATTGCCGATTAAGGAAGCGCGTGAAAAAGGCGTAACAAAAGCGGTTCAGGGTAATCTGGATCCATCTTTATTACTTTGTGACTGGGATACGATTGAAAAGCACGTGAAACCGATTCTTGATGAAGGTATGGCACACCCGGGCCACATCTTTAACCTGGGACATGGCGTATTCCCGGAAGTACAACCGGAAACGCTGAAGAGACTGACATCATTTGTTCATGAATACACTGCGCGATAACACATTTTAAAAGCATGAGAATGGAACAGGTCAGGGGTTCATGCTAATAATAAAAAGAATGACATTAATCGCTAATGAGGTGAATGGAAAATGGCAAAAAAGAAAATGGGATTGCTTGTAATGGCATATGGAACACCTTATACAGAAGGTGACCTTGAAAGATTTTATACTCACATCAGACGTGGCAGAAAGCCTTCGCCGGAACTGCTTGAAGATTTGAGAGAACGTTATGATGCAATTGGAGGAATTTCTCCGCTTGCACGTATTACAGAAGAGCAGGCGAACGCACTGACAGATCATCTAAATGAAGTGCAGGATGAAATCGAGTTCAAAATGTACCTCGGTTTAAAACATATTGAGCCGTTTGTAGAAGATGCAGTGGACGATATGAAAAAGGATGGCATTGAGGAAGCGGTATCGATTGTACTGGCACCACATTTCTCTTCTTACAGCGTTAAATCTTATAATAAGCGTGCGAAAGACCGTTCTGATGAGATCGGCGGTCCGGCTATTACGTCTATTGAAAGCTGGTACGATGAGCCGAAATTCATTCAGTACTGGTCTGAAAAAGTAAAAGCAACATTTGATGGTATGACAGATGCACAGCGTGAAGATGCAGTGCTAATCGTGTCTGCTCACAGCCTTCCGGAAAAAATTCTTGCAGGTGGAGACCCTTATCCAGACCAGTTGAAAGAAACAGCTGACCTGATTGCTGAAGCAGCCGGTGTGAAGAACTACGAAATCGGATGGCAGAGTGAAGGAAACACGCCTGATCCGTGGATTGGACCGGATGTTCAGGACCTGACAAGAGATCTTCACGAAAAACACGGCTATAAAGCATTTGTATATACGCCGGTTGGATTTGTTTCAGATCACCTTGAGGTACTGTATGACAACGATTATGAATGTAAAGTCGTAACAGATGAAATCGGTGCGGACTACTTCCGTCCGGAAATGCCGAATACACAGCCCCTGTTCATTGAGGCTATGACAGATAAAGTGCTCAAACATTTAAACGAAGTGAAAAACTAGAAACAGAAAGTGATGATCCGCTGTGACAACGTTCAAACCGAAAGTGGTTATTATAGGAGGCGGGATAACCGGATTAGCCGCTGCCTATAAGATTCAAAATCAGGTAAAAGAACAGAATATAGAGGCTGATCTGACACTGATTGAAGCAAACCATCGTCTCGGTGGCAAAATTCAGACGGCGGTTAGAGACGGGTTCGTCATCGAAAAAGGACCCGACTCTTTTTTGGAGCGGAAAAAAAGTATGGAGCGGCTGATCCGTGAAGTCGGTCTCGGTGATCAGCTCGTGCCGAATTCGACTGGACAGGCTTTTATTCTGACCAATGACAAGCTTCATCCGATGCCGGGTGGCTCGATCATGGGGATCCCTACAAAGATCAAGCCCTTTATGACAACCGATCTGCTTTCCGTTACCGGTAAGCTTCGTGCTGCAGGTGACTTTGTGCTGCCGCGTTCAAAAACGGAGGGTGACCAGTCGCTTGGGGCGTTTTTCAGACGGCGCCTTGGTGATGAGATTGTTGAGAACCTGATTGAACCGCTGCTTTCAGGTATTTATGCCGGGGACATTGACCAAATCAGTCTCATGTCAACCTTTCCACAATATCATCAGCTTGAAAAGGAGCATCGGAGCCTGATCGCCGGTATTAAGAAAACAACGCCTGCTGCACCACTTCCTAAAAAACCGCTCGATCAGCAGCGGAAAAAAAGCCTGTTTTTGACGCTTTCAACCGGTTTGGAGTCACTCATTACAAGACTTGAAGAAGTACTGACAGACTTTACCGTGCAAAAAGGTGTAAGGGTGGAAGGCATCACAGAAGGTGTTTCCTCTGCGCACCGGTATAATCTCCAATTAAGCAGCGGGGCAGAGATCGAAGCCGATACGATTATTTTCACCGTTCCGCATTACACGGCCGCATCCGTTTTTGAAGAGCATGATCTTCTAAAAGAAATTGCTGATGTGCCGGCAACCTCAGTGGCAACAGTCGCAATGGCGTTCCCGGAGGATCAAGTGAAAAATGTTCATGATGGCACAGGATTCGTTGTTTCACGAAATAGTGATTACACCATTACAGCGTGCACGTGGACGCATAATAAATGGCCGCACACCGTTCCAGATGGGAAAGTACTGCTTCGCTGTTATGTAGGGAGAGCTGGTGATGAGGCTATAGTGGATCTTTCAGACAGTCAGATTGAACAGATTGTGCTGGAGGATTTGAAGAAGATTATGGATGTGGAAGCAAAGCCTGAGTTTACAATTGTGACCCGGTGGAAGCGCGCAATGCCTCAGTATACGGTCGGACACAGACAGCGTATGAGTGTGGTCCGTGCTGAGCTTGAGCAGAAGTTTCCTGGTGTGTATCTTGCTGGTGCATCTTATGACGGGATCGGGCTGCCGGATTGTATTGATCAGGGTGAGCTTGCTGCGTTGAAGGCGCTGGCTTTTGTGAAGCCGGGGGTTTGATGAAAAATCGGACAGGATTCCCCCTTCGCTTTCCACGGCCGCGCGGTGAGCCAGCTATTGCTTCGCAATACGCTGTCTCACCTGTCGCTTCTCTGCCGTAGGAGTCTTCGGGGGAATCCTGTCCTTAATTTCAATCAACTCATCTTGGTTTTGTTAGGGAAAAATGAAAACCAGCAGAGCACATCAATCTTTCTAGCATGTTATTAGAAAGAATAAAAAAGCTTCGTTTTAGAAAGTATAAAGAAACTCGACATCATATTCTGTACTGATACAGCATGAGTCAATAAAAAAAGCGCCCCGGGGGCGCTTTTTTTATTGGGTACCGGCACACTTTTCGCAAGTAGTGCTGTAGGCTTCTGCCTGTTCTTCCATTTGTTCGCCGCAGGATGCGCATTTTTTAGGTGGCAGGTTTCTGAAGAATTCCATTACGTTTTCCAACATGTAGATCAACCTCTTTCTGTTTTTTTGTTATAGTACTACGTGTTTGTTATTAGTATTGTATTATAACAGATGCGGAAAGGTCAAGGAATATTCTGAAAAAAAGCACATTCGTGAAAAAATAGTGCATTTGAAGTATAGTAGGAGAGGGAAGAAATTGCAGACAGAATAGGCTTTAAAGGAGGATTTGATCGTGAAGTTGACGGTGATTGGACCCTGGGGAGGATATCCTAAAGCAGGGGAAGCGAGTGCGGGTTATCTTGTAGAAACAGATGATTATAAGCTGCTGATCGATTGCGGAAGCGGTGTGTTGTCTGCTTTGCAGAAGTTTATCGCACCTGAAGAGCTGGATGCTGTATTGATTACGCATTACCACGCAGACCATATTGCAGATATCGGCGTTTTACATCATGCTCTCTTAATTCAGCATCACCTTCAGCAAAAGCCGGTTCAGGTAAAGGCATATGGGCACAATGAAGATGAAGCCGGCTTTGCATCTCTCGGTTATAAGGAATTCATGTTGAATGAAGCTTATCAACCGGATCAGCCCCTTCAGGCAGGACCGTTCACCCTTCGTTTTCAAAAGACGGTGCATCCGGTTCCGTGTTATGCTGTGCGGGTTGACTCTGATGAAGGATCTTTTGTTTTTACAGCTGATTCAGCCTATCAGGATGCTTTCACGGATTTCGCGGAAAATACGGATGTGCTGATTGCTGAATCCAATTTTTATAAAGGGATGAATGCATCAAGCGCCGGTCATATGACGAGTGAGGAAGCAGCAACGATTGCGAAAGATGCCGGAGTGAAAATGCTGGTACTGACGCATTTACCTCATTTCGGTGATCTTCAACAGCTGCTTGCTGAAGCGAAGGAAGTATATGCCGGGGAATCACATCTGGCTGCTGCCGGAATGACCATTACATTTACTAAAGGAGGACAACCGCATGTTATTTATCGATAATAAAGGCATTACAGATCCGAAAATTAATCTTGCGATTGAAGAATATGCACTGAAAAATCTTGATATTGATCAGACGTATCTGCTTTTTTATATCAATGAGCCGTCCATCATCATCGGGAAGAATCAGAATACGATTGAAGAGATCAACACTGAGTATGTGGAGAAAAACAACATTAAGGTCGTACGCCGTCTTTCTGGTGGCGGTGCAGTTTATCATGATCTTGGAAATCTGAACTTCAGTTTTATCACAAAGGACGACGGTGACAGCTTCCACAACTTTAAGAAGTTCACGGAACCTGTTGTCGACGCGCTAAATCAGATCGGGGTTCCTGCAGAATTAAAAGGCCGTAACGATTTACTGGTCGGTGAGCGCAAAATCTCCGGAAATGCCCAATTCTCCACAAAAGGAAGAATGTTCAGTCATGGCACGCTCATGTTTGATTCTGAAATTGACAACGTTGTCTCCTCACTTAAAGTCCGAAAAGACAAAATCGAGTCAAAAGGAATCAAATCAATCCGCAGCCGTGTCGCAAATATCTCGGAATTCATGGACCAAAAAATCACAATCGAAGAATTTAAACAGCTTATTCTCCGTCATATTTTCGGCAGCGAAGAGAAAATCGAGGAATATGTGCTGACAGAAGAAGACTGGAAGAACATCCACAAGCTGTCTGAGGAACGTTATCAGAACTGGGAATGGAACTACGGGAAATCCCCTAAATTCAATCTCCAGCACTCACACCGTTTCCCGGTCGGAAGCGTAGACGTACGACTCGACGTAGAAAAAGGAACCATCCAGAATGCTAAAATCTACGGCGATTTCTTCGGTGTCGGTGATGTGAGCGAAATCGAACAAAAACTCACAGGCATCCGCTACGAAAGAGATGAAATCGAAAAAGCACTCGAAGGCGTAGACCTGAAACACTACTTCGGTAACGTAGAACGCGATGAATTTATTGATTTGTTGTATTAACTCTACAGATTCGAATTAATAAAGTAGCAGCATCATTGCAAAACATGCCGTTTAAAAAACATTACTTTGCACGGTTGTTTTCTTTTGCATTTTCAAAAAAAAGCTATATTTGAGGGCGGGATTCCCCCGAAGACTCCTACGGCAGAGAAGGGACAGGTGAAACCGTTGTGCGAAGCACAAGGGGTTCACCGCCCGGCCGTGGAAAGCGAAGGGGGAATCCCGCCCGGTTTTAATATAAATTATATGTCTTAAATAGTAGAATTTTGAAAGCGCTATCTTGATTATCACTGGAACAGCCTATATAATTAGTGTGAATATTCGCTTCTTTTTTTACCAGTGAATGAATGACTATTCATTCACTTGCGCAAAAAAAGGAAAAATATCAAGGGGGATGGAACAGTGAATTTATCAGATCGTCTACAGGAAACAGCAGAACAGCACGCTGGTAAAACGGCATATCATTTTATGGACCAATCAGCATCATACGCGGAATTAAACGGTGCAGTAAATAAAATGGCGAATTACCTGACAGAAGCCGGCGTGAAAAAAGGGGATCACGTTGGCTTATTGCTAGGGAATTCACCTCATTTTGTTATTTCAATGTATGCAGTAATGAGAATCGGGGCTACGGTTATACCAATTAACCCGATTTATACGCCTGATGAAATTGCCTACATATTGCGTGATGGTGATGTAAAGGTTGTTGTCGCACTTGACCTTTTGCTGCCACTTGTTGAAAAAGCACACGCTGCACTTCCGGGGATTGTCCAATACGTCATTTGTGAGACAGCACCGGATGCTCATGAGAAAATCGCTGCCCTGCCTGAAGCGGTAAAGGGGAAGGTAACAGCATTTATGCATGCGACCGGCACTCAAAGTCCACTTTATCAGGGCCCTGATATTGATGAAGAGGATACAGCAATCATCCTTTACACGTCAGGAACGACAGGAAAGCCTAAAGGGGCGATGCTGTCGCATAAAAACGTCTTTTCAAATGCGAAAGACGTAGCGGAGTACTTGAACATTACAGGGGAAGACCGCGTCGTTACAGCCCTTCCGATGTTCCATGTGTTTGCCTTAACGGTTGTATTAAATGCACCATTAATCAATGGTGGAACCATGCTGATCGTTCCGCGATTCAGCCCGAAAGACGTATTTGATGTCGTTCAAAAGCATAAAGCGACTGTATTTGCAGGTGTGCCAACAATGTATAACTTCCTGCTTCAGTATCCTGAGGCAACAGGGGAAAGCTTTGAAAGTGTCCGTCTATGCATTTCAGGCGGTGCCTCACTGCCGGTTGCGCTGCTGCATCAGTTTGAAGGGAAATTTAACGTCCGTGTTTCTGAAGGTTACGGTTTATCTGAAGCTTCACCTGTAACATGCTTTAACCCATTAGACCGGGAGCGCAAAGCAGGCTCAATCGGAACATCCATTACAAATGTTGAAAATAAAATCGTTAACGAGCTAGGTGAAGAAGTACCGCCTGGTGAAGTGGGAGAGCTGATTGTCAGAGGACCGAACGTCATGAAAGGCTATTATAAAATGCCTGAAGAAACGGCAGCTGCCATTCGTGACGGCTGGCTTTACACTGGAGACCTTGCAAAACAGGACGAGGAAGGCTACTTCTTCATTGTTGACCGTAAAAAAGATATGGTCATCGTCGGCGGGTACAATGTTTATCCACGCGAGGTTGAAGAGGTACTTTACGAGCACGAAGCGATCACAGAGGCTGCAGTTGTCGGCGTTCCGGATATGAATTACGGAGAAGCTGTACATGCCTTTGTCGTGTCCAAAGACCCTTCCTTAACAAAAGAGGACCTGCTGGCATTCTGCTCATCAAAGCTGGCAAAATACAAACTGCCAACCGTCATCGAATTCATCGATGAACTGCCAAAAAACACAACCGGTAAAATCCTGAGACGCGCACTCCGCGACCAGGTGCGTCAGGGCTAAATAGATTTCTGACGTTAAAATCACAATAATATAGTTAAACAGAAAATCTTCGATGCCATTCATTTAGATCATTTTTCTGGCGTCTATCGACAGCAGTTGTCTGGCTATTAACAGAAAAGATTTAGCTATCGACATCATTAATATGTTAAAGGGGTGGGACCACCCCGGCTTATTAAAACAAACTAAAAAGCCGTAACCCCTCAAACGGGTTACGGCTTCACTTTATTTATTTACCGGATTTTTATACCGGGCGAAAAACCTGAGCAGCAGATTAAAAGGAAACAAAATCGGATAGCCGGAAACGTCCGCTTTTTTAAGAAAATCAACAAAAGAAGCTTTCACCTGACGTTTTCTCCGAAGCTTTTCAGGGTCTCCCTTAAGCGTTATACGGTAGCCATTTTCAAGCCCCTCGAGTTTTGCTTCAAACGGTCCTTTTGACGTTTTATATTCGCGTTCGATTTTCGGTTCTTCCATCATGAATATTCCTCCTCAGATTCACGGGCAATTTTACCCGATATGGATCGGTACCGCAGCGCTCCTGCAGCTGTCAGTGCGCCGGCTATACCGGTTAAAAGCCAGTTTTCAATCAGAATACCTGCGTGGAGACTAATAAAAGGAATTGCAGTAATGATGATGATGTCTCTCCGTCTGGCAGTCAGTTCCTGCAGCGTGCGGTCCTTTTTATTGCTCCACTGCATCATCCGTCTGTAACGTTTCGGTTCATCAAGGGCATCTGAAAATTTTGAAGGGGCACTAAGCAGTGGCTGTATGTAACGTACAGCAGTTTGCCACGGTGCACTGTCTTCACGATCGTCATTACGGGCAGTAGCCCATCTCACAATCGTTGGCCTTGCCATTTCAATAAAGTCGGCTTCCGGATAGATCGTATAAATAACCCCGGTAAAGGTGGAAATCGCTCGGCCGAAGAACGCAAACTCCGTAGGAAGCTGGATCGGCTGGGTGCGGACAATATCCTGAATATCTTCAAGCAGGCTCTCCATCATCAGGCTCTCGCCATCCTGCCATTCCCCGCTTTTATACACCTGCACGACGCGCTCAACAACATCTTCAAGAATGTCTTTATCTGCTTTAGGCAGAAGGAATTTCATTTGTTCAAGCGCTTCAACAACCTCGCTGTAGCGTTCAAAAATAACTCCTTCAACCGCCCTTTGAACAGCTTCAGCATCTTTTTTGCGAATGACACCTACCATACCGAAATCAATTAATACAATGGTTCCATCCTCTTTAATCAGAATGTTGCCTCCGTGTGGATCTGCATGGAACATGCCCTCATTCAGCAGCTGTTCGATAAAAAGCAGCAGCAGATTTTCAGCCAGCTCTTCCCTATTCAGTCCGTGTTTATCCAGGAATGACTGATCAGTGATTTTTGAGCCTTCGATCCAGTCCATGACGAGCACTCTTCTGGTCGTATACTCCTCGATGTATCTTGGAACGATCACTCCCGGCGTATCTTTAAAACGCTCACCAAATGCGACGCCATTCTGAAGCTCTTTCTTAAAATTGAGCTCATCGCCTATTACGATTGTCATTTCCCGGTAAAGGGCGTCCAGATCCACTTGTTTGCCGAACCGCGTAAAACGCTTAGCAAGCCAGATGACGATTTTCATTGCTTTAAAATCGGTCCGGATAATGCGTTCAATGCCGGGGCGCTGAACCTTGATCGCAACTGAATCACCATTGTGAAGCCAGGCGTGATAAACATCGCCGATAGAGGCGGATGCGACCGGATTTTCAGAAATTTTATGAACGATATTTCCGTATGCCGTATTCCAGTCGTCCTCAATCACTCTTTTAGCTTCTTCCCACGGAACGGGAGGCACGCGATCGGTCAGTCCTTCCAGCTCCAGAATAAAGGACCTCGGCATAATGTCAGCACGTGTTGATAAGAACTGGCCCATTTTAATCATCAGCCCTTCAAGCTTAAGGGCTGTCTGCTTATACTCTCTGGCCTGCTTTCCGGCGAGCTCTGCCCACTTTCTTTCAGTTGTAGCATCCCATCTTCCCTGATGTTTCCTTTGAAAGAAGTAGACCTGAAGAAAGAACTTAACCGACATAAAAACAATTTTATAAATTCGATAAGCGGCAACTTTTTTCGTGCTGATCACCCTCTTCCATACTTGCCCATCGCATATTTACAGTTTACCACCGCACCCGGAATCTAAACGATTAACAATGTGCGTCCGTTTTTTGACAATGATACAATAGTGAAAGGGTTTACATAAATTTCTTGAGCAAAGGGGATTTCAGATGGAAACGATCACAATCAGACAAAAAGAGGGATGGGCAGAAGTGACATTGAATCGCCCTGACGCGATGAATGCCTTTAATTATCAAATGCTGACAGAGCTTGGCCAGGCGGCTGAATCATTGCGCATTAATCCGGATGTGCGGGCAGTTGTCATCAAAGGTTCCGGGGATAAAGCGTTTAGCGTTGGAGCAGATCTGAAGGAACGGAAAACATTAACGGAGCAGCAGGTTAAACGCAACATTAATAAAATCGGTGAAGTGTTCAGTGCCATTGAAGCGATGCCGCAGCCTGTCATTGCTGCTATGAACGGATATGCTTTTGGCGGAGGAATGGAGCTTGCTCTTGCCTGTGATTTCAGGATCGCTGAAAAGGATACGCTGATGGGGCTGACTGAAACGAGCCTGGCCATCATTCCGGGGGCAGGGGGAACGCAGCGCCTGCCGAGAATTGTCGGGGAAGCAAAGGCGCTTGAACTGATCCTCACTGCTAAAAGGTTTACAGCTGAAGAAGGAGCAGGCTACGGCCTTATCACAAAAGCAGTGGAAAAAGGAGAGCTCGATTCAGAAGTATCAGCTCTTTTGAATGCGATGCTTGCAAACGGTCCGATTGCGCTCCAGCAGGCGAAATATGCCATTAAAACAGGAATGAAAGCGGACCTGCAGACAGGGCTACAGATTGAACGTAAAGCATATGAAATTACGATTCCGACAGAGGACCGGGTAGAAGCGCTGATCGCTTTCAGTGAAAAGAGAAAGCCGGTTTTCAAAGGGAAATAGAATCATCAATTACGCTTCTAACAAAATCTTACAAAAGGCTGTCCGGGCTTATTCCGGACAGCTTTTATGCTGTGAGGAAAATTTTTTCTCTCGGATCCCGCAGAATTTTGCTACAATTCTATACAGATATAATCAGTTTACAGATAGGTTGATTTTTTTCAGCCTCGTTCATGTCAGGAAGGAGCATCATGATGCAAATGTCTGCTGTAGCAGAATCAAAAGCAGGATTTAAAGAAGGACTGCGGGCAGGAATTAGCATTGCAGTAGGTTACCTGCCTGTAGCCCTGACATTTGGTCTGCTTGCAAAAACCACAGGGCTTACCGTCATTGAGGCAGTTCTGATGAGTGTGCTCGTTTTTGCCGGAGCGGCCCAATACATTTCGCTGTCACTCATTGCGGGTGGGGCAGGAGCGGCGATTATTATTTTCAACACATTTATTGTGAACATCAGACACTTTTTAATGTCAGCTTCACTGAATGAAAAAATGGAGCCTGAGACGCGACTGAAAAAAGCTGTCTATGCATTTGGTCTGACAGATGAAACTTTCACCGTCATTGCGACGAAAGAAGGAAAATCGACTACGGGTTTTGCTTTTGGTGTTATGCTTATCGCATATGGAAGCTGGGTGATCAACACAGGTATCGGTCATCTCATAGGTGCAAGTCTACCATCTTTCCTTCAACAGGCGATGTCGATCGCGCTTTATGCCATGTTTATCGGGCTTCTCGTTCCTTCCGCTAAAAAGGATCTCAAGGTCGTGTATCTCGCGGGACTCGCTGCAGCATTAAACAGTCTGTTTGTGTTAACCGGATTGCTAAATACCGGATGGGCGATTGCTGCTGCCTCACTGCTTTCTGCTGTTGTGGTTGAAGCAGCGGGCTGGCTCAGAAAAGGGGCTGGACTGTTATGAGTATGATCTGGATCATTGTCGGCATGGCAATTGTCACTTATATCCCACGCGTTTTACCATTAACGATTCTTGAAGGAAAAGAACTGCCGCCTTTTCTTCAGGGCGTCCTGAAAAATATTCCTTACGCCGTCCTCGGAGCACTGATCTTTCCGGGCATTCTTCTGATTCAGCCGGAAAATATTCTGTTCGGAGTGATTGGGGCTGCTGCCGCTTTTCTTCTTGCCGCTATCGGAGCGGATGTGATGCTGGTCGTTTTGGGATCGATTGTGGTCCTGTCTGTCTACATGTTAATAGGCTGAGTGCTGATTAGCTTTTTGGAAAAGCGGGAATAAAAAGGGTGCGCGTTTATGTTAGGGAAAGGGGTTAGAAGCGTGACAGGGCGTTTCAAATATGCCGGCTCAAGATTTTTTAAAGAAGGTTTTTATGACCAGTCGGCTCAAACAGCTTATTATTTTATGCTCTCTATGTTTCCGTTTTTATTTATGGTCGTATCGATCGCAAGTTTTCTGCCGATCTCCTCGACAGAACTGATTACGATCATTCAGCCATATGCACCTGCGGGGACATACAGACTAATTGAAACCAATTTGAGAGCCATTCTGGATTCCGGCCAGGGACAGGTATTATCCATCAGTTTTATTTCAACCTTCTGGCTTGCCTCCATGGCTGTTCAATCACTGGTTCGTTCACTGAGCAGTATTTACAAAATAGAAAGAACAGAAAGTTTTATAAAAGGTTTATTCAGCGACTTTTTCTTAACAATCGGTTTTGTATTCATTTTACCTTTAACGATTTTAATTCCGTTAATTGAAAAAGTGATACAGCGGATTGCAGAGGAAACATTTTTATTTCAGGTGGACTGGATTGATATCTGGACACCGATACGCTGGGGGATCGGCTCCTTTGTGCTGTTTCTATTTTTCTGGGTGCTGTACCGTTACCTTCCAAGGCACCGGCTTAAATGGAGGGACGTTCTCCCCGGGGCACTGTTTGCCGTTGTTTTCTGGCAGGTGATTTCAGAAGGGTTTTCAGTGTTTGTAAGCTACGGAAATTACAGCCGCTTATATGGACAGCTTGGATCGGTCATTGTATTAATGATCTGGTTTTATTTGACCGCATTCGTGCTGCTCTTTGGCGCTTTACTGAATGCATATGGAAAAGAAGGAAACAGGAGTGATCAGAATGCCTGATGTTGTATTGTTTGATGGAGATTGTAACGTCTGTGACTGGAGTGTGCGTTTTATTATGAAAAGAGATCCGGAAGGGCATTTTCATTTTGCCTCGCTCCAGGGTGAAGTCGGGAGCAAGATGAGGGCGTCATACGGAATTGACCCTCTTATTGATTCTGTAATGTTAATAAAGGATGATAAAGTCTATACAAAGTCGACTGCAGTATTAACGATTTGCAAATCGCTGACAGGTCCAGCAGGGTTCCTTCCCGTTTTTCTTGCAGTGCCGAAGCCTTTAAGAGATCTCGTGTACGGCTTCATTGCCAAAAACCGTTTTCACTGGTTTGGTAAAAAACAGGCCTGCGGTATTCCTACTGTGGAAGAGAGAAGAAGAATGCTGGATTGATTATGTATATCCAATCTTAGCAGACCGGCATAATACGCCGGTCTGCTTTTTTGTGTAAAGATATTGAAAATAAATTTTGAGATATGGGGATATAAAACTTATTAAATCATTGTTTGTTTAAAAAGAATGACCAGACACGGTTTAGAAATTCAACAACGCAAAAAAGAAGAGGGCATCAGCCTTCTTCTTTTTGGATCGGTGTATATTTTTTAGTTGAAAATTGATCCTTCAGCATCTGCACACCCAATACAAAACACAGCATGCCGGTCAGCCATACAAGACCTGCTACACCAAACAGGAATTGAACCTGATCAGAAATGTTCTCAATAGAGGATGATCCTGGTTCAGCCCCCAGTCCTGCCCAGAATGTAAGGTAGGCAATGATGGTAAGAACGATATGGCCAATCAGCCACAGAAAGGCTGCTTTCATCCGGGGGGCACGTCTGATTGCCAGGACGAGAAATAAAATGACAGCAGCTGCTGCCAGGACAAATCCCCATTCCATAAAAAATAAAAAAGTCGGATTCAAATCATAAATCATATTGAGCGGGCTCCTTAACACGTAAATTTACTACTTTCATTATTCACGATAACGGACAGGATTGCCACTCTCAATCGCTGACGATTTTTTGACAAAAAAACTTGAACCCCCTGCGTTCATCTTGCTTTTCTGCAGGGGGTTCAAGTACTACACACCGTGTGTATCCTCTAACTTATTTAATTCATCAGAGTACTTCATAAAAGCGTCCTGATCTTTGTTGTCTAACGCTTCATTAATTAGTTTCAATAGTTTTTCCTTGCGATGACGGACAAGAATTTCATTTAATACCATGTCTACGTAAATCTCCATCATCGTCATTTCGCTTGACTGTTTCTGAGGGACGGTTGACTCATTCATAAATTCTGCGAACGATTTGTTGTTTTCCATCTTCATCACCTCTGCCGCTTTTTTTCATTATAGAGAATATCACGAACAATATCAACTGAAATTTTTAAATTTTTTGACAATAATACTTTTGTTACCGTTTATCAAATGGTTATAAGGTTCTAAAATATCAAATATTTTCTTATTTTATTCTATACATGGAAGTGAAATTTGATGTATGATAGTTCCATAAAAGATCAAAGGAGTGATAAAATGGAAATCAGAAAGATGAAGCTTCAAAAAGAAGCAGTCATGTATACCATTAATGCGGCGACCATGATGCTTTCACCTGTTATAAAAGAAGGGGCGTTAACGGGCACCGTGGTCTATGAAAAGGGATCTCCACCCTTCGAAGTGGATCAGACTCCGATCAGTATCATCGAGCATTCCTGTCTTTATTATTTTTCAACGTACGAAGGACGCAAAACCTCATCCAGAATCCTCACTCAAATCAGCCACAAACCTCCCATTGTGATTGACCCCGTTACAAGCGTCTATTTCTTTTCAACCCATGCAGATTCAAATCCGTCGAACCACTGGATCTCACTTACACATGTCATTGCAGTAGGTTCCAGCAATTCAAGTGCCGAAGCGCTTGTGACGCTGTCGGGTAACGTGGAAATAAAGCTGCCGTTGTCACGCAACGCCATGCATCAGCAGTATCTTAAGGCCGCTGTACTTTCATGGAAGCTGACTCAAAACCTGGATCAGATCAGGGAAAAGTCCGAGGATTCCTATAAAGCAACGCAGCATCAGAAACGATACTTATTTGTGGAGTATTTAAACAGAATCGAACAGGCCGATGCTCAGGAGCCTGTCAAGCCGGCAGAAGGCGGTCTTGAGGTTTCGGGAGAACGTAACGTTAAACGCTCAAATAAGTAATAGCGAAGCAGCTTTTCCACATGGTTGCGCAGTCGCGGATTAAAATAATTATGTTTTTCCTCATATCCTTTATAGACAAATAAATACGTAGTAAAAGCATCATCATGATTCACTCTGACCACTTTCATATTCTCTTTTTTCATTTGTTTTTTTACAGCGGCAAGGTCTTTTTGAACAGCAATCATGGTTCCTTCCAGTAGCTCCAGATAAGGTCTCGGAAGCTTGACGGCGCTCTTTTCGATAATCAGCCGGTCCCGTTCGAGTACCTTAAGTACCATTGGAAGATAAAAAGCATTTTCCAGACAGTCGCGATCATCGGGTGGAATTTTTGTCATAAGCAATTCCTCCTTTAAACGAACATATGTTCTATTTTATTTTACACAGATTTAGAAAAGTTACAATACAAATTTATTTCCAGTAGTGGATTTTGCTATTTAACATTGTAAATGAGAGCATGAAAAACGCTAATCACGATTTTCTGCTCTTTTTTATGTGCTCATCAAAGGCAGTCTGAATCGAACATTATTTGCATTATTCACAAAAAAATCTGATAATAGAACAAGTTGGTTATCTCGATAACCGAAATAAAGAGGTGGAGGGTCAATCATGAGTGAAAAAAGAAAAATGACGGCAGAGGATTTGTATTTAATTGAATCGCTTACCGATCCACGCTGGTCGCCGGATGGAAAAGAAGTTCTTTATGTAAAAACACATATTGATCAGGGTGAGCATACATACGTTTCTAATTTATTTCATTTTGATGTGGAATCAGCAGAGTCAACCCAATGGACATATGGGGATAAAAGAGTGTCTTCACCGCGCTGGTCCCCGGATGGAAAGAAGATCGTTTTCCTTTCAAGCCGCAGCGGAAAGAACGAGCTTTATGTGCTCTCAAAATCCGGAGGAGAGGCCAGAAAGCTGACTGATACGGATCATGGTGTTTCAAACCCTGTGTGGGCTCCGTGCGGAACGAAAATTGCTTTTAACGTATCGGTTAAACCGGGGGAGTCATTTAAAACGGATAAAAAAGATGAAAAAGAAGACAAGAAACTGAAGCCTTATGTGGCAGATACGATGAAATATAAGGCGGACGGGGCAGGGCTTCTTGATGAAAAAGAAAGACAGATCGCGATATTGGATCTCAACACGGAGGAAACAGAGCTGTTAACAGAAGGTGAAAACAGCTATAGTCTGCTTGACTGGTCTCCTGATGGCGAATGGCTTGCATACGTCACGGATGCTGACGAAGAAAATAAAGATTTTTCATTTAACAATGAGCTTTATCTTCACTCGCTTAAAAAAGGTGAAAAGCAGAAGATAAAAACAGCTGAAGGCTATACAGGGTTTGCTAAATGGTCACCGGACGGCCTTAAGCTTGCTTATACAGCGAGCGGACGCACGTATGAAAATGCCACTCACTCAGAAATCTGGGTATACGATCCTTCTCATGAAACATCACAATGTCTGACTGAGGGAATTGACGCGCCTGTCGGGGATTATGCAGTGGCAGACATTCATCAGGGTGCAGGCGTTCCAGGACTTGTGTGGAACGACAACAACAGCTTTTATTTTGTACTGAGCGACCAGGGAAATGTCGCGCTATATTACGGTTCCCTTGAAGGAGAGTTATATCCGGCTCTGGAAGGAAATCATCACGTGTACGGATTTGATGTGCATGGTCAGACTCAGAAGATTGCAGCCGCAATCAGTACACATACAAACCCTGGGGATTTGCATATTGTGCATGTCCCGACTGGTAAAAATGATAAAGTCACTGACGTAAATGAAAAACTTCTGAGGGAAGTGGAAATTGTTCAGCCGGAGGATGTCCAGTATGACAGTGCAGATGGACTGACCGTGCGTGGCTGGATGATGAAGCCGGCTGGTTTTGAAGAAAAAACAAAGTATCCATTCATTCTCGAAATACACGGTGGTCCGCATGCGATGTACGCCAATACCTTTTTCCATGAAATGCAGCTTCTGGCGGCACAGGGCTATGCCGTGCTGTACGTTAATCCACGCGGGAGTCACGGCTATGGACAAACTTTTGTTGATGCCGTACGCGGAGATTATGGCGGAGGAGATTACCGTGATCTGATGGCTGCGGTAGATGGTGCACTTGAGCAATTTGATTTTATCGATCAGACGCGCCTTGGTGTGACAGGTGGAAGCTACGGCGGGTTTATGACAAACTGGATTGCCGGACAGACTGACCGCTTCAAAGCGGCAGTTACGCAGCGCTGTATCAGTAACTGGATCAGTTTTTACGGAGTCAGCGATATTGGTTACTATTTCAGCGAATGGCAGATCCAGGCGGACCTTGGCGATATCGACACGCTTTGGAAGCACTCTCCACTGGCTTATGCAGACAATATCAAAACGCCGCTTCTGATCATGCACAGTGAAAAGGACTACCGCTGTCCGATTGAACAGGCAGAACAGCTTTATATTGCGCTTAAGCGAAAGGAAAAGACAACAAGACTGGTCCGTTTCCCTGAATCAGATCATAATCTTTCGCGAACAGGAAAACCGCATTTGAGACTGGATCGATTGAATCATCTTACAGGTTGGTTTTCAGAGTATCTGTAATATAAAAGTGAAGGAACTGACAAGCCAAAAACCCCGTGAAATCAAAATCTGATCTCACGGGGTTTTTATCATCCGGCAGACGGAACTTGAATCGTTACATCGAAGTGAAAGGGATGTAAACAGTCGTTTAGCCAGACGCCAAAAAGGGAAAAATACAGGCATGCCAAATGTGCGGAATTGTCAGGATATGCTATACTGATACAGTAACCGCACAATGGTGATCATGAACAGAGAGGCGTTGGAATAACGTTGGAAACTCTTTTGGATTGGCTGACGGTAGAAAATTTGAGGGAGATTATTCAGGAATATCGGTCATTTGGACCGATCATTGGATTTTTACTTCCTATTTTAGAAGCGTTTCTTCCATTTCTGCCACTTGTAGCATTTGTTGTGGCAAATGCGAACGCATATGGCGTTTTATTCGGTATTTTACTGTCGTGGGCAGGGACTGTAACAGGTGCAATGCTTGTCTTTTTATTGATCCGAAGATTTGGTGACAGAAAATTTCTGGCCTTTCTCCGTAATCAGAAGCAGGTTAATAAATTGACAAACTGGGTGGAGAGACATGGATTCGGTCCGTTGTTCCTTCTTCTATGTTTTCCATTTACTCCTTCTGCGGTTGTGAATGTGGTGGCAGGTTTATCAAGAATCAGCATTATGCAGTACATGCTGGCTGTTATTACAGGAAAACTTGTCATGATCTCGACAATTTCATTTATTGGAGCTGATCTTGTATCCCTGATCAGGGAACCGGTCAAGACGGCAATTGTGTTAGGTGTTATAGTTGTATTATGGATTGTAGGAAAAAGAGTGGAAGCACGAATTAATAAAAAAATGGAACGGGATATCATGATTCATGACACCCAGAATCACAAGAGATCTTCCGCTGGAAATGAAAGGTTGGAGAATGAATGGAATCGTGGAAAAAAGAAGGCTTCGAATGGCTCAAAGCACTAGCGGTTGGTGTGGTGATCGTACTGGTTGTCCGCATTTTCCTTTTCTCGAATTATGTAGTAGAAGGGGTTTCAATGCAACCGACTTTGCAGGATGGAAATAAGCTTGTTATTAATAAAATCGGCTATCAGATTGGGGAACTTGACCGGTTTGATGTGATTGTTTTTCATGCAAATGAGACAGAAGATTATGTAAAGCGTGTCATTGGTCTGCCTGGCGATGAGGTAACTTATGAAGACGATAAGCTATATATAAACGGTGAATATTATGAAGAGCCGTATCTGGATGAATTCCATGCAGAAAATGCAGATGGCCGTCTGACAGGTGACTTTACGCTTGAGGAGCTGACGGGTCAGACAACCGTTCCTGAGGGAATGATTTTTGTTCTTGGAGATAACAGACAGGAAAGCCTGGACAGCCGTATTTTCGGATTTGTTGATCAGGAATCTGTAGTTGGAAAAGTGGACCTGCGCTATTGGCCATTAGATGAACTTGATGTCCGGTTTTATGACTGATCAATGAGAAAGCTGTCCTGAACGCAGGGCAGCTTTTTTTACAAGAGAATGCAAAACGAGTAAAGGTGGGGGAGTCATGCTGCTTGAAAATGATCATATTTATCTCGGTCCCGTTAAAGAAGCTGAATTTAGTGAGGTTTCAGATTGGTACCGCCATGAGACACTTGTCAGGAGATTAAATGCCAGACCTTATTATTTTGAAACAGAAGTTGAAATCAAAAAATGGTGGGAGAGTGAAAAACATACGTCTTATAAGTTTGGTATCAGAATGAAGGATAGTCACAAATTAATCGGATTCGTTGTGCTGGACGGCATTTTATGGAATCAGCGTAACGGGTGGATCTCTATTGCGATCGGTGAATCTTCAGAATGGGGAAAAGGCTATGGAAAAGAGGCGATGGAGTGTTGTCTGCATTATGCATTCGACGAATTGAACCTGCATCGTATTCAACTGACGGTATTCTCTTATAATGAGCCCGCCATTCGCCTTTATGCTGCACTTGGTTTCACGAAGGAAGGGTCATACAGGGAATTTATTGAACGTGATGGAAAACATTACGATATGCATTTATATGGTTTGTTGCGCCGCGAGTGGAAATCACTTCACCTATCATCATGATTGTTAATGAGAAAATAAAGGAGGGGTTTTGTCATGGAACTGATAATGAGAACAGGTCGTTCAGGAACAGGGAAAACGGATTCCATTATTCGGGATATTACATCCCGTGTAAAAGCAGATCCATCCGGGAAGCCGATTTTTTTAATTGTACCTGAGCAAATGACGTTTCAATCTGAATACCGGCTGGCACAGGAGACGGGCGGTATGGTAAGGGTCCAGGTGATGAGCTTTACCCGATTGGCGTGGCGGGTGCTGCAGGAGACGGGAGGCGCGGCACGGCAGCATATCAACCGGACCGGGACGAATATGCTCGTCAGAAAATTAATCTCGGAAGAAAAAGACCATCTTGTAATGTTCAATAAAGCCGCACGTAAACACGGATTTACCGGGCATGTTGAAAAAATGCTGAAGGAATTGAGAAGATATTGTGTTCTTCCTTCTGAACTGCTTGAAAAAACGGCTGACCTTTCTGCTGAACCTGCCCCAAAATCACTGGTGGATAAACTGAAGGATATTGAACGTATTTACGAGGGTTACGATCGACACTTAAAAGATAAATATATAGATTCTGAGGACTATTTGCAGCTTCTTGCTCAAAAAATAGAACAGTCAGATCTGATCAGACGTTCAACGATATACATAGATGGATTTCACAGCTTTACACCCCAGGAGTACCTGGTTATTGAAAAATTGATCAGACAGTCGGAACAGGTGACAGCGGCACTTACTGTCGATGCCGATTTTAAAGATCCTGCACTGTTCAGACAAACAACAGAAACCTTTTATACATTAAAAAACATTGCGGAGGAAATGGGATCCTCATTTAAAATGGAGCGCTTTACCGAAAATGAGAAGTATCGGGGCAGCGGTCTTGAATTTCTGGAGCGTTTTTTCGATCAGCCCCTGAAGTCATTTGAAGAACAGGCAGATCTGCTTGTGATTGAATCTGCCAACCGCCGTGCAGAGGCTGAAGCAGTTGCGCGGGAGATCCGCAGACTTGCAAGGGATGAACATTACCGCTATAAAGATATGGCCGTCCTGCTTCGTAACGGAGAAGCCTATCATGAGGTCATTGAACCTGTATTTAAGGATTATGATATTCCGTATTTCATTGATAAGAAACGGACGATGCTGAATCATCCACTGATTGAGTTTATCCGCTCAACGCTTGAAATTGTTACAAAAAATTGGCGGTATGAAGCGGTTTTCAGGGCAATTAAGACAGAGCTTTTCTATCCGCCCGAAGCGAATGCAGACATACTCCGCGGGAAAATGGACCGCCTGGAGAATTTCGTTCTTGCCCAGGGAATTCAGGGAGACCGCTGGCTGAATGAAAAAGGATTTTATTATAAACGGTTTAAGGGACTCGATTTTGTGCACCTGCCACAGACGGATGATGAGAGAATGATTCAGGATGAGCTCAATGACATGAGAGCGATGATCACTGAACCACTTAAACAGCTGATCAGTCAGCTGTCTCAGGCAAAAACCATTCGAGGTTTTTGCGAATCACTGTTTTTATACCTGGAACATCTCCAGGTGCCGGACAAGCTTGAAACCATGTCAGTCAAGGCGGAAGACCAGGGTGATGTTACATCTGCAAGAGAGCATGATCAGGCGTGGGATGCTGTCATGGACCTGTTGAATCAGTTTGTGGAAATCTCCGGTGACGAAGAGATGACAGTAAATGAGTTCAGCAGTGTGCTTGATGCAGGAATTGAGGCGCTTGAGTTTTCGCTCGTGCCGCCTGCCATTGATCAGGTGATTGTGGCAGATATGGAACTATCGAGATTGCCTGCAGTTAAGGCGTCATTTGTGATGGGTGTCAATGATGGCGTACTGCCTGCCCGCATTCAGGACGACGGGATTCTCGCAGAAGATGACCGTTTGTTTTTGGAGAGAGCAGGTATGAAACTGGCTCCCGGTGTGAGAGAGCGTCTTTCAGACGAGGATTTTCTTGCCTACAGAGCTTTTACTTCACCATCTGAAAAGCTGATCGTGAGCTACCCGATTGCCGATGAGGAAGGAAAGTCACTTATTGTTTCGCCGTATATCAAAAAAGTAACGGATATATTGCCTGATCATAAAAGAAAGCTTGCCGTTAATGACCCGGTTGAAATCACCACATCAGAGCAGATCGACTATATATGTCATCCTGTTCCGACTGCTTCTTTTTTGACCTCCCAGCTTCAGCAGCTGAGAAAGGATTATCCGATCCACGACAGCTGGCGTGAAACGTATAATTTTTATGTGCGTGATCACGGATGGAAAGAAAAAAGCAGAACCATTTTATCAGGATTATTTTATGAAAACCGCGCGAATCCGCTGTCAAGGGAAGTGGCGAAGGAACTTTACGGATCTTCGATTCTTGCAAGTGTGTCGAGAATGGAGCGGTTGAACAGCTGTGCCTTTTCGCATTTTTCAAGTCATGGTCTGAAGCTTCAGGAGCGGAGTATCTACAGGCTTGAGGCGCCAAATATCGGAGAGCTGTTCCACGCGGCATTAAAATGGATTTCTGAAGAGCTTTTGAAAAAAGGAGTCAGCTGGAAAACGCTCAGCCGGAAGGAATGTGCAGAGCTTGCTCAGGCTGCAGTGATGCATATTGGTCCCCAGCTTCAACATGACATCCTAAATAGCTCGAATAAGCACCGTTACATTGCCAGAAAGCTTCAGGGAGTGATCAGTCAGGCGTCATATATTCTGAGTGAGCATGCGCGGGCTGGCGATTTTGAACCGTTGAGAGTAGAGCTTGGATTTGGTCCGCGTCAGGAGCTACCGCCGCTTCACGTTCAACTGGATGGCGGCAGCGAAATGGCGCTACAGGGACGGATTGACCGTGTCGATCAGGCAAGGGCAGGGGATCGCGTTTACCTGAGAGTGATTGATTATAAATCAAGCGTCAAAGACCTTGATTTCACTGAGATTTATTATGGTTTGTCGCTTCAGATGATGACGTATCTCGATGTCGCCCTTGAGAATGCCGACCGGCTTGTTAAGCAGAAAGCAGAGCCAGCCGGGGTTTTATATTTCCATCTTCATAATCCGCTGATTAAAACGAAGAAGCCTTTAAGCGATGAGGAACTGGAACAGGAAATGTTGAAAAAATATAAAATGAAAGGCCTGATACTCGGTGATGAGGAAGTTGTTCAATTAATGGACCTGACGCTTGAACAGGGAAACTCTTCCATCATTTCTGCAGGCTTTAAAAAAGACGGAAAGCTTCGTTCAGATTCGAAAACAGCAAGCCGCTCACAGTTTGAATTTATGAGAAAACATACACGCAACATGTTCAAACACTCCGGAAACAGGATTGTAACCGGTGATGTGTCAATTGATCCGTATGAATATAAAAAGCGGACGCCTTGCCAGTTTTGTTCCTATCGTTCTGTATGCCAGTTTGATACAGGACTTGAGGAAAACAGGTACCGATCGCTTAAACCGAAAAAAGCAGAGGATTTATTCAGTGCCATGAAGGAGGATACACATGATTCCAGTGAAACCCGCTGAAGCCACGTGGACCGATGATCAGTGGAAAGCGATATGGGAAAAAGACCGGGATATTCTCGTTGCAGCGGCAGCAGGATCGGGGAAAACAGCTGTCCTGGTTGAGCGACTCATTCAAAAAGTGCTGAATCCTGAGGACCCGGCAGATATTGATCAGCTGCTTGTCGTGACCTTTACCAATGCCTCAGCAGCCGAAATGAAACACAGAGTCGGGGAAGCGCTCGAGAAGGCGCTTGCTGAAAATCCGGAATCAAGACGTCTCAGACGCCAGATGAGTCTGTTAAATAAAGCATCGATCTCAACGCTGCATTCATTTTGTCTTGATGTCATCCGTAAATATTATTACCTGATTGATATCGATCCGGGATTTCGAATCGCGGATGATACAGAAGCCGAGCTGTTAAAGGATGAAGTGATCGAAGACCTTCTTGAAAGAGAGTACGGGATACCTGAGAATGATTCCTTTTATGAGCTTGTCGAAGCGGTCACGAATGATCGCAGTGACGATGCACTCCACCAGCTGATCAGAAGGCTCCACACCTTCTCGAGATCTCACGCCAATCCGGATGCGTGGCTTGACCGGATTATTAAACTGCACCAGACGGATGGGATGGACGTCGATGATCATCCGCTTGCCGGGTATATTTTATTTCATGTCCAGCTTGAAATAGAAGGGGCCATTCAGCTGATTGAAATGGCGTTGCAATCTTCCCGGGAGCCTGGAGGACCGGCACCAAGAGCGGTGAACTATGACGATGATCTCAGACAGCTGATGATGCTGAAAAGCGCATCAGGATGGACCGAAACAGAAACGGCTTTAAATGCGATCTCTTTTACAAGGCTGAAGCCGTGTAAAGGAGACGAATATAACGAAGACCTTGTAGAGCAGGCAAAAAAATGGCGCGATCAGGCGAAAAAGATGATCGATGGGCTCAAAGACAGCTTTTTTTCAAGAGCGCCGGACCGACTGCTGCAGGACATGAATAAAATGACCGGGCAGCTTTCCACACTGATTGAGCTCGTAAAGGAATTTGAACACGGATTCCGTGAAGCGAAAGAAGAGCGGGGGCTTGTGGACTTTAATGATCTTGAGCACTTTTGTCTTGATATTTTAAGGGAGCCCGGGACAAATGATCCGTCCCAGGCGGCGATGCATTACCGCAATCAATTTAAAGAAGTGCTGGTGGATGAGTATCAGGATACAAATATGGTACAGGAAACAATTCTCCAGCTTGTCAAAACAGGAACTGAAAAGAACGGGAATCTGTTTATGGTTGGGGATGTGAAGCAGTCTATTTATCGCTTCCGTCTGGCAGAGCCGAATTTATTCTTAGGGAAATACAGAAGCTTTCAGCAGCCTGACAGCGGTCTGAAAATCGACCTTTCGATGAACTTCAGAAGCCGTCCTGAAGTACTTGACGGGGTCAACTTTATTTTCCGTCAGATCATGGGTGAAATGGTCGGGGAGATCGATTATGATCAGGATGCAGAGCTTGTCAACGGTGCTCCATATCCGAAGGAACAAACGACACCGGTAAAGCTTGCGCTGATTGATCAGGCAGACCCGGATGTGCCTGAGGAAACGGCTGAAGAGGTGATGGACGAGCGCGAGCTTGAGCGGTCCGTACTTGAAGCGAGATACATGATCCGTGAAATCCGTCAGATGATTGATGAAAACAAACAGGTATATGATGTGAAGCAAAAAAGGTACCGTCCCCTTGAGTACAGGGATATTGTGATTTTGACGAGATCGATGACATGGACACCGGATATCATGGATGAATTCAGGCAGGCAGGTATCCCTTTGTATGCAAATTTATCAACCGGATATTTTGACGCAACAGAAGTAGCGATTATGATTTCTTTACTGAAGGTGATTGATAATCCGATGCAGGACATTCCCCTTGCGTCTGTTCTCCGGTCACCGGTGATGCGATGCACAGAGGAGCAGCTT
This sequence comes from Jeotgalibacillus sp. R-1-5s-1, assembly GCF_004405105.1. Classification (GTDB taxonomy): domain Bacteria; phylum Bacillota; class Bacilli; order Bacillales; family Jeotgalibacillaceae; genus Jeotgalibacillus. Next base: position 88,310 of record NZ_SORW01000022.1, on the reverse strand, counting down.
GCAACGATACGCACCTTTGCTTCATCAGGGACGTTCTGGGATGCACTGCAGACGTTTTATCACCAGGGTGGAAGAGCGAAGGATGAAGCGCTTCACGATAAACTGGGCAAATTTTTGGAAAACCTGAATAAGTGGCGGTCAATGGCGCGGATGGGATCCGTATCAGCGCTCGTCTGGCAATTGTTCCGTGACACACAATTTTATGATTTTGTCGGCGGTCTGCCCGGTGGAAAACAGCGACAGGCGAACCTGAGGGCACTTTATGACCGTGCCCGTCAATATGAATCGACCTCCTTCAGGGGACTGTTCCGTTTTCTGCGCTTTATTGAAAGAATGCGTGATCGGGGAAATGATCTTGGAACAGCCCGTGCAATCAGTGAGCAGGAAGATGTGGTCAGACTAATGACGATTCACTCGAGCAAAGGTCTTGAGTTTCCTGTTGTCTTTATTTCCGGAATGGCAAGGCAATTTAACGAAATGGATCTTCGGGGCAGATTTTTCCTCGATAAAGAATTTGGTCTGGCTATGCCGTATGTTAATACAACGGCGAGATTAAGCTATGATACACTTCCTCAAATGGCGTTTAAAGAAAAGAAGCGTCTGGAGAACCTGGCAGAAGAAATGCGGATTCTATATGTGGCAATGACGCGGGCAAAAGAAGAGCTCATTTTGATTGGTACAGTAGCTGATGCAGAAAAAGCATTTGAAAAGTGGTCTGCTTCAGGAAATCATGCGGACTGGCTGCTGCCGGATTACACGAGAAAAGGAGCACGCTCTTACCTTGACTGGGTCGGGGCTGCACTCGTCCGCCATCAGGATTTTCATGAAGTCCAGTCGGACCGCGTTCTGACGGATTCATCGAAATGGAAAGTAAACCGGATCTTAAAGGAAGAACTTCAGCAAAATGAGAAAAAAGATGAGCAGGCTTCAGCCGACCTTGAGCATGTGCAAAAACATGAGCCGCTTCATGTGGACAGCTCATATAAAGAAGAGGTACTTAACCGTCTGACCTGGCACTATGCGCATGAGACAGCGTCTGTCACCCGTTCAAAGCAGTCTGTGTCGGATATCAAAAGGCAAAATGAAGTACGTGACGAATACAGTGTGGACCAGGTTGTAAAAAGAGATCGAAAAAAACTGTACGACAGACCGGCATTTATGCAGGAGGAAAAAATGACTGCTGCAGAAAGAGGAACGGTCATGCATACCGTCATGCAGCAAATACCTTTAATGCAAAAGCCTGATCGGGAATCTGTGCAATCAATATTAAGTGAACTCGTGTTAAAAGAGATTTTGACAGAGGAACAGGCGAAGTCAGTCAGGATCAATCAGCTGCTCGGTTTCTTTGACAGTCATCTCGGCAGTCGGCTGTTATCTGCTAAAAGTGTCAGCAGAGAGGTTCCATTTACGATCGCTGCATCTCCAGAAGAAGCAGGGCTTGGAGGTAAAGTGAATGACCACATCATTATCCAGGGGATTGCCGACTGTCTGTTTGAGGATGACCAGGGCCTGGTATTACTGGATTACAAAACGGATTTCACAGACCGCAGCAATCCTTTAGAAGAGGAAAAACTTGCAGCGCGTTATCGTGTTCAGGTCGACTTATATAAAAAGGCACTCGAAAAAAGCCTGAACAGGAAGATTAATGAGTCGTATTTATATTTCTTCCATTCTGAAATGGTTGTTAGAATGGGAGAGTAATCTCAGAGTGAGCGGCGCTGAGATTAGTCCAGTCATGCGAAGGGACAGGGCATCCGGCAAAGCTGAATTAGAGAAAGCGGAGGGATGAAAGTGGGCATTCAGCCACTGGAACAGCAGGGCAGAATACAGGCGTTAGACGTCATGAGAGGATTTTCGCTCCTCGGAATTTTTATTGTTAACATGATTTCATTTCACTCACCAATTTATTATTATGATCCATACTCATGGTGGGGAGACTCGGTAAATGCACAGACCTACTGGTTCATCAATGTATTTGTCCAGGCGAGCTTCTATCCGATTTTCGCGATGATGTTCGGAGCGGGTCTTGCCATTCAGCACTACCGGATGAAAGAGAAGGGGCAGAGTTTTACCGGCTTTGCCATAAAAAGACTCGCTGTATTACTGGTCATCGGAATCATCCACGCCTTTCTTGTATGGTCGGGAGATATTCTGATTACTTATGCAGTGACGGGATTCTTTTTAATCTGGATGCTGACTTTAAGCGGTAAAATGCTGCTGATTTTAGGTTTTATCATTTATTTTCTGCCGCAGACACTGCTGGCAGTTATTCTGATTTTCGCTTCAGCCGTTGATCCTACAACGGTGACGAACTTCAGCTCGGTTCAGGGGATTGAATCTTCTATCAACAATTACGGTGCAGGGACCATTGGTGAGATTTTAAATCAGAGAATGGATGACTGGCTGGTTGCCAACAATACGGCTGGATTTGTTTCCATCGTCATTGCGATCCTCCCGCTCATGATGATTGGTGCAGGGATTGCCAAGACAGGGCTGCTTCGGAGAGCGTCTGAGAAGAAAAAAATGATTGGCGTACTTGCTGCTGTATTTTTGGCAGCGGGTCTAGTAGTTAAAACAATTCCCTACTGGGCGGAGACAAATCTTGCCTACGACTTTATGCAGGACTTTGTAGGAGGACCGTTGCTCTCTCTTGCTTATATGGCGATCATTGCACTTGCCATGACAAGCAGTCTGATGGCAAAACTTCTGAGCCCGCTTGCGAAAACCGGCAGGATGTCATTGACGAACTACCTGCTGCAGTCCGTGATCGGAACCTTGATTTTCTACAATTATGGACTCGGTTTATACGGCGAAGTGACGCTTTTGACAGGGACGTTAATGGCCCTTGGGATCTTTATAATGCAGGTCATTTTGTCAGAAATATGGCTCTCAAAATTTAAACAGGGACCAATGGAAAGTATTTGGAGGAAATTAACATACCCGAAAACTCAAAAAATCTCAAAATAGTTCTGCCAGTATAATAGAAAGCATGTATAATAGAAGAACAATTCAGACTTTTAAGGAGTGTACACCAAATGAAATTTTTATCTTTCCGTTTTGAAGACAAACTGCTCTACGGAGTGAAAGTAAAGCGAGAGGAAGCTGCCTGGAATATTGTCCGCATTCATAAAGAACTGCTGCCAAACGAACAGGTGCCTGCAACTCTTTTAGAAGGTATTCAAAGCGGAATGGAACTGCAGGAAACAGTGAGAAAATGCATACGTGCAGCAGAAGAAAGCGACCATGTTTCCCGCTATAAAGTGAAATTTGATGACCTCGTATGGGAAGCGCCTGTGCCGCGCACCCCGAAAAACGTTATGTGTATCGGTAAAAACTACCGTGATCATGTACTTGAAATGGGATCGGAAAGCGATCTGCCGGAGGATCTTGTGGTCTTCACAAAGGCATCAACATCCATCACAGGCGACAGCAGTCTTATTCCTTCCTATGAGGAATTGACGAACGAGCTGGATTACGAAGGCGAATTAGCGATCGTGATCGGCAAAAGAGGCAAAAACATTCCTGAAAAGCAGGCCATTGATTACGTATTCGGCTACACCATTGTAAACGACGTAACAGCCCGAGACCTGCAGAAAAAACATAAACAATTCTTCCTTGGCAAAAGCCTGGATGAAACATGCCCGATGGGACCATTCCTTGTATCAAAGGATGAAATTCCAAATCCAAACAAACTGAGCATCGTCACAAAAGTTAACGACGAAATCCGTCAGGACGGAAACACGTCAGACATGATCTTCTCGGTCGAAAACATCATCTCCACTCTTTCAAGAGGCATGACACTCGAGCCTGGAGACGTCATCGCAACAGGAACACCTGCAGGAGTAGGAAAAGGCTTCAACCCTCCTAAATTCCTTAAACAGGGCGATGTTGTCAAAGTTTCCGTCCAGGGTATCGGAACATTAACAAACGAAATCGGCGAATAATAAATAAAAACAGACACTCTATGATGGGGTGTCTGTTTTTTGGGTAATGATAAGTATATCTGAGAGGGTAAGCGCTTTTATTTGACCACTTTTTGTGGTTATTTAACAACTTTTCAAGGTTATTTGACAACTCTTTCGCAGTATTTAACCACTCTTTTCGATTATTTAGCAACTTTAAGGCTTTATTTAACAACACTGCCTGGAACCCATGTAACAACGGCAATTGTTAATTGCATTCTAAAACTTTATTGAGGGGGCTGAGACATCCGAAGACTCCTGCGATAGAGAAGCGACAGGTGAGACAGCGTAATGCGGAGCATTAGCTGGCTCACCGCCCGGCCACGGAAAGCACAGGGTGTCTGCGGCCCGGTTTTACAATCAAACACATGATGTCCCCTGACCGGTTCAAAATAATCCCCTCAAAAATATTAGTCAAAATCCTGTCAATGTTTCTGAGCAAAACGAAAAGGGAATATGGTAGCATAGAGATAGTTCACTATTATGTATCAGGAGGTTTTGGGATGCTCGACAATACACATTTACACATTACAACGTGGGTATTAGGTATTATTCTCTTTTTCGTTGCATTAGCACTCTACAAAGGAGCCAATGCAAAAGGCGCTAAAATTGTACATATGATTCTACGTCTGCTTTACATTCTGATCGTTTTCACAGGCGCATGGTTATTCTTCCTGAACTCACAGTTCGATGCTGCCCTTTACGGCGTCAAGTTTCTGATGGGAATCCTTGTGATTGGATTCATGGAAATGATCCTTGTACGAACAAAAAAGCAGAAGCCGACAAAAGTAATGTGGATTCTATTTGCCGTTGCGCTTTTAGTGACGCTTTACTTTGGATTCAGCCTGCCATTAGGATTCAACTTTTTAATGTAAAAGTCGCTTATTTAGCGGCTTTTTTCTGTATATTTGTTAACTTCCTGAAGGCCTGCATTCAGAATTGTTTTCAACCCGACACGTGTGTATACTAATAACATCAACTATCTGTATAACATATGTATAATTTATGTACACAAAATGTTCGTTAGAAATGGAGGCAAAAATATGAGCCGCTCAATCGCTGTGATCGGAGCAGGACCGGGGGGTCTCGCGGCAGCTATGCTGCTTGCTTCAAAGGGATATGAAGTAGATGTTTATGAAAAACACCCGTTTGTAGGAGGGAGAAACAGTTCTTTTACACAAAACGGTTTTACATTTGATGTAGGTCCGACATTTTTAAGTATGCCGGAGATAGCTGAAGAGCTATTTCAGGAGGCAGGGAGGGATCTGCACGATTATGTGGATCTTAAGGAGCTGGACATGATGTACGAGCTCGTATTTCCTGATAAACAGGTGAAAATGTATCGTGATCCCGAGAAAATGAAGGAACAGATCCGTCATTTCTTTCCCGGGGATGAAAAGGGTTATGATGCATTTATGAATGATACCCGTAAGAAAATGGATGCGCTCCGTCCGATTCTTCAAAGCAAAATGGACCGCTATTCAGATTACCTGACGCTAAAGGTGCTGAAGGCATTGCCGGAGCTGTCTCTCGGTAAAAGCCTGTACGATGTATTGAGTAAATATTTTGAGCATGAACAGCTGAAGCTCGGCTTTACTTTCCAGGCTAAATATCTTGGGATGTCGCCGTGGGAATGTCCAGGCGCATTTTCCATCCTGTCCTTTATGGAGCATGAATACGGCATTTTCCACCCGATTGGAGGTGTGAATCAGCTGTCAAAGGCGATGGCGAAGGTGGCTGAAGAACATGGTGCACGCATTCACCTGAACAGTGGTGTGAAAAAGCTGCTTCTTGATAATCAGAATAATGTAACGGGTCTTATTCTTGAGTCCGGTAAAGAAGTGGAAGCAGATGATGTGGTCATTAATGGGGATTTTGCGCACGTGATGACGAATCTCGTTGACGAAGGTAAATTAAAAAAATTCAGCCCTAAAAAGCTTGAGGCTAAAAAATATTCCTGCTCTACTTTTATGATTTATTTAGGTGTTGATCAAACATATGACTTGCCTCACCATACGATTTCTTTTGCTGAGGATTATAAAAAGAACGTGGATGAGATTATGCAGGATTACGTCATGTCTGATGATCCTTCGATCTACATTCAAAACGCATCAGTAACGGACCCTACACTCGCGCCGGAAGGGAAATCAGCCATTTATATTCTCGCGCCGGTCCCGAATAACATGAGTAAGCTGGACTGGGAACAGCATCAGGATACGTTCCGTGATCTTGTGCTTGATTCAGTTGAGAAGAAGACAGGCTTTAAAGGGTTACGTGATCATATTGAAACAGAAAGAATCATCAGTCCAATCAATTGGGAAATGGACTTTAATGTTTATAAAGGGGCAACATTCAGCTTAGGCCATCAGCTGAGCCAGATGATGACGCTGCGTCCGCACAACAAATTTGAGGAGCTCGGTAACACATGGCTTGTCGGTGGGGGAACCCATCCGGGAAGCGGCCTGCCAACCATACTCGAGTCAGCAAGAATTACGACAAACTTACTTACACAGGAAAGAAAGCAGCATGCGCCTGTGGCGGATGGTGCTGTATGAAAAACATATCAATCATAGGTGGCGGAATAGGCGGGATGATGTCCGCGTTACTTTTGTCTGTAAAAGGATTTAACGTTACGCTTTTTGAAAAGGAAGCTGTGTTAGGGGGCCGGTTGGCTTTTCATCATCACGGTAACACTAAAATAGATAAGGGACCGACGATTGTTCTGCTACCCGACATGCTGAAGGGCATTTTAAAGGAAGCGGGCGTTCATGAAAATGACTATGAATTGATTGAATGCGATCCACTGTACGATATTCATTTCGCAGATGGAACAACCTACACGAAATATCGAGATAAAGACAAACAGATGGCTGAGATCAGCAGGGTGTTTCCTGGAGAGGAAGCCGGTTTTAAAGAGTTTATGGCTGATATGACTTACAGATTTAACGAGGGGAAACCCCGTTTTCTGGAGCAGTCCTTTCTTACGCGCTGGCAGACCATTCAGCCAGCGACCCTTAACTCACTGAGAAAACTGAAAGCATTCCGCTCAGTATCAAAACAGCTTCAGGCGTATTTTACTGACGACCGTCTGAAAACGGCATATGCACTCCAGACCTTATATATAGGAGGCAATCCGTTTGCAACGCCGGGTATTTACTCACTCGTTTCCTACAGTGAGCATGAGCACGGTATTTACTATGTGAAAGGCGGTTATGCGAGTCTTGTTGACGTCCTTGAGCGTGCAATGGATAAGCGTGGTGTTCGCATCGTCAAAAAAGCAAAAATCGAAGAGGTTGTCATTGAAGGCGGAAAGGCTTCGGGCATTAAATATAACGGCATTTTTGAAAAAACAGATGCTGTAGTATTAAATGGTGACTTTCCAATTGCGGAAAAGCTCGTCAGACAGCAGGGGCGTCAATATCAGCCATCTTCAGGTTGTATGCTTTTATATGCAGGAATTAAGGGGCGTTATGTCGAAAAGAAGATACACCAGTTTTATATGGGTGAGAACTTTGAACGTAATATGAACCAGATATTTAAAGAACAGAGGATTCCGGAAGATCCGTCTTATTATGTCTTCAACCCTTCGATTATTGATGCCAATCTGGCACCTGAAGGCGAGAGCGTTCTCTATGTACTCATCCCCGTTCCATCAGGAGATACAATTGACTGGACGAAGGAAAAGGACAGGCTTGCAAAACAAGTATTGAGCCGGATGGAGACACAGGGATTTACGGATTTAAAAGAACGGCTGAATTGGCTGGATATCAGAACACCGGAGGAAGCAAAGATGGAAGGGTTGTATGCAGGCGGAAGCTTTGGTATTGCACCTACTCTGTTCCAGTCGGGTCCATTCAGGCCTCAGTTTCAGCCGTACCCGGAATTAAAAAATGTATTTGCTGTAGGAGCGTCTGTGCATCCGGGTGGCGGTGTGCCGATCGTGATGCAGGGAGCAAAGCTATTAGCGGATGGGATTGAAAAAATGGTTCACGGAAAGGATGAGATCAAGCATGGAACTGACGAAAGCGTATAAAGAATGTGAGAACATTATAAAAGAGCATTCCAAAACATTTCATCGTGCATTTTCTCTGCTTCCCGGCGATCAGAGGAGAGCTGTGTGGGCCATTTACGGCTTTTGCCGAACGGTTGACGACATCGTGGATGAAAGTGAATTCCCGGAAGAAGAGTTAAGGGTCTTTGAGCAGGAGTTTTCAAACTTCCTGAATGGGCAGATTGATTCTTCAAATGCCAGGTGGGTCGCCCTCGCTGATGTATTTTCAAAATATGATATGAATGTCCAGGCTTTTCAGGATATGGTGAAGGGGCAGAAAATGGACCTAGCTCACAGGGATTACAGAACCATTGATGATGTGCTGGATTATTCGTATCACGTAGCCAGTACAGTAGGGTTGATGCTGCTGCCTGTGCTAGCCCCTGACAACGAAAAAGAGTTAAGGGAAAGTGCGGTCCAGCTTGGATATGCGATGCAAATTACGAACATTTTAAGAGATATTGGTGAGGATCTGGAGCGCAACCGTGTATACTTGCCTAAGGACGTCATGAGCCGTCATCAATATTCAGAGGAACGATTATATGAGCGTATTGGCGGGGAACAGTTTAACGCTGTTTGGGAAGAGCTTGCCGGACTCGCGGAGCAGCATTATGATGCTGCGATGGAGAAGATGCACCTTTACCCGGTTTACAGCAGGCCGCCTGTAAAAGGTGCGGCTGTACTATACCGTGCGATCCTCGATGAAATACGGAAAAATGATTATAATGTGTTTTCGGTTAAAAACTATGTGTCTTCGAGAGAGAAGGACAGGTTGCTATCATCATAGATTATTAAGGTAGGTAAAAATACCTCAGCGCTTAGGTGCTGAGGTATTTTATTTGGGCTTCTCTAAAACCGTACCAGGCCATTCCTTCGCTTTCCTTTGTCTAGCTCTGGCGACTAGCCCCTCGAGGTCATAAGTCAAAGATGAACGAGGGCAAAGATCAGCCCTCTTTTCATCTTCGCCTTATGCTTGTCGTGGCTGGACGAGTCGCCTCCGCTTTTCCTGATGTCTAGCTCCGGCGGGCAGGGACTAGCAAACTTCCCGTCCTCTCGTTCGATAAGTCAACATCGGCTAACTTCGTTCACCGTGTTTCCTTTATCTTCGTCGAGGTCGGTCCAGTTTGTACGTCCCTAAACGCCCGCCTCCGCTTTTCTGGAGGCCGCGCGGTAAGCCAGCTAGCGCTCTGCGATTCGCTGTCTCACCTGTCGCTTCACTGCCGCAGGAGTCTCCGGAATGACCCGGCACTCAAAGTGTTTACTTTCACGTTGTTTATAAAACTGATGAGATGTTAATCTAAAACAGCAAAAAGCAGAATGTGCCCCCACACATTCTGCTTTTTATAATTATACTGTTTTTCTTGTTTCGGGCTGCTTAACCGTTGTGCCAAGCTGATTGAGACGTTCAACGAGGTTACCTGTTGCGTTAGCTGTTTGTGGAGAGCTTGATGACATAAGAGATTCTTTAAACTCGTAAGCATTTGAACCGTGCTCGGAGTAGTCAAGACCTGCAAGCTCCTCTTCGCGTGTAACGCGGATACCACCGAGTGATTTCATGGCGAATACGACAGCACTTACCGCAAGGCCGGTCCAGAGGATGACTGCGCCGACACCGATCGACTGAACGCCCAGTAATCCGGCTCCTCCTCCATAAAACAGTCCGTTTGCTGTGTCAAAAAGTCCGACGGCAAGTGTTCCCCAGATACCGCAGATTCCGTGGACGGCAATTGCACCTACAGGATCGTCTGCACGAAGAACAACGTCGATAAAACGTATGCCTTCAACGAGGATCACACCTGCAACTAGACCAATTACAATCGCACCAGCAAGTGATACGTTTGCTGTTCCTGCTGTGATCCCTACAAGACCACCGAGTGCTCCGTTCAATGTGATTGAAGGGTCAATTTTTTTGAAACGGATCCGTGAATAAAGAGCTGAAGAAATCACACCTGCAGACGCAGAAAGCAGGGTAGTCGAAATTACGATTGGTACAAGTGTCGGGTCAGCTGCCAGTGAGCTCCCTCCATTGAATCCGAACCATCCGAACCACAGGATGAAGACGCCAAGTGCGCCTAATGGAATGCTATGACCCGGAATCGCATTGACTTTTTTGCCTTCATATTTTCCAATACGTGAACCGAGGAACAGAACGGCGAACAATGCACCAACAGCTCCGGTTAAGTGAACCACTGTTGATCCGGCGAAGTCTACGAATCCAAGTTCAGAGATCCATCCGCCTCCCCATACCCAGTGTCCGACAACCGGATAGATAGCGCCGGTCATGAGAACGGTAAGAATCAGGTAGCTGCTCAGCTTCATGCGTTCAGCAACAGCACCGGAAATGATCGTTGCGCAGGTAGCTGCGAACACAGCCTGGAATAAGAAGAACCCAACGTCTTCAACACCGGATAAGGCAAACCCGCTTGTGCCGAAAAATCCGTTTGTATTTCCGAACATAATGCCGTAACCGACTAAAAAGTAAAGGACTGAACCGATCGAGATCGTCAGAATATTTTTCATCAGAATGTTTAATGTGTTTTTAGCCCGGGTAAAGCCGGATTCCACCATTGCAAATCCTGCATGCATAAAAAATACTAAGATTGCAGCGATCATGACCCACATCGTATCTAATGAAAATTGTACACTTTCAGCAGTCACAGGTGCTGCAAACGCGCTTGTCGTAAACAAACTCCCAATTGCTGTTACAGATAAAATTTTCTTTTTCATCGTGAAGCACCTCCAAATTTAGTCTGGTTATAAAACAGCCTGTTTTCCTCTTTCGCCACTGCGAATTCTGATCACTTCTTCGATAGGAGAAATAAAGATTTTTCCGTCTCCAACCTGACCGGTTCCGCAGGCTTCAAGGATGGCGCCAACAATTTCATCTACACGGTGTTCTTCTGTTACCATTTCAACTTTTATCCGGGAAACGAGGGGAAGCTCATAGGAAGTTCCTCTGAATGCTCCGCGCTTTCCTTTCTGGTTCCCGCAGCCTGCTGCTTCAAATACGGTCAGGCCCCCAATTCCGATATGGACGAGTTTTTCTCGGAGTTCCTGAAACACTTCAGGTCGAACGATTGCTTCAATCTTCTTCAAAATGACCACTCCTTATGTTAGGTTTTCTAACATTTGATAACTTATAGATATAATAATATTCAGAAAACTAACAGAATGCAAGTGTTTTTTAGAAAAAAACGATTATCATGTTAGTTTTTATAACATAAGAAAAAGGATTCGTGTGTAACGAATCCTTCCATTGCAACCATGTAAGCGCATTATTATTTTCAGAATATTAAGCAGGTTTAACAAAACTTTTTTTCATCCAGCCTCTTTTTTTCCATCGCTTCAGCATGATGATTCCACGAATCCATTCATCAAGTGAAAAGGCGATCCAAATCCCGATGAGGCCGAGCTCGAATACAACGCCGAGCAGATAAGCGAAGAAAACAGAAATTCCCCACATGGATAAAATGCCGATGTATACAGGGAATTTGACATCTCCCGCTGCTCTGAGTGCATTGATGACAACAAGATTGAAGCTTCTTCCCGGTTCAAGAATGATGGTCAGGAAAATAAGGATGGATCCAAGCGCTAAAATATCTTCATTCGAAGTGAAGATCCCAAGGAGGTTTCTTGAGAAAATAGCAAAAATCACGGCCATGAGCAGAGATATTAAAATAGCAAGTCTGAGACTTTTGATACATCTTTTATATGCCTCTTCGAATTTACCGGCCCCAACCATATGTCCGATCAGGATCTGACTGCCCTGACCAATGGCAACTGCAAAAAGGAAAATAAACATCATCAGGTTTTGTGTATACACTTTTGTCGTCAGTGCTTCAGTCCCCATTGCTGCAATAAATGCGGTGATGACAAGCTGTGAAGCGTTGTAAGATAAGTGTTCTCCTGCAGACGGAATTCCGATCTTAAGTAAGTTTTTTAAATGTCCGGCTGGAAGGGAGAATAGCTGTCTGAATGGCAGGCTGTATTTTGTTCTTCTCAATAAAAGATAGAAAACAGCGCATAATCCAATGATCCGGCTGATCGCGGTTGAGTAGGCTACACCTTCAACACCAAGAACCGGAAAGCCGAATGGACCGAAAATCACGAGGTAATTACCTGCAACATTCAGGATGTTCATCCCGAGCGTAACGTACATTGCATCTTTTGTGAAACTGTAGCTTCTTAAAACCGCGCCGATTGTCATGATGACCGATTGAATAAATGATAATCCGCCGACAATCTGAAGGTAGACGGTTGCTTCCGGAAGCAGTTCGGCCGGAATGTCGAGCAGTCTTAATAATTGCTGATCCAGGATAACAATGGCCAAACTCAGCACAAGTCCGAAGATCAGGTTAGCCACGATTGAAATCACCGCAATTTCTGCAGCGCTTCTATCTTTTTTAGCACCAAGGTACTGAGCGACGAGTATAGACGTTCCTGTAGCAACAAATCCGAACATGACAATGATTAAAGAAAGAATCTGGTTCGCCACACCGACTGCTGCTACACTGTCATCCGAATACTGGCTTAGCATAAGCGTGTCTGCATTCCCCATCAGCATATGCAGGGAAATTTCTATAAAAATAGGCCAGGTAAGTGCAAAGAGAGTCAATTTTTTAGCCTGTTTACTCATGGTGTATGAGGCTCCTTTCCTGACGGTTGTTCTCAACTGTCTGGCAATAATCGTAAGGCAGGAAAAAGAGGGTGGACCAAATCCGTATAGGAGTTGTCACACCCTCAATTTGAAAGGCATCTGTTTATGAATGAACTTTAAGGATCAGCACATCATTTGCTTTTAATTTTATTTTCCCTTTTTTCCATTTATGACGATCACCGGTCAGCAGGTTAGTGACCTGCTGCTTTCCGATTGTGTAAGGGAGTTTGAAGCTGTCTTTTTTACTGCTTGTGTTGATGGCTACAATGATGGTTTCACCGTCACCTGAACGCTTATAGATAAGTGATTTACTACTCACATCCGACGGGAAGAAGGTGAAATCTCCACGGTTGGCAAGCAGAGGTTCTTCTTTACGCAGCATAATTAGCTGTTTTACAGTATCGAAAAGTTCAGTATCCTGTTTCTCAGCATCCCACTCCATACACTTTCTGCAGCCCGGATCCTGTCCTCCGGTTAAACCGATTTCATCACCATAATAAATACACGGTGTACCATAATACGTGAGAAGAACAGTGAAAATCTGCTTCAGCTTTTCTTTGTCGTCTCCGCATTCAGTTAAAATCCTTGGTGTGTCATGACTGCCGATCAAGTTAAACGTCACATCATTTACAGGTGAAGGATACATCTGCTGAACTTTCGTCATATTATCTACGAACTCTTCCACACTGATTTCCTGTTTAGCAAAAAGCTGAAGAATGTTTGTTGTAAACGGATAATTCATCACCGCATCAAACTGATCGCCTTTTAACCATGGGATTGAATCGTGCCAGATCTCACCGAGAATGTAGAGATCAGGATTGATTTTCTTTACTTCTGCCCGGAATTCTCTCCAGAATGCCTGATCAACTTCGTTGGCAACATCAAGCCGCCAGCCGTCAATATCAAATTCACGAGCCCAGTAGCGGCCCGCTTCCAGCAGATAGTTTTTCACTTCAGGATGCTCGGTGTTCAGCTTTGGCATCATATGGGTGAAGGCAAACGTGTCATAGTTTGGCGCAGGATCAGTCTGAACCGGGAAATCCCAAAGGTGGAACCAGTCCTTATAACGTGATTGTTCACCTTTTTCCAGCACGTCCTGAAACGGAGGGAAGAAGTATCCGCTATGATTAAAAACAGCATCAAGCATAACGCGGATTCCTCGTTTTTTACATTCGTCGATTAGCTGTTTAAACGTTTCTTTTGTTCCAAACTGTTCGTCTATTTCAAAATAATCAATCGTATCATATTTATGATTAGAGCTAGCCTTGAAGATAGGTGTGAAATAAATCCCCGAGATTCCTAAATCCTGAAGGTAGTCAAGGTGATCAATGACACCTTGAAGATCTCCTCCAAACAATGAATCTCTCTCCGGGTCCTGACTTCCCCATGGCATCGTTCCAGGAAGGTCAAGTGAAGGATCACCGTTACCGAAGCGTTCAGGGAAGATTTGATACCAGACCGTATCTTTTACCCAATCAGGTGCCTGAAACAGGTCAGCTTTATTAATGTAAGGGAAACAGAAGTACTCGCCAATGTCCTCGGGTGGTTCCGGATGGAATCCTTTTTCACCCAGGAAGGCGCTTTCTTTTTTATCCGTCAGCTTGAAACCGTAGCGAAGTCTTCTGTACTCGGGCTTAATAGACGCTTCCCAATAATCGTAGACCTGATCCGAACCTGCAAATTCCATCGGTTCGTTCTGAAAGTTCCATGTACCATCTGTCCAGTCGTAAGGATCGCCGAGGACGAGAGAGACAGAAGTAATATCATTTCTGGCTGTTTTAATTTTGATATGCAGTTCTTCAGATGAAATGGCATATGCCTGTGACCGGTCTGCCCGGTGGTGAATTCCGGATTTAATCATAATAAATACAACTCCTTCATAGTTACAGCCAGGTATTTATGTAGTAAAGAAAAGACCGACTGCAGCGTTAATAGAATAATTGCTTACAACCTTATTCGAAAGACGAATTAAAGTCAATGACTGTTGGCAACTCTTGACGGGAAAATAACAAAAAATAAAAAAATGCATTTTTTCTATTGTAATATGTAAAAACTTGATTATAATAAAAGTAGGTTGTGCAATCGTTTTCACAACAAAATGTAAGCGGTTATATTTTTAATCGCTCTTTTTTTAGAGATAGTGTGCAAACGTTTGTACAAGCTCAAGAAAAAACAACCTTTAGGAGGGGTCAATGTTGAAAAAGTATATTTCGATTTTTGCCATGGTACTGCTTTTAATCGGCGTACTGGCAGCTTGTGCACCTGAACGTGAAGAATCAGCAGGTTCAGGCGATGGGGACTCAAATGCATCCGGAGATGGAGAAGAAGCAACTTCTGATCAGCCGGAATCACTAAAAGTATGGGTGAATGACAGCGAAGAGCAAAGAGCTGCGCTTGATGAATTATTCGCTCGTTACACAGAAGAAACTGGAATTGCAATCGAAGCGACACCTATGAACATGCTTGATCAGGTGGAAGCGCTTAACCTTGACGGCCCTGCCGGTAACGGTCCTGACCTTTTCTTCCAGCCGCATGACAGAATCGGAAACATCGTTCTTCAGGGACTTGCTGCACCAATCGATCTTGGTGAAGCTGAGGGCGACTATTCAGAAACAGCAATTGAAGCAATCACATATGATGGAGAAACTTATGGAGCTCCACTAGTAGTAGAAACTTATGCAACATTCTATAACAAAGACCTTGTACCTGAAGCACCTGCAACAATGGATGACCTGATGGCAATTGCTGAAGAACAGACGGATCAGGCTTCTGAAACATACGGTTTCCTAATGGAAGCTGCAAACTTCTATTTCTCATATCCATTCTTCGGCGCTAATGGCGCATATGTATTCAACAACGAAGGCGGATCTTATGACGTAACGGATATCGGTCTTAACAACGAAGGTGCTGTAGCTGGAGGAGAGCTTATCCAGTCTTGGTACGAAAATGGATACATCCCGGTTGAAATCAACCCTGACATCATGAACGGTCTATTCTCTGACGGTAAAGTCGGTGTTGCAATCACTGGTCCTTGGAACATTCCTGCTTACTCTGAAGCACTTGGTGACAGCCTTGGAACAGCAATCCTTCCAACGGTTGACGGAAACAACGCAACTTCATTCGTAGGTGTAAAATCATGGATGGTTTCTGAGTACTCAGAAAACAAAGATGCTGCAACTGATCTTGCTATCTGGCTTACAAATGAAGAGAATTCAACTTTCTACTTCGAAAATGCAGGGGAGCTTCCAGCGAACCAGGCAGCACTTGAAGGAGAAGCTGTAACTTCTAATGAACTGATCGCTCCATTTGCTGAGCAGATCCAGTTCGGAACGCCAATGCCATCTGCTCCGGAAATGCAGCAGGTTTGGGAGCCAATTAATAACGCACTACTGTTCATCGCACAAGGTGATGATGTACAGGAAGTATTAGACGAAGCTGTACAGCAGATCCAGGATAATATCGCTGCTGCACAACAGTAATTTCACATTCATGACGATGGTGGATAGAAGGATTCCCTCCTTCTATCCACTCACTTTATAGAGATATTGTTCTCTGAACGCTCGCTAGGGAGGCGATGACATGTCAACTGCTAACTCGACAGCTAAAACTTCACATAACCCCAGATTAGCTGTCATTCTATCTATTCTTCTTGCCGGCTTAGGCCAGTTGTACAACCGCAGATACGTTAAGGGAATACTCTTCATTATCCTCGAAGTTTCCTTTATCCTGACGCTTGGGAGTTTTCTAAATACAGGCATCTGGGGGCTGAGAACACTCGGTACACTTCAGGGTGTTGATAACTCTGTTTTTCTATTAATCTATGGTTTAATTTCTGTGATTCTTATAGCCTTCTTTATTGTCCTATACGTAGCCAACGTGAAGGATGCTAAAAGAGATGCAATCCGTCTGCGTGACGGTGAAAAAACACCAACGTTTAAAGAAGCAGCACGTAACGTATGGGATACAGGATTCCCATATTTCTTTGTAACACCAGGGCTTGTGATGCTTGCCTTTATTGTTATTTTGCCACTGATGTTTACGATCGCTTTGGCATTTACAGATTACACACAATACAACCAGCCGCCACGTAACCTTTTAAACTGGATTGGCTTTGATAACTTCACACGTCTGTTCTTTGAAACAGGCGGAGCAGGAAATAATATCTGGCAGGATACATTTATCAGTGTATTTACCTGGACGATTGTCTGGACAGTTGTTGCAACGACTTTGCAAATCGGTCTTGGTTTATTCCTTGCTTTACTTGTGAACGATCCGCGTATTAAATTCAAGCGGACGATCCGTACGATCTTAATTCTTCCATGGGCAGTACCTGCATTCGTAACGATCCTTGTATTTGCAGCGATGTTTAACGATCGTTTCGGTGCGATAAATACGGATATTCTCGCAATGTTTGACCTTGCGATCCCGTGGCTTCAGGATCCGTTCTGGACACGCATTGCATTAATCATGATACAGACATGGCTCGGATTCCCATTTGTGTTTGCGCTATTTACCGGTATTCTTCAAAGTATTTCAAAAGACTGGTACGAAGCAGCAGATGTAGACGGAGCAAGCCGATTCCAGAAATTCAGAAACATTACACTTCCGCACGTACTGTATGCAACAGCCCCATTACTGATCATGCAGTATGCCGGAAACTTTAATAACTTTAATATTATTTACCTGTTTAATGAAGGTGGACCTGCTGTGCGTGGTCAAAACGCGGGCGGTACCGATATCCTGATTTCATGGGTTTACGACTTAACATTTGAATTGAACCAGTACAGTATGGCTGCAGCGATTACACTGATTCTCGGTCTGATTGTCACAGGTTTTGCGTTCTATCAATTTAGAAAAACACGTTCATTTAAAGAGGAGGGGAATATTTAATGAGCAAAAAGGCTAAGTCTAACATCGAAGTAACGCTCATTTATCTATTTTTAGCTTTTATGGCTGTTGTAATCGGCTATCCTCTTCTATGGACAGTTGGTATGTCACTGAACCCGGGTACAAGTCTTTATTCTGCACAGCTGATTCCTGAAAACTGGTCACTCGTTCACTATAAGTGGCTGTTCACGGATCCGTCGAGTGATTATCTGACATGGTATAAAAACAGTGTCATGGTCGCGATTGCCAATGCATTTTTCTCAGTCGTGATTACATCATTCGTAGCATACGCATTTTCACGCTACAAATTCACGGGACGCAAATACGGATTATACGCATTCCTGTTACTGCAAATGTTCCCGGCGTTAATGGCGATGGTTGCCATTTACCTTCTATTAAATATGATCGGACTTCTGGATTCTCTTGTAGGTCTGACACTGATTTATATCGGAGGACAAATACCGTTTAATGCTTGGCTCGTAAAAGGTTATTTTGATACAATACCTAAGGAGCTTGATGAAGCTGCAAGAATTGATGGAGCAGGTCACTTAGGCGTATTCTTCAAAATTATGCTGCCGCTTGCAAAACCGATTTTAGGAGTAGTAGCGCTGTTTAACTTTATGGCGCCGTTCGTTGACTTCCTCCTGCCGCGAATTATTCTGCGAAATCCGGATAATTTTACGCTGGCACTTGGACTGTTCAACTTTATCAGCAATCAGTTTGACAATAACTTTACACGATTTGCAGCAGGTTCGATTCTGATCGCTGTGCCAATCGCACTTGTATATCTGTTCTCCCAGCGTTACCTGATTTCAGGACTGACAGCAGGTGGAACAAAAGGTTAAACCGTTGTCTGATTTGCCACTCTGATTACAGCAGATCGAAAGCTTACGATATTTAATGGAATATACCCATATAAAGGAGGAGGGGAAGAGGTGAGAAGAGTCGGAAGTGCTCTTTTTCTCATCACTATCCTCCTTTTTAATAGCGTTTTTTCAGGTCAGGCTGACGCTGTTGAAAAGGAAGAGAGAAAATGGCAGGATGAAACAATTTATTTTCTGATGGTGGACCGTTTCAATAATGGTGACACATCAAATGATTTAACTGTGAACAGACAAGATCCAAGAGCTTATCATGGTGGTGATTTCCAGGGGATTATCAATGAACTGGATTACATTAAGGATATGGGCTTCACTGCCATCTGGCTGACACCGATTTTCGAAAATCAGGAGATGGGCTATCACGGCTATTGGATCGAGGATTTTTACGAGACAGAAGAACATTTTGGTACGATTGAAGAGTTTAAGCAGCTTGTAGATGAAGCGCATGAACGGGATATTAAAGTGATTCTTGATTTCGTCGTCAATCATACTGCACCAACTCACGAATGGGTGGATGATCCTGAGCGTGAGGACTGGTACCACCCTGAACAGCCGATCAGAGATAACAATGATCCTGAGCAGCTTGAGAACGGATGGATTTACGGTCTTCCGGATTTAAATACTGAAAATCAGGAAGTCAGGGATTACTTATTTGATGCCGCTAAATGGTGGATTGAAGAAACAAACATAGACGGATACAGACTTGATACAGTTAAGCACGTTCCGGCTGAATTCTGGACTGAATTTTCACAGGAAGTTAAATCTGTGAAGGATGACTTCTATTTAATTGGGGAAGTCTATGATACTGACATAAGAAAAATCGCTGAATACGCCGACACAGGGATTGACGGATTTGTTGATTTTCCTTTAGCGGAACAGATGAGAACAGTCTTCCAGAATACAGATCAGAATTCGTCAAGATTGTTCAATTACTGGGACTACAATCAGCAGTTCTTTAACGATCCTTATTTAATGGGAACGTTTATTGATAATCATGATATGACACGTTTTACAAGACTCGCTTCTGAAAACAATATGTTCCCGGGCACGAGATGGGAAATGGCAACTGCCTTTATGTACACTGTTCCTGGTATTCCGATCATTTATTACGGGTCTGAAATCGCATTGGACGGTGGGGAAGATCCGGATAACCGGAGGCTGATGGACCTGAATGTCGATGAAGAGCTACAGGAGTATATCGGTAAACTAGGAGAACTAAGGCAGCAGCTTCCATCACTTACGCGCGGAACGCTTGAAGTACTTTATAACGATAATGGTATGCTTGTCTATGAGAGAGAGTATGAGGATGAAACAACTGTCATCGCAATCAATAATACGAGTGAAACGCAATCCGTGGATCTTGCAACAGCTGACTATCAGGATTCAAGTGAATTGCGCGGACTTCTTGGTGGAGATT
Organism: Jeotgalibacillus sp. R-1-5s-1; assembly: GCF_004405105.1. GTDB lineage: Bacteria > Bacillota > Bacilli > Bacillales > Jeotgalibacillaceae > Jeotgalibacillus. The sequence goes on along the minus strand of NZ_SORW01000022.1, from coordinate 68,455 downwards.
TAGTAAGATCTGAAAATGATCAGTTCAGAATTACACTCGACCGTGAAGTAGCTGAAGTATATGTTGTGGCAGAGGAGACGGGTATTAATTACTGGTTCCTGGCAGCGATTGCAGCGGTTTGGATTTTCTTTATCGGATTATTCATTTATATGAGAAAAAAGGGTAAAAAGAAAGAGAGCATCGCATCATAAGTAACCTGTCAGCAGAGTGTGATAATTTTTTCTCTGCTGACAGACAGTATTGATTATTGTGTAAGCGTCAACATATAGGAGGTGAGTGTATTGTCAGTTACTATAAAAGATGTAGCCAAGGCGGCAAACGTCGCTCCGTCAACTGTTTCACGTGTGATTGCTAATAACCCGAGAATTAGTGAACGGACGAAAGAAAAAGTAAGAGAAGCGATGAATACGTTGGGTTATCATCCGAATTTTATTGCGAGAAGCCTGGCGAATCAGTCAACTCAGGTTATCGGTCTCGTTACCCCTGGATCATCTGACGTCTTTTTTCAAAATCCATTTTTCCCTACCGTACTCCGGGGATTAAGTGAAGGGGCACATGAAAGGCAATACGCTCTCCAGCTTGTGACCGGACAAAGTGAAGAGGATATATACAACGGGGTTGTGCAGATGGTTCAGGGTGGCCGTGTTGATGGAATTGTCCTTCTTTATTCAAAGGTGGAAGACAGGATTTTGCAGTATTTGCGTGAGCGGAACTTTCCTTTTGTCATGATTGGAAAACCGTATAATTTCGTTGAGGCTATTACACATGTTGATAACGATAATTTCAAGGCAGGGTTGGATGCAACAGAGTTCTTACTTGGTATGGGACATGAACGGATTGCCTATATTGGTGGAGATGCAAAACTTGTCGTAACCGTTGAACGTCTGTCGGGATATGAAAACGCGCTGAAAAAAGCGGGAATTCCTTACCGTGAACAGTATGTTCTTCATGAAAGTTTCCTGCTTGAAGGTGGGAAAGAAGCGGTCTGTGCCCTGATGGAGCTTCCGCTGGATGAAAGGCCGACTGCGTTGCTGGTGACAGATGACCTCTTAGCTCTTGGCGTGCTGAATACGCTGAGTGAGCTGGATATAACAGTTCCGGACGATATTTCAATCATCAGTTTTAATAATGCGTTATTTTCTGAGATGTCGAGGCCGCCTTTGACTTCAGTGGATATTAATATTTTTCAGCTTGGGTTTTCGGCTTCAAGTCAGCTGATTAAGCGTATTGAGAATCCGAATGAGCCGCCGACGAGGATTACGGTGCCGCATCAGATTGTGTCGAGGTTTTCGACTGAGCATGTGAAATAAAAACCGGACCGGTCGCTTCACTGCCGCAGGAGTCTTCGGATGCGACCCGGACCTTTGAGATAGTGGCACACTAATTCTTGTTTTTAGAAAGTAAAGATCCATCCGGGGCATACCTCTACGGAGGGATACTTCCAATAAGAATCGTTTCAATTAATTATTTTTAATGAAAAACCCTTCCCGGATTATTGCGGGAAGGGTTTTTTGAGTTTTGGGACGGCTTTGTAGCCGAGCATGTTGATTGGATCCTTTGGTGCGCTGTATGGCGGTGCGTAAGAGAGTTCGAGCGCCTGAAGGTCTGTGATAGTCAGACCCGACGAAATGGCTGTGCTGAGCACGTCCATACGCTTGTCAACGCCGTCTTTTCCGACTGCCTGTGTACCGAATAGTTTCCCGGAGTAGGGGCAGAAGTGTACTTTGATGGTGAATTTTTCAGCACCAGGGTAATAACCGGCGTGCTGTCTCGCTGTCAGGCTTACGGTTTCAAATTCTATTTCCTGTTTTTGCAGTGACTTTTCACTGTGACCTGTTAATGCAGCGGTTAAATCGAATACTTTACAGATCGCAGTGCCTAAAATGCCTTTGAAAGGAAGATGGGTGCCCGTTATATGCATGGCAGCAATATAGGCCTCGCGGTGTGCGACCCAGGCGAGAGGGACACGCTTAGGCTTTTTTGTGATGAAATCGAAGGATTCAATGACATCACCAACCGCATAAATATCAGGATCACTTGTCTGCATAAATTCATTCACTTTAACGCCGCCGGTTTCTCCGATGACGAGACCAGCCTGCTCAGCGAGATGGTGATTCGGTTTGATCCCGGTTGCAAGGAGCAGAAAGTCAGCGGTGATTTCCTTTCCGTCAGATAATCGCAAAGTCGTTCCGTCATCATCAATTTCTTCAACCGTTGCTGCTAAATGAAGGTGAACGCCCTGTTTGTTGAGTTCTTCTTCAAGTAAAGATGACAGATCCTGATCCAACAGATTAAGGACATGCTCAGAACGCTGAACGAGATGAACATCAAGTCCCCTTGCTTTAAAGTTCTCAGCCATTTCAAGCCCTATAAATCCTCCTCCAACGAGGCAGACAGACTGATAATTTTTTGTTGAGATGTGTTCATCGAGCTTTAACATGTCTTTGAATGACCTCAGGCTGTAGCAGTTACCATTACTCAAGCCTTTTATGTCCGGTTTAATGGGAACGGCTCCGGGAGAATATAAAAGTATGTCATAGGATTCTTCATAGCGTTCATTTTTTATATGATCCTGAATCATAATTTTTTTCTGATCACGCAGAATGCCGGTCACTTCATGCAGAATTCTTACTTCGATGGACTTATCCTTCTGAAAGGACTCGGGGGTTGCAGCAATCAGCTGTTTTTTATCTTTTACAAAACCGCCGAGGTAGTAAGGGAGCCCACAGTTAGCAAATGACATCGTACCGTCTTTTTCAAATACGATGATTTCTGCCTCTTTATCCAGCATGCGCAGCTGTGATGCGAAGGTTGCACCACCAGCTACACCGCCTACGACAAGAATCTTTTTCTTCATTAAATGGAGCCTCCTTCTATCTTTTTATGATCTGGCAGACTGTTTGTTTAAGAAGAAAATAGCAAGAGTTCCAGGGCCGGCATGTGCTCCGACAGCGGAACCGATCATGCCTGTGTAGAATGTTGTTGTACCAAATTCCTCTGTAATCATGCGTTTCATTTCTTCGGCGAGAGGTTCTTCGTCTCCGTGGCTGATACCGATCAACTGATTTTCTAAAGAATCACCGCGCTCTTTCATCACTTCAATGATCCGCTTCATCAATTTCTTTCTGCCCCTCAGCTTTTCAAGAGGTACCAGTTTTCCGTCCTCAACGTGAAGCAGCGGTTTAATATTCAGAAGTCCGCCGATAAAAGCAGATGCTTTCGACACGCGTCCACCTTTCGCGAGATAATCAAGGTCTTCTACGGTAAACAGATGCTCCATATGTTCAGCCTGAAACTGACTTTCAGCCACCACATCGTCAAAGTTTGCACCTGATTTTAACAGCTCAGCAGCTTTGTGTACGACCAATCCATAACCGAGGGAGGCGCATTTCGTATCTATGATCGTTAAATCAAGTGTCGGATATTCCTCTTTTACCTGGTCTCTGATCATGACGGCTGTCTGGTAAGTGCCTGAAAGCTGTGAAGAAAAGGCAATATAAAGTCCTTTTTTACCTGATTTTGCAAGGGAGGTGAATTCTTCCTCCATTTTTTTAGGGCTTGCCTGAGATGTTTTTGGATGCGCGCCATTTCGAATCGCATCGAACACTTCCTTTGACTGGATCGTGACCAGATCTTCATAGTCGTTGTCCCCAATATGTACGTGTAACGGGAGAAGAGTAACCTGGTTTTCTTCAAAAAATGAACCGGGAAGGTCACAGGCGCTGTCTGCAAATAATTGAATAGTCATATAATTGCTCCTTTGAATTAAGTCTTATGGTACAAGTTTAGCGATTTTAGTTGGAATTTACAATGTAATTGGTGTAGGTTAAGGGAAAAGAGGTTATGAAGGTAACATAAGGTGCTGAATAAACGTTCGTACCTGAGTAAAAAGGAGGGAATCCATTGGCATCAGAGTCTTCTTTTCAGTTAAAAAAAGTATCGAATGAAACAATCTGGTTAGAGTCCAGAAAGATCGCGATTGTCATCATCGGCGCTGTTTTAAATGCAATTGCACTTAATCTTTTTCTTATTCCGGCAAATGTATTTGCCAGTGGCTTTACAGGGCTTGCGCAGTTGATCTCAAATATACTGGCAGATTTTACACCTGTTTTTTTGTCAACAGGGATTTTGCTTTTAATCTTAAATATTCCTGCGATTATTCTTGGCTGGATCAGAGTCGGTAAGATGTTCACGGTGTACAGCCTGCTGTCTGTTGGATTTACAACGATTGCGCTTGAGATTATTCCGGTAGTGGAGGTTTCGCCGGATATTTTACTGAACGCTGTTTTTGGTGGTGTGATCGCGGGAGTGGGAGTCGGATTTACGCTTAAATGGGGTGCCTCTACCGGAGGAATGGACATTATTGCGATGATTCTCTCCCGATTAAATGATAAACCTGTAGGGATCTATTTTTTCATCATGAATGCAGTCATCATTCTGGCTGCGAGTATGCTTTTTGGATGGGAGAAGGGTCTTTATACGCTCGTTACCTTATATGTGTCAACGCGTATGATCGATGCGATTCATACTCGTCATGAGAAGCTGACGGCGATGATCGTAACGAATAAGTCTTCTGAGGTGAAAAAGGCGATTCATGAGAAGCTAGTGCGGGGGATTACGATTGTACCTGCTAAGGGTGCGTTTACGGATGAGCCGAAGGAGATGCTTATTATGGTGATTACGCGGTATGAGTTGTTTGAGCTGGAGCGGATTATTCATAAGGTGGATCCGTATGCGTTTACGAATATCATTCAAACAACGGGAATTTTCGGGTTTTTCAGGAAGGATGATTGATTTTTGAAATAGCCGGGCCGGTCTCATCCTTCGCTTTCCGCGGCCGCGCGGTGAGCCAGCTAGCGCTCTGCGCTACGCTGTCTCACCTGTCGCTTCTCTGCCGCAGGAGTCTCCGGATGAGGCCGGCCCTTTGGTTAAATTGACTCCCGTTGCTTTTATGAGAAAAGTGAAATGGGCGGCATTCTCATCATTCATAATATTGATTGAAATTATAAAACCGGGCGGGTCTCATCCTTCGAGGCCGTGTGCAGGTTTGTTAGGGAGAGTTGTTTAATAATCTCTTGGAGTTGTCAAATAAGTGAAAAGAGTGGTCGAATCAAGATAAAGAGTGGTCAAATCAAGATAAACTGTTGTTAAATAACTCAGCAAAATTGTTTAATCCGCCGTCCAGCTCATCCCAAAGATAAAAAAATGATCCTGCCACCAGGGCAGGATCATTTTTATTTTAGCTTAAGACGATCTTCCAGAAATACTGCAATTCCGTCTTCATTGTTGGAGCCGGTGATGTAGTTGGCGGTCTGATGGACGGAGTTAATGCCGTTTCCCATGGCGACGCCTGTGCCTGCAAAGTCGAGCATTTCGAGGTCGTTGTCTTCATCTCCGAAGGCAATAATACGGTCTTTTGGAATACCGTAGTGATCGGATACTTTCTGGATTCCCACTGCTTTATTGAGGCCGCTTTTGACGATTTCGATGACGTGCCACGGTGCACCCCAGCGTCTGTGGTCGATGACTTCTGCATGGACATCGCTGAGGTGTTTTCTAATTTTGTCGACCTGTGATTCTTCAGCGTGGATCAGCATGCTGGTCGGATTTTCAGGTAGATAGGTTCTTAAATCTCCTGACCGGATGACTGGATCACCGAAGCTGAATATATCGAGAAGCTTTTCATCATGATAATGCAGATACACATCATCCAGGATCTCAGCTACAATGTTATAAAAATCGAAATCGTGGCAGGCATCAACAATTTCTTTCACGACGCTTAAATCCATCGGTTCATGGTGAATGCCCCATTTGTCATTGAGCGGGTGGTGTACGAATGCGCCGTTAAAGTTAACAATAGGTGTATTGAGTGAAAGTTCCCTGTAATATGCTTCACTGGCACGGTAAGGCCGCCCTGTGGCGATCATCACTTCGTGTCCATGGTCTTTCGCTTTAAAGAGGGTTTTTTTCGTTCTCTCCGAAATGGTTTTTTCATCGGTCAGTAACGTTCCGTCTAGGTCAAGCACGATTAAATGTTTCTCCATTGAATATCCGCTCCTTCTAAACCCGGTTGGACTTTCCATTTTTATTGTAACATTTATTTGACGGTTCCATAAATTTTACGTCAAGGTTCAATCAAATCACTGTGCCACTATTTGGATATGTGATACGCTTTTATAGTGAAAGAACGAAAGGAGACCGGCAATGATTGAAGTACATAACGAAAAAGTGGGCAGCATTCCTTATCTACATATAACAAAGCCTGGAGAGGAAAAGCGTCCGGCGGTTATTTTTATTCACGGGTTTATGAGTGCGAAAGAACATAATCTGCATTACGCATATTTGCTCGCTGAAAAAGGATTCAGAGTCATTTTACCTGATGCACCTTATCATGGAGAGCGGTCTGATGGATCTGACGAAATGGTGATGAGTACACGTTTCTGGCAAATTGTCATCCGTATGATTGAGGAATTAAAAGTTCTGAAGGAAAAGCTTTTATTTGATGGACTGACCGATGAAAACAGAATCGGCGTTGCAGGTACATCCATGGGCGGTATTTCGACGCTTGGCGCTTTAAAGAAATATGACTGGATCCACACAGGTGTCAGTCTGATGGGTTCACCGGCCTATGTCGGTTTTGCTAAGGCACAGATCCAGCATTTTGAGAAAAACGGCTTTAAGCTTCCGATGAGTGAAGAGGAAATTGATGAGCAGCTGCAGGTTCTTGAGGACTATGATTTAAGTCTTCATCCGGACCGTTTGCTAAATCGCCCACTGCTATTCTGGCATGGTAAGGCTGATACTGTCGTTCCTTTTGAGCCAACCTATGCATTTTTTAAATCCATTTACCCATCCTACAATAAAAACCCGGATCATTTGCGGTTTATCGCAGAGGAAACGGAAGGTCATAAGGTGACGCGTAAAGGGTTGCTTGAGACGGTTAAATGGTTTGACAGGCACATGCAGGCCTAACGGTTTCAGTCAGCTGAAAACTCTGGTATGATAAATACAAGTAAGCGCAAAAGGAGTGATTCGATGGATCAGGATACAAAGGACAGCATCATGGGCGCCCTCGAGCAGGTTATTGACCCCGAGCTTGGTATTGATATCGTAAACCTTGGCCTAGTCTATGACGTAACGATGGACGACGCTGGAAATACAGAAGTGAAGATGACCCTCACATCCATGGGATGCCCGCTGGCACCTGTAATCGTGGATCAGGTAAAAGCAGCACTTGCTGACGTGCCTGAAGTGAAAGAAGTAGATGTGAATATTGTCTGGAGCCCACCATGGAGCAAAGATAATATGTCCCGCTACGCAAAGATTGCATTAGGGATTACATGATAAAAAAAGCTGGAACCGACTTCGTGTCAGTTCCAGCTTTTTTGTGCTTTATTTGCGTAATGAAAGACTTATATCGTTTTCGATTATGACAATGACAGAACCAGTAATACGATCGGTCCAACAACGAGGCAGTAGATCGCAAAATAGATCAGGTTTCCTTTAGCCATAATGTTCATGAACCATTTCAATGAAAAGTAGGAAGCGACGAGTGACCCTAGGAATGCTAATAAATATGGGAACCACAGATTTGCGATATTATCATCAGAGAGAAAATCAGACAAACTCAGAACGGTCCCGCCAAGACTTACAGGAATAAATAACAGGAATGAGTAGCGCAGTGCCGTTTCCTGATGGATGCCTCTGGCCATTGCCGCTACGATAGTGGCTCCACTTCGGCTGATCCCGGGAATAAGTGCCACTGCCTGGGCAAAACCGATGATGAGTGCATCCTTCATCGTCATTCCGTTTTCCCCGCGTTTTCCACGAAGATTACGAATTAAAAACAGGGCAATACCCGTGATCATCAGTGTGATCGCAACGGTCTGAGGGCTTGATAAACGTGAAATATCATCATCGAAAAGAACTCCAATCAAACCGGCCGGTATCGTGCCGACAATAAGAAAAATTATAAAGTTGAACTCTGTTTTATCTTCTGGATCTTTCGTTTTAATATAACCGAGTCCTCTTACAATCAGTCTTGCAATGTCCTTGCGGTAAATAATCAGTACCGCAATTAAGGAAGCTGAATTGACCAGCAGCTCAAAAGTAAATGAGTTTCCCTCAATCTCAACGCCAAGAAAATACTGGGCAAGAAGAAGATGTCCACTTGATGAGATCGGAATAGGTTCTGTTAAACCCTGAAACAGGCCTAAAAATAGAAATTTTAAGATAATCCATAATTGTTCAATATCCATAAAATCCTCCACATTCTTTCGTCACATGGTATTTATTTAACCACCGAAAACACCTGATGTAAAGCGAATCTTCTTTACAATTTGATGAAGAACATGCTACGATACAATAAAGGTCAAAAAAGGTCAAAGGAGTGTCGGGATGAAACTTGAACAGATGACATACAGCGTTCAGGAAGCGTTCGTAGAGGCAAAAAAGATGGCGGAAAACCGTCGCCATTCTTCTGTTGAAATGGAACATGTTTTAACTGCTATGCTGAAAAACAATGATTTTACCAATCAGATTTTAGAGAAATCAGGGCTGGATACTGCAGCATTCGTTCGTTATCTTGAACAAAGACTTGATTCATTCTCGACGATCCATGCAGATCAATACAACCCCGTTATCTCTAATGATATTGCTAAATGGCTGAAGCACTCAGAAGAGTTTATGAAAGGATATCAGGATGAATTCCTTTCTATAGAACATCTGCTATTGGGTTTAATGAAACTTTCAAGCCAGCCGTCCGTATCTTATTTATCAAAACAAAACGTTAAAGAGACAGAACTTAAAACGGTTATAGATGAAATAAGAGGAGGGAGACGTGTGACAACTCAAAATCCTGAGCTTCAATATGAAGCACTCAGTAAATATGGGCGTGACCTTATTGAAGAAGTGAAGAAGGGAAAAATGGATCCGGTTATCGGACGGGATGCTGAAATCAGACATGTCATCCGGATCCTTTCAAGAAAAACAAAAAACAATCCGGTGTTAATCGGAGAGCCTGGTGTCGGGAAGACAGCCATTGTAGAGGGACTGGCCCAAAGGATCGTTAGAAAAGATGTCCCGGAAGGCTTAAAAGACAAAATTGTATTTGAACTCGATATGAGCTCACTTGTTGCCGGTGCTAAGTTCCGTGGCGAATTCGAGGAAAGACTGAAAGCGGTTCTTGCTGAGGTAAAAAAGAGTAATGGTCAAATCATCTTATTTATCGATGAACTTCATACCATTGTCGGTGCCGGAAAAACAGAAGGGGCAATGGACGCCGGGAATATGCTGAAGCCAATGCTTGCAAGAGGTGAAATTCACTGTATCGGTGCAACAACGTTAAACGAACACCGGCAGTATATCGAAAAAGACCCTGCGCTAGAAAGAAGATTTCAGCAGGTGCTCGTTCAGGAGCCGGATGAAGAAGATACGATTTCTATTTTAAGAGGATTAAAAGAGCGTTTTGAAATTCATCATGGTGTGACGATTCACGATAGAGCACTCGTAGCTGCAGCAAAATTATCAGAGCGTTATATTACAGACCGTTTTCTTCCTGATAAAGCGATCGACCTGATTGATGAAGCATGTGCCATGATCCGCACAGAAATTGATTCTATGCCACAGGAGCTGGATGAAGCATTACGACGGATTATGCAGCTTGAAATTGAGGAAGCGGCTCTCGATAAAGAAGAGGATCTGGCAAGTATGGAAAGACTCAATATTCTGAGACGCGAACTCTCTGATTTACGGGAAAAAGCGGACAGTATGAGAACGAGATGGGAGCAGGAGAAACAGTCACTCCTCGTGATTCAGCAGAAAAAAGAAGAGCTCGATAAGCTTCGCCGCGAGCTTGAAGATGCTGAAAATAACTATGATTTATCAAAAGCTGCAGAATTAAAACATGGACACATTCCGGAGCTGATGAAAGAAATCAAACAGCTTGAAGAAGAGAATGAAAATACCCGTGATGAAAACCGTCTGCTGCGTGAAGAAGTGTCTGAAGAAGAAATCGCTTCAATCGTTGCAAGATGGACAGGAATTCCTGTAAACAGACTGATGGAAGCGGAGCGCCAGAAGCTCCTCAGACTCGAAGAAACACTGTCAGAGCGCGTGATCGGTCAGGAGGAAGCTGTAACAGCAGTCAGTGAAGCGGTTTTGAGAGCGCGAGCAGGTATTAAAGATCCAAATCGTCCAATTGGTTCATTTATTTTCCTTGGACCAACGGGTGTCGGAAAGACAGAGCTCGCCAAGACCCTTGCCTTTACGCTTTTTGACAGTGAAGACCAGATGATCAGAATTGATATGTCAGAGTACATGGAAAAGCATTCGGTAGCAAGACTCATCGGAGCACCTCCGGGTTATATCGGATATGAAGAAGGCGGACAGCTCACTGAAGCGGTAAGACGCAAACCATACTCTGTCATTTTGCTCGATGAAATTGAAAAAGCTCATCCGGAAGTGTTTAATATTCTCCTTCAAATGCTTGATGACGGCAGAATTACTGATTCTAAAGGGAGAACTGTAGACTTTAAAAACACCATTATCATTATGACGTCAAATATCGGCTCAAATCACTTACTTGACCAGGCGCTTCCTGCTGAACAGGCAAAAGAAAGAGTCATGAGGGAACTTCACCGTCATTTCAGACCGGAGCTGTTAAACCGTCTCGATGATATTGTCCTGTTCAATCCTTTGTCAGAAAAGCACATGAAAGGCATCGTTGAGAAGATCATCAGTGATCTGCAGCACAGACTTGATGATCAGCATATCAAACTGTCACTGACAGAAGAAACCATCTCCTTTATCGCCAAAACAGCCTATAATCCTGCATTCGGAGCCCGTCCACTAAAGCGGTTCATTCAAAAGGAAATTGAAACTCTATTGGCTAAGGAGTTGCTGCAGGGTAAAATTCACCCGCACAGTGACGTAACGATTGACCGGAATGAGGATAGATTTGTATTTAAAAGTGATGTTCTTCAATAAATGCAAAAGTAAAAAAGCATGATCCCATTTCCCGGGATCATGCTTTTTAATGGTGTTCTGAAGGCTGTGGTTTTGGAATAACCGCACCAAGCGCAAAAATAAGTACTGTAACAATGACAGAAATAATCATCGCCGTTGTAAACTCATAAGGTGCCGCGTTCATGGATCCAACTACATAAGCAGTCATATTCACAAGTAAAGCAGTCCAGAAAAAAGTCATTAAATATGCCAACCGATTCACCCCGTTTCAAACAATACATCGCTTACATTTTACCATAGTGTAGCGTAAAAGAAATGTCGAATCCATGAAATGTTCATAAATTTGCGGTAAGATGATAGAGTTGAGTATTTCAAATTGAAGGAGAGAATAACATGGCACAGGACAAAACAATGGAATTTATGCAAATCGCAATGAAATATCTGCCTGAAGCAAAAGCAAAAATGGAGGAAGCCGGCATCGAAGTATCAATAGAAGCGCTTCAACCTTTCATGTCCATCTTCGCAAAAGCAATGAACGACGCCTACGAGCTGGGCAAACAGGACGCATCCAATCAATAACCCATCAAACAGGACCAATGCCCATCAGCCTTGGTCCTGTTTTTAATTTAAAGTAACAATTGAAAACTTGGCAGGACTCATCTGGTAAGAATTACAAAAGCCGGACCGGAAGCCCCCTACGCTCCGTGGCCGGGCGGTGAACCCGCTGTGCTTCGCACATCGGTTTCACCTGTCCCTTTTCGCCACAGGAGTCTTCGGGGGCTTCCGGTCCTCTGGTTTAAATTTAGTAAAATAAATGGATTTTATACTCATATTGTATTATGTGGAGATCCTTCAATAAATTTGGATTAAAATTTGATAGAAAGTGAACTCTCCGGTCTTTGCACTTTTTCAGTTGTTCAAAATTATTAGCTTAATGATGATCAAACTCAAAGGGCAGGACTCATCCGTAGACTCCTGCGGCAGAGAAGCGACAGGTGAGACAGCGTAGTGCGAAGCACTAGCTGGCTCACCGCGCGGCCGCGGAAAGCGAAGGATGAGTCCTGCCCGGTTTTATGGTTAATTTCTCGTTATTTATAAAAGTGAAGGCTTTCTGTCCGACTTTTTATAAAAATTATGTGGGTCACAAACCAGCAAAGTGACTCTCCAGTTGAAAAAAATAAAAACATCCGATAAAATTAGTACCAAGTCATAATAATTGATCATATAATTTTACCAGCATGAAAATAGACCATAGAAAGAAGGAAGATATATGCGTGCAGGAGTATGGGGGATCGGCAGATATTTACCGGAACAGGTCGTAACCAATGCAGACCTTGAAAAAAGAATGGATACATCAGATGAATGGATCCGCACCCGCACTGGAATTGAAGAGAGAAGAGTAGCAGGTGACGATATTGATACTTCTGACATGGCATTAAGAGCAGCAGAAAAAGCCCTTGAGGATGCAGGAGTGAAGGCTGAAGAGCTTGATATGATTCTTGTTGCAACCGTAACGCCGGATCGTCCGTTTCCATCGGTAGCCACTATTCTTCAGCATAAACTTGGTGCTGTTAAAGCGGCAGCAATGGATTTATCTGCAGCATGTGCCGGCTTTATGTACGGCATGGTTACTGCAAAACAGTTTATTGAAAATGCCGGATATCAGAAGGTTTTGGTTGTAGGGGTTGAAAAGCTCTCAAAAATCACAAACTGGGAAGACCGGAATACGGCGGTGCTGTTTGGTGACGGCGCAGGTGCCATGGTACTTGGACCTGTTGATGATTCTAAAGGGATTTTATCTTTTGAACTTGGTGCCGACGGTTCAGGTGGATCACACCTTTATCAGGCTGATGACGGAATTTTCATGAATGGTCGTGAAGTATTTAAGTTTGCTGTACGTCAAATGGGTGAATCAAGTATTAATGTATTGGAGAAAGCCGGACTGACAAAGGAAGATGTTGATTATCTTATCCCTCATCAGGCTAATATCCGTATTATGGAAGCATCTAGACAGAGGCTTGAGCTTCCGGTTGAAAAAATGTCAATGACGGTTAATAAGTACGGAAATACGTCTGCTGCTTCGATTCCGATCTCTTTAGTAGAAGATCTGGAAAGTGGAAAAGTGAAGGATGGAGACTTACTGGTCATGGTCGGTTTCGGCGGTGGACTTACATGGGGCGCGATTGCTATGCGCTGGGGAAAATAAAACATACAGGTAACGGGGAGATGAAAGTATGACGAAGCGACGTGTAGTAGTAACAGGTCTTGGAATGGTTTCGCCTGTTGGGAATGATGTGGAAACTTCATGGAATAATATTGTAAATGGTCAATCAGGGATTGGAGAGCTGACAAGACTTAATCAGGAGGAGTTTCCTGCAAGGGCTGTTGCTGAACTGAAAGACTTCAATATTGAAGATTATATGGAGAAAAAAGACGCGCGTAAAATGGACCGTTTTACGCAGTATGCAGTCGTTGCTTCTGAAATGGCTGTGAAAGACTCCGGACTTGATATCAGTAAAAACGCAGAGCGTATCGGAGTGTGGATCGGATCAGGTATTGGCGGAATGGAGACGTTTGAAAAGCAGTTTGAAACTTTTCAGAAGAGAGGATATAAGCGTGTAAGTCCATTTTTTGTTCCGATGATGATTCCTGACATGGCGGCAGGGCAAGTGTCGATTTCACTTGGGGCGAAAGGCATGAACTCCTGTACCGTTACAGCGTGTGCGAGCGGGACAAACTCTATTGGTGATGCGTTTAAAGTGATCCAGCGCGGAGATGCTGATGCGATGATCACAGGAGGAACGGAAGCGCCAATTTCTCAAATGGCAATGGCAGGGTTTGTCGCAAATACGGCTCTCACGTTGAATGAAGATATTTCAAAGGCAAGTCGTCCTTTTGATAAAAACCGTGATGGTTTTGTGATGGGAGAAGGGGCAGGTATTCTTGTCCTGGAGGAATTAGAGCATGCGTTAGCACGAAACGCGACCATTTATGCTGAAATCGTCGGCTATGGTTCAACAGGAGATGCGTATCATATTACGGCTCCTGCTCCTGGTGGTGAAGGCGGCGTCCGTGCGATGAAACAGTCTCTTGAGGATGCAGGTCTGGATCCTTCATCAGTCGGTTATATTAATGCACATGGAACGAGCACACCATATAACGATAAATACGAGACGATGGCAATTAAAGAAGTATTCGGTGAACATGCTTATAAACTCGCTGTCAGTTCGACAAAATCCATGACGGGACATCTTCTTGGGGCAGCAGGTGGAGTGGAGGCGATCTTTACTGTTTTATCTCTTAAAGATCAGGTGCTTCCTCCAACGATTAACCTTGAGACACCGGATCCTGAGTGTGATCTGGATTACGTAGCGAATCAATCAAGGAAATCAGATTTAGACGTTGCGATGAGTAATTCGTTGGGCTTCGGTGGACATAATGCAACCATAGTATTCAAAACGTATAAAGCTTAATCATGAGTCTATAGACTCGATACCTATGCAGGGTGTGCAGACGCACACCCTGTTATTTTTTATCCAAATGAATGAATATTCATGCACCTTATTGTAATATAATTCATTTTACCCACTTGTATAACGTAAATATAAAAAAATTGTAAATTTACTTGTCGAAAATAACAATTTCAGAAAGAATTTGAGATTTTTTTATCGCAGAAAATCCTTATATATCAAGGGTTTTCAAGTAAATGAAAAGAAAAAATTAAAGAAATTAGAAAAAACAAGTTGAAAATGTAATCTATTTGTAATAGTATTTTATACAAATAATATAAATTGATTGAAAATAAGAAATATTAGAGGTGTTCAAATGGTTAGACAATCATCAGGACAAAATGACACACCACTTCTCGAAATAAATGAACTCCAGACGGGATTTAAAATCGGAAAAGATTATTATAATGCCGTTGAGAAAGTTTCATTTAAGGTAGACCGCCGTAAAATTGTCGGAATAGTCGGAGAATCCGGCTGTGGAAAAAGTGTTATGTCACTGTCCGTTATGCAGCTCCTTCCGAAAGGAATCGGAAAAGTACGCGGAGGAGAAATTAAATTTGAGGGAAGGAATCTGGAGAAGCTTTCTGAACGTGAAATGAACAAGATTCGCGGGAAAGAGATCTCAATGATTTTCCAGGAGCCGATGACCGCTCTTAACCCGGTATTTACAATTGGATATCAGTTGGAGGAAGTCCTGCTGAACCATGAGAATATAAATAAAAAAGAAGCAAGACAAAAAAGTGTAGCTCTTTTGAAGAGTGTCGGTATTCCAAGACCAGAAAAAATTGTTGAAGAATATCCTCACCAGCTTTCAGGAGGAATGAGACAGCGTATTATGATCGCGATGGCGATTGCTTGTCAGCCGAAGCTTCTGATTGCAGATGAGCCGACCACAGCACTAGATGTTACTGTACAAGCCCAGATCCTTGAGCTTTTGAAGGATATTCAGGAAGTAAATGATATGTCCATCATCATGATTACACACGATTTAGGCGTCGTCGCTGAAATTTGTGACGAGGTCATTGTTATGTATGCAGGTAAAATTGTTGAGCGGACTGATGTAGAGGAGCTTTTCGAAAATCCAAAACATCCTTATACTCAACTGTTAATGGGTGCCATCCCGAAAATGGATGAAAAGGTTGAAACGCTTGCAACGATTGAAGGGCTTGTACCATCCATTCAGAAGATGCCACAGGTTGGCTGCCGATTTGCGAACCGCTGCCCTCAGGCAATGCCTGAATGCTTCACGGTAACACCTGAACTTGCTGAGGATGCTCCACAGCACGAAGTGGCATGTCTCCTTTATGAAAACAGCAAGCCGAAAGAAAGGGTGGGAGACAGATGACCATGACACAATCAAGAGAAACAGCCGTTGACCAGCCAAAAACTGAAAAAGAAGTTCTTTTAGATATTCAGAATCTAAAAACCTACTATCCTGTTAAAGGCGGATTCTTTAAACGGACTGTCGGTTATGTTAAAGCCGTTGATGACATCAATATCCAGCTCAAAAAAGGTGAAACGTTCGGCCTTGTAGGGGAGTCAGGCTGTGGTAAATCAACAACGGGTCGTACGATTTTAAGACTATTGACACCAACAGAAGGTAAAATCCTGTTTGATGGTAAAGATATTACGAAAATTAAAGGATCGGCATTAAGAAAAGCACGCCAGGATTTCCAGATGGTATTCCAGGATCCTTATGCTTCACTTAATCCAACTCAGAGTGTTGGGGATATTATCTCTGAACCGATTCGTAATTTCAGAAAAGTCAGTAAAAAAGAACTGAAAAGTGAAGTGCTTGAGCTGCTTCGCAGAGTAGGTTTACCACCTGAAGCGTATGACAAATACGCGCATGAGTTTTCAGGCGGTCAGCGTCAGCGTATCGGTATTGCGCGAGCACTTGCACTTAAACCAAAGCTGATCATTGCTGATGAGCCGGTATCAGCACTGGACGTATCAGTTCAGTCCCAGGTTTTAAATCTTTTAAAAGAGCTGCAGAACGAATTCGATCTCACTTACTTATTTATTGCCCATGATTTAAGTGTGGTTAAACATATGAGCGATCGAATTGGTGTTATGTACTTAGGAAACATGGTGGAAGTTGCGACAAATGACAGTCTGTATGCTGAACCATTGCATCCATATACTCAGGCCTTGATCTCTGCCATTCCTGAAACGGATCCGAAGAAACGGAAAGAAAGAATCGTCCTTCAGGGAGATGTACCATCACCTCAAAATCCACCATCAGGCTGCCCGTTCCATACGCGCTGTCCAATGGCAAAAGAGGAATGTTCGCAGATCAAGCCTGCTTTAAAGGAGGTGAAACCTGGTCATCACGTAGCTTGCATTCTTTATTAACAAACAAACATTTTTGGGGGGAACAGAATGAAAAAGAAGTCCTTATTGCTAATGCTTGCTATGCTGTTAATTCTATCAGCATTCCTTGCAGCATGTAGCTCAGACAATGCAGAGCCTGCAGAAACAGATAATGAAACTGAAACAGAAGATGGTACAGCTGGTGAAGCACAGTCCGGCGGTACACTAACATACGGTTTTGAAACTGCGCCGGAAGGTCTTTTCAACCCTGCATTCTACGGAATCGCAACAGATGCAGAAGTACTTGCATTATTTGACGAAGCCTTAATTACTTATGATGAAAACCTTCAGCCTGAACCTGGTATTGCCAGCTGGGAAACTGAAGATAACAAAGTTTTCACATTTACATTTGAGCAAGGTGTAATGTGGCATGACGGTGTTGAATTAACAGTTAATGACTGGGTGTTCGCACTTGAAACAATTGCAAGTCCTGATTATGATGGACAGCGTTATTCTAACGTACAGACTATTGAAGGAGCAGAAGCTTTCCGTAACGGCGAAGCTGATTCGATCTCAGGTCTTAATGTAATTGACGATTACACAATTGAGATCACTTTCGACCAGGCTCGTGTTAACAACCTTGTTAACGTTTGGTCTTACCCAATGTCACGTGCACAGTTCGAAGGTATTCCAGTTGCAGAAATGTCTGCATCAGAACAGGTACGTACAAAGCCGGTTGGTCTTGGACCATTCAAAGTTACAAACGTAATTCCTGGTGAAGCAGTAGAAATGGTGAAGTTTGAAGATTACTGGAGAGGCGAGCCTAAGCTTGATGGAATCAACATCCGTGTTCTTGACAGCTCAACAATCGTTGGAGCTCTTGGACAAGGGGATATCGATATGGTTACTCTTGCTCCTGTAAATGCTCCTGAAGTTGAAGAACTTGACAACGTAGAAGTTATTACAGCACCTGGATTAACTTACTACTACATTGGATTCAAACTTGGAACATTCAATAACGAAACAAAAGAAATTACTGAAGACAAAGAAAAATATGCTGACCTGAACCTGCGTAAAGCAATGGCTCACGCAATTGACCGTCAGGCATGGGTAGACGCATTCTTCTTCGGTTATGGTAAGCCAATTGATGGACCAGTACCATCTAACCACTGGATCGCTGCAGACTCTGCTGATCTTGAAACGTATGATTATGATCCAGAGAGAGCAAAAGAACTTCTTGAAGAAGCTGGTTATGTAGATGTAGACGGTGACGGATTTGTTGAAGATCCAAATGGAGAGCCTTTCGTAGCGAAGTTCTCTCACTATGCAACTGGTAACCCAACATTTGAAACACGTGCTCAGGCAATTGTTCAGTACTGGCAGGAAGTTGGTATTAATGCTGAGCTTGAAATGACTGAAGTTAACCTTTACTACGAAATGATCGAAAAAGATGATCCTGCAATGGAAACATTCTTTGGTGGATGGGGAACTGGAGCAGATCCAGATCCAACAGCTCTTTGGGGATCTGACCAGCTTTGGAACTACCCACGTTTCAAAAACGAAGAGTCTGACAAGCTTCTTGCTGACGCTCTAAACGTTGATGTGGTTGGTACAGATGAAGAGTTGCGTAAAGACCTTTACGTTCAGTGGCAGCAGCTTGTAGCCTCTGAAGTTCCTATGATCTTTATTGCTGAGCTTGATGAAATCTGGGGCCTAAGTGACCGCGTTGAAAACGTAACATTCGACGTATCTGGTTACAACAACCCTTACGAGTGGTCACTTGCTCAATAAGACTTAATTAAGTAATGCTTGATAAGGAGAGTATCTATGTTAAAGTATACAATTCGCCGATTAATCGGTATGATTCCAATGCTTCTCCTTATCTCCTTTGTGGTGTTTCTCCTGGCGAAAGCAATGCCGGGAGATTCACTCAGCGGGGAGATTGATCCACTGAATACAAATCCTCAATATATTGAAGAAATGCGTGAAAAACTGGGGTATAACGATCCTCTCCCAGTACAGTATTTCAACTGGGTAAGTGGATTCCTACAAGGCGACTTTGGAAAATCAACACGATATAAAGTACCTGTTTCTACACTGTTGGCAGAGAGACTGCCAAATACTATCTTTTTAGGTGTGACGTCACTTGTAATTACGTATATTCTAGCTTTTGCGATGGGGATTTTTGCGGGGCGAAGGCCTTATACAATAGGTGATAATATTATCGGTGGTCTGAATTATCTCGGACTTGCGATTCCATCATTTATTGCCGGGGTATTTGCGATTTATTTCTTCTCGTTTAATCTTGGATGGATCCCTTATGCAGGATCTGTTGAGGTTGGACTTGAACGTGGAACCTTTGAATATTATGTAAGCCGTGTGCATCACGTGTTAATGCCGGCAATCGTGCTTGGGCTGTTGGGTACTGCGAGTTACACCCAATTCCTGAGAAACGATATTATCGAGAATAGCCGTAAGGACTTTGTCCGTACTGCACGTGCGAAAGGTACACCAACTTCAAAGATTTACAACGTTCATATTATGAGAAATTCTATTATTCCGCTTATCACATTTTTAGGCTTTGATATTGCGACATTAATAAGTGGTGCGATCATTACCGAAACGATCTTCACATATCCTGGAATCGGACAGCTGTTCCTGGAATCGGTAGGTAATCGAGATTACCCGACATTAATGGTTATTACAATGATGCTATCAACACTGACATTAGTAGGTAATCTAGTTGCTGATATTTTGTATGGTGTTGTTGATCCAAGAATACGTCTGGATTGATGGAGGAGGAATGTAAATGGTGAACGTAACAGCAGATACAGGAAAGTCACAGGAAAAAACCATTAATATGTCTCCTTGGGCCATTGCCAGACGTAAGTTTCTTCGGAACAAACTGGCTATGATCAGCAGTTTCTTCCTGTTGACTGTTATTATTATTTCGTTTTTAGCGCCGTATATTACGACGGCCGACATCTCAAAAGTAAACATCAGTCAGATGTCACTTGAGCCGAGTGGAGAACACTGGCTTGGAACAGACAAATCAGGTCGTGATATTTTCACCCGTATTTTGTACGGAGGACGTGTATCTCTTCTCGTTGGAATGTCATGTACAGCGCTAGTAATCCTGTTTGGAACAATTGTTGGAGCCATTGCAGGGTTTTACGGCGGTTTTGTTGACTCAGCACTAATGAGATTTACAGACTTCGTCTTGAACTTCCCATTCCTTGTGTTCGTAATCGTTATCGGTGCGATCTTCCAGGGACAGATCGACGGTTTAACCATTTTGATTGCCGTTATCAGTTTACTCAGCTGGGGTGGGGTTGCCCGTATTGTACGGAGTAAAATCCTTGCTGAGAAAGAAAATGAATATATTCTTGCAGCGGTTTCAATCGGCTGTAAGCCATCAAAAGTGATTATTAAGCATCTTTTACCGAATGTGCTTTCTACAATCATTGTACAGGCAACGATTCTATTTGCTGGTCTGATTGTCGCTGAATCCGGGTTAAGTTATCTTGGTTATGGTGTACCACAGACGATTCCTAGCTGGGGGAACATGCTGTCTGCTTCGCAGGAGTCAGATGTGTTAGCCAATAAGCCTTGGATCTGGATGCCGCCTGCGATTATTCTTACGGTGACGATTCTTTCAATTAACTTTATTGGTGAAGGGTTGAAGGATGCGTTTAATCCTAAATCAAATCGATAATATTTTTTCTTGAAAAAGCTGAGACTTTGTCTCGGCTTTTTTGTATATAAAAGCCGGAGCTGGGACATCCTGCGCTTTCCTTTGTCTAGCTGCGGCGGGCAGGGACTAGCAAACTTCCCGTCCCCTCGTCCGATAAGTCAACATCAGCTCACTCCGTTCACTGTGTTTCCTTTATCTCCGTCGGGGCCAGTCCAGTTTGTACGTCCCTAAACGCCCGCCTCCGCTTTTCTTAATGTCTAGCTGCGGCGACTAGCCCCTCGAGGTCATAAGTCAAAGATGAACGGGGGCAAAGGTCAGCCCACTTTTCATCTTCGACTTATGCTTGTCGGGGCTGTGCGAGTCGCCTCCGCTTTTCCAAGGCCGCGCGGTGAGCCAGCTGTGCTGCGCACATCTGTCTCACCTGTCGCTTCTCTGCCGCAGGAGTCTCCGGATGTCCCAGCTTCTTTGAATGCTTCAAAAATATTTTAGATTTAATTAATATTCCATGGCAGGACTAGCAAACTTCCCGTCCTCTCGTTCGATAAGTCAACATCAGCTCACTCGCCCGCAGTAGTTTTCAGATCTTGCTGCTATATTATAAATATAAATCCAATTTGAATTGATATTAAAAGATGAAAAAATTTCCCGGGGAATTTTTGGATCTTGTGCATAGATTGTATTGAGGTGGGGGAGATGTTAAGGGTTTGTGTTTATTTGGCTGGTTTTTGGCTGTTGTGCTTTGGTACGATACATAGTGCGGTTTTTTTGAATTTGATTCCATCGGGATATACGGAAGAGGAGTACGTTACTTATATGTTTTCTCATACTGAGACGTATTTTATTCCGGTGGGGTTATTGTTGATTCATTTGTCCACGATTAAAAGAAAAAGCCCGGACTGAATTCCAGGCTTTTTTTGTGTTTATTTTCTTTTGCGGCCGAGACCCATGGCGTTTTCCATTTTCTTCAGCATTCTTGTAGCTTCTGCATTGGCCTTTTCTGCGCCTTTATCAAGGATACGGTCAAGTTCCTCAGAGTTCATTAACTCATTGTAACGATCTTGAATCGGTTTAATACAATTGACAACAACTTCTGCTAAATCAGATTTGAAGTCACCGTATCCTTTCCCTTCATACATTTCTTCAATCTCACTGATGGCTTTACCTGATAAAATTGAATAAATGGATAGAAGGTTAGAAACGCCGGGTTTGTTTTCTTTATCAAATTTCACAATACCTTCTGAGTCAGTAACAGCACTTTTAATCTTTTTAGTGATTTGTGAAGGCTCATCCAGCATGGAGATAAATGATTTTTTGTTTGGGTCGGATTTACTCATCTTTTTAAGCGGGTCCTGTAATGACATGATACGGGCCCCTGTTTTCGGGATACGCACTTCTGGAATCGTAAAGATATCATTAAACTTCTTATTGAATCGTTCAGCAAGGTCTCTTGTCAGCTCAAGATGCTGTTTTTGATCCTCACCAACAGGGACAAGGTCCGTCTTATAAAGCAGGATATCTGCAGCCATTAATGGCGGATACGTGAGAAGGCCTGCTGAGACACCTTCTTTACCGTCAGACTTATCTTTAAACTGAGTCATCCGTTCGAGTTCCCCAATATAGGAAACACACTGGAGCATCCATCCTGCCTGAGCATGTGCAGGAACCTCTGACTGAATAAAGAGAGTCACTTTTTCAGGATCGAGTCCGCTTGCAATATACATGGCCGCAAGACTTTTCGTGTTTTTTCTTAGCTCTAAACGCTCCTGAGGGACGGTAATCGCATGCTGATCTACCACGCAAAAATAACAGTTATAATCATGCTGTAAATCGACAAATTGGCTCATTGCCCCAATATAATTTCCAAGGGTGATTGTACCACTTGGCTGAATACCTGAAAAAATTGTTTTCATTATGATCCTCCTGTTTTAAACAATATAAAAAACCATCCATCCCAACCTAAGTAAATAGGAAGGGACGAATGGTTGTTCCGCGGTGCCACCCTTGATTGCAGCGTCATGCTGCCACTTCATTTCCTCATAACGCTGAGGCGCGCCTAAGGCTAATACCCGATAAGGGGTTCACCGCGGAGCTCAAAAGTCCATTCGCTGTTTCCATGCATCTGCTTTCACCAGCCGCAGACTCTCTTAAGCATTTTTACAGGTACTATTCTTTATCACTGCCGTTACTTTATTTCCTTTTATTATAATAGATGAAGAATTAAATTATCAACTCGATTCAATTATATTTTTATAATTTGATTTTAGTCTATTTACCTAAAGTGAATTGAAAAAAATATGCTTTAATGCCTGTTTTGTATCAAAAACGAAATTATTAACAAAATCCTTTCAACACCCGTTTCAATTGGGCTGAATCATTGTTAAAATTAATACATACATAAAAATCAGACAAGTAGGAGAGATAAGTCGTGTCATTGAAAAAACTAACCGCAGCTGCCGGTAGCGCATTATTGGCCGTATCAATATTACAGCCCGCCATTAAGGCAGAAGAGAAAACAGAACATACACACGATCATCAGATCAGGGAGATGTTCCTGACAGCGAAAGCATTACCTGAATCGATGCCAAGGTTTGTCTATGACTCGGGTTTATCATTTGAATATCCTGATGCGGTAAGAGGGGTTTACGTAACAGGTCACTCTGCAGGAGGCGAGCGCTTCAATTCGCTTTTAGAGCTGATGAATACAACAGATTTAAACGCTATGGTGATTGATGTAAAAGAAGACCACGGATATCTTACATATATGCCTGAAGAAGGTTCTCCTTATTATGATATTGGCCAGCCTTACATAAAAGACATGAGAGCAGTACTTGAAACGCTTGAAGAAAATGATGTTTATCCGATTGCCAGAGTCGTTGTATTTAAAGACTCTATTTTAGCTGAAAAGAGACCTGACCTGTCCTTCCAGGATAATGGGGAAGTGTGGGCAAATGGACGTGGTGAATCGTTTGTCAACCCATTCGAAAAAGAGGTATGGGATTACAATGTAGACATTGCCATTGAGGCAGCGAAAATGGGCTTTCAGGAAATTCAGTTTGACTATGTCCGTTTCCCGGAAGGTTTTGAAAACAGGGATGATGAGCTCGTCTACGGAACAGGTGAATATGGAGATGATGAAGGTGACAATGTGTCAAAACGTGTTGATGCTGTCTCTGACTTTGTAGCGTATGCTTCTGAGCAGCTTGAACCTTATGATGTAGACGTGTCAGTTGATATTTTCGGTTATTCGGCAACTTTGCCTGAAGCGCCTGGGATCGGTCAGAACTTCAACCGTATATCAGAAAACGTTGATGTGATTTCATCCATGATCTATCCAAGTCACTGGACTTCTTATTTCGGCATTGAAAAGCCGGACCTGGAACCTTATAATCTGGTGGCTGAATATTCAAAGGTTGAAAATGCCAAGCTTGCGGAGCTTGAAAACCCTCCTGTTTCAAGACCATGGCTGCAGGACTTCACAGCCTCTTATCTTGGGTCCGGCAATTATCTGGTTTATGGTGCAGCGGAGGTAAGAGCTCAGATTGAGGCGCTTTACGATAATGGAATTAATGAATTCCTTTTATGGAATGCAGGAAACACTTATTCTGAAGGAGTGAATTATTTACCTTAATGACAGTCAGGCGTAACATGATACCGGTCAGTATCATGTCACGCCTTTTTTAATCGAAATTATAAATGTTTTTGAAAAAGTCAGGTTTAGAAATATTTATTCAGGGTAATAATAAGATGTTAGATACAACCCCACGAAACATCCTCATACAGTTCATATCCAACGCCTTATTTCAATTGAAAGGAAGAATGCCAATGCACTGGTATGAAAAGCTGAAAGATTACTTCCCGGTAGAAGAAATGAAATCCCGTGAGCATATGGAAACGCTCTTGAAAGACAAGGGAGATATTTATTATAAAGATGAAGGACCGAAGCATGTTTTAATGTACGTTGAAACAGATGAATTTATTTTTATTGATTATTTGTTTGTTTCGAGTGAAGCGCGTGGAGAAGGTCTTGGAGCAAAATTAATTCAAAAGCTGAAGGATAAAGGCAAGCCGATTATCCTTGAGGTGGAGCCTGTTGATTACGAAGATACGGACACGGAAAAACGGCTGCGCTTTTATAAACGGGCAGGCTTTGAGCATGCTGTTTCTATCGGTTATAACAGAAGATCTCTTGCCACTAATGAGGTTAATACAATGGAGATTCTTTACTGGGCACCAAACGGGGAGTCCGAGGAAGTTATTTATGAATCAATGAAAAAAACATATGAATCAATCCACACTTATAAAGATCAGGAATTGTATGGGGAACCATATGAACCCGTCGAAAAAGTGCTGAAAAATGACAGGCAGGATGGAAAAGATGTTCTTGAAGGGATATGACATTTTCAATCATATGCAGTAATTGAGAATGATTTATTCAATTAGAAAACATGTGTTTAAAAAAATGTATTTCGGGAATAGTAGTTGTATGTAAAATTCACATATTAAAAACCGCTCTATATCACTTTTATGACAATTTCGTTAACCCCCTGTTCAACTATTGTACACTTGTGTATAATAAAATTAAGATATCTAAGTTAAAACAATTTTAATGTAGGTATCTAAGTGAAGTAAAAAGATTTTAAATTTCTTTCATTGAGGGAGTGTGAATGGTTCATGGTAACTTTGTTCACTTCACCTAGCTGTACATCGTGCAGGAAAGCAAAGGCCTGGTTAGAAGAGCATGAGATTCCATATACAGAGCGCAACATCTTTTCTGAACCTTTAAGCATTGATGAAATTAAGGAAGTATTGAGAATGACTGAGGATGGAACTGACGAAATCATCTCAACGCGTTCTAAGATTTTTCAAAAGCTTAATGTGGATTTAGAATCTCTGCCACTACAAGACCTGTTTGAATTAATTCAGGCAAACCCGGGATTGCTTCGCAGACCGATCATTATGGACGAGAAACGTCTTCAGGTTGGATATAATGAAGATGAAATCCGTCGATTCCTGCCACGGAAAGTTAGAACTTTCCAGCTTCTTGAAGCTCAAAAAATGGTTAATTAATTTTTGATAGTGAGACTTGTCCTGTTTTCTGCCGGACAAGTCTTTTTCATTAATATAATTTATAATTTGAAATTATTTTTAAAAGTACCGAGCTAATCGTTCCAGCTTGAGACAGCCCGAATATTATAACTGAAAATGCTGCTACGAAACGTTGTTTGTTAAGGAACGAGCGTATCCACTGAATTCAGAATGCTTGAAATTAACGGCTAAATAGTCTACACTCAAGTGACAATCGATTTAAAGATTTGGACGTTTATAATTTCCCTTTGCAGAGTAATTATCATACAATAACAGTATAGAAAGATCACCCTATTCTCACAAGTAATGGAAGGTATTATCACCTATGACTTAGGGGGGAGATTCCCTTCATCCAACACATAGGAAGGGAGAGTTGAAAGATGGAAATAGAACGCATTAACGATCATACCGTAAAGTTTTACATTTCGTATGGCGATATTGAAGATAGAGGATTTGACCGGGAAGAAATCTGGTACAACAGGGACAAAAGCGAAGAGCTCTTCTGGGAAATGATGGATGAAGTTCATCAGGAAGAAGATTTTGCCGTTGAAGGCCCGCTATGGATTCAGGTTCAGGCCCTTGAAAAAGGACTGGAGATTCTCGTTACCAAAGCTCAGGTTACGAAAGATGGAGAGAAATTCGAGCTGCCTATGCCGGATGATAAGAATCAGTCAGGGTCGATTACGAACCAGATTGAAGATTACCTCGGTGACCATTTTGATATGGATGATGATTCTTCAGCTGAACAGGAAATGAATATTATGTTGAAATTTAAGGATTTCGAAGACGTAATTTCACTTTCGAATCGATTTGATCACGATGATCTCCATTCAAAATTGTTTGTTTTTGAAGGCATTTATTATCTGTATGTTGAATTCCCTGAAGAATATTTCGACGAGGCAGATCTTGAAAATATCTCAAGCATCCTTCTTGAGTACGGACAGGAAACTCAAATCACGATTCACCGTCTGGAAGAGTACGGCAAGGTCGTAATAAATGATCAGGTATTTAAAAACGTACAACAGTATTTCGCATAAAAATATTCTTCTGCACGGCTTTATTGATTTCAGTAAGGCTGTGCAGATTTTTTTTGAGGTGAAAAAATGCTGACTGCCCTTAACGAAAAAAATGAGCTCGTTTCTCTGATTCAATTTAGTTCAAGAGAACAGCTCCATTGCATCCACGCTACATCCTCTTTTATCTGCTCCTCATGTAGATCCCCTGTTATCCTGAAGGTAGGAAAAATAAAAACCCCCCATTTTGCTCATCGTTCCAGGAAGAATTGTCCATCTTCTTCTGAAGGTGAAACTGATAATCACCTGAAAGGGAAGAAGTCTTTGTATCTCTGGTTACAGAGTATCGGACTGAATCCTGAAGTTGAACAGGTTTATCAGCAAATTGGACGAAGAGCGGATATTGCTGTTCATACTGGTGATCAGGAATATGCCATTGAATTTCAGTGCTCGCCGATTTCTTCTAAGGTAATGTTGGAACGGTCAAAGGATTACTATTCATTAAACATTATCCCGGTTTGGATTTTATCTTATGAGGCTCTTCAGCTTTCAGCGAGCGGGATAATTAAATTTACAGAATTCCATCAGCAGTTTCTGCGCTATTCAGAAACCCTCAAGCAATATTTTCTTCTTTCTTACTCATCAGAAAAAAACATCTTTATCATCATTTATCTTATTTCCCCGATTTCAAAACATTCCTTTATCGTAACAGTTGAACATGTCCTACATCAGTCTTTTCCTTTTCCAAAGTTTCCATTGACAGCCATCAGCCTTAATACTGATCATGTCGGCTCATATATTCTTTACCGGGAAAAGTGGATTGTCAGCCGCTTTAAATATAATCAGGGACATAAAGATCATTTTCTGCGCAAACTGTATGAAGAACAGGAAACGATTCTGCTTAATCCTCCGTGGAATGGACTCCCTTTGTGTTCAAATACATATTTCGTTACGCATTCCTGTGAATGGCAGACTTATTTATATTTGCACATGAAGAAGGAGAAGGCACTGACAAAAGAGAGGTTACTTGCTCATTTTATCCAGCTAATTAAGCAGAAGATAATCGAAACAAGACAGCTTCAAATAAATGGTAGCATTGATTATGCTGTGAAATCTGTATCAGAATGGCTGAAGATGATGGAGCTGTGTCATGTGGTCACCAAACAAGGAAAGATGTATTTTATAAACGATAATTGCATGAAACATAAGGTTGAGACGGTTGAAAAGAGGGATGAAGCAGTGAAAAATTTTATGAATAAATATATGAATGACATCATAAACTTATATAATGCCAGATAGTTGCAAGTTGCATTGAAAAAAGAGAAAATAAAGAAAGTTCTAGAAAATGATAGGGGGACGAAATGAATGGCAGAACAGGCAGTACAAACTTTGAAGGAACGACGTGAAGTACCCGTCGAATTAACTTGGGATTTAGAAGCTATTTTTTCCACAGATGAAAAATGGGATGAGGAATATAAGGCTGTTCTTGAAGATTCAAAAAAAGCTCATGATTTAAAAGGCACACTATCAAAAGATGCGGATTCTTTTTATCAGGCGCTGGATTTCCAAAGTCAGATCATGCAAAGACTTGAAAGACTTTATACATATTCTCATATGCGATTTGATCAGGACACAACCAACTCGTTCTATCAGGGGATGGATGACCGTGCTAAAAATCTGGTATCACAGGTAAGCAGTTCATTTGCCTTTTTAGTACCGGAAATTCTTTCGATCGAGGAAGAAAAAATTAATCAGTTTATTGAAGAGAAGGAAGAGCTGCAGTCATACAAGCATTCCATTGAAGTGATCAATGCACAGCGTCCGCACGTGTTATCAGCCGAAATGGAAGGTCTGCTTGCAGAAGCTTCAGAGGTTCTGAATGCGTCTTCAAACACGTTCGGTACACTGAACAATGCAGATTTGACATTTCCAACGATTAAAAATGAAAAAGGTGAAGAGGTCGAAGTTACACATGGCCGCTTTGTGAATTTTCTTGAAAGCAGTGACCCGCGTGTCAGAAGAGATGCGTTTAAAGCTGTGTATGACACGTATGGAAAGTATCGCAACACGTTTGCATCGACACTTGGAGGTCAGGTGAAAAAAGACAATTTCTCTGCGAGGGTACGTAACTACGATTCTGCCCGTCACGCTGCGTTATCTGTCAATAGTATTCCTGAGGACGTGTATGAGAACCTTGTTAATACTGTAAATAAAAACCTTCCACTGCTGCATCGCTATGTGAAGCTGCGTAAAAAGGTGCTTGGTTTGAACGAACTTCATATGTACGATCTGTATACGCCGCTTGTGAAGGATGTAGACATGAAAGTCCCTTATGAAGAGGCAAAACAAATGATGGTTGAAGGTCTCAAACCGCTCGGAGAGGAATACCAGGCAATTGTGAACGAAGGGCTTGAAAACCGTTGGGTGGATGTCGAAGAAAACAAAGGCAAACGCAGCGGTGCATATTCATCTGGCGCTTTTGGAACAAACCCTTATATTCTTATGAATTGGCAGGATAATGTGAATAATCTCTTCACACTGGCTCATGAATTTGGACACAGTGTGCACAGCTATTATTCAAGAAAAAATCAGCCGTATCATGACAGCGGTTATTCGATTTTCGTTGCTGAGGTTGCCTCAACTTGTAATGAAGCGCTGTTGAATGATTATCTGTTAAATACAATCACCGATGAGAAGAAGCGCTTATATATTTTAAACCATTTCCTTGAAGGATTTAGAGGGACGGTTTTCCGCCAGACGATGTTCGCTGAATTCGAGCATATTATTCACCAAAAGGCTCAAAATGGTGAAGCACTTACAGCTGAATCACTCACTGAAGAATACTACCAGCTGAATAAAAAGTATTTTGGTGAAGATGTGATTGTAGACGAGGAAATCGGACTGGAATGGGCGAGAATTCCACACTTCTACTATAACTATTATGTTTATCAATATGCGACAGGCTACAGTGCTGCAACAGCATTGAGCAAAAAAATTCTGCAGGAGGGACAGCCTGCAGTAGAGCAGTATATCAACGAATTCCTTAAGGCCGGCAGCTCTGATTATCCAATCGAAGTATTGAAGAAAGCGGGCGTAGACATGACAACGGCAGAACCGATTGAAGCTGCATGTAAAGTATTTGAAGAAAAGCTGAAGGAAATGGAAGAGCTATTGTCTTAAATCACTTTCTTTTGTGAACAAAAGAAGCCGGCTGAGGCCGGCTTCTTTTTTTATGCCCTGACTTACATCATCTTCTGCTCAGTGCCTCCTTGAAAATAAACCTGAACGATTAAACGTCTTACTGTAGTGAAACGTCCAGATGAAAAACAGAATGGATAAAAAGAGAAATAGTGATGAGAGAAAAACACTGTAGATCTCAAGCAGCGCAAGAAGATGAAAGATAAAAGCCGCCGGGATGACGAAAATACACATAATCAATCGAATCCATTTCATCGCATTTCCTCCCATTTGAATGTATGTATCCAAAAACAAATTTATTCAGCCAAATGACTTGTCACACTTGTAAATACATGATAAGCTAGACGTGTGAAATTGATCACATGCAAACATATACCCCTTTGTTTGACCGTGAAAAATTTCTCCCATCCCCTTTGTTCGTAATGAAAAGCCTTCATCTGCTGATGAAGGCTTTTCGCTTTTTAAAGCTAATATTTATATCCATGAATCATTCAAAAAAGCTGGATCAGATCTCCATGAAGATCTGATCCAGCTTTTCATTAGATTAATAAAGATAACGCCAAAATGTTCCCTGTTGTGCATCGATTTTTTCTATTTTGTTTTTGAACATCAGCTTCTTTAATGATTTTTCAGCTTCCGCGGTTGTGAGTCCATAGACTTCAGCAACCTCAGGAGTTGATGCGAGCCGGTAGCGTTTAATGAATTCCTCAATTGAAGGGAGTTCTTTTTTCTCCACTTTTCTTTCAAGCATTTCTTCCACAATTTGCGCATAAATCTCGTAAGGATACAGACCGTCTACTTTAATTCCCTCATCCTCAATATTTTCATTGAAGAATACAAGTGTCGGTGTACTTTCAACGTCCATTTCACCGGCTATTTTGACATCGCACTGAAAGGCTTTGGAAGCCGTTGCAGAATTGATATCATGTATAAATTCCTCTGTGTCCAGCTGCGCTTTTTCAGCACACTGTATGAGAACGTCAAATTTTGAGATGTTCTGCTTTTCCATAAACAGTTGTTCCTGAATCGCTCTGAGAAAGCGGCTGCCTGCTTTTTTTCCTTGAAGTTCTGCTGCCTTAACGGCAATAGAGGCGATAAATGGAGACTCTACAGGATTTTCGATCCATAAAGAGCCGTCACATGGCATATCAGAATGCTCTGCTGTTGCTTTCCATACATTTGCTAATTCTTTTCTCTTTTTCGCTGTGCAGCAATTTAGAGTGGAGAGGTCGCTGCTTAAAATATATTTGATCCGGATATACGGTTCGTATTCGATCATCAGCTTTTTCAGTTTCGGTTCCAATGCCCAGCATTTAGAACAGAGCGGATCCGTGAATAGATAGATTTCCAGTGGCTTTTGGTCCTGGGTATACCAATTGGCCTCAGTCCATTTTTTTGCAGTCAATCCAAATCACCCTCATCAGCTGGAAACGTATTCACCATATGGTTGGCTGTTAACGTAAGCCTGGAGAATAGAAAGTCTCTGAATTCTCCTTCAACACCTGTTTCAGTCATGGCTTCATCCATACAGGTGAGCCAGGCTTTCGCACGTTCCGGCGTAATTTCATGTGGCAGATGTCTTGCTCTCAGCATTGGATGTCCGTGCTCTTCTGTGTAATAGGCTGGTCCGCCTAAATATTGAGTCAGAAATTGTTTTTGTTTTCGAATGGTTTCTGTCAGATCATCCGGGAAAATAGGTATAAGTAGCGGATGGTTCCCGACTTTTTCGTAAAAAGCATGTACAAGCTCAGTCAGCTTGGCTTCCCCGATCATCTCGTATGGTGTTTCTGTCTGTTCAGCCATGATACATAACCCCTTTACGCTCGATTTCTTGTCGATTGTATGTATATTGTAGCAACCAGGGATTGTTTTCTCAAATAACTCGCTTTGGGAGAATCAGACAGGTGTATATGTATAAGAAGTTTTTGGAGTAGTTGATGCTTATTATAAGCAGAAGAATCGGACCGGTGTCATCCTTCGCTTTCCATGGCCGGGCGGTGAACCCGCCTGTGCTTCGCACATTCGGTTTCACCTGACCCTTTCCGCCATAGGAGTCTACGGATGACACCGCCCCTAGAATTGTAGTTAACCGTCTTACTAAGGAGATAAAAAAAGTTCCTTAATAAAGAAAAAAAGATATTTTTTTATTGTGAATATACTTTTGGTGGTGTCCTTGCCCATAATTTTTTTTGCCAAAGTAGCCTACGGTTGACACCAGCCCTTTGTAGAAGACAGCAGGCTTTTAATTGTACAGTTATGAAATCAAAAAACCTTGCTGCATGTTTGGCAAGGTTTTTTGATATTTGTTTGTGATTTTACTTGAATGTGAATTATGCCAGGTATGAGTCCATTACTTTTCTTACATAGTTGGTGGTTTCTTTGAATGGCGGGATGCCATTGTATTTGTCGACGTTTCCTGGTCCTGCGTTGTAGGCGGCCAGGGCAAGTTTTGGGTCCTGGTTGTAGCGGTTCAGCATGTCGCGCAGATATTTAACGCCGCCTGTGACGTTTTCCTGCGGGTCAAAGATATTTTTTACACCTAGCCATTTGGCTGTTCCGGGCATTAATTGCATTAAGCCTGAAGCACCTGCATGGCTGACAGCGGCCGGGTTGAAGTTGGATTCATGTTTGATGACAGCTCTGACCAGTTTTTCAGGGACACCGTAGCGTGCTGAGGCTTCTGAAATAATCCTGTCTATTGAATTACCGGCTTTAGGCATCTCGCTTACAGATTTCTCTGGTGCTGGCGGCTGCAATAAGGCAGACTGATTGATTAGAGGCAGGAGAGACTCCTTTTGTTCAAGAAGCCCAGCTACGGAACCAAGCATGTTCGGATTCAGATCAGCCTGCTGGAGCAGCTGGCTGAAGGAACCTAGACCAAAATCCATGGTGTCCGATTGGGATGACTGTTGAGATCCAAGTGTTTGCATAGCCTGGAGCTGAAGCATTTTATTAAGGGATTGAATGTCCATATTATGATTGCATCTCCTTCAGAAGACAGTGTGTTCCTGTCGTCATTGTGGATTATCGTCCTGATTGAATAAGGCGAACTTTTTCCTTATAAAATCTCTTTATCTTACTATCGGTTTCACGGACAGGAATTTCATAGGAAGATAGTAACGACATGAATTTTGTTTCTCCGTCCTGTTTGTTACTCACTTCATATTCGAGTTCAAAATCTTCTTTGTTTAAATAAAAGCTGTGGTCAAGCACGAGAAGACCACCTTCATATTCCGTTTCCACCCGTTCTGTTGTCAGGCTTCCGAAGTGAATAATGTCACTGACAGGGATGTTGAGGAGCTCAAGCAGATCTGAAATTTCTCCGCGTTTCAGTCCGCCGCCGTTCATCATGTCCTCTGCATCAAGTGATGTAATCACCTGATGAGTTTCAAGAATCCCTTCTTCAACAGGTTGTTTTAAAGTGAGCACTGTTTTTTTTCCTTTTTTTCTGATTCTGAGAGCAGCCCCGGATTCCTTCAGATGGAATAGAGGGGTATCAAAATAGTGATTAACCTGGCTGACGGGGGACGTATGTCCGTATTCATCCATCAAACGCTTATATTCATCTTCTGTCAGGAGGTTCTTAAATTCAATTTCAAGTTCTTGTGACATTGTTATGCGCTCCCTTTACATGATATCTTCAATTATGGATGGTTTTATGAGAAACTGCAATGCCGGGATGAAAACCTTGAGCCGGCTGTGCTAAAATAAAAAAGCGGGAAGGGGTCATGTCATTATGATAAAAAAAGTATGGCTTAACAGCCTTGAATTAAAAGAAAATGAATGTACATTAACAGGAGAATCCAACGATACGTTTGGCGTACTTTCTCCGGCAGGGAAAATGATCGTTGATTCAGATGAAAGAGCCTTTGTTTATCTGGCTGATGAAGAAAATTCAGCTCATTATACATATCTATACATCCCCGATTTTTTATGGACAGATCTTAAACGTTCCCTCGGTGTTCATCCGGTATACGTCTCTCTTGAAGGACAGAAGCTTCTTTTAACGGACCTTGAGGAAGAAATTGAGTATTTAATTTCCAATATTGAGGGTAACAGTAATTATGGAGAAGAAATGGTCAAACAGGTTGAGCATATTTTTCTTGAAAAGAAGACAGAGGAATAATTCTGCAGCATACAAACTGAAGAGGTGATGCGGATGAAGAACTGGGAGGCTTTTTTAGAACCGTATAAGCAGGCCGTTGACGAGCTGAAGATCAAATTAAAAGGGATGAGAAATCAGTTCCAGCTGGAGCAAACTCATTCTCCTATAGAGTTTGTGACCGGAAGAGTGAAGCCTGTAGCGAGTATAAAAGATAAAGCCCGTGAAAAGAATATCCGAATGGACCGGATCGCGGAGGAAATGCAGGATATCGCCGGGGTCAGAATGATGTGCCAGTTTGTCGATGACATTGAGCGTGTTGTGGCGCTTCTGAGACTCAGAAAAGACTTTGTAATTGTGGAGGAAAAAGATTATATTTCCAATAAGAAAATCAGCGGTTACAGATCCTATCATGTGGTAATCGAGTACCCTGTACAGACGATAACTGGAGAAAAAAAAATCCTGGCAGAGATACAGATCAGAACGCTTGCGATGAATTTCTGGGCAACGATTGAACACTCACTGAATTATAAGTATCAGGGACAATTCCCGGAAGATATTCAGAACCGTCTTCAGCGCGCAGCGGAAGCCGCTTTCCGCCTTGATGAGGAAATGTCTGAGATCAGAGAGGAAATTCAGGAAGCTCAGGCGTTCTTTCAGAAAAAGAAGGACGACAGTAATGAAAAAGCCATTCGAAAACATGATCAGAATCGCTGGAGAGAAGGGGGGCGCTATATATGAAATTTGCCATTACATCAAAAGGGGATGCCAAATCGAATGCCCTGATGCATAAAATGAGGACATATTTAAAAGATTTTAACCTCGAATATGATGAAAATGAACCTGAGATTGTCATTTCTGTCGGTGGAGACGGAACCCTTTTGTATGCTTTTCACCGTTACAGTTCCCGACTTTCCAAAACAGCCTTTGTAGGGGTTCATACGGGGCATCTCGGATTTTATGCAGACTGGGTCCCTGATGAGATTGAAAAGCTCGTGATTGCGATCGCCAAAACGCCATATCAGATTATCGAATATCCGCTTTTGGAAGCGATTATCCGTTATAAGAGCGGTGGACGTGAAACGCGCTATCTGGCTTTAAATGAGTCAACCGTTAAAAGTGTGGATGGAACACTTGTAATGGATGTTGAAATTCGCGGCCAGCATTTTGAGGTGTTTCGCGGCGACGGTTTGTGTCTTTCTACTCCTTCCGGTTCAACAGCCTACAATAAAGCGCTCGGCGGGGCGATTATTCACCCTTCTTTACCTTCCATTCAGCTTGCAGAGATGGCTTCAATTAATAACAGGGTGTTCAGAACCGTTGGATCCCCTCTCATTATGCCGGCCCATCATACGTGTATGCTGAAGCCTGTAAACCGTTCCGATTTTATGATTACCATTGATCATCTTACCCTGGTACATAAAGATGTGAAATCGATTCAGTACCGCGTTGCCGACGAAAAAATCAGATTTGCAAGGTTCCGTCCGTTTCCATTCTGGAAGCGGGTGCACGATTCGTTTATCGATGGATAAGCAGTTTTCGCTCGAATGGACGGTTCAACAGCAGGAGGATCAACTTCTGCTGAGAGATTTTCTGGCAATAAAAGGCGTTTCAAAAAGAGCACTCACCTCTATCAAATTTGATGGCGGCCTGATTACAGTCAATCAAAATGAAGTAACGGTCCGTTATGTACTAAAGCAGGATGACCATGTGAAAATCTGGTTTCCGGTAGAGCAGATTAGTGAACAGCTCAAGCCGGAAGAGGCCACGCTGGATATTGTATATGAGGATGACTATGTTCTGGTGGTCAATAAACCGCCTGTCATGAATACGATTCCTTCAAGAGAGCATCCGTCAGGATCGGTTGCCAATCTGCTTGCCGGATACTATCTGAAAAAAGGTATTTATTCCGGCATTCACATTGTTACGAGGCTGGATCGTGATACGTCAGGAGCTATGCTTATCGCCAAGCATTCGCATATACATCATCTTTTGAGTGAGATGCAGAAGCAAAAGGAAATTAATAGAACGTATGAAGCGATTGCAGAAGGTGAGATCACTCAAATGTCCGGAACCATTGATTTGCCGATTGCGAGAAAAAACAGCAGCATCATTGAGCGTGAGGTAAGCAGTTCCGGAAAACGGGCGGTCACTCATTACGAAGTTCAGAAGAGCAGACGGGGGTTCAGTCACCTGTTTATCAGGCTTGAAACGGGAAGGACCCATCAAATTCGTGTTCATTTTTCGTACCTTGGATACCCACTGGCAGGGGACGATTTGTATGGGGGAAGCAGAGAAATAATTTCAAGACAGGCGCTTCATTGCCGATCTGTTGCTTTTGTTCATCCGGTAACAGGAGAGGACCATCAAATTTTTGTGCCTGTACCTTTTGATATGCAGCAAATGTTAACAGACATCATAAACAGTCCTGATTGAAGTTTCAATTCTTCAATCAGGACTGTTTTCATTTTCCTGCTGCAGTTGGCTGGCTCATGCTTCAAACTCTTCATCCCTGAACTTTTCAGGAACATAAGGCCTTGAAGAAGGAACTGAGACAACGTCCATTTCCGGATACCTCAGGGCAGTGAGTTTGTTACCAAAAACACAGCCTGTATCGATATTGACTGTGTTGTGTTTAAAGCGTGGAGCATGAACAGGAGTATGCCCATATACGACAAACGGGTCACCTTTATAATGCTTAGCCCAATCACGTCTGACCGGCATACCTTTTTCGTTTTTCTCCCCTGTAATGTCTCCATATAACACAAAGGTTGCAATGCGTTTATTCGTCTGACCGATATCGTGCTCTCTGATCCCTGCATGCGCTATGACCAGCTTTTTCTGATCAAGCATATGGTAAAGAGGGGCCTTTTCGTATAAAGTCATGAATTGGTTCTTAATATCACCGTATTCATCAGGGTTCAGTCTGTTTAATTCCTCCACAGTCGTTTCTAAACCGTGTACGATTTTTACATTATTTCCTGAGAAATAACGGTAGAGCTTATTGCAGTGATTTCCTGGAACGTAATAACCACCATGGTGTTCAACGATACCGTATACATCCCGGATGACACCGAGTGAGTCAGGCCCCCTGTCAGTCAGGTCTCCCACAAAGGCAAGCTTTCTGTCATCCGGGTGAACAGGGAGACCGCCAGACCAGTCGTAACCGAGTTCCTTTGTTAGCTGAATCCATTCTTCCCGGCATCCGTGGATGTCACCAATAATATCTATTTTCATATCAAAGCCTCCAGTTTCAATTCTTTCCTTCTGAATCAGGCAATTAGACACTTTTCAATCAGTTTACCACCATATGCGGTGAAAAATAAGCAAACTCCTGCTATGATTATGTTTGGATGGAAAGGAGTGTAGATAAAATGGCTGAACAGCAAATGGATAATGAACAAAAAGTATTTGATGAAGTATTGCTGATAAATTTACTGGAACAAAATGATTTTGATACGTTCAGGGAAGAATATTTTGATCTGCACCCTTATGATCGTGCACAATTTTATTTCCGCCTGGAACCTTCACAACGTGTGAAAATATACGAGTATCTGTCTCCCGAAGAAATGGGAGAAATAATGGAAAACATTGATGCAGATGATGAAGACTATGAGCCGCTTTTTGCAGAGATGAATCCTCAATATGCTGCTGATCTGCTTTCTCACATGTACACAGATGACGCGGTTGATGTGCTGAATGAACTCGATAAAGACCAGGTAGCAAGCTACTTAACGATCATGGATAAAGAATCGGCAGAGGAAATCAAAAATCTTCTGCATTATGAGGAATATACAGCCGGTTCTATTATGACGACAGAGTTTGTCTCGATTCCTGAGCATTCTACTGTTAGATCTGCCATGGCAATCTTAAGAAACAAAGCGCCTGGCGCCGAGACGATCTATTATACATTTGTCATAAATGAAGATAGAAAACTTGTAGGTGTTGTATCCCTGAGAGACCTGATCACGTCTGATGAAGATGTACTCATTAAAGATATTATGTCAGAGCGTGTTGTGTCGGTATCGGTCGGAGATGACCAGGAAGATGTTGCCCGTACCATGAAGGATTATGACTTTCTTGCACTTCCTGTAGTGGATTTTCAAAATCATCTATTGGGGATTATCACAGTTGATGATATTATCGACGTTCTTGAAGAAGAGGCTTCAGATGACTACTCCAAGCTTGCCGGGATATCAGATATGGACTCCCGGGACCGTACGCCGTTTCGTGCAGCGAGAAAACGTCTGCCTTGGCTGATTGCCTTATTATTTTTAGGAATGATGACGGCTAATCTTATTGGCCGCTTTGAAGACACCCTTGAACAGGTGGCGATTCTTGCGGTATTTATCCCACTTATTGCCGGAATGGCAGGAAATACAGGCACTCAGGCACTCGCCGTTGCAGTCAGAAGCATCGCAACCGGTGATATCAAAGACGAAAGTAAAATGAAGTTGATTTTAAGAGAAGCTGGAACTGGCTTTATTACAGGCAGCATATGTGGTGTCATCGTAATCGGCATCGTCTACGTCTGGCAGGATTCATTCTTCCTAGGGGTCCTGGTCGGCATATCCATTTTCGCCTCACTGATCGTAGCAACACTTGCGGGATCGCTCGTCCCACTCGTCATGCACCGCTTCAACATCGACCCTGCCGTTGCATCCGGCCCATTTATCACAACAATTAACGATATTATCAGTATTCTTATTTATTTCGGAATCGCAACTTCGTTTATGAGTTATTTATAGTATGTTAAAAAGGACCACCCACACCCGTAGACTCCTGCAGCAGAGAAGGGTGTGGGTGGTCCGGTTTTTGATAAAAATGAATTTTACTTCATTATCATAAAGGGGGCTGGGACATCCGGAGACTCCTGTGGCGGAAAGGGACAGGTGAAACCATTGTGCGAAGCACAAGGGGTTCACCGCCCGGCCACGGAAAGCGCAGGATGTCCCAGCCACCGATTTTATAAAAATAAATACATATCATTGATAAAATCATCATGAATATGCTAAATTAGTATCAGGTACTAATAACTTGTTCTAAAACAGGAGGCCAACAATGAGCTTATCGTTAAAAGGAAAAACCATCGTCGTCATGGGTGTGGCAAATAAGCGCAGCATCGCATGGGGAATCGCTAAGTCACTTGATCAGGCAGGAGCCAATCTGATTTTTACATATGCAGGGGAAAGATTTGAGAAACCTGTCCGTGATCTCGTCAGCACACTTGAAGGAAATCACGAGCTGATTCTTCCTTGTGACATCACAAATGATGAAGAAATCAAAGAATGCTTTAACATTATTAAAGAAAAAGCAGGCGTGATCCACGGATTCGCTCACTGTATTGCTTTCGCTGAAAAAGAGGACCTTCAGGGTGAATACTTAAGTACAAACCGTGATAACTTCTTACTTGCTCACAACATCAGCTCATATTCACTGACAGCTGTTGCAAAAGAGGCACGCCCTTTAATGACTGAAGGTGGAAGTATTGTCACGCTAACTTACCTTGGCGGAGAGCGCATCCTTCCCAATTACAATGTAATGGGTGTCGCCAAAGCCTCTCTTGAAGCAAGTGTCCGTTATCTGGCTGGGGATCTTGGTAAAGACCAGATCCGGGTTAACTCGATTTCAGCCGGCCCGATCCGTACACTTTCTGCAAAAGGAATCAGCGATTTTAATTCAATTCTGAAAGAAATTGAAGAAAAAGCGCCTCTTAGAAGAAATACGACTCCGGAAGAAGTTGGGGATACCGCTGCATTTTTGTTCAGCGATTACTCAAGAGGATTAACAGGAGAAAATCTTCATGTGGACTCGGGCTATCATATTGTAGGTTAATCAAAAGCTGTCTGACCATTGTGTCAGGCGGCTTTTTTTGAAAAAAGGGCTGGTAATTGAAGGGCTGAATAGATTTCCGAAAACCTGCATATCGTTTACCATACAAGGAGGGATCTTGATGGATCAAAAGAGTCAGTCAGGAAAACCGTTGCTGTATGTGAATCAGCCTGATTTCAAGTCAGTGA
This sequence comes from Jeotgalibacillus sp. R-1-5s-1, assembly GCF_004405105.1. Lineage (GTDB taxonomy): Bacteria > Bacillota > Bacilli > Bacillales > Jeotgalibacillaceae > Jeotgalibacillus. The sequence goes on along the minus strand of NZ_SORW01000022.1, from coordinate 28,556 downwards.
AACCGGTTATGCAGCATGTTTATCAGTCATCAGCCGATGTGCAAAAACCCGTACCTAAAAAGAAGGTCCCATTACCTCCGCTTGAATTTGTAGAAAAAGAAACCGAACATAAAAAACCGGTAGAAGAGCCCATTGCTGAAAAGAAAGAAACAAAGCAAAAAGCACTGCCTTTTTTTACAGAATTAAAACCGTTCCGCAAAATGACATTGACAGAAAAAATGGATTACCTTCATTCCTTCGCAGGAAGAAGAGCACCTTACAGTTGTATATTTACTTTTAACGAAGGAGAACCAGTGAACGGTTATCTTCATTCAATAAAAGGAGAACTATTCGAAATTAAAACACTCTCGGGAGATATCACTGAATACAAAAAGAAGGATCTTCAAGCTATCATGATTCAATAATCAGCTGTGATACTTTTTTTATAAAAAACCTTTTGTTGCGTTTTTGTCTTAGTTGTCATGACGTTTAATTTTGAAAGGTAACTAATATTCAGAGGGCCGGATTTCCCCGAAGACTCCTACGGCAGTGAAGGGACAGGTGAACCCATTGTGCGAAGCACAAGGGGTTCACCGCCCGGCCGTGGAAAGCGAAGGGGGAATCCGGCCCGGTTTACATATCAACAAAATTGAAGAAACCGAAATCCAATAAGGATTCCGGTTTTTTTAGAAAGATCAGGGAGTTCCCTTCGTTAGTCGCAAATACCGAGATAAACGTCCTTGATACACTGCACAGCGCAGAAGCAGCTCAAATCAACCGTAATACAGCTGTCAGTTGATTCAAAATCGTATACCTTACATAACTTGCCCAGCTTAATTTTCGTGCCGCATTCATTCAGAAGGTCCACTTCTTTTCCTTCCTTATCCTTCGGCTCAAGCACTCTCAACGTGGCACAGCAGCCATCAAAAATGCTCTCCACTCGGAAAAAGACAGAAATACAGTCATGGTCGTACTTGTCACCGTCTCTATAAAAAGCATGGAATGGTGAACCATCCTTTGTTTTTAGTACGAATACGCGTGTATCCGCACGGCGGCGTCTTGAAGGTGCAACAAGATCACCCAGCGGCTCAAGAAAACAGTTTGTTAAACAAGGCTGGCAATCCACATCAACTGCGTTATCCTGGATATCTTTAATCGCGCGTACAACCTCACAAACGCAATTGCGGTCAAAGCGATCTCCAGCTACATCATTATTCTTACCACAGCAACCCATTTTTTCTCCTCCTTTTATTGGATTCTCTATACGGTATTCAATTTGGAATCACATGGAGTGGTCATTCGCCGTTATTTTAAAAATTGGGCATGAAAACTTAAAAAGTGAAGCAGACTACTGCTATATAAATGATAAAGAGGCGATGGTATGAAAAAAGGATTAATAGTTGTCATATTAATCAGTTCGATTTTATCCGGCTGCGTTTTGTTTGAAGAAAAAGGAGCCTCTCATGCAGTGATCCATACTTCACAGGAGGAAACCATTACTCAGATTGCTGAACGGCTGGAGGATACGAAGGAATTATATGACACAGTTGTGATTGCGGCAGATTCTTCACTGCTGATCAGCTATAAGGTGAAGCATTTATACCGTTTTGATATGAAAGGAATTGAAAAAGATCTTGAGGCGTGGCTTAAGGATCAATATCCGGATCAGGAAATTACGTTGTCGAGTGATTATAAGATTTTCCTTGAATCGTTTCAGCTTTTTGAAAAGTTATCACAAAAAAACATATCTGAAAAAGAGGCTTTAAGTGAAATGAAGAAAATCATTTCATTAAAGAATGAGCTGACATAGGGAGCTGCATAAGATGAGTCAACAAAAAGAACCGCTGTTCCAGGCTGAAACATCGCGGCATGATAAAAAGAGACCTCTCGTTAAAAACTGCATAAAAGCATTTGTTGTTGGAGGCATTATTTGTACAATCGGTCAGCTTGTCACGGTACTGCTGATTATTTATTTCCCTTTTACTGAACAGACAGCAGGGAATCCAACAGTTTCAATTATGGTCTTTTTATCCATGCTTCTGACCGGCTTCGGGTTATATAACAAATTAGGTCAATTTGCAGGAGCGGGTAGTGCTGTTCCGGTTACAGGATTTGGCAATGCTGTAGTGAGTGCAGCCATTGAGCATCGTAGTGAAGGGCTGGTGCTCGGTGTTGGGGGGAATATTTTTAAGCTTGCAGGATCAGTCATTGTATATGGTGTCGTATCCGCTTTTTTTCTCGCGCTCATTAAAACGCTTCTCATACAATGGGGGGTTCTGTGATGACAAAAACGTGGATATTCGAATCAAAACCCGCTATCTTATCGGCCGGCATTTCAGGAGGGCCATTTGAAAAAGAGAGTCCTTTTGCCAAGCATTTTGATTTTTTTTCGGACGATTTGTATAACGAGGAGAAAAGCTTTGAGAAGGCACAAAGAAGTCTGATTGAAAAATCGATCACAAACTCACTCGAAAAAGGGCAGGTCACTGAATCAGAAGTAGATGCTCTATTAATGGGAGACTTAATTAATCAGCTGACGCCATCAGGATTTGCAGCAAGACAGTTTGATATTCCGTACCTTGGTCTATTCAGTGCATGTGCAACCTCCATGCAGGGATTAGCGCTTTCTGCTGCATTAATTGATGGAGGCTATTGCGAAAAAGTCCTGACAGGCGCATCGAGTCATAATGCTGCCGTTGAAAAACAGTTTCGTTATCCGACTGAATATGGCGGTCAGAAACCTCCTACAGCACAATGGACTGTTACAGGTGCCGGTGTCGTACTCGTTGGAAAAAGCACAGATCCACTGGCACAAGCCTATATTGAAAAAGCAACAATCGGCCGGGTCAGGGATATTAACGTATCGGACCCATTTAATATGGGAGCAGCGATGTCGCTTGCCGCGGCAGATGTGATTGAAAGACACTTTATTCACTCTGGTGATACGGTTGACGATTATGATTTTATCGTGACGGGTGACCTTGCAGAGATCGGTCACAGTATCACAAAAGATATATTATCTGAACGGGGGGTCAGTATACCGGATGAAAAATTCCTTGATTGTGGAAAAATGATTTACGGAAATCGTCCTGAAGTACTTGCCGGTGCAAGTGGACCTGCGTGTTCAGCGCTGATGATCTACGGTTACTTTCTGGATGAACTGAAAGCCGGTAACATGAAAAGAATATTATCAGTTGCAACTGGCGCTCTATTATCCCCACTCAGTTTTCAGCAAAAAGAAACGATACCCTGTATCGCCCATGCCGTTGCGATTACGAGTCATAAGGGAGGAGTGGTCTGATGTGGATGATGTTTTTCTGGGCGTTTATTGTGGGGGGATTGATTTGTGTAATTGGACAGATCATGATGGATGCATTTAAATTGACGCCTGCTCATACCCTGAGTACATTAGTCGTTGCGGGTGCTTTACTGGAGGCGTTTGATCTTTATGAACCATTAATTGATTTTGCGGGAGCGGGAGCAACTGTGCCAATCACTTCGTTTGGAAATGCCTTGCTGCACGGGGCAATGGCTGAGGCTGAAAAGCACGGCGTTATTGGTGTAATGACCGGTATGTTTGAAGTTACAAGCTCGGGGATATCTGCTGCGATTATCTTTGGTTTTATTGGAGCACTGATTTTTAAACCAAAAACCAATTAATAGTGCCCACTCTTCTTTTTGTCTTCTACATATGATGTAGATAGCAGGGAGGTGAGGAGATGGGCTACGGATATGGCTATGGCGGCTGTGGATATGGCTACGGTGGGGGTTATTCAACTTTTATCCTGATTGTGGTTCTGTTTATTCTGCTGATTATTGTTGGTGCAAGCTTCGTTTAAAAGAGTAAGGCGGAATCTACTATGATGCCGCCTTTTCATCCTTTGATTATCAGAGAACATAAAAGGAGGAATCTTGATGAACGATGCTTTCTTTAAAAAAATGGAGAGTAAAACTGGTGTCAGCATGGAAAAGATGTTTGCGCTGGCGAATGCGTTTCAAAACGCTGATTTTCGTGATGAAAAAACTGTCAGGAAACTTATCCGGCAGGTATCGGAAGCGGCAAACAAACCGGTCGCTAAAGATATGGAAGATAAAATTGTGCAGACCATTACCGCAAAAGGGAAATCAATTGACTTTAATACATTGTCAAACATGATAAATAAAAAATAACCCCCATAAAAAACGACCTGTTTACGTAATATGTTTTATCACGTTTGAGAAGGCTTTCAAGCGGTAATAATATGAGCAAACAGGGGGTGAGAAGGATGGGTTATATCGCACCGGTTAACAACTATCAGTATCAGCAATATGCTGAAAGAGTAACGATGAAGGATTACGATCCTTATCAATTAACGCCTGTGTACCGTGTACAGCCTTACAGAAGATCAAACAGGGATTTTGAAGATCAGCTTGAAAGGCAGATGAACCGGACTGATCAGACAGATGAAGTAACGATAAAAAAAGAACTGCCACTATACCATTCTGCACCAATTCCACCTCACTTAATCCCGAAGTACACAGGAAAAGGCCAGCATTTTAATGAATCCATCTAATATGAAAAGCCCTTTGCATATCCGCGAAGGGCTTTTGGATGTGTAAGAAACTATGAAAGGATCTTTTCCATTGTGACATGAGGAATTCCGGCATCCAGAAATTCTTCAGAAGTAACGGAGTATCCGAGTTTTTCATAGAATCCTAATGCGTGCGTCTGGGCATTCAGAATGAGTGAAAGGACGGACTGTTCTCTGGCAAAGAGCTCCATGGCATCCATCACCATTACACCTGCATTCTTGCCACGGTATTCTGATAAGACACAGACGCGCTCTATTTTACCTTTTCCATCCTTTACCCTGAACCTTCCTGCACCAGCAGGGAGGTTTTTATCATACAGGACAAAATGAGTTGCGGTTTCATCGAATTGATCGAGTTCCTCTTCTTCAGGAACCCGCTGTTCTTCAACAAATACTTTCTTTCTGACAGCAAATGCATGCTGTTTTTCCTGTTCTGTTTCAGCTACCTTTACGATCATCAGGATTCAGCACCACCCAGGCGGTAGGTTTCATACACGGTCCATGATCCATTTTCAAGCTGGTATAACAAATGAAAACGGTCCACTGTTTCTTCGTGATCCACACCAGCCATCCGTAGAGAGCCATATACATCTGAATGTTCATCATTTGAAAGCTTTTGTGCGATCGTGATGTGTGGAACAAACGCATACTCAGGTTTGCCGCCAAGATCTTCAGTATGAAGCTCTTCATGAAGCTGCAATAATTCTGGTGTAGCGTCGACTTTAAAGTAAATCACGTTATTAACAGGCTGGAAAGAACTGATTTTATAGGCTCTGAGTGTAAATGGACGAGTTTTTTTAGCCGTTTCGGAAAGTTTTTTTGCCATTTCATTAATTTCTTCCTCTGATGCCTCAAATGGGTTTTTCAGTGTAAGATGAGGCGGAATGAGCGAGTAATGCGGGTCATATCGCTTTCTATAAGAATTAGCAAGGTCCTGTAATTTTTTTGAAGGGAATACAGCAATTCCGAATTTCATCATGTTTCAGCCTCCTTGGTCAGTTCTGTCATAATCAGTTTTATTATAGCAAAAAAATCAACACGTACGCTGTTTAAATGAAGTCAGTGATGAATGAAATCAATATCCCGTGAATAAATATGCCTTTAATAATTCGTTTTTTTGAACATGATGTCCATCACTCTCTCAAGGTCGGGTTGCCAGTATTTCCATGTATGACCGCCATCGAATTCATCATAAAAAACAGTGTAGCCACTTTCAGTCATGAGCTCGTGCAATTGACGGTTTGGAGTAAGGAAATCTTCTTCGGAACCCCGGGTTGTTTTAACGGAAGTTTCCTGATTGCCGATAATATGGTAGAAATTAATCAGATGCTTATCTTTGAAGCCTGAAGCTGCTTCCAGAACCTGCTCATTCACAAGTGGAGATTGCATAACGACCCGGCCAAATGTATTTGGATATTTTAATGCCGTCATAAATGAAACGGTTCCTGCCAGAGAATCTCCTATTAAAGCTCTGCCAAGTCCCATTTGATACGTTGGAAAATGCTCATCAATGTATGGAGTCAGCTCTCTTGCAAGAAACCGGATATATGCTTCATGCTGAGCACCTTCCGGATGATATTTTTCATAACGGTCTTTTACATTTTGATAAGGAACGCCAACAAAGATCATGTTTTCGATTTTTTCTTCAGACTGAAGGCGGTCCAGAAGACGTGGAACCCTTCCAAGTTGAAAATAATCTTTCCCATCTTGTGCCACCACAACGGTATACTTATATAAAGGAGAGTAATTTGAGGGTAGATAAACAAGAAATGAGATCTCTTCCTGCAAGGCCTCACTGTAGATTGTATGTTCATTCACTGTGCCTGTATTCGCCATAACGAGTCCTCCTGTTTCGACAAAAAAATTTGAAGCGTTTACAGATAGATTGTATCATATCATGCTAGAGAGGACGCTTTTTAAACCGATATAAATAGAAAAGGGGTAATCATTGATGAATCAAAATCGTGTTCATTCACATGAGGTTACAAAAGCCGCTCACGAATCGCTGATCGAGCGTGGAGTCAGTATTCAGGACATTGCTGATATTGTGTACGAAATGCAATCACCTTATAACGGAAAACTGACAATGGATGAATGTGTCGACAGCGTTGAAAAGGTACTGTTAAAAAGAGAGATGCAGCACGCAATCCTCGTAGCCATTGAGCTTGACCGGCTTGCCGAACAGAAAAAGCTTTCTGAACCGCTGCAATCAATCGTTGAATCAGACGAAGGGCTATTTGGCGTAGATGAGACCATTGCACTGGGAGCATCACTCGGTTACGGCAGTATTGCTGTGACAACATTTGGTCATCTTGATAAGAACAAGATCGGCATCATTCAGAAGCTTGATACTAAAAGAGGTGGCGGTGTGCATACTTTTCTGGACGATATGGTTGCAGCCATTGCCGCCAATGCTTCTTCAAGACTTGCCCACAAGTTAAGAGACATTGAAGAAAATCTCCCTGAAAATGAAAGAAGAATTATTGAAGACGAATGATTTCATACAAAATCTATGCAAAGTTCTGCAGGGTGTATTGTAAATGAAATATAAATGAAGGATACAACACGAAAAAAATGAATGCGTTTAATCCTTATTATATCAAGGATTAAACGCATTTGTATTTTTGTTCCTGTCACATGATGTTTGACATAAATGTAACATTGCATGATAAAATGGTATACGTAGTTATGTAAATTTATAAGAGGGGGAAACAAAAATGAACAAGAAAAAGATTTTTGGTACCGTGGCACCGATTCTTGCTGCATCGATGATTCTTGCTGCTTGCGGCGGCGAAGAAAGCAGTGGCGGAGGAGAAGGTGGCGGTTCCGAGACACCTGATTTCCTAAACATTGCAACGGGCGGTACAGGTGGTACTTATTATCCGCTTGGTGGTACTTTTGCACAGTTAATTCAGGATGAAACAGGTATTGATACGACAGCAAATACATCTAATGCATCCGCTGAAAATATGGTTCTGATTAACGATGGAGATGCTGAGATCGCATTTGTACAAACGGATATTGCTTCATACGCTGTTGAAGGAACGCAGATGTTTGACGGGCCGATTGAAACAATTCAGGGACTTGCAACGCTATACCCTGAAACAATTCAAATCGTAACGACGGCTGATTCAGGAATTGAGTCTGTTGAAGATTTAGCAGGCAAAACAGTTTCAGTTGGTGAATCAGGATCAGGAACGCGTCTGAATGCTGAGCAGATCCTTGAAGTACACGGAATGTCTTTTGAAGACATGGATGTACAAAACCTGTCATTCGATGATTCAACTACAGGTATCCAGGACGGCTCAATTGACGCCGCCTTTATCACAGGTGGAACGCCAACAGGTGCCGTTGAGGGACTTGCGGCTCAGGTAGACGTAGTCATTGTACCGGTAGAAGCAGATATGGCTGAAGCCCTGATGGAAGAATACCCATACTACTCAGTGGATGAAGTAGCTTCAGGAACTTACGGACTTGAAGAAACAGTTCCAACAGTAGCGGTTCAGGCGATGCTAGCCGTTTCTTCAGAGCTTTCTGAGGATGTAGTATATGACATTACAAAAGCAATTTTTGAAAATACAGATTCAATTACTCACCCGAAAGGTGAATTTATTACTGTTGATACAGCACTTGAGGGGATCGGCATTGACGTTCACCCTGGTGCCCAGCGTTACTTTGATGAACAGTAATCAATAAGCTTTAAAATGGCAAACAGGTCCGAAGGGGCCTGTTTGCCCATTCTTATGGAGTTGTACTGAAGATGAAAAACAAAAACATTAAATGGATTTTAATTATTTTTATGGCTGGATTCATAATAACCGTATTTTTCCTGCCTTTTCAACACGTTATTGCTTTTCATCATCAGCGGACAAACGAATTGTTGGCTTATATCCCCGCAAATGAAAATGCTGCTTTTCAGCTTGAATACACTCATTCTATTCATCGTTCACCAGTCATTGATTATTATGAAATGACAGAGGACAACCAAATCAGGCAAACTGCGCTGGAATTTGAAGATACGGCGATCGGGATGCCATCCAATTCTTTGTATGAAGGCGAAACCTTTGTACAGGAAGACGGGAAATTCAGAATTGAAAACATGAACAGGTTACTTCCTGCAATCAATTTGTACACAAGCCAGGTCGTGGTCAGTCATGTATTCAGATATAATCAGGATGCTCACGCTCTGGATGATTATATAGAACCGGGGACTGCGATTTCTATTTCAGTGAAAGACTTAACATTATGGGAATTGTTGAGAGGAGTGAAGATGGATGTCAGATCATAAGAACCCTGAACTTGAGAATAAAAATGATGAACAGTTCAGTGAACAGGACCAAAAGGATCTACTGGCTAAATATGACCCGGATGCCAGAACGAAACAATATAAAGGAATATTAAACTGGGTTGTCTTTATTGGCTTGATTGCTTTTTCAACTTTTCAGATCTATGCCGCTATTACACAATCCATCCCTCGTCAGACCTTGCTGTCCATTCATCTTGGATTTGCACTGACACTGGTATTTTTACTATTTCCAGCTTCTAAAAAGAAGATCGGTCACAATAAGCTCAAATGGTATGATGCACTCTTAGCTCTGACCTCTATTTGGGTTGGTGCCTATTACCCGTTGAATGAAGAACGAATTGTTAATACGATTGGATCTGTTTCACCGATGGACTTCTGGACGGGCCTTATTGCGATTATTTTAGTACTGGAAGCGACCAGACGAGCTGTCGGCCTTCCAATTATGATTATTGCGATGACTTTTATCGCTTATGCCTATTTTGGACCTTATATGCCTGGATTCCTGCGCCATAGAGGTCAGGATATAGAGTCCATTGTAAATACGTTATTTATTTCTTCTGAAGGTATTTTCGGAACTCCGTTATATGTATCAGCAACGTTTATCTTCCTGTTTCTGTTGTTTGGAGCGTTCCTCGTTAAAACGGGGATCGGTCAGTACTTTAACGATCTGGCAGTTGCCTTTGCCGGTAAAGCCGTTGGAGGTCCTGCAAAGGTTGCGATCTTCTCTAGTGCCATGCAGGGTACAATCAGTGGAAGCTCTGTAGCAAACGTTGTGACTTCCGGTTCCTTTACCATTCCGATGATGAAACGACTCGGTTATCGTAAAGAGTTTGCCGGTGGAGTAGAAGCTGCCGCATCTACAGGTGGTCAGCTGATGCCACCAATCATGGGAGCTGCAGCGTTCCTGATGGTTGAATTCATCGGGGGCGTCACTTACTGGGAAATTGCGAAAGCAGCAGCGATTCCTGCAGTGCTGTACTTTGCAGGGATCTGGATTATTACACACTTTGAAGCTAAAAGAATTGGATTAACCGGACTTCCGGACAGTGAGATTCCAAAGAAGTCTGTTGTACTTAAGAAAATTTATCTGTTAACACCAATTTTTGCTGTTATCTTCCTGCTGCTTGACGGTAACTCCATTATCCGTGCTGCTCTTTATTCAATTGTCATTACGATTCTTGTCAGTATGATTCGAAAGGATACACGAATTAATATCAGAAAGTTCTTTGATGGATTGGCTGACGGGGCAAGAACGGCACTATCCGTTGCGGTTGCAACTGCATGTGCGGGTATTATTGTTGGAGTTGTAACCCGTACAGGACTTGGATTAAAGCTTGCTAATGGTATTGTAGATCTGTCCGGCGGCATCCTGCTGTTAACGTTATTCTTCACCATGTTTGCAGCGATTATTCTCGGAATGGGATCACCTACTACTGCAAACTATGTTATTACAGCAACGATTGCTGCTCCGGCATTGATTCTGCTTGATGTACCGCCGCTCGCAGCTCACCTGTTTGTATTCTACTTTGGTATTGTGGCTGACATTACGCCTCCGGTAGCACTTGCTGCTTTTGCCGCCTCAGGGGTGTCGGGAGGAGAACCGATACGAACCGGGATCAATGCCGCCAAGTTGGCAATAGGGGCATTTATTATCCCGTATATGTTTGTTCTGTCTCCTCAGTTATTGTTGATCGATACGAATGCACTTGAGATATCACTCTCGGTAGTTACAGCACTTGCGGGTATGACCGCTATTGGAGCGGCTGTAATCGGGTACTGGTACAGACCGGTTCACCCAATTGAGCGTATTCTTGCGCTGGCTGCGGGTATTATGCTTGTGTATCCTGAAGGAATTACGGATATTCTTGGTGCAGCGTTGTTTGTTGGTTTATTGGTGCTCCAGTTTGTTTGGAAGCGGAAAGATAAGGATAAGCTTCAGACGGCGAGTGCCTGATGATATGATCTTGAGCGAAGCCGGGACGGTGTTGTCCCGGCTTTTTATATTGTATGGGGTAGAACGGGTAACTATAAGTCGGTCCGGGCCTCAGGGAAATCAATCCACTACTTTTTTTCTTATGATGTGAAAAGCCGGTCAGGACTTATGCTTAGCGTGGCTGGTTTCACCTCACCCTTTCCGTCATAGGAGTTTGAGGATGAATCAGGATCTCAGAGTAAAGTCATATTTCAGGCGTACTACGGGTACTTTAATGGTTGTTTTAATATAAGGTAATTTGAAAAGCAATTTAGAGAGTGCAGGTTTGATTATGAACTGATCAGGTATGGGTTTTTCCGTTTGGCTGGAGCGGCTGACAGGATGCAATCGATTTGAAATGTGCGGATGGATTTTCTGGTGAAGCAGTAGGCACGTATGGAATTTGCAGCAATGGTATATACGATAATTTTACGTCTTGTGAATGTTCCTGTCCGGTCAAGATAGATGATCTCAACTGGTGTTTGGTCAGCCATCCATTTTCTTAATTGTGTTTGCACGGGAATCCCTCCTTGATTATAGTATATACGAACATACGTTCTTTATTCAAGGTTTAAGTGTTCTGGAAAAAAAGCTTTTGAACCCTGCTTTTTCATTGACATCAGCTTGTTTTGCGATTAATATAAAAGATGTCGATTAATCCTACATATCATGATTCCGTAGCTCAGTTGGGAGAGCGCCACCTTGACAGGGTGGAGGTCGCTGGTTCGAGACCAGTCGGAATCATAATGCTGAACGCTCATCTTCCAATGGAATGAGCGTTTTTTATTTTTCGGGGAGTGTGTTTTAAATGAAGAAAATGATCGTAATTGGTGGCGGGATTCTTGGCGCGTCTACTGCCTACCATTTAGCGGTAAGAGGGTTTCAGGTTACAGTGGTGGATCGAAAAGATCAGGGGCAGGCAACGGGAGCAGCAGCAGGCATTATTTGCCCATGGCTGTCACAGAGAAGAAATAAAGCATGGTATGCCCTGGTCAGGGAAGGGGCTGCTTATTACCGTGAGCTTATTCCGATGCTGAATGAAGCAGGGGAGAGTGATCATGGATTTAAGCAGACCGGAGCGATTTGTCTTCATGATGATCCCGTTAAAAGGGACAAGATGCTTAAGCGAGCACTTCAAAAAAGGGAAGAGGCACCGGAGATTGGGGAACTAACTCCTGTAAGTAATGAAGAAATAAATCGGTATTTTCCTTATTTAACAGATGAATACGCAGGCCTCTATGTTGAAGGTGCGGCGAGGGTGGATGGTGCGAAACTTCGGGACTCACTTCTGTCGGCAGCTGTTAAGTCTGGAGCCAGGATTTTGGAGGGACAGGCGGATTTGGCGATTGAACAGGGGAGCATGAAAGGCGTTCACGTTTCGGGACAGTTTATTTCAGCAGATATGGTTATCGTAACAGCAGGTGCATGGGCAAAAGAGCTGTTTTCTGCAGCGGGGATTGAAATCGATGTGTCCTATCAGAAAGCGCAGATTTTGCATTTGAAGGTAGAAGATCAAACAGACCACTGGCCGGTCGTTATCCCGCCTGGAGACCAGTATCTGCTCGCGTTTGATGATGGAAGGCTCGTTGCCGGTGCCACTCATGAAAATGATGTGCCAATGGATGATCGTTTGACGGTTTCCGGTATACGCGAAGTGTTTGATAAAGCGACCCTTATTGCCCCTGCTCTAGAAGAAGCTGAATTCATTGAAGGCCGGGTTGGCTATCGTCCTTTTACACCTGGCTTTTTGCCGGTGATCGGTGAGTTTCCCGGAATCAAAAATCTATTGTTTGCCAATGGGCTTGGTGCATCCGGTTTAACATCCGGTCCGTTTCTTGGTGCGGAGCTTGCCAGGCTTGCAGCCGGTGAAGAAACGGTTTTGGACTTGTCACCATATACACCCGAATCTATTCTGAAATAAGTAAAACCCGTAACAGCCGTTACGGGTTTTACCTTTATTCATGAGGCGCTTCATCATGTATAGGTAGCGTGATGATAAATTCAGTTCCCTTATCAGGTTCGCTGGTCACATCTATCTGTCCATTCAGCGCACGAATGATGCTGTATGAGACCATCAGACCGAGCCCTGTACCTTTATTTTTGGTTGAAAAGTAGGGCTCGCCAAGACGGTTGATTTCTTCTTTTTTCATACCTTGACCTTCATCACGGATGTTGATCACGACATGTTCTGATTCGAGACCGCAGTTGATATACAGGTTTCCACCATCCGGCATGGCTTCGATGCCGTTTTTTATAATATTGATCATACACTGTTTGAACTTTTTCGGTTCAGTTTTGACAAGCCGATCTGTTGGCAGTGTAAGAACATGGTGTATAACCACATTATTCATATTGGCGAGCGGTTTCATTACGTTAATGCTTTGCGTAATCTCTTCAGTGATTCTGACATGCATTTGCTGCTCCGGAGCAGGTTTTGCAAAGGTTAAATAATCGTTAATGATGTCAGTGGCACGGTCTATTTCTTTTAATGCGGTTGACAGATAGTCAGAGGTTTCCCGATTGTTCTGTTGTTGGATGGCCATTTGTATAAATCCTTTGCTGACTGTTAACGGATTTCTTACTTCATGAGAAATACTGGCAGCTAAATGACTGATAACGGCCAGCTTCTCCGCTTTAATCAGGTCATTTAAAATCACAAAATTTGTTCTGATAATTTCCCATAAAATGATCGCAAGTATCATCCCAATGATATTTATGAAAATATATTCCATCCAAATGAATAGGCTCATTTCAACGTCAAATAGTATAAATGCCAGTAATGCGTTCGACAATACAAAGACTGTGACGAGGATGCAGGATACTGTGGTTTTAACTAAAATAGATGAGCTTCTGAAATATTTAACAGCAAAAGGGAGCAGAATACACATTAATAAAAGGGTATAGGTGATGACCAGCACACCATCTCCACCAATCATGATGCGTGATATCAGCATGACACCAATCAGAAAAAACGCCATACGGTAACCGCCATATAAAGCACCGATGATGAGAGGGACGCCTCTTAAATCCCAAAGGAAGCCTTCATTAACAGAGAAGGGAAAAAGCATGCACAAAACAATTGATACTGCCGGAAACAGGGCAGCCAGCCATTCTTTGCTGCTCTCGAGCCTTTGTCTGTATGAATAAAAATAGACGATCTGTATAAACAGTAAAGGTAAAATCATGAGTAAAAAGTTGACAAGTAAATCTTTTGTTAGAACATCCATCATTTAAACTCCAGTACATAATTTGTCTCAAGTATCATAACATATTGTTATGCAGGCTTAACAATTGAACTTTTAAGTAAACTGCGCTATGATTCAATTCAGGCTGCATTGTGCGTAAGTTCTAAGTAAGTTTTAACCTTTGAGCTGTAACAGGGAGTTTTAAATAAAAGCGGGATTGTTATGCCTCTGTCATCTTGACAAGGAGGACGCACATGAAGGCTTTTGCGAACACCCACTTTGAGAAGTGGTGGTTTAAAAACTTTCTTAATTCAACTACGGCAAAAGCGGCTTGAGCAGGCTGTCCAATTTTTTGGACAGCCTATTTTTATTTTCCAGGATAAGCGGGGCTTTGGCTATAGTTCCGTTCTCAGCTCCCATAATTCCGGGAAAAAAGATTGTTCAAGGACGCTTTTTAAATAGTTTACACCTGACGATCCCCCGGTCCCCATTTTAAAACCGATAATCCGTTCCACTGTTTTCATATGTCGGAAACGCCACTGCTGAAGGCAGTCCTCAATATCCACGAGTTTTTCAGCCAGCTGATACAGCGTCCAGTGGGCATCTTTATTTTTGTACACATTCATCCATGCCTGTTTGACACTCTCGTTCGACTCATATGACTGCCTGACATCACGTGCAAGAACTTTAGGATCAATCGTAAAGCCGGCCTCTGCAAGTTTTTCAATAGACAGATCGTAAATGCTTTTCGTGTTGAAGGCTTCCTTCAGTACCTCGAGCAGGTCCGGATCCTTTTCATAGATTTTTAATACGTGTGGTGTCTTGTGTCCGAGCAGAAACTCGATTTGCCTGTACTGAAAGGACTGAAATCCGGAGGCTTTACCAAGCGTATCCCGAAATTCAATATATTCCGATGGTGTCATTGTTGCCAGCACGTCCCATGCCTGAATAATCTGATTCTGAATTTTGGACACACGTGCAAGCTGTTTAAAGGCAGCTTCAAAAGAATTGACTCCAATCGATTGACAGGCAGCTCTCAGTTCATGCAGAATCAATTTCATCCAGAGTTCGCTCACCTGATGGATCACGATAAATAGCATTTCATCGTGATGGTTGGACAACCTTTTTTGAGCACCGAGAACCTGATCAAGTGACAGGTACTCGGAATATGTCATCGAATGCTTAAAATCAGTATGGGCATTTTCCTGCTTCATTTAATCCACTTCCCTCTACGTATTTGATAACGCTTTCATTTTATCAGAGTAAGCCCTCCGTTCATAAAAAATCTTGCAGACTGGCTGTTTTTTATGAGGTGTGTGGTAAAATAGTTTTATAAACATATAAAGAAACGGGTCTTTCTGCTTTGTTTATGAACATAATGAAGCATTTTACATTAAGAAGGTGAACGTTATGTCCAATGATTCGAATTCATCCTTTAGTCTTCAACAGCAAAAACTTTTCCAGCTTGCAAAATCAAAGAGAATCTCATCTGTTGAATTACAGCATACGATCGAACAGCTATGTGAAGGCATTGCTGAAATGATTCAGTGTGAACGGATCGGTGTCTGGCTGTTTGATGATGAGCAGCCTTCGTTAACTGCCCTTAATGTATATCAGCAGCATAATGGAAAGCATACGAGTGGAGAGCGGTTATACAAGCATCAGTTTCCTGCCTATTTTACTCTTTTAAAAGGAACGAGAGTGATCGCGATTTCCGATGTATCGAACGATGAGCGCGTGAAGGAATTGTATCCTGATTATTTCTCTGAGGCTGGCAATATACAGTCCATGATTGATGCTCCGATCGTTTTAGCCAATGGTGTGGCGGGTGTGGTTTGCTGTGAATCCTCTATAGCCCGCAGCTGGTCCAGGCTTGAGGAATCGCTTGCCGGGACGTTTTCAGATCTTGTCGGCTTTCTTCTGGATAGTCTTCAGCAGCAGGAAATGGAGAAAAAGCTGGAATATCTCGCCTACTATGATCAACTGACTGGACTTCCGAATCTGAATTTGTTTTACAGCGAAGTTAACGGATCAATACATCGTGCAAAGAACCCTGTCCTGTGTTATCTCCAGGTTGATCAGGTGGATCAGATTATTGATGCGTTGGGATACGACGGGGGAGATCAGATTATAAAAGAAATTGCAGGCCGTTTTAACAGGGTGTTAAAAAGCAACGAAACGGTTGCGCGGGCAGACCACGATCATTTTGCGCTGTTTCTTGATGAAGCAGACGTGGAAAACAGGCTGAAAAATATTCTTTTTTTGATGAGTCCACCGTTTCTGGTAACCGGCTATGATGTGACCGCAACATTCAGCGCAGGTGTCAGCCGCCACTTTCATGGTGAAAACCCCGCAAAAGAACTTCTGCAGAGCGCTCAGATTGCCCTTAACAGAGGAAAGATGAGATCAGCCAGGAGCTCTGTGACATGGTTTACGGAAGAGATGAAGGAATCAAGCAAGGATCATTTTGCCATTGAAATGGATTTAAGAAAAGGGCTTGATCTGAACCAGTTTATTTTATATTTTCAGCCTCAGGTTGAAGGGGAAGAAGGGGAGATAACAGGGTTTGAGTCTCTGATCCGATGGAATCACCCAGAGATTGGTCTGGTGCCACCCGGAGTCTTCATCCCTCTCGCGGAATCAACTGGTTTTATCATTCCTCTTGGTGAGTGGGTCATAAAAGAGTCGATTAAAGAGTTGAAGAAATTCCATGATAACGGTATGGATCAGGTGACGATATCGATTAATATTTCACCGAGGCAGTTTCTCCATCACAGGCTTCCTGCCATTATCAATGAAGGGCTAATGCAATATCATATTCCGCCTGAAAGGCTCTGTCTGGAAATTACAGAATCAGTGGCAATGGAGGAAGAGGACCTTGTTATTGAGCGATTAAAGCTGTTTGATGACATGGGTATTCAGCTGTCGGTTGATGATTTTGGTACAGGGTTTTCGGCTTTTGTGTATTTACAGGAATATCCGATAAAAGAAATTAAGATTGATAAAGAGTTTATCAGACGGTTAACGACCAACCATAAGAGTATAGCCATCGTAAAAACGATCATTGACCTTGCGGAAAACCTTAATATCAGTGTGATTGCGGAAGGGTTGGAAACAATTGAACAGTGGGCGCTTTTAAATGAACTGGGCTGTAAGAGGTTTCAGGGGTATTTGCTGAGCAGGCCTTTGCCGCCGGATGAGATTAATGGGTGGATCGATAGTTATAAGCGTGCTTCTTTTTATTCGATTACGAGAAGGAAATAAAACCGTGCCGGAGACATCCTTCGCTTTCCGCGGCCGCGCGGTGAGCCAGCTAGTGCTCCGCACTACGCTGTCTCACCTGTCGCTTCTCTGCCGCAGGAGTCTTCGGATGTCTCCGGCACTTTTTTAATCTGATTTAAAACAATTCCATTATAGAGATAATCATGATGTTTAAAATGGTTAACAGATCGAATCTTTTGGCTTAGGGTTTTTCAGGCCGAATAATGGTCGGATGAATAGGGCGAGGCCGGTTCCGAGCATGGCCATGATTGCCCATACCCAGCCGTGAAGGCTGAATGAGGCGATTCCGCCAAAATAGGCTCCAATGTTACAGCCGAATGCAAGGCGTGAGCCATAACCCATCAGTAAACCGCCAATAATAGAACTCATTGCGATACCTGGTTTGATTTTCCCCGGTTTGAAAGAACCGGTAGCTGTTGCAGCAATGAAGGCTCCAAGAATAATCCCGAAGTTCATAACGCTTGTTGAATCTGCCAGAATAGGATTCGCCAGCTGAGCTGCATTTGCCTGCCAGTAGCCCCATTGTGAAACGTCTACTCCGACTGCTTCGAGTCCTTTTGATCCCCATAGTGCAAATGCGGACGTAATACCCCATGGATTTCCACGAACCGTTAATGTTAGTGCATTTAATACAGCGAGTACAATAGCAGCAGTTAACAGCGGCCATGATCCTCTGAACACTTTCTTTAAGCCTGTTGTTGTTGGTAATGGCTTCATCATTGGTGGATTTTTTTTGCGTGCAATCAGAACAAGTACATAATAAATGATGCCAAACAGCGCCATTTGTACAGCCCATGCACCAAAAAAGCCAAGGCCTGTTGATTCTGCCAATGATATTGGTGGTAATGCCCACGTTTCTTCCATCCAGAATGTAAAGTGATAAGCACCTATAACAGATCCTGCGATGAAGCTGATTAATGTCAACAGCATTGAAGACTGTCCCCCTCCGACAGAGTACAGCGTTCCTGATGCACAGCCGCTACCAAGCTGCATCCCGATTCCAAATATGAATGAACCGAAAATAACGCTGATTCCTACAGGGGAAACGTACCCTTGCGGATCAACCCCGGTAAAACTGAATCCGGTACTTAAAATGATGGCAAAAAGGGTGGAGGCTACAGCCAGCATCACCATGTGTGCCTGTAATCCCTGTACGTTTCCAACAGCCATCAGACGTCTGAAAGCTGACGTGAATCCGAATCGCGCGTATAAAAGGGTCAGACCCAGCGCTAAACCGATCATGAACAGTACACCCTGCGTTATGTTAGTCGTTGTGATAATCCATGTGAATAATACAACAGCAGCAATAATGCCTAATATGACCTGAGGTTTCTGGATAGGCGACAAAGTGGTAACGACGGTTGTGCGTCCCGGTATCCAGCCCTTAGGTATCTCCTGTGTTTGCTGAGTCATTTGAATCCCTCATTTCATATTGGTTTTATCGGGATTTAATTTACCACGGGAAAGCAAATATGTAAACGAATTAAGCTCTGTAAACGGACTTTTTAAAAAAGCAAAACGGTTCCAGCTGCGACAGCTGAAACCGTTGATGAATAAGTATATGATAGCTGTTAAATATTTGTCAGAAATAATAGAATTGCTGTAATCACGCCGGTGCCTGCCAGACCTGTCAAAATATCTGATTTTGTATATGTAACCTGTTCGTCTCTCATGATTACGACCTCCCTGTATAATGTAATAGTAATCTATTCCCATTTTAATAAGAGGTAAACATTTTATAGAAAAAAATACCGCACTGACCTGACTTCAGTGCGGTAATGATAATATTATTCGGTTTTATACTGCATGTATGCAACATGCGTGATGAGGAAATCCTCCAGACCGTGTTTTCCATCTGCTCCGCCTAATCCTGATTTTCTAATTCCCGCATGATAACCCTGTATGGCTTCAAAGTTTTCACGGTTAACAAATGTTTCACCAAACTTCAATCCGTTAATGACTCTCATTGCCTCATGGTAGTTCTCTGTATAAACAGATGAGGAAAGTCCATAGTCAGTATCGTTACCCATTTCAATCGCCTCATCAAGCGTTTTATAAGTGACGATTGGCAGAACAGGACCAAATACTTCTTCCTTAATAATGGAATGATCATGTTTTACATTTGTCAAAAGCGTCGGGGGATAGAAAAATCCTTTATCACGGTCAAGAGGTTTGCCACCTGTCAGCACTTGTGCACCTTCTTGAATCGCCTTTTCTACCATCTCATGTACTTCATCCAGTCGGTCTTGGCTGACGAGTGGTCCGAGGTCAAGGTCTGATTCTTCTGCTGGATTACCAGCCTTGGCATTGGCCATGGCTTCCTTCATTTTTGCCGTGAATGCTTCAGCAACGGATTCCTGTACGTAAATACGTTCCGCATTTGTACATGCCTGACCGGAGTTCGTCAGTCTTGATGTAAGAATATGCTTAACGGCAAGGTCAAGGTCAGCATTCTCTGTCACGATGGCAGGTGCTTTACCACCCAGCTCGAGATTGACCTTCGTAATGTTTTTGGCAGCAGCCTCCATGACTTTTACTCCTGCACCGACGCTTCCGGTCATCGTTACAATGCCGACCTTCGGGTGGGATGCCATTACATTTCCGACAGTTGAACCGGTACCGGTAACATAGTTGTAAACGCCCTTCGGAATTTCACTCATGGAGTCGACAATTTTTGTGAATTCCGCTGCGGTATTAGGTGTCTGCTGACTCGGCTTAAGAACAATTGTGCAACCGGCAATCAGTGCGGTTGCGACCTTCCTTGCAAGAATAAAAACAGGAAAGTTCCACGGAACAATTCCGGCAACGACGCCAATCGGCTTTTTGAATATAAGGATATTTTCATTCGGACGGTCACTTGGAAGGATTTCTCCTTCGATTCTGCGAGCCCATTCAGACATGTAATAAAAATATTCAACAGCAGTATCTACTTCATCCGTGGCCTGGTCTTTCGGTTTCCCCTGTTCCTCAATTAATAGGGAGATGAATGTTTCTCTCTGTTCTTTCAGTTTATCTCCGAGCTTTCGGACGATTTGACCACGTTCATTAGAGGGAACCTTTTCCCATGTTTTTTGTGCCTCGAATGCGGCTTCAATGGCTTTGTTCACATCTTCTTCTGTGCTTTTTGGTGTCTTTGAAATTACCTCTTCCGTAGCAGGATTGATAATGTCAATCCATTCATTGCCTGTTGAATCTGTGTATTCACCGTTAATATAAAGCTTATGTTTTTGCATAAAAAAATCCTCCTGTATGTGGAATACTCTCTGTTTTCCACGTACAGGAAGGACAAAACATTAATAAGAACATTCAACTCTCGATAACGGGTTCTAATTCAATCTCGACATTTCCTTTTAATGCGCGTGAAATCATACAGCTTTCCTCTGATGATTCCATATAGCGCATAATTTTTTTATGAGAAGCCTGATCCGCTTTAACATATGGCCGGTGAATGATCTTGCGGTACGTAATGACGCCGTAATCATCTACCTCCACAAGTCCTTCAGATGTTAGTGCCATTTCTTCGATCTCTACTTTTCCGCGCTCAAGCTTAGCAGCGAGCGTAATAATATAACATGTTGCTGCGGCCCCGAGCAGCATTTCATCAGGATTAGTGCCTACTCCCGGACCGTTCATCTCAGGAGGAATTGAGATTTTTGTCTGCAGATTTTCAGTCTCAATCATCCCGACACTGTTACGTCCGCCGGGCCAGTCAGCTTTTAAATGAAATGAATGGATTGCCATCAAACATTCTCCTTTACAAAAGACATTCTTTTTTCAGTGTATCATCAGACCGCGTCAGGAAGGTGTAATATGCTTTGCCTGTGCTACAATTGAAGAAAAAAACAGGTGATCAGCATATGAAAAAAAGAATTTTAATTGTAGAGGATGAAGAGAAAATCGCCCGTGTATTAGAGCTCGAGTTATCATTCGAAGGATATGAAACAGAAAAAGCGCTCACGGGTTATGAAGGGCTTGAAAAATACCGTTCTGAGCAATGGGATTTAATCTTACTCGATGTCATGCTTCCTGAAATGACGGGTATTGAACTGTTAAGAAGAATCCGCTCAGGGGACGATAAAACGCCTGTCATCCTGCTGACAGCAAAAGATTCAGTTGAAGATAAAGTAACGGGTCTTGACCTTGGGGCCAATGATTATATAACAAAGCCCTTCCAGATTGAAGAACTGCTGGCTCGCGTACGTGCATCCTTAAGAATAAAAAAGGATAGCGTATCTGATGGCCTGACGGCAGGGAATCTTAAGCTGGATGAACACACGAGAGAGGTATACCGTGGAGGCAAAGAAATCGAACTGACGCCACGGGAATTTGATCTGCTGGTGTATTTAATGAAAAACGTCAGACAGGTTTTGAACCGTGAACAGATTTTAAATGCTGTATGGGGCTACGATTATTATGGAGATACAAATGTCGTAGACGTTTATATTAGATATTTACGTAAAAAAATAGATCTTCCTGAGGAAGCACCTCTTATCCATACGGTGAGAGGTGTAGGGTATGTACTGAAGGTGAATGAATGAAGCTTCAAAATAAAATTCATCTATACACTTCTGCTGTTTTTGCCCTTTTATTAGTCATGATCAGCCTGGCTGTCTACTTTACATTCAGTACACTGACTTATCAGAGTGAATTGCGGTCCTCTCAGGCGACTGCAGCTTCTACGGCAGCCGGTATTGCATCTTCGGCAGGAGTCATAGAGGATCAGGCGATATTGAGAGCCTATCCTCCCGCAAATGGAGCTGCTTCAATCATTCTTGAGGATAATACCTCAATTGGTCCTGTGACGTCAGTCGGACAGAATGATCTCAGAAATACAGAGGAAATTTTCTATTCTGAGGAGCGGGCTGAGATTATCGAGTTGAATGGAGAACGATATACGTTTGTCTCCATCCCTATCATATGGTCAAATGGATCCATTGCCAACCTGCAGATATACGAAAGTCTTGAAAATGCAGTAAACAATCTGCAAATACTCAGAAATGTGTTAATCGCTGTGACACTGATTGCCTTTATTCCTGTTATTATTTCAGGGCGTCTTCTTGGCAATGTGATTACAGTTCCAATCCGATCAATGATTAAAACGATCAAGTCCATTCAGCAGAGCGGCGAATTCAAAAGGATTCACCTGGAAGGCAAGTCCCGGGACGAATTATACGAAATGGGGGACTCCTTTAACCATATGATGTCGCTTCTCGAAACAAACTTTGATAAACAGGAGCAGTTTGTAGCGAATGCGTCACATGAATTAAAAACGCCGCTGACCGTCATTGAGAGCTATGCCAATCTAGTGAAAAGAAGAGGGCTTGATAACAGGGAGGTTGTGGAGGAATCCATCCATGCCATTCATTCAGAAGCCATCAGGATGAAAGAAATGACACAGCAGCTGCTGTTACTGGCAAAACACGGAGAGCAGTGGAAACTGTCTCCGGAGTCCATTTATGTTCCAGAGCTTCTGGAAGAATCAGTACAGGCCTTTACGAACGCATACGGAAGGGAAATTAAACTGATGATTAAAGAAGGATTGGAAATTGAAGCAGATAAACAGAAATTAAAGCAACTCATTTATATATTTCTGGATAACGCCCACAAATACAGTGACGACTCCATTGAGATTGTTTCAGGTATTGACGTCGATAGCGGCTACATCAGCATACAGGACAAAGGGATCGGTATTCCTAAAGATGATCTGCCAAAAGTATTTGACCGGTTTTACCGGGTTGATAAAGCAAGAACAAGAAAATCAGGGGGATCCGGACTTGGCTTATCTCTTGCTAAGGAATTGTCAGACGCACTCGGGATGAATGTTGAATTGAATAGTATTGAAGGAATGGGAACGGTAGCAACCATCAGAATATCTCTTTCCTAACTCTCATGTTCTTCTCATCTAATTCTCAGAATCTCCTGATAAACTGAATGTAATTAAACAGTCAGAGGTGAACAGCATGAAAAAACAGCGAATGATCTGGATGACAGGAGGCGCACTGCTGCTCGTTATCCTCATTGTGATCATCCAGCAATTTATGACGTCAATGACCTCGGCATCTCCAATAACCGAGGAAGAGGCAAGGGAACTTATTAATGAACGTTACCCGAACAGCGAAGTATTAACGGTTGAAGAAACCGCCGATGTATTCGATTTTACGTTTAAAACAAATGCAGGTGAATATCAGCTTCTATTAAACCGCGAAGATGGCTCTATCGCTTCCCTGGAACCTGTATCTGTAAACGCACAGGACGATCAGCCTATCGAAGAGCTGCTGACTGAGGAGCAGATCAGAGAAAAGGCAAATGCTGAAAAGAGCGGAGAGATCACAAACGTTGAATTACTCAATGAAGGTGATAGCCCTCAATACAAAGCAACAATTGAGGAAGGAAATACAAGAACCATTTTATATCTGAATGCTGTAACGGGCGAAGTGGATACGACAGAGGAGGAGACGATTGAGGAGGCTCCACCGTCAGAAGCACCGGCAGAACCGGAGCCGGCTAAAATCATAACAGCTGACGAGGCGGGTAATATAGCGCTGACGGCTGTTGCCGGTGAGATTGATGATATTGAGCAGGGGGAGAGTAACGGTGTACCGTATTATCTTGTTGAAATCGAAACAGAAGAAGATGACGCCACCGTCCAGGTAAACGCCATCTCAGGAGAAGTCATCAATATCACATGGGATGATTAATTTTAAAACGCATCAATTAGTGAGACGTTCAAAACCGAGCCGTGATGCATCCTTGCCGGGACATTTCTTAGATGTCCCCGGCAGATGGGAAAATGCCGCGGCTCGGTTTCTTCTATCCCACACGTGTTAAGGGTGAATGACAGGCAATACAATGGTGATCGTGGTTCCGTGGTTGACTTTGCTTTTTACGCGGATTTCTCCGCCGTGAGAATGTATAATGCGGTCTGAGATGACGAACCCGAGACCCGTTCCATTTTCTTTTGTTGTAAAAAACGGATCTTTAATTTTCTGAAGCACTTCCGGTTCCATGCCTGTTCCTGTATCCGTTATGCTGATTTCAATTGCAGGCTGCTGACGGTAAATGGTCTGTATGACTTCAATCCTGATATAGCCGCCGGAAGGTATCGCGTCCGCTGCATTTTTAAAAATGTTGAGCAGTACCTGCTTTAACTGATTTTCATCTCCATGCAGAAATACCGGAGACGTATCCCAGGTCTGTTCCACCTGGATATTTTTAAGATGAAGCTCTGTTTCAAATAAAGTCAGCGTCGTTGAAATCAGTTCTTCAAGTGAAACCTGTTTATAAATATCTGCCTGAGGTTTGGCGAGAACAAGAAACTCGCTGATAATCAGATTAATGCGCTGAATTTCTGATTCCATGACATTGGTATAGGTCGGGTACGGATTTTTAGGATCTTCATTCATCATTTGCAGGAAACCGGAAATGACGGTCAGCGGATTTCTGATTTCATGTGTAACACCTGCCGCAATTTCTCCTGCAAGTGACAGTTTTTCTGATTGAATCATATACTTTTCCGTTTCGACTTTATAAGACACATCACGAATGATGGCTGACATGGCAATCACCTGATCATCGTCATCGAAAATCGGCGATAAGGTGATTTCGACATCCACAAGCGAGCCATCTCGCCGCTGATCTTTTGTTCTGAAGGTCGAGAAGCTTTCTCCCTGCATCAATCGCTGCGTTCGATCAGATGCTTCCTCCAGTCTTTCTTTTGGCACAATCGGCAGGCGTTTTCCGATCGCCTCTTCTTTTGCCCATCCGTAAATTTTTTCGAAAGCAGGATTAACTTCAACGATGATTTCCTCAAGGTTATAGACGATGATGGCATCCTGTGCATGCTCAAACAATAAATTCTGATAGCCTTTTTTAGAGGTCAGTTCTTTTTTTGCCTGCGTTTCTTCCTGCTTGAGTTTTTTATGGATCTGCTGAATATAGGAGGTATAGATCAATAAAAAAGTCGTCAGTAAAATAAGAAACAATAGCAGGTACAATAGATCTGCGCGGCGAAAGCTTTCTGAGATTTCATTGAAATTTGCGAGAAAAAAATAACTGATCAAAACAGAGGAGAGACTGCTCGAAATCATCAATACTTTCCTGTTTAAATAGAACGATGACGCCAATACCCCGAAAAAGAAGAAGAGTATATTAACTAATAGCGGGTAATTAATATTGAAGTATAAAATGTATAAATATAGTCCGCTAAGCACGATCCACATCCCAATAGCCGGCTGTTTGATCAACAGGACGAGTGCGGTTGTGACTGAAATGATGATAAACCCGTGGGGCTGGAGGGATTGTTCGATCCGCTGGTCAACTATAAAAAAAGACAGTACCTGAAGACCGTAAGCGATCCATAATATAAAAAGCATTCTCTTATTTCTTTCTGTAATAAATTGCTCTTCAGACATTTTTTCACCTCTCTTAAAACAGGATGATTCGACCACCCCGTGCAGATTGTATTTTATTTTGTCTATAGTACACTATACTAGAATATAGTAATAAGCGAAAAGCCTAACTCAGGGGGATTCTTATGTATACACCAAATACAAAAGAAACAATGAATTTATTAAAGGACCTGGTCTTAATCCCAAGTCCATCCGGAAATACATTAGATATTATTCAATTTATACAAAAGTGGCTTAAAGAACGTCATGTTCCGTCAAGGATCACCAATAAAGGCGGACTCATTGTGACGCTTCAAGGAGAGGATACTTCCCGACACAGAGTGCTGACAGCGCACGTAGATACACTCGGTGCCATGGTGAAGGAAATAAAATCAGATGGAAGACTCAAGCTTTCCATGATCGGAGGCTTTCGCTGGAATGCGGTTGAGGGGGAGTATTGCTCAGTCGAGACCGCCATGGGAAATCGCTTCAGCGGAACGATTCTGATGCATCAGGCATCTGTTCATACATATAAAGATGCAGGTTCGGCTGAAAGAAGTGAACAAAATATTGAAGTGCGTCTGGATGAAGTCGTCCATTCAAAAAAAGATACAGAGGATCTGGGAATTTCTGTCGGTGACTTTGTTTCCTTCGATCCGCGTCCTGAAATCACCAAAAGCGGATTTTTCAAATCGAGGCATATTGATGACAAAGCAAGTGTTGCCATGCTTTTGAAAGTCATCGAATCCATTGTGGAAAATAAAGAAAAGCTACCTTACACAACCCATTTTATTATTGCGAACAACGAGGAAATCGGTTACGGTGGAAACTCGAACATTCCTTTTGAGACCGTAGAGTATCTGGCGGTTGATATGGGGGCACTCGGAGATGGACAGGCTTCAGATGAATTTACCGTTTCAATCTGTGCAAAAGACAGCTCAGGACCATACCATTATGGACTAAGGAAACATCTGGTCAGGTTAGCTGAGAAGCATCAGATTGATTATAAAATTGATTTGTATAATTATTATGGTTCAGATGCTTCTGCGGCAGTCCGATCAGGTGCTGATATTAAACACGCATTGATCGGCGCTGGGGTTGATGCTTCCCATGCAAATGAACGGACGCATGAAAAGTCCCTTCATCATACTGAATCATTGATCAGCCGGTATGTATTCTCACAATTGGCTGAATAACAGTAAACCATATTAATACGAGCGAGGATTACCTATGAAAACGACAACACTTTTTCATTCATTAAAGATGATTAAACAAATTGGAGAGCTGCCTGAAAAGGTGACTTCTCTTGAAACAGACTCAAGAAAGGTACTAGCGGGTTCAGTCTTTATCTGTATAAAAGGGTATACAGTGGATGGACATGATTATGCACGTCAGGCTGCAGAAAATGGAGCTGCGGTTATCGTTTCAGAAAAGGAGCTGGATCTGGCAGGAGCTGCGACTCAAATCGTCGTAAAAAGTACTGAGCGGACGCTTGCTGTTTTGGCTGACCGGTTCTTCCAGTCACCTTCAGAAAAATTGACCGTATTTGGTGTCACAGGTACAAACGGGAAAACTTCTGTAACGAACCTGATCCATGCATTGCTGAAAGCTTCTGGACAGAAGGCTGCATTGTCAGGGACAATCGGCTTCAATCTTGACGGTGAGCTGCACCAGAGTGCAAATACAACGAGCGATCTTCTCACGACTCAGAGAATGATGCAAACAGCCATTGACCACCGGATTCCAAATATGATTTTTGAAGTGTCTTCACACGGTCTGGTGGAAGGGCGACTCTGGGGTGTTGATTTTGATGTAGCGGTCTTTACAAATTTAAGCCATGATCATCTCGATTACCACGGGACGATGGAACATTACGGCTATGCCAAAGGACTTCTGTTTTCACAGATGGGACAGGATTTAACTAAAGATAAGGCAGTTGTGCTCAATCTTGATGATGAGTGGTTTGAACGCTACGCCCAGATGACACCATTTGATGTGATCAGCTACAGCATGGAGAGACCTGCAGACTTTTATGCTGAGAATATAGAGTACTTATCAGACCGTACACTATATACACTTCATTCTCCAGAAGGCGTTTATCAGCTTGAAACACAGCTTCTTGGAACCTTTAACGTTTCAAACACACTGGCAGCGATTGCAGCTCTCTACGCTAAAGGTTATAAGGTCAGCGAGCTGGTTGAACTTCTTCGTACTATTGCGCCGGTTTCGGGAAGAATGGAGAGGGTGCCAACGGATGCGCCGTTATCGATTTATATTGACTATGCCCATACGCCTGATGCCATTGAAAAAGCCATAAAATCTGTCATGCCGTTTAAGAAAAACCGAATCCTGTTTTTAATTGGCACCGGAGGCAACCGGGATAAATCCAAGCGGCCGGCTATGGCAGAAATGGCCTCACTAGCAGATTACGTCGTTCTGACGACAGATGACCCGCGTTATGAGGACTATGACAGCATCACAGGGGATCTCGAAAAAGGAATGACCCATGATCATTACGCATGCATCGGTGATAGAGGAGAGGCTGTCCGTCACCTCATGCAGCAGGCAGAACCGGACGATATCATCATCTTCGCTGGCAAGGGACACGAAGACTATCAAATTATCGAAAATACAAAATACCCGCACAGCGACAGTCAGATTGCACTCGAAGTTATAAAAGAACGCTTCTGAATTAAAAAAGCACAATAATAACTCGAGGGCCGTGACGCATCCGCAGACTCCTGTGGCGTAAAGGGACAGGTGAAACCGACTGTGCGAAGCGCAGACGGGTTCACCGCCCGGCCACGGAAAGTCAGCTATATTATAGTCAAGAGAAAAAACAGATCTTTTTTGGTTTTTTTTTGAGGATCATCG
>NZ_SORW01000021.1 GCF_004405105.1 Jeotgalibacillus sp. R-1-5s-1 | reverse complement strand
AAAAAGATCTGTTTTTTCTCTTGACTATAATATAGCTGACTTTCCGTGGCCGGGCGGTGAACCCGCTGTGCTTCGCACATCGGTTTCACCTGTCCCTTTCCGCCACAGGAGTCTCCGGGGGAGGACGGTCCTTGGGAGATGTTTAATGATTTTATAAACAAAAAAGAAACAAATGCATGTATACATCTGTTCCTCTACTTTTTGATTTATGAAATCAGTCATCTTTCTTATCCATTAAGAAACGGTATTGATAGAAGTGTTCGGCGAATTCGGTAATTTTTCTTGTGAGCTGGTAGTTTGATACGGCTCCGATTGAGACTGAGATGACCGGGATGTTGGAGATTTTTTTGTTCTGGAAAGAGCGTATGGCGAATGTTTTGATGAGCTGGATGCCCGGTCCTTCAAGCCACTTTTCGTTGATGAGCTCATCATTTTCTGTAAAGAAGTAGTCCAATTTTTTTGAGTCGGCTGTCTGGATGAGATCGTCCCAGGCTTTTCTCTGAAAGCGTTTAGGGAGTGTGGCAGCATGGAAAACTTTTAGCGCAAGGGTCATTTCGTATGGGGTATGTATATCCCTGCCGTATGATGTAGCAATCATCTGGATCGCGCGGATATTCAGGAGCAGCATGGCGATTAGATCTGTCAGGAATGCGACTGTGCCTCCTGTACCGGCTATGCCCCCCTGTACGAAGGAGTAGAGTCTGTGTTTTCCGGTTTGCTGCAGTGACAGGTAATTTAATTGATCGATTGAGAGCTGTTGAAAGTCCTCCAGCTGTTGAATCGTATCGTCGAAAACTCTTGCGGTTTTCATCATTCTCTCCCGTTCATCCTGCGTCAGCTGAAACCCCTGGAGTGTACTATGCATATGAAACAGAGAGGTGTCTATTTTTGAAAAGAGCTCTTTTTTAAATTCTTCGGGTAAAGCGGAGAATGAAAGCTCCAGCCATTTGGCAAAAACATATGAAAGGTCATTTCCATGAATGGATGTCAGCGATTCTCTCCATGAAAGTATTTCTTCGTATACATCTTTCTCTCTATCCGTCCACGACATGTTATCCCCACCTGACGTTTTCCTTTATTATACTATTAAAAAGCAGAAAAAGCCCTTTTGTCTCAAAGTAAGACAAAAGGGCTTTGTTGTGTTTACGTCAAACGTGTCACGTCACGTGCAATCATAACCTCTTCATTGGTCGGGATGACCATCACTTTAACAGGTGAATGAGGATAGTTAATAAACGCTTCCTCTCCACGCGTTTTGTTAAGGGCAGGATCCCAGTAGATACCCATAAATTCAAGGCCTCTTAATACTTCTGCACGAATTACATCGCTGTTTTCACCAATTCCTGCTGTAAAGATGATCGCATCTACACCATTCATACGGGCAGCGTAGGATCCAATGTATTTGTGGATTCGATTTGAAAATACATCAAGCGCCAGTCTTGCGCGTTCGTTTCCTTCAGCTGACTGAAGTTCGATGTCACGAAGGTCACTTGAGAACCCTGATACTCCAAGCATACCTGAACGTTTATTCAGAACGTCAAGCACACCTTCAGCCGTCTGGTTTGTTTTTTCCATGATGAATGGAATTAGCGCCGGGTCAATGTTACCGCTTCGTGTTCCCATCGTTACACCAGCAAGTGGTGTGAAGCCCATGGAAGTATCAATAGAGCGTCCGCCTTCAATCGCTGCGATACTTGCTCCATTTCCAAGGTGGCAGGAAATCAGACGAAGCTGCTCAAGCGGACGGCCTAGCATTTCTGACGCACGTTGAGAAACATACTTATGGGATGTTCCGTGGAAACCGTATTTACGGATTCCAAAATCTTTATAGTAGTCGTAAGGCAGACTGTATAAGAATGAGCTTTCAGGCATTGTCTGATGGAATGCAGTATCAAATACAGCCACTGCAGGTACTTCAGGCAGTACATTGCGGAAAGCTTTAATACCGGTAATGTTTGCAGGGTTATGAAGTGGAGCAAGCTCTGAC
The DNA here is from genome assembly GCF_004405105.1 of Jeotgalibacillus sp. R-1-5s-1. GTDB lineage: Bacteria > Bacillota > Bacilli > Bacillales > Jeotgalibacillaceae > Jeotgalibacillus. The sequence goes on along the minus strand of NZ_SORW01000021.1, from coordinate 105,501 downwards.
AGTTCTTCAAACTTCTCAATTGTTTCTTCTGTAATGACAACAGAATCGTTAAATACTTCTCCGCCGTGTACTACGCGGTGTCCGATTCCATCGATTTCATCAAGTGATTTGATAATTCCTGCTGATGTCAGCTTGTCCAAAAGCAATTTAACTGCGACTTCATGGTCTGGAATATCCGTGACTTCCTTTTGTTTTTCACCGTTTACTGAAATCGTGAACACACTATCGTTCAGGCCGATCCGTTCAATAAGGCCTTTTGTAATGACAGTCTCTTCCGGCATTTCAAACAGCTGAAACTTTAGCGATGAACTGCCTGCATTAATGGCAATGACTTTAGTCATGAATGAATTCGCTCCTTTAACAATCTATAAAATTAAAAGCATTATTACATGGTTACCCTGCTTTTTTATTGTTTATCCACGTTCATTTAATCATTGAATGACCAAGGCTTCAAGGAAAAGCTGATGATGGCAACGTTTACACGTTAAAGTGTTTATTTTCAGAACATTTGACAAGGGCTGATCTTTTCATGATATGAGAAGATCAGCACCTCATAAAAGTCCAGCCATTACTTGTTTTCAATCATCCACTGCTGAATTTTGCCCATCATATTCTGAACAGCAACACCGTTACTCAACTTTGGCATTTCTGCGAGCAGTACCTGTTTTGGCGGTTTGATTTCTTCTCCCTGCTTTTGAAGAATGAGAATGCTTTTTGCGGACTGTTCGTTTTTAAATAATGAAGAAGGAAGTTTAATTAACCCCTGTATATGAACAACCTTTTTTAAATAGTCGTGCAGCTGGGAGGACAGAGGTGACTCAAAGATTCCATTAGGCACAAGGAAAAAGAGATAGCCTCCATTTTTCACATGCTGGATGCTCTGCTCAATAAATAAATGATGAGCATAGGAGTGTCCCTCAGGTGCCTGCAGCTCGTAATCGGCCGCTCTCAAATCATTCGGATAATAGCCGACCGGCAAGTCACTGACAACGGCATCAGCCGGATCAATGAACAATGGTTCCAGTGAGTCCTGCGTGTAAAGGTGCAGTGGTTGCTGAGTCAGGTTCGCACCTGCATAAGAAAGACGGATCAGTACTTCATCAATTTCAACACCGTGTGATTCGGCCACTTTTCCATCCAGCTGATTCATAATAGATAAGACAAGGTTACCGGTTCCAAGTGCCGGATCAAGTATTGTCATCTGCTTTTGATTGCCGGTGAATTTATCAAGAAGATACCCAATAACCATGGCAATGGAATCCGGTGTCATCTGGTGATTTGGTTGAATATGTTCTTTCATTCCTTTTAACACAGCGAGCTGGAATCCTTTACGGAGATCGTCACGCTTAAAATTTTCTAATGGATGTTCATGATATTGCTTATCCAATCTTTTTTGCACAAGTGGCTCCAGGGAATCCGAAGCTTCATTTAAAAACCAGCTTTCTCCTGTTTCTGCAAGTGCTTCAAGGTAGGTTACACCCCGTGCATCCTGAATAACAGATGCCGTTTCATTCAGAAAGGTAAAGATTTTTTCGACTGGTGAAACACTCATTCTGTTCACGCCCCTAATCGGTTTTAATCAATGTTTCATTGTAACGTGTCTGTTATGAAAATGAAAGTAAAAAGCCGGCACCCTTGTCAGAAAGGGAGCCGGCTTTCAATGATGAAAGATCAGTTTGCTGATTTTGCTGCTGCAATGGCAGCTTCATAATCCGGGTGGTTCGTCGCTTCAGAAACGTATTCAGCATGAACAACTTTGTCCTCTGTATCAATCACAAATACAGCGCGCGCCAGAAGACGAAGCTCTTCAATGGCAACACCGTACGCTTTACCGAAGGACAGCTCTTTATGGTCGGATAGTGTGATCACATTTTCAAGTCCGTTTGCTCCACACCAGCGTTTTTGCGCGAATGGCAGGTCAACTGAGATCGTCAGAACCTCGACATTATCAAGCTCGCCCGCTTCTTCATTGAAACGTCTTGTCTGCGCATCACATACACCAGTGTCAATTGATGGCACAACACTGATTAGTTTAATTTTTCCAGCAGAATCTTTTAACTGAAATGGTGAAAGATCATTTGCCAGCACTTCGAACGCAGGTGCCTGATCGCCTACCTTCACTTCATTTCCAAGTAATGTGACCGGGTTGTTTTTAAATGTTACAGAAGCCATAAAAAAATCCTCCTTCAATATGTATTCTTTCTCATCATACTGAAAGGAGGGTGGGTTATTCAACTAATGCGTTTCCTCTGAGTGCTGTTTTCTGAACATTTCCTGAATACGGCCAATGGTTTCAGGAGCCATATCCATCAGCTTTTCAAGAAGATGTGTGCCTTCATTCATGTGATGCATCGATACGCCTTCTTTACCGACAATCAAAAAGGCAACCGGTGTAATAGATACGCCACCGCCGCTTCCACCGCCGAAAGGATGTCCTTCCACTGTTTCCTCAAAAGCCGACTGAAACTCACTGCCACCTGCTGCATAGCCGAACCTGACACGTGATACGGTCATGATGGTGCGACCGTCTCCTGTTTCAACCGGATCGCCGATAATCGTATTCACATCAACCATCTCTTTTAACTGTTCCATTGCTGAGGACATGACGCCTTCAATTGGATGTTCCATCTCTTCCACCCGCTTTCTTTTCGATGACCTTATTTCTGATAAGAAATAACAGGCCTGCTTTTATAAGCTGTCCGGCTTTGATAGATCCTATACATGAAAACGCCAGTTGAAATGCCGGTTCGTTAAATGCCGGATAGACATTGCAAGCCGGCTTGCACCGGAACGGCACACACAAACTCATTCCAGTTTGAAGAAATGCCAGTACAGGATATATTATCCCGATTACCAATGCCGTTGTGTCAGCTGAACCTGTTCCCGCCTTCACTCTCAGGTCATACTTTTCAATTGAGATCTTACGGAGCGTCTGTCTTCCCCATGTTCTTAAACCCGTTGTCTCTGCCTTCAGCTGCTTGTATTGATGCACAAGGAGTTTGAAATCATGGACAGTCATTCTTTTTTTCTCACCGTTCACTTTCATTTTTACAGACAGCTTTTGTCCGTATTTAAAAGGGATGATCCATTTTTTTATCCTGATTCCTGCAGCATACAGTTTCAGGACACAAAAAATCCTGTCACGGCCTGTCTGAATGTCAATTGATAATTTAATCTTAATAAACAGAATGATAAGCGGTATAAGCAACAGGAATAGCCAGTTCATTAGCGCCACCTCTTCCTTAATATCCCCTCTACACCAAAAATTATTTCAACTTTACTAACTTACAAAAAAAGGGTGGAGAGCCGTCCAACAGGACTACTCACCACCCGTATTTATGATTGTACGTATGCTGCTTTTTCAGGCTTACCTGCTATAACTGTCCGTTCGTGAATAACGGTTGTATCCGCGAGCAGGTCGTGAATGCCCTGCTTTTTCGGTGTAAATGCAACCACACCGTATAAAAACAGGAAGACCGGCAGACTGAAAAAGGTAATCGCGATGTGAAGGTAGCGTCCAATCAGCTCTCTGAAAAGCACTGTCACCCAGCTTAATTTTTCTGATGGCAATGCAACCACTTTCAGTCCGAAAATCATTTTTCCGAGTGTCTGACCGAGTATTTTAGTCATCAGTACGAAGTAGGCAAAAAAGACAATACCTGTCGCAATATTGATCGGGCTGAACATACCACCTGTCAGGTCAATACCTGCAAGCCGGAAAGCAGGCTCAATGAGCAGACCGTTTAATGCTGCAATGATCAGTAAGTCAAATAAGTAAGCACAAACCCTGATCCAGAAGCCTCCGTAATGCGGCTCATATGTCACCGTAGAAGGAACAGCTTCGGACTGAAGAGTTTCTTGTTCATGATGGTCCATGAAAGTTCCTCCTTTTAGTTGGAATACAAGTACATCGGACGCGGTCCGCCAGTGTTATTCATGATTTCAGATAATATTTGTGTTTCCGGACTGCCAAATAATCTGGATGCCTGATAATTAAACAGAGAGGCGAAATCGTTCGGCATACCGTAACGGATGACCTGGGCATTGCCAATCTCCAGATCCTCTTTTAGTGCTGCGATTACGTCTTCCTCGTAACCGAATTCATCGATCAAGTCGAGTTCGAGTGCCTGAGTACCATTATAAATACGGCCGTCTGCAATCTCTCTTACACGTTCTTCCGGCAGATCACGTCCGTTTGCAATAACATCGACAAATCCCTGATAGGAATCTTCAAGCATGCTTTGTACAATGGCCAGGTCTTCTTCTCTTACTTCCTCAGCCGGGTTTAACATATCTTTAAATTCACCGGAGGTAACGCTGACAAATTCCACACCAAGCTCATCTGCGAGCCCGCTGAAATTAATGCTTTGAAGAATAACACCTAATGATCCCGTCATCGTTTCCCTGCTGGCGAAAATCTTATCTGCTGGTGCCGAAACGTAGTAACCGCCAGATGTGGCCTGAGCCCCCATCGAAACATAGACAGTTTTATCTGTTTCTTCGATAATCTCCACTAGCTTGTCATGAATCTCCGCACTTTCTACGACACCGCCACCTGGCGTATTGACGCTAAGCACAATTCCTTTGATCGATGCATCCTCTTTCACCTGATTAAGCTGATTCATAAAATGGGTATGATTGTACCCGACAGGCCCGAGAAAACCACCTGTATCGCCGGTATCCTGAATCGTCCCGTTCAGCTCAAGCACAGCAATCCTGTCTGAAAAGCTGCCGTCTTCAATGACTTCCTCAGGCAGTCCGTCAAGAGAAGCTGCAGTTGAAAACATTTCTTCAAAATCAGTTGTCAGAGCAACTGAGGCAAAATTAATTCCCGCCGATACAACAAACAGCACAACGGCAATACCTAATGCTATCCATCTTTTTGCTGACATTGTTATAGCCTCCTTTAATCTTTCAAATATCCTTACGTTCGAGTTTTGGATATGTTTCATTTCATGATACACTTTTTGTATGTACATGAATATTGTACAGCACTACATATTGACGCATTCAATTGAACCGGAGGGATCTTTGATGGAACAACGACGAAATATGTATTTTTATGCCCGTAAAGATGACAAAACAAAAGAACAGGTTTCCATGCTTGAAGAACTGGCTGAGCGCTATGGATTTTCTGTTGTCGCTGATTATAAAGAAGCAAATATTATTGTCAGTGTCGGAAGTGACGGTGCATTCCTGCAGGCCGTGAGAAAAACCGGATTCAGACAGGACTGCCTGTACGCCGGCGTATCGACATCACGAAAAAGAAGCCTCTACTGTGACTTCCACATTGATGACGTTTCATCCATGATTGAGGCAATGACTAAAGAACAAATTGAAGTCCGTAAATATCCGACCATCGAAGTCACGGTTGATGATGAAACAAAATTTTTATGCCTGAATGAATTCAGTATCCGGTCAGGCATTATTAAAACATTTGTGATGGATGTCCATATTGATGATCTTCACTTCGAAACTTTCCGCGGTGATGGCATGATTATCTCCACACCTACCGGAAGCTCTGCCTATAATAAATCAGTAGGCGGCGCTGTTGTTGATCCAATGCTTCCATGTATGCAGGTCAGCGAACTCGCCTCCGTGAACAACAACCGCTTCCGTACACTCGGCTCTTCCTTTATCTTGAGCGGACAGCGAAAACTTCGCCTTAGTGTGACGCAGGATGGCAATGACTATCCGGTTATGGGTCTCGATAACGAAGCATTGGGCATCAGCCACGTACAGCACGTTGATCTTGCGCTGAGTGAAAACATTGTTAAAACGGTTAAGCTGAAAGACAATTCCTTCTGGGAAAAGGTGAAGCGGACGTTTTTATAAATAAAGCTTCTAAATATAAACCGGGCTCAATTCACCCTCCGCTTTCCATGGCCGGGCGGTGAACCCGCTGTGCTTCGCACATCGGTTTCACCTGACCCTTCCGCCATAGGAGTCTACGGGTGAATTGAGCCCTTTTATGGAGATAACCTCATTTTCTTAATGATAATTAGTAAAGAAACGTCGCCTAAACTTTATAATGGTAATCGGAGCATGTCACTGGCCCGGTTTTATCTAACTCACACTGCTTTCTTTCTCCTCACCGGCACCTGCATCGCCCACTTCGTTCTCGAAACAGTAAACACAGCAAGCCCCAACCAGATAAAGATAAACGAAATCAGATCTACCGCACTGAAAGGTTCTCCATAAAAAAATACGCCAAGTATCAACGTAATCGTCGGTGCAATGTACTGCAAAAACCCGACCATAAATAACGGAATCCGCTGTGCCCCATTGGCAAAAAGGAGAAGCGGAATCGCTGTAGCCGCACCAGCTGCGACAAGCAGAAAATCAGTCCCAAAAGAAACATTGAACAACGCAAGGTCCCCTGCTGCCCCAAGGTAGCCGAGATATAAAAGAGCAATTGGCATAATCGTCAGCGTTTCAAGTGTCAATCCAATCGCTGCATTTACCTTCAACATTTTTTTCACCAGTCCGTACAGTCCAAATGAAAAAGCAAGGATGAACGCAATCCAGGGAAACTGGCCGTATGAGACAGTTAGAATCAGCACACCGACCAAAGCAAGGATAAAAGAGAGAACCTGTGCCTTACTCATTAATTCCTTCAGCACAATGACACCGAGTAAAACAGACACCAGAGGATTAATGTAGTAACCGAGACTGGCTTCAACCATCTGACCAGAGTTAACCGCCCATATATAAACAAACCAGTTAATACTGATCAGGACCGATGCAGTCACCAGCGCCGCAAATCTCTTTCTCCGCTTCAGAAGTGAGAAGGTCTCACTTCTGAAAGCTTTGAACTGTCTTGTTGCCACCAGTAAAATCAACATGAACCAGAATGACCAGAAAATCCGATTGGCGAGTATTTCATCAGCCGGTACATGCTCCACCAGCTTCCAGTAGATCGGCAATAACCCCCATAATGTATAGGCAAAAGCCGTATAGATGATTCCTTTACGTTCTTCAGTTACCATATTGTTTCTCCAATCATTCGACTTTCTAAATAACGGAACTAATTATACGCCTTCTGACACGGTTGCATCAATGAAACTAGCTTAGGCACGTGAGAACACCGTTTTACCATCTACAACTGTTTTTTCCACCTTCAGCGTCAAAAGCTCATCAGGATGTATAGTAAATGGATCCTTCTCCAGAACTGTAAAGTCAGCGGCAAAACCTTCTTTTAACAAGCCGCGGTCGTTTTCATGATGACACACGTATGCACTGCCTTTTGTAAAAAGAGAAATTGCTTCGTATACAGATAAACATTCGTGCTCCTTATAAACGGTCCGTTCAGGATCACCCGGCTTTGTTCTCGTCACGGCTGCATGAATACCAAGTAACGGATCAAGTGGCTCAATCGGCGCATCAGATCCCGCTGCCAGCGCAATCCCGCGATCGAGAAGCGTTTTCCAGGCATAATTCCACGTCATATTCTCTTCACCAATTCTGTCAATCACCCATGGGAAGTCTGATGGTACAAATCTCGGCTGGATATCGAGCACGATTGGAAGTTTTTCCGCACGTTTGATGAGATCCTCATCTAAAATCTGAGCATGAATCAATCTATCCCGCTCCCCGTTTGACGGATATTCTTCAATGGCATCGAGCATATACTCAAACGCCTGATCACCAATGACGTGAACCGCTACCGGCATATCATACTGGCGCGCTTTATAAACGAGCTGCTTCAGCTTGTCAGGACTGTGAATCGCAACCCCTTTTTCACCCGGCATATCTGCGTACCCGTTTTTAATGAGCGCGGTCCGTCCACCTAACGCGCCGTCAGCAAAAATTTTCATTGCACCAAATTCAACATATCTTGAACCGGAAAGGAAGGAATGTCCCTGCCTGTGCCAGTCCTCAATCACCTGATGATGAACGAGAAGGTGGGCACGGAACGGACGTCCATCCTCTTCAATGATCTTCTGAAACGCACGGTACGTTCTTGTAAAATCACCATAGTAGCTGAGATCTTCCGTATGACCACCTGTCAGTCCAAGCGACCAGGCATGCTCAAGTGCAGTTTTCAACGCTTTTTGAATATATTCATCCTTAATTGGAGGCAGTGCCGGAATCATCAGATCCTGCGCCTGATCCTTTAACTGACCGGTCAAGTAGCCTTTTGCATCACGTTCAATCACGCCACCTTCCGGATCAGGTGTTTCAGCCGTGATTTTCGCCAGCTCAAGTGCCATGGAATTAGCAACAACCGCATGCCGGCAAATTCTTTTTAACAACACAGGGTGGTCAGGGGCAGCCTCATCAAGCTCCTGTGCAGTCAGAACCTGCGCTTCTTCCCACTCATTTTCATTCCAGCCGTCTCCTTGAATCCATTCACCTGCAGGAAGCTCCCGTGCCTTTTCCTTCACGGCCTCCAATACTTCCTGTTTGGACTTCATTGAAGATAAATCAAGTCGGAGCAGGGTTTCCCCGACACCTACAATATGTAAATGACTGTCAACAAACCCGGGGAACAATACGGCTCCATTCAGATCCTGAACGTGGTCAACTTCACCATTTACCAACTTTAATAGCTCTTCTTCCGTTCCAAGCGCAGCAATTTTACCGTTATTCGTCAAAATCGCCTCAACCGTTTCCCCTTCACGCTGCATCGTATAAATCGTGCCATTTTTCCACAACTGCTTCATTCGTCATTCCTCCAGATTTTTCGACTCTAGAAACAGTTTACAAAAGACCCGACAAAAAGAAAAGAGTGTAGAGTTGGGGTCATCCCCCGACTCTACACTCCTTTTATAAATTATTTAGAGTAACCGTTAAGCTGTTGTTCAGCCATCTGAACAAGACGCTTTGTGATTTCTCCTCCTACAGAACCGTTAGCGCGAGCTGTTGAATCAGCTCCAAGCTGAACGCCAAATTCAGTAGCGATTTCGTATTTCATTTGATCCAATGCTTGTTCTACACCTGGAACAAGAAGTTGGTTTGAGCTTCTGTTTGCCATGTGTCTCACCTCCTCTGTGACTATAGAATGTGCAAAAACACACGGCTTATCACTGGTAAATGATACTAATAACAGAAGGGTTTAAAAAAGCTCCTCAAACTTTTGTTCCTGTGCACGGTAACCGACTGTCAGTTTCTCTGACTCAGTCTGCTCAACCGCCTCTTTAATCAAGACTTCAAAATCAACAAAGCTTTCGTAAAACTCGACTTTTTCAAGCTTCGGTTTTGTTTTTGGTGCAGCAGGTGTAAAGATCGTACAGCAGTCTTCATAAGGGAGAATCGACGTTTCGTATGTGCCAATCTCTTTGGCAATGTCGATGATCTCTGTTTTATCAGCTGCAATTAACGGGCGGAGGATCGGCGTGCTGCTGACCGCATTGATCGCTTCCATACTCTCAAGCGTCTGACTGGCTACCTGCCCAAGACTTTCCCCTGTGATGATGGCACGTGAACCTGTTTTTTTACGGATCTCATCTGCAATGCGAAGCATCATTCTTCGCGTAGAGGTCATCGTATAATTTTCCGGAACCTGCTGATGGATTGTCTGCTGAATTTTCGTGAACGGCACAATATGCAATTTAATTGAGCCTGAAAATCCTGATAAGATCGCAGTCAGTTCTTTTACTTTTTCCTTCGCTTTATCGCTTGTAAATGGGGGACTGAAAAAATGAATGGCTTCGATTTCCACGCCACGCTTCATCATCTGATACCCTGCAACCGGGCTGTCGAGTCCGCCTGACAGCATCAGACTTGCCTTATTCCCTGTGCCGATTGGCATTCCACCGGCACCCTGAATTGTTTCAGCAGACAGGTAAACCGCTTCCTCCCTTACCTCAACAACCAGCTCTATATCAGGTTTTTTCATTTCAACCGTTAATCCGTCCACATTTCTTAAAACGTGAGATCCGATTTCAAGATTCAATTCATTCGTATCAAGCGGATATTTTTTATCAGCTCTTCTGGCTTTCACCTTGAAAAGATCTCCTTTGTCTCTAACTGAATTAACAAGTTCAACTGCTTTTTGTTTTACGTCATCGAGGTCTTTTGTTGCCTTAACCACAGGGCTGAATGATTGAATACCGAAAACGGGTTTCAGCCTTGAAATCACCACTTCCGTTTCTGAAGCATCCAAAAGTTCAATATGCATGCGGTCTCTGCCTGAATCAAAGCGGACCGGCTTTAAATCTGACAATGTATTTTTTATATTTTTCTCAAGCTGTGAGATGAAACGGTTACGGTTTTTTCCTTTAGTAGAAATCTCACCGTACCGGATCAGAATTCGCTCAGCGTTCATTTCTTTTCACTCCTTCTAATAAGGGAGGAATGACTTCTTCCCATATCTTTTTAAACTTTTCAAGGTCATTAAGGGATACATCATGCGAAAGACTAATGCGGAAAGCACCTTTAATCACGTCATCACTCAATCCGAGCGCTTTTAAAACATGGCTCTGTTTCGTCATCCTCGATGAGCATGCACTAGATGTTGATAAATAAACACCTTTTTTCTCAAGAGCATGGACAACGACCTCGCCTTTTAAAAGCGGAACTGAAACAGCGAGAATATGCGGTGCCTGGTCTTCAGCTGATAAAACTTCCGCTTCCTCACGTGTTTCAAAAAAAGCTCTTAATAAGTCTCTTCCTTCTATAAGATGTTTCCGATGCTTCTCTAATTGCTCAGTGGCCAGTCTCATCGCTTTAGCCATCGCTACAGTACCAGCTGTATGAACCGTCCCGCTTCTCAAGCCAAACTCCTGACTTCCGCCAAGCATTTGCGATACTAACTGTTGATCTGTATTTAAATAAATCAGGCCTGTCCCTTTTAGTCCATGGAATTTGTGAGCTGACAGTGTTAAGGCATCGATACCCGCTTTGTCAGGATCTATCGGGAGCTTTCCAAATGACTGGACGGCATCTACGTGAAAAATTGCTCTGGATTGGTTTTTAATTACACTACCTGCTTCTCCAATCGGCTGAACAGAACCAATTTCGTTATTCACATGCATGATGGATACAAGAATGGTTTCTTTTTTCAGTGCAGACCTTAACTGATCAATGGAAATAACGCCTTTTTCATCAACCGGCAAATACGTCACGGCGAAACCTTCCTTTTCTAAATGACGAAACACTTCGAGGACAGATGGGTGCTCAATATTCGTTGTAATGAGATGATTTCCACGCGAACGTAAAGACTGGGCAAAACCCTTTATCGCCAGGTTATTGCTTTCCGTCCCACCTGAAGTGAAAATGACTTTTCCACTTCCGTTTAAATACGAAGCAGCAGATTTTCTCGCCATTTCAACCAGCTGAGCAGCTGTTTCCCCCATGCCATGAAGAGAAGAAGGATTGCCGTAATATTGTTCGGTTACTTTTATATAAGATTCCAGCACAGCCGGATCCGGTTTCGTTGTTGCACTATTATCGAGATAAAGCATTTGTCTCACTCTTTCATTTGGTGTACGCAAACCTTATTAATCCTATCATACTAAATGAATGATGTGTGATGAAATCTCCTGTTTGAATACGCCTTCAATATATTGAATTTTCCCCTTATTTAGACTTTTGTTATTTTCGACAAATTTCGATTTTTCTATGTTATGATGTTTCGGTGAAAAAAGTTAGTGCATATATGGAGGGAACTATGACTGGTAGCAAAATAACTTTTGGTAGCGTTCTCACAATTGGACTGATGCTGTTTGCGCTGTTCCTTGGCGCAGGAAACATGATTTTTCCACCCCTGCTCGGTCAGCAGGCTGGTGACCAGAGCTGGGTTGCCATTGCCGGCTTCTTAATTACCGGTGTGGGTCTTCCGTTACTCGGTGTCATTGCGATTGCAAAATCCGGAGGCAGTCCTCAGATTCTGGCAAGTCGTGTACACCCAATTTTCGGAATAATCTTTACAATCACATTGTATTTAGCAATCGGTCCTTTTTTTGGGATACCGCGTACCGCAACTGTATCTTATGAAATCGGAATTTTGCCATTTTTACCTGAATCAATGGGCGGCGGATGGACATTAATGCTGTCTTCCTTTGTGTTCTTCGCGATCACGGCTTATCTGGCATTAAATCCAACAAAACTTGTTGATCGTATCGGCAAATATTTAACACCAGCACTTGTGGTAATTTTAACAGTGTTAGTAGCCGGAGCATTTTTCACGCCAATGGGTGAACGTGGAGAAGCTGTTGCCGCTTACGAATCCTCACCATTTTTTGCAGGGTTTCTCGAAGGCTATCTGACACTGGACGCCATCGCGGCACTTGTTTTTGCACTGGTGGTCATTTCAGCTGTGAAAGACCGTGGAATTACTGATCAGCGCCTTGTTGTCAGAGTGACCATTCTTGCAGGTGTCATCGCTGCAACCGGACTTGCGTTGGTCTACATTGCACTTAGTCACCTCGGTGCAACAAGCATTGGTGCCATTGGTACTCAGGATAACGGAGGAGCGATTCTTTCAGCGTCTGCGGCCTATCTATACGGATCGAGCGGCGCCGTTATTTTAGGCTTAGCGATTACCGCGGCCTGTCTGACAACATCCATTGGGCTTGTTGCATCTGTATCAACTTATTTCTCAAAAATCGTACCGAACATTCCTTATAAAGGCTTTGTCTTTATTTTTTCAGGATTCAGTATGATTGTCGCAAACATCGGCTTAACCCAGCTGATTGCTGTATCGGTACCGGTACTCGTGATGATTTATCCCGTTGCCATTGTGTTAATGGTGCTGGCATTTCTTCATAACATCATTAACGGCTATCGTGCTGTATACATTGGTGCGATTATTCCAACCGGGATCATCGGAATCGCTGACGGCCTAGCTGCTGCAGGATTTGCAGGCAACCCACTCAGCTCGATGCTGGCATTCCTTCCATTAATGGAGCAGACAGTCGGCTGGATGATTCCAGCTGTAATCGGAGGAATCATCGGATACTTGATCGCTGTTTCATTCAGTCACACAAAAAGAACAGCGGCAAGCTTGAAGAGCACGTAATGCATAAATAATTAGGTATAAAAAAGAGGTGTCCGCGGACACCTCTTTTTTATACGTGCTGTTCCTTTAAATCATCAATTTTCTTTAATACTCCAGGCTCCACTTTCTCAATCGTTTCTGCAGCCTGCTCCAGCGCTTCCTGATACTGACCTCGTCTGAACAGCATCTCTGCCTCATTTAATCCAATAAAAACAACTTCATTTTTACTTCTGTAGCGGTTTCCATACTGGATGACCCGTTCAGCAGATTCGGCGGCATTCATCATATCAGAAGTATTTTCTTCAAACGCTTCTGTCATACGCTCTGCTGAGGAGGAATGCTGACTGATCAGTTTCATATTCATCGGACGCTCAGTCAGCAGACGATCAATCTGCTCAAGCTGATTGTTCACTTCCTTCAACTCCATATGCCAGTAATCCGGGATTTTCGGAAGGTTTTTTTGAGATACAAGCTTAACGAGTTCTTTCAGCTTTTTAAAGCATTTATCCTGAAGCTCACGAACTGTAATTTCATCACTTCTCAGCTTCTGAAGCTGGCTTGAAGAATTCTTTTGCTGTTCTTCAATTTCTGCGAGTTCAGTTTCAAGTTTTTCAGCCTCTACTGCCAAAATCGTAAAGGCGGTTTCTCCCTCTTTGCGGCGATCTGTCATTAAATGAAACTCTCTAGTGATCCGCTCAAGCTGTTTTTCATGGTCTTTCGGAAGATCAAGATTCGTCTGATCCAGTTGATATCCCTGGCGGACATAATCTACTTCCCTCGTCAGTTCTTCGTTGCGCTTTACAGTCTCTTTCAGCTTTTCTGACAGTGGCGCTAACTTTTCATTCAGCTTTGATCTCGCTTCCAGTTCATCCTCAAGCTGATCATAAAATTGATCTAAAGTGTCCTGAACGGACTGACGAATGTCATCCGCCTCATCCAGTTCAAGACGAAGCAGATGTTTTTGAGCCAGTCCAATTTGTGATTCCAGCTCCGGATCGGCCTTTTCAAACCCGAGATGGGACAAAGGAAATCCCTTATCAGACATTTCGTTAAAGCCATCCTTCAGCTCTGAACGCTGGGAAGGAAGCGAATACTGCACTTCATCATTCAAAGATGGCAAACGTTCAATAATAGACTGAATGTCATTGATTTCCTGTACCAGCGCCAATACAAGCTCTCTTGCCTGAAGATAGTTCCCTTCTCCCGTGAGAGACTGATACTCGTCAAGCTTCGGTTCCACTGCGTAAATCTTTCGCTCAAGCGCTTCAGCAGATTTACCAAACGAATGGCGCTCTGCCATCAGACGGGAACGGGATTCTTTAAATACTTGTTGAATGTATTCCATTTCTTCGCGGTTCTTTTCATCACTGCCCATTAAATCTTCAAGTTCCTGAAGAATTACATTCATCTGTTCCTCTGCAATTTTCAATTCTTCCTCAATTGCTTCACGAACTTTTTTTGATTTATTAAATCTGAATTTATCAATATGTTCTTCTGCGTCAAACAGAAGCGAATCAACCTCGGCAAGCTTTTCATCCACGATATACGTCCAGGAATCTCTCCATTTTTCAAACAGTTCTTCTGTCTGTCCGTTCATATTCAACTGTTTGACTTTGGTCATTTCCTCAAGTACGGGACGATGCTGAATATCAAGCTTCTGTTCTTCAAGAACATCGACCTCTTTATATTGCTTTTTGCGCCAAAAAAAGGCTGTACCGATTAAAATTAACGCGAATAGGACGGATCCAATTATGTACTCCATCTCTTGCCTCCTGTTCAATCCTGCTGACGATTTATGTAAAAGTCTCTGTTTCAAAAAGTATAGTGACTTTATGATACCATGTTATTAGTGATAATTCTTGTTTTTTCTTATATTTTTGACATGACTTTTTTCATATCATTTTTTTATGAAAGGGAGTAATTCATCATGCCTTTTAGAGATGGACATATTCATTCCCCGTACTGTCCTCACGGTTCACGGGATTCGTTTCACCAATATATTGAGCGTGCGATTACACTTGGATATAAAGAGATTTCATTTATGGAACACGCTCCGCTGCCGGAAGGATTCACAGATCCCGTTCCAGATCAGGACAGCGGTATGAATCCGGATGATCTTGAAAAATATTTAAGTGAACTGTCGGATCTCAAAAAACAATATAAAAGAGACCTGATCATTCATACAGGTCTCGAAGTGGATTTTATAGAAGGATTTGAAGCACAAACGACGGACTTTTTAAACCGTTACGGTCATGAACTGGACGATTCCATTCTTTCTGTTCATTTTTTAAAAAGCGAAAAAAGCTATGTATGTATGGATTTTGATCCTGATGCATTTAAAACATTAATTGACAGCCAGGGGACGGTCGATCACGTTCATTCGCTTTATTATAAAACAGTATTAAATTCTATCGAGGCAGATTTGGGCCATCATAAGCCTCGGAGAATCGGTCATATCACGCTGGCCAATAAATTCCGGAAACTTTATCCCCCCGAATCAGGTCACGAGCACGAAATCGACCTGATCCTGCAGGCGATAAAAAAGAACAACCTTGAACTGGACTATAACGGGGCCGGGACTGTTAAACCTTATTGTCTGGAAGTATACCCGCCGTCACCTGTTGCGTTAAAAGCAAAGAAACTTGGCATCCCATTAATTTACGGCTCTGATGCCCACACAGCATCGGGCCTTAATCAAGGTGCAGATCAGCTGATTGCGCTTAAACCGTAACAGGACGTCACGCTCATAAACCACTTATCCATTGCATCCATATATCTTTCGGAGAAATATGTCTCTGAAGTATGAACATTCCACAGCTCACGCACAGACTGTCCCTGTAAAAAGGGAGCAGTAATCATCGATGACAGCTGAATCAGGAAAAAGGAAGGGGGAAGTTTAAAACTGATCCCCCTTTCAATATCCTCAGCCATCATCATCTTCCATAAGTATTGTTCTTTCCTTAAGTAACTTGCTGTCATCTCCCGAATCAGTTGATTATCCATCGTGATCTCTCTCCAGGCAAACCTGGCAAAACGGTGATGCTGCTGCTGAAACAAAACGGCTCTTCTCGCAGCGGCCATGACAAATGACTTCTCTCCCCTCAAATCCAATGACCCCTCTAAAACAGCCAAATAAGGTTCAAAAAAGGCAATCAGGCATTCTTCCAGGAGACCTTTTTTTCCTGAAAAATAGTAAGAGACGGTCGCGACATTGACTTCTGCGGCGGCTGAAATTTCCCTGACACTGGTGGCATGAAAACCTTTCGTATAAAACAAGTCTACTGCTGCGGTCATGACCTCTGACTTAGTTTCCCGTTGAAGCACTGCCATTTATATAACCTGCCCTTCAAATAAATTGATTCCACTCATTGTCTGTGATACAAATATAATATTATCTATCTTCTACCATTCTGCATTCAGGTGATTGATCCTTCATAAACCTTTCATCAAATAGCGGGATGATTCTCAGAAGAATAAAACTTTTATCGAAATGAAGGTGAGCTTATATGTTTACTGTCGAAATGTATAAAGGATCAAAAGAAGAGCAATATAGCCTGCTTCACAAACAATTGAAAGCGCTGCTTGAAGGAGAAGATAATGCCATTGCCAATTTAAGCAATGCTTCTGCCCTTCTTAATCAGTTTCTTCAAGAGACAAACTGGGTCGGATTTTATTTGCGAGAAAACGACGGACTCGTTCTCGGACCATTTCAGGGTCTTCCTGCCTGCGTGAGAATTCCATTTGGTAAAGGGGTTTGCGGGACCTCAGCAGCTGAAAACCGCACGCTTCGTGTAGAGGATGTTCATGCATTTCCGGGACATATCGCATGCGATGCTGCCTCTCAATCTGAAATTGTCGTGCCGATTGTTAAAGATGGGGAAGTTGTAGGGGTACTCGATATCGACAGCCCGATCAAAAACCGCTTTGATGAAACGGACCAGCAGGAGCTTGAGAAGTTTGTAGAGATCTTGCAGGAGTTTATTTAATTTCTGAAATACTGACTAGATAAACCGTGCCGGGTCATTCCTGCGCTTTCCTTGTCCAGCTGCGGCGACTAGCCCCTCGAGGTCATAAGTCAGGGCTGGAGGAGTCGTCTCCGCTTTTCGAAGGCCGTGCAGTGAGCCAGCTTGCGCGACGCTGGCTCACCTGTCGCTTCTCTGCCGCATGAGTCTCAGGAAAGACCCGGCACTTATTGTCTATTCATGTTCTAAACATTATCTTTAAAGTCCATTATATAAAAAAGGTGATCCCGCTTGATGGATCACCTTTTTTAATTTATTGCATCTGCACAGCTCTCTTTTCTACTTTCTTAAAGGCCTGTTCAAGATCTTCGCAAATATCTTCCCATGATTCCAGGCCGACGGAGAGTCTTAGCAGTGAATCTGTAATGCCCATTTTCCCCCTGACCTCAGGCGGAACAACGGAGTGGGTCATGGTCGATGGGTGTTGAATGAGCGTTTCGGCGTCGCCCAGGCTGACTGCAATTTTGATCATGTTAAGCTCATCCATAAACGCCTGAGCCATTTCTTTTGTTCCGTTAATTTCAAACGCCAAAATACCACCTGGACGTTTCATTTGATCTTTCGCCATTCGGAATGATGGATGGTCAGCATCACCTGGATAATGGATTGCCTGAACCATTGAGTGAGACTTCAGATACGATGCAATTTTCTCTGCATTATCACAGTGACGATCCATTCTGACAGCAAGCGTTTTAATTCCTCTGATCAGAAGCCACGCATCAAAAGGGGACATAATTCCACCGATATCCTTCTGGGTTGTCATTCTGATTTCCTGCATCTCTTCAGCAGATTTACCAACAAGCAGACCTCCAACAACATCACCGTGCCCGCAGATGTATTTGGTTGCACTATGCAAGACAAAATCCGCGCCAAGTTTGATTGGATTCTGAAGATAAGGCGAACTGAACGTATTATCGACAACCACCGGGATCTCAAGCTCCAGTGCGACCTGACAGACCATCTTCAAATCGATACATTCCATCGTCGGGTTGATTGGCGTTTCCACATATATACAGGCTGTATTCTCAGTAAGCGCTTGTCTGAGCAATTTTTCAGATGACATATCCGCATATTCATGTGTAATCGAGAATTTCTTCTCCATCATTTCCAAAAGCCCAAACGTACAGCCGTATACCCCTCTTGAACAGACGACATGGTCCCCGCTTTTCAGCAGATGGAACAGCACAGCAGATACAGCAGCCATTCCCGATCCAAACGCAAGCGCTCCTTCACCGTGCTCAAGTGTCATGATTCTATCTTCCAGCACCTTAACAGTCGGATTGCCAAGACGGGAATAAATATATCCTTCTTCTTCGCCCGCAAAACGCTTTTCACCCTGCGCAGCGTTTTCGAATGTGAATGTAGACGTTTGAAAAAGCGGAGGTGTAAGTGATCCCTGATACCGGGATGAATCATATCCTGTGTGAACTACCTCAGTTTCAAACCGCTTTCTATTCCTCTCCATAAGTGCTCCCCCTAAAATGTAATCGCTTACATCTTTATTCTACCTTTTTCCTTATTGTATTCAAAGAGAAGAAATATGCAGATATTTGCAATACAGCTGATATGTGTAATCGACTGGCTTCCTATGCGGAAACCATTTTCTTCTTCATAAAAAAACCGGAACGGCTCAAAAAGAGAGCTGTTCCGGTCTGTTTTCATTATTCAATAGATCCTTACTGCATCACCTGAAGCATAGGATACTTTATTTTTACCTGTGTTTTTTGATTCGTAAAGTGCAATATCCGCTCTTTTAACCAGATTAATCATAGAGAATCCTTGACCCGCTTTCCAACCCGCAACACCGCAGGAAATGGTGATTGCCGGGTCTGTATGCTGTGGCGCACTCATCCGTATGGAGTCAGTCAGCTCGATCCCCTCTTCAAGCGTCAGGTTTCTAAAATACAGCGCCAATTCTTCCCCACCCCAACGCGCACTGATGGAGGAATCATTTTCAAAACTGGATAACAGTCTGGCAAGCTGAATGATGACCTGATCTCCTACCTGGTGTCCGTGTGTATCGTTTACTTTTTTAAAGTTATCAATATCAATCAGAACAAATACTCCACACTCATCCTGATCAATAGAACGTTCCACAAACTGATCCAGGTAATGGCGGGAATACAGTTTTGTTAAGTGATCCCTGTTAATCATCTCCTGCATCTCGGCGCGTAACATGGAGTTGATAAGGGCTAATGCAGAATGATGAATAATTGACTTGAACAATTTAAACATATCAAAAGAGAAAGAATACGGTTGCTCATGCAGCACAACACAAAAGCCTTTCAATTCATTTAAATGAACCATCGGGACCGCCATGACAGAACGATACACAGGTTGCTTTGATAATGAGCCCTGATAATCAGCAGTGTAGACTGCTTCTGCACCGTCCTCAAACTGATTTTTCAGATTAAGCATGTATTCCTGGCTTTCCTGTTTATAAAAGAAATCACAGCTGCCATCCAGCACCTTCAATTCATTCTGATCGGTCAGAACGAAACCGATTTTCGAAGGTTTCAGACACGTTCTTAGCTGTTTATGAAGGTAATTCATCATTTCTTTCATGTTGAGATTCGAATTCAACTGATGAGACAGATCATTGATCAGACTTAAATCTTCTATCAGCCTTCTTGACTGCTGATAAAGCTTTGCATTTTCGAGCGCATTCCCCGCTGTTAATGATAATACCTTGATAAATTCCTGCTCGTGATCTTTAAAAGGCACCTGTGATTTCTTAACGGTCTTGAGCAATCCGTAGACACCCTGCTTTCCTTTTAAAGGAGAGTACAGAGCTGCCGGTGATCCCTGATCATCGTAGGATAATTCAGACGAAACAAATGCATGCATGATAGCAGGATTTTCTGTCTGATAATCGAGGTATTCAATTGGCAGATCCGTCTGTTTGTCATATTCATCAGAAAGAAGAAGCGTAAAAGAATGCTGAGGAAAAGTCGATTTTAATGAATTAATGATTTTACCCAGTATTTCATTGACATCCATAATGGAGTTAAATGCTTCTGTCACCTCAAATAATTCGTGGTATCTTTTTCTCTCTGTTGAAGTGGCGATCATTTTCCTAACGTTCTGATAGAGCACCGTTATATCGCATGCCATAACCGTCAGCAGCTTGTTGTCCTGCACCCACTTCGCATCCGGCACAGGTCTCAGGCCGACAATCCCCATTAAAACATCCCCGTCGTAACAGGGAATTAAAATATCTCCTTCTACTAAATAATGAAGGCCGGACCCTGCCTTTACAAAAGGTTCATCTTGCATTTTATTTAAGATGTCCAGACTGTCTGCCAACCTGATTTTTTCTGATTCATTAAAAACGTACAATTGGCGGTCGTTCTTATATAAGTAAAAGGTTTTCTCTATGTCGAATTCCTGGATCAGCAAAGCCGTCAGCTGACGGTACCAATTACGTATCGATGTTTCTCCCGCCATTGAATTCGATAGAATCTCAAAGATTCCCGCTTTAAAACGGTCCATAAACGGCTTCAGCGTTTCCATCATTCCACCTTCATCCCTTTTAATATCAACCTTTTGCCTCAATTTCGTAATATAACTTTTTATTTATTTATTTTTCAGATATTTACAAATATTTATTATATCACAATTCCCAGCTATTTCTACATAAAAAATATTATAATGATAGACAAAATACTTCGTTTATCGTATTTTTAGGGGATGCTAAATAGATCGATTCATGGATGATCTGTTGAAATCACCCTTGACATGAATCTTTCTGAGATGTATGATGTTCTTTGTGTAAAATAATGCAGCCTTTTGTGAGTACATGAATTTTTCATTTTGTTCCTGCTTCAATGCAGGTGCATCGTGTAACCCCTGCTGCAGGGCGATGGTGCAAGATGACAAAATGATGATTGATGGTTAATCACAGTACTGGTTTTTATTTTACAACAAAATAAAAACACAAGGAGGAGTCAAACTATGGCTCGTTATACAGGTCCAGCATGGAAACTGTCTCGTCGTCTTGGTGTTTCACTAAGCGGCACAGGAAAAGAATTAGAAAAGCGTCCTTACGCTCCAGGTCCACACGGTCCTACTCAGCGTAAAAAACTATCTGAATATGGTCTTCAGCTTCAGGAGAAGCAGAAGCTTCGTCACACATACGGAGTAACTGAGCGTCAGTTCCGTAACCTATTCGATAAAGCTGGTAAACTTCAAGGCCGTCACGGTGACAACTTCATGATTCTTCTTGAAGCTCGTCTTGACAACCTTGTATACCGCATGGGTCTTGCACGCACTCGTCGTCAGGCTCGTCAGCTAGTTAACCACGGCCACGTAATGGTTGACGGTTCACGCGTTGATATCCCATCTTACAGCGTAAAGCCAGGACAAACAATCAGCCTTCGTGAGAAATCACAGAAGCTGAACATTGTTAAGGAAGCAACTGAGCTTAACAGCTTCACTCCTGAATACGTAACGTTCGATGCGGACAAGCTTGAAGGTACATTCACTCGCTTCCCAGAGCGTAACGAACTAGCTGCTGACATCAACGAAGCGCTAATCGTAGAGTTCTACTCTCGTTAATCTGCCTCTGCAGCTTAACAGAGACAAAACCCCTGATCACGTTGTTTTTACAACATGGTCAGGGGTTTTTTTATGTTAAATAACACATTCTTTCACTTTTTCACCAGCTTCAATTGAGCAACTATGAGAAAACTGACAATCACGAGCAGCAGCCATGAGCTGGCTTTTCCAATGTCAACAAGACTCCATGCTTCAGTTTGATAAGGATAGGTCCAAGCACCAAAAAAGGTGGCAATATTTTCAGCAACCCAGATAAAAAAACCGATCAGGATAAATGAAAGCACAAGATGCATGCGATACTGCCTTCTTCCAACCTTATACAAAACAGCTGTCCGCCAAAACACAATGATAACAAGAGCAGAAAGCCACCAGCGGACGTCCATCCAGAAGTGATGAATGAAGAAATTCAGGTATATCGCAGCAGCAAGAGGAACGACAAAAACAAACGGCGGCCAATGTACAAGCCTAACATCAAGTCGCCGCCATGCCTGACAGAGATAACTTGCAACGCTGGCATACATGAATCCGCTGTATAACGGCACACCAAAAACCATGGAATATGCCTCCTCCGGATAAGACCATGACCCCATATTCACTTTAAACACTTCAAGCGCAAGGCCAATCAAATGAAACAACGTGATAACCTTCAATTCATCCCTTGTTTCCAATCCTGACTTCAACATCCACCACTGCATGAGGACACAGATAATCAGCAGCCAGTCATAACGTGGCAAAAATGGAAGTGTGATGTACTTTGTCAAAGCAAGAGAAAGGAAAATCACGACAGGAAATACACATGATAAGGACTGTTCCCATCCGAACCGGAGTAGTTGCATCATTGATCCACCATATCTGTCTGCCATAATCCAAAAAGAAACCCTTGTGAATTTATCATCTGAGATAGTGGAAGTATTTCTAGTTCGATTCATCTCCCTTTCCCTCCCTTGTTCTTTTATTCCTCATCACTCCTGTACTCCAAAATATCACCCGGCTGACAATCCAATGCTTTACATATTGCTTCAAGGGTTGAAAATCGAATCGCTTTTGCTTTACCGTTTTTCAGAATGGATAAATTCGCCATGGTAATACCGACTTTTTCAGTTAATTCCGTTACACTCATTTTCCTCTTTGCGAGCATCACATCTATGTTAATTACGATCGCCATATTCTCACCTCACACTGTTAAATCGTTTTCTGTTTTAATTTCAATCGCATTGTTTAACAGCATTTGCAGCAGGTAGGCAAATACCCCCACTACAAATGATGCACCAACAAGAACAGCTCCCACCAGAATTACGCCTGGTGCATCATCCAGTTCAGCCACCGCATAAAAAAATGGCATCGTCATCACATAAATCAGACTGATGACAAACGCACAAATCTTTATTTTTTTCAAAGCAGCTACAGAAAGGCTTGAAAAAGCTTCATTTCGATCAATGTATCCTAATAACTTAATTGACTGAAACAAAGCAATGAAAAACGGGACAACCGTTACATACATCGCGCCAATAATTAGAAGCAGCCACCTACCAAACACAGGATCATCCGCCACATTCCGCGCAAACGGAGCGAGTGCAAAGACACAAAATACAGCCACTACTAATGCCATCACGAAAAGCACCAATTTTAAAAAGATTGTAGAACCTTTTTTCATCAGAAACACCTCTTTTTGTTCGTTGTGCTTTTAGAATAAACTAAAATTTATTGTTTATCAATAAATAATTATTGTTTAATGTGATTTATTTAATTCAGGCAGGAACGGATGAGGGTATGTTAGAATGAGAGAATGTTTTCCGAATTGAGGAGTGAATGAGCCATGGAGAAAAAAGATATCGCAGGAATACGTAAACAATTCAAAACTGATAATGACCTGTTAAACATCTCAAATATATTCAACGTTTATATCATGAAGGATTCCACTGACATTTATCACGCTCAAAGACAGCCATTCGGCATGCTTGATAGCGATCAGCAGGAGCTGTTTTTGAATAACTTCAAAAAAATTCTGACTGGCCAGCTGAACGAAAAACTGTTTGAATTAAAATTCCAGCGTGATGCAGAGAACTCGAGTCAGCTGATTTTACATAAAGGCCTGCTCGGTTCCGCAGAGGACTTCGAAGACCATATGCTGCAAATGACAGAAAAGATGATTCAGGATCATCCTTACGAGAAGGATATCGTGATTACCTTTATTAAAGCTGAATACATGAAACCAACCAGACGCAGTAATGATGAAACGGAGGAAAACAGCAGAGATACGGTATACTCCCATCCGTTTATTTTATGTACTATTAATAAAACCGAGGAGCCGAAAAAAGAGATTCAGTTTGATTATGTAGAAAAAGAATTTAAGTACAAAGTTGAAGTGGATCCGATTATCGATCTGAAAAACCCTTTAACAGGCTTTATGTTTCCCTGTTTCACAAATGATACGTCAGATGTAAACCATGTCCTTTATGCGGCTTCTAAAGCCAATGAACCGGATTACCGTTTCATTGAAGAAGTGTTGAACGGTGAAGAAATCATGACAGCTAAAGAAGATAAAGCTGTCTTTGAAGAGGTCATCAAGGATGTCGTTGGAGATCAGCTTTCCCCTTCTACCCTCGCAACAGTTTACAGCGAAATCAATCAGACGATTGAGGAACATGATGCGGATGAAGCACCCAAGCTTGATTACAGAGATGTTGAACGTATTTTGACAAACAGCGGTGAAAAAGTGGAAACGGAGAAAGTTAAGGAAGCATTTGCCCGTATTACGGATAATGAATCCTATGAATTAAAAGCGAACAGCGTAGTGCCGAAATTCAAGTCCAAATCAATCAAAATTCAAACAAAAATCGCCAACATTGCGATCAGCCCGCAGGATCTGCAGTACATCAAGCAGGTAAACTATAAGGGTAAACGCTGCATTATGATTGAGCTTGAAGAAGATGCGGAAATTGAAGGTTTTAAAATGATTCCTGAAGTGTTTGGGGAATAAGCGTTTTTCATGTAAAAAAAGATCCCGCGGAATTGGACCTGTTACAGAGCAGGTGCAATCCGCGGGATTCCATCACGATGGTAAGTAATTCAATCGTTTCAATTTTTTATTCCATCTTTCTGGAATTTATTTCATTCGTTTCAAAAATCAATTCCCTCACAACACAAAATAGCCATCCTTTTTCCTTCAAAACACCCTGCCTATTCATTCTATTCAGGTCATGATTCCTTCACTTTGGCGTACATTTCCATCAAAAGATTAAATATTCAAACCTGAGAGTTTGCTAGTCCCTGCCCGCCGCAGCTAGACACAGAAAGGAATGCCCCGGCATGGATTTAAAGTCTACACTTAAGCATATTGAATCATAAAGTACTTCTTCTTTCCTCTTCGGATGATTGTGAATTCATCATCCAGACGAACATCTCCATTCAGTTCAAACTGAAGATCTGTTACACGCTCCCCATTAATATATACAGCACCATTTGTTACATCTTCACGCGCCTGACGCTTTGAAGGGGAGATTTTTGCATGAACAAGCACCTCAACGAGATTAACTGAATCATCTCCGCTCACCATATGAGTAGGCACATCCTTAAAGCCTTGACGGATTTCCGCACTGCTCAATGACTTAAGGTCTCCGCTGAATAATGCAGCCGTGATACGCTGAGCCTGTTCAAGCGCGGCATCCCCGTGAATCATTCTCGTCATTTCTTCAGCCAGTGCTTTTTGTGCAGCACGTAAATGCGGCTCCTCCTCAACTGCTTTTTCAAGACCTTCTATTGTTTCACGCTCAAGGAATGTGAAGAACTTCAGGTATTTGATCACATCTGCATCCGTAGTATTGATCCAGAACTGGTAGAACTCGTATGGCGATGTTTTCTCAGCGTCCAGCCAGATAGAGCCGCCCTCTGTTTTACCGAACTTTGTGCCATCCGCTTTTGTCACAAGCGGGATGGTCATACCAAATGCTTTTGTTTCTTCGTCATTCATTTTGCGGATTAGCTCGAGGCCCGTTGTAATATTGCCCCACTGGTCACTTCCGCCGATCTGTACTTTACAGTTGTATTCTTTGTAAAGGTGGTTGAAGTCCATCGCCTGTAAAATCGTGTAGGTGAATTCAGTGTAAGAAATTCCGGTTTCAAGACGTGAAGCGATCGTATCCTTCGCCAGCATGTAATTAACCCCGATATGTTTCCCGTAATCACGCAGGAAGCTGATCATATCAATTTTTCCGATCCAGTCAAGGTTATTCACCATCACGGCCTCATTGTCACCTTTTGCATCGTACAGTTTTTCAAGCTGCTTTGAAATCGCTTCTACGTTGTACTGAACCTGTTCAGGTGTCTGTAGCTGACGTTCTTCCTTCTTTCCACTCGGGTCCCCAATTTGACCGGTCGCTCCGCCAACCAGAACGACAGGACGGTGACCGTGATTCTGAAAACGTTTCAGTGTCAAAAATGGCAGCAGATGTCCTATATGGAGACTGTCTGCTGTCGGATCCGCTCCGCAATATAGTGAAACAGACTCTTTTTCAAGCAGTTCTTTCATGCCCGCTTCATCTGTTTGCTGATAAATAATACCGCGCCATTGTAAATCCTCTAATAAGTTCATGTGTTGATCCTCCTTTTTCTATAAAAAAACGCATAAAAAAATCCCTCGCATGTTCATCATGCAGGGACGCTTTTATGCGTGGTACCACCCGGCTTAAAGAGATTGCTCTCTTTCACTTCATTGGTTTAACGGCAGAAAATGCCGGCTTTCACAACTGAAAGCAGCTCTGAGAGTGTAATTCACAAATCATGTGTAACGGTTTGCACCACCCACCGTTTCTCTAATGCTACACGAATGATTTCCTACTTCGTTCTCTTCTTCGCTGATCGAATATCAAATTGATAAGGTTAGTTTTAGCACATCATTTTAATCATTGTCAAGCTTTGTTCAAGAAATCTGGTAACCTATTTGAAATTTACATTTCAAGAAAGACAAATATGATATAATTGTAAAGATGCTGCAAGGAGGATGATAGTAATTGGCAGAACAAAATAAAACCTTTCGGGATAGGCTCAAAACATTCACTTCAACTGCGGTGAAATGGGGCGTTCCACGGAAACTGCATACGTCATACCAGGTTGTCTGGAATCTTTTATTACTAATGATTATCTTTGGCGTAATTGGCGCTGCATTTGCCGGCGGTGTCGGTGCAGGTTATTTTGCCTCTCTCGTAAAAGATGAGAAGGTTTTGTCGTATGAGTCACTGGAGCAGAATATTTATGATTACACTGAAACATCTGATTTATATTTTGCAAATAACGTTTATCTCGGCAAGATTCGAACAGATCTTGAACGGGATGAGGTTACCCTTGAAGAGGTATCACCTACTCTGATCAATGCAGTGATTGCAACAGAGGATGAATACTTCATGGAGCACGACGGGGTTGTTCCTAAAGCGATCATGCGTGCACTTTATCAGGAAGTAACGAATGCTGCCAACCAAACCGGTGGTAGTACACTTACACAGCAGCTGATCAAAAATCAGGTGTTAACAAACGAAGTATCTTTCGACCGGAAAGCCAAGGAGATTCTTCTCGCACTTCGGGTCGAGCGATTCTTTGAAAAAGAAGAAATTCTTGAAGCCTACTTAAATGTAGCGGACATGGGAAGAAATTCATCCGGTAGAAATATTGCCGGTGTTCAGACTGCTGCAGCCGGCATTTTCGGCACGACCGCTGCTGAATTGACGCTTCCACAGGCTGCGTTTATTGCAGGACTTCCACAGGCGCCTTTCGGATATACCCCTTTCACCAATGCAGGGGAATTAAAATCACCTGAAGCTCTGGAACCCGGATTTGAACGGAAAAGAGAAGTTCTGTCCAGGATGCTGCGCGAAGGCTTTATTACACAGGAAGAACACGATGCAGCAGTCGCGTATGATCTGACACAGGATTTTATCCCGCCATCATCGGGAGCGCTTGAACGATATCCTTATGTAACAGAGGAGCTCGAGCGTCGTGCAGAAGAAATTCTAAAGTATGTCTTAGCTGAAAAAGACGGTTACACAAAAGATCAGGTAGATGCAAGCGATACACTTACAGAAGAGTATGCACAGCTTGCTGCACGCGACATGAGACAGAGCGGATATCAGATCCACTCCACCATCGACAAAGAGATTTACGATGCAATGGAGGATGTAAAGAATAATTACGATCGGTTTGGCACAACTTTTTCAAGCATGGTATACGATCCCGAACTTGATGCAGAGGTTGAAGTTTTTGAACCTGAAGAAGTCGGAACCGTATTAATGGAAAACACCACAGGTAAGATTATCAGCTTTACAGGTGGACGGGATCATGAGATTCAGTCAATGAACCACGCGACCCAATCATTCCGTTCAAGTGGTTCCACGATTAAACCGCTTGCTGTATATGCACCGGCTGTTCAATATGGTCTGATTGGTGCTGGATCACCTTTAGCGGATGTTGGGTTTACCTATAACGGCTGGACACCTTATAACTATGTTTCCAATAGAGAATATGGTCTGGTGCCTGCAAGAACAGCATTAGCCGCTTCACATAACCTTTCAGCTGCAAGACTATACGGGCAAATGCTTCAAAGCGGATATAATCCGGGAGAATTTCTTGAAGTGATCGACCCTAAAGGAATTCAGGATGAAGAATACGGTTATCCTGCATTCTCACTTGGAGGTATGACGAAAGGTATTACAGTGGAGGAAAACGTGTCTGCGTATGCAGCCATTGCCAATATGGGCCAATACAACGAACCATATATGATCGAGAAAATCCTCGATAAAGAAGGAAATGTTGTTTTCGAACATAAGCCTGAATCAAAAGAAATGTTCACACCGGCAGCCTCTTACGTCACGATAGATATGATGAGAGATACGTTAACCGGGATTGGATCAGGACGATCTGCTCCAGGTGTGCTGAATTTTTCTGCTGACTGGGCAGGTAAATCAGGAACATCACAGGATACAAAGGACAACTGGTTCATTGCTTCAAATCCTGAGGTCACATTTGGATTGTGGTTAGGTTATGACCAGCCACGGACATTGCAGGATCAAAGTTCTGTCAGAGCCATTCGTCTCTGGGCACTGATGATGAACAGGGTCAATGAAGTTCGAAGCGAATTAACAAGCCCGGGCCGCAATTTCCAACAGCCAGAAGGCGTTGTAAACCGCTCATTCTGTTCATTTACAGGATTGCCTGCTGATCAGGCGTGTTCAGCAGCCGGACTTGTAACATCGGATCTGTTTACAACAGCTTATCAGCCTTCAGGAGAAGACGCAGGTCTCGAAACGACCAAATACGTAATGCGTAACGGTCAGCGCTTTGTTGCACTTGACAGCACCCCGGATGAATTTTCTTCAACTGGAGCTGTGTTAAGCCCTGACTACGCTGAAAGAATGCTGTTCCCATATGGTGGAGATGCTTCAAAGCTTTTCCCTGAAAATAACAGCTTTTTTGAAAATCTGTTAGTCGCAGACAGCCGTCTTGAAGACGATGGCAGTAACCCTGGCGGTGTAACGGCAAGCGTAAATGGCACGACCGTCAGCTGGACACCATCAGGAAGCGGAGACGTGATCGGATACCGGATCTATTCCGGATCAAGTGTTGTCACCATCAGGCAGTTCGATGATGACAGAACAGCTACACTTCCTAACGGAACATACGAAATCGTTGCTGTTGATGTCGCCGGTAAAGAATCCGGCAGATCAAACGAAGTAAGAGTAGGGGCAGAACCTGAGCCGGAGCCTGAAGAACAGCCTGCTCAGCCTGCCCAGCCAGCTACACCGCCTGCTTCAGGTGGTAATGGAAATGGCGGTGAAAATGGCAATGGTGGCGGAGGCTCAACACCTCCTGGCGAAAATGAACCACCGGAGGAAACACCTCCACCAGAGGAAGAACCACCTGCCGAGGAACCACCTCCTGAGGAAGATCCGGCAGCGTAATGTGAAAGAGACCGCAAAATTGCGGTCTCTTTTTATGTTGAAGTGAGATTGAATTTGAGACTAAAAAAAGAGCACAATTTCTGCGCTCTTTTTATTACGATTAATCCTCCATTGTGGACAGATCCCCTGTTGGAAGGTCCAGCTCCCATGCTTTTAACACGCGTCGCATAATTTTACCGCTGCGGGTTTTAGGCAGCTTGTCTTTAAATTCAATTTCTCTCGGTGCTGCATGGGCAGACAATCCTTTTTTCACGTGCTGGCGGATTTCTTCTTTGAGTTCATCCGTTGCTTCATATCCTTCACGCAAAGCAATAAAGGCTTTAATAATTTCTCCGCGAACAGGATCAGGTTTCCCGATCACCCCTGCTTCAGCGATAGCTGGATGCTCGACCAGCTTACTTTCCACCTCGAACGGTCCTACTCGCTCGCCTGATGTCATGATCACATCATCAATTCGGCCCTGGAACCAGAAGTAGCCGTCTTCATCCATATAGGCTGAGTCTCCTGATACATACCAGCCGCTCGGCATAAAATAAGA
This sequence comes from Jeotgalibacillus sp. R-1-5s-1, assembly GCF_004405105.1. GTDB lineage: Bacteria > Bacillota > Bacilli > Bacillales > Jeotgalibacillaceae > Jeotgalibacillus. The sequence continues at coordinate 75,495 of NZ_SORW01000021.1, read as the reverse complement.
TTCGTATTTCTCCTGGTTATTCCAGATCGTATGCATCATGGACGGCCAGCCTTTTTTAAGAGCAAGGTTCCCCATCCGGTTTGGAGGCAGTTCATTTCCCTGGTCGTCGACAATGGCAGCCTCTACACCTGGAATCGGTTTACCCATTGATCCCGGACGGATATCGATAGCAGGATAGTTACAGATCATTTGTGCACCTGTCTCTGTCATCCACCACGTATCATGAATACGGTGCTGGAACACTTTCATTCCCCAACGGATTACCTCTGGGTTCAGCGGTTCTCCAACGCTCAGGACGTGACGGAGTGCAGACAGATTATACTTTTTAACAAGCTCATCTCCCGCTCCCATCAGCATACGGAAAGCAGTCGGTGCACTGTACCATACTGTAACTTCAAAGTCTTCAAGCGTCTGATACCAGGCTTCCGGACTGAACCTTCCACCAACGATAACTGAAGTGGTTCCAGTCAGCCACGGTCCGAAAATTCCATAGGATGTTCCTGTCACCCAGCCCGGGTCTGCTGTACACCAGTAAATATCGTCATCGCGAAGGTCAAGCACCCATTTAGCTGTCTGATAATGCTGGAGCATTGCACGCTGAACATGCAGAACCCCTTTTGGTTTGCCTGTTGAACCCGAAGTATAATGTAAAATCAGTCCGTCATCCAGCTGAAGCCACTCTATCTGGAATTGACGGTCAGCTGCATTGAAATGTTTATTAAAGTCTATGTATTTACCTTCTTCTTTTACATCATCCCCGACGACCAGTACATGCTTCAGATGCGGCAATGCATCAACCGGTATCCTCTCAAGCAGCTCAGGCGTTGTTATGATCGCTTTCGCCTCACTGTCTTCCAGACGGTCTCTTACAGCACCTTCCATAAATGCTTCAAAAAGCGGACCGACAATCGCTCCGATTTTTAACGCCCCCAGCAGGGCAAAATACAACTCAGGTGATCTCGGCATAAAAATAAAAACACGGTCCCCTTTTTCAATATCAGCCTGACTTTTCAGCACGTTAGCCGCCTTATTTGTCAGCTCTTTCATTTCTCTGAACGTATATTTTTCATTACGATTCGCATCTCGGTAATAAAGTGCAACTTTGTTTTTCCGTTCCCCTTCAGCATGGCGGTCAATGGCTTCATAGGCCATATTGACTTTTCCTGACTGATGCCACGAAAAATACTTCTCCGCTTCTTTCCAGTCAAACGACTGGGCTGCTGCTTCATAATCCTGCAAATTATAGTTCCCTCTAACTGATGGTAGCGCTTCCAATTTCATCTCGTCGTCCCCCTATATGCAAGTTCTTTACCAGTATAGTACAATTCACTATTTTTCTCAATTTTTTTAATATTACGTGAACGTCATTTGTCGAAAGGAAGCGAAATTCAGTTTTAAGTTGAAAGCGCTTTTATGATTGGGGTATGCTGTATAGTAGGATACTTATGAAATGTAGGTGACAGCAGATGGACCATCCAAAACTGTATAACGCAAAGGAATTAAAAACTGCTAAAGGAACGATTGTGATCGAAGGACCGATTTCTAAAGATCAGCTGGCTCAAATGGAATTTCACGAGGATCTGGTCGCTTTCCGTCCTCCTGCCCAGCAGCATAAAGCACTGATTGAGATCGCCGACCTTCCTGAAGGACGGATCATTATTGCACGGGAACATAACACGATCGTCGGGTATGTCACATACCTCTATCCTGACCCGCTCGAGCGATGGTCGCAGGGAAAAATGGAAAACCTGATTGAACTTGGTGCGATTGAAGTCATTCCGAAATACCGCGGAGCATCCGTTGGAAAGAACCTGCTGCGTGTATCAATGATGGATGATGCGATGGAAGATTATATTGTCATTACAACCGAGTACTACTGGCACTGGGATTTAAAAGGAACAGGCTTAAACGTATGGGATTACCGTAAAGTGATGGAAAAAATGATGAATGCCGGCGGGCTTGAGTATTATGCTACCGATGATCCTGAAATCAGCTCACACCCTGCCAACTGTCTGATGGCACGTATCGGAAAGAGAGTCGATCCGGAATCCATTCAAAGATTTGATCAGCTTCGGTTTATGAATCGATTTATGTATTAACAGGAGGGCTTCTGCATGATTATAGAAGATATGATGGTCCGTGATGTTCATACGCTGGCTCCGGACTCAACGCTTGAAGAGGCAATCGAATTAATGTCGAAGGAAAAAATCCGTCACATTCCTGTGATCGATGTGAACAAAAAAGTTGTAGGAATTCTCACGGATCGGGATATTAAAGAATTTTCCCCGTCTCCTTTTCAAACTGAAAATCGTGAAAAGCTTTTTCAAACCAAGGTGCTGGATATGATGACAACACCTGTCATAACCGGACATCCTCTTGACTTCGTTGAAGAAGTCGCTGTCACTTTTATGGAAGAACAAATCGGGTGTCTTCCGATCGTCAGCGAAGACAAGCTGGTCGGGTTGATTACAGAGACCGACATTTTACATACACTTATTCAATTAACAGGCGCAACGCAGCCGGGCTCACAGATTGAAGTAAAGGTTCCGAATAAGCAGGGCATGCTCTATGAAGTGGCAGGTATTATCAGAAAAAACCATTCCAATATTCACAGTGTTCTCGTTTATCCGTATAAACAGGATGAATCTTATAAAATATTAGTATTCCGCGTTCAGACAATGAATCCGATGTCCGTCATTGATGATCTGCGAGAAGAAGGGCATGAAGTATTATGGCCAAATCTGCCAACGAATCCACTGTAAAAAGAGATTCTGTTTTCATCTATTCTGATGAACTGTTAAACTACCGGTTTTCAGCAGATCATCCATTCAATCAGAAAAGACTCCAGCTGACATTGGATCTATTAAGGGATTCCGGTTTTATTAATGATGAGGACATCATCCCTCCACGATCAGCAACGGATGAAGAGCTGGCCCTTGTGCATGATCCGGCGTATATAAAAGCTGTGCAACTTGCAGGGCGTGGAGAACTTTCAAAAGATAAAGCTGATAATTTCGGCCTGGGAACAGAAGATACACCTGTATTTAAAAATATGCACGAAGCCAGCGCAATGCTGGTCGGGGGCACATTGACAGCTGTTGATGAAGTGATGGAAAACCGCTATCGGCATGCATTGAGCCTTGGCGGCGGGCTGCATCACGGTTTCAGAGGAAAAGCATCGGGCTTTTGCATTTATAATGACAGCTCTGTTGCCATCCGTTATATGCAGCAGAAGTACAATGCCCGTGTGCTGTATGTTGATACCGATGCGCATCATGGTGATGGAGTTCAATGGTCGTTTTATGACGATCCGTCCTCCTGCACCCTTTCCATACACGAAACCGGCAGATATTTATTTCCCGGTACCGGAGCTGTAAATGAAAGAGGTCACGGGAAGGGTTATGGATATTCTTTTAATATCCCGCTGGACGCTTTTACGGAGGATAATTCATTTATAGAAGCTTATGAAAAATCCTTCAGGAAAGTGATTGAGTTTTTCAAACCTGATATCATCCTGACTCAAAACGGGGCAGATGCACATTGTCTGGATCCGCTGACGCACCTTTCCTCAACCATCCGCACCTATGAGGAGATTCCAAGGATTGCCCATGAACTGGCACATGAATATTGCGATGGCAGATGGATTGCCGTCGGCGGTGGTGGTTATGATATCTGGCGGGTTGTTCCGCGTGCATGGTCAAGAATCTGGATGGAAATGACGGGTGCCGTTCCGGAGAGCGATCACATTCCTCAATCCTGGCTCGATAAATGGCAGGGCGAATCACCTGTTCCACTTATGAAAACGTGGAGTGATCCTGAAGGAGTCTGCCAGGAGATCCCGAGAAAAAGAGAAATTTCTGAGAAAAACAGACAAACAGTAGAAAAAGCACTTTATCCTATCTTAAAAATAAAAAACAAGAGCTGAACTGCGCTCTTGTTTTTTATTTTGGAGATTTCGAATGAATCGGCACGGTTTAAAAATCAGGAGTCCTCCCCCTCATTTAAATACTGATTCAGAATCACGATTTCCACACGTCTGTTCAGTGCCCAGTTTGCAGGGCCATCATTCGGTGCAACCGGCTTTGTATCACCATATCCAACAGCTGAAAATCGATCTGAAGACAGGCTGTGCTCATTGATGAAATAACGCACTACACTGCTAGCCCTTGCGCCTGAAAGTTCCCAGTTTGATGGGTAAACTTCAGTTTGAATCGGCCGATTATCCGTGTGTCCTTCTATTCTTACGAAGTTTGGAATGCCTTCTAAAAGGGGCCCGATTCCTTCAAGCAGCGGAATCGCTTCAGACAGGATATCCGCCTCCCCTGAATTAAACAGCACCTGTTCCTGCAAAACAATAACCACTCCACGGTCTGTCTGGGAGGCCTCTGCCATCTCCCCTAAATCATTCGAATCGAGAAAGGAATTGATTTCAGCATAAAGGCTCTCAAGCTCCTGATCTTCTCTGATCTCCTCTTCAAGCCATTCCTCATCAAAAGGGATAACAGAGTCAGATTGATCAAAAATTCCATTATTTTGGAAAGATTGTGAAATTGACTCGAATTTTTGCTGATCTACCTGCGAGATTGAAAAGAGAAGAATAAAGAATACGAGAATCAAAAGGGTAAAATCAGCAAAAGTCACCATCCACTTTGGCGCTTGACTTTCAGTATCCGGCATTTTGTTAAATCTGACTCTTCTAGCCATTTGCCTTCTCCGCCTGAATCTCACCTTTTGCACGATCCTGTTCAGATAAATAAACAGAAAGCTGTTCTTCAAGCACTCTCGGGTTCTGTCCATGGTGTACACCAATAACACCATCTATAATCATCTGCTTCTGAAAAATTTCCTTTTCGGTTTTCTGTGCGAGCCGGCCTGCCATCGGATTAAACACCAGATTCGCCAGCAGCACCCCATAAAAGGTTGTCAAAAGAGCAATCGCCATATTTGGTCCAATCGCTGCAGGATCATTTAAATCCTGTAGCATGAGAACGAGTCCGATTAACGTACCGATCATTCCCCATGCAGGTGCATAATCCCCTGCTTTTTCGAGCATTCTGCGATTTACCTTATGGCGCTCCTCAAGAGACTGGAGTTCCGCCTGCAGAATATCAACCATTGTATCTCCTTCCACACCGTCAATCGCAAGATAAATCCCTTTTTTAATAAAAGGATCCTTAATCCCCACCATCTCCTTTTCAAGAGCAAGCAAACCATCTCTTCTCGCAATTTCAGACAGTTTGACAAATAGGGATACGATCTCATGAATCTGATCGGGTGACCTCCTGAACGACTGCAGGCTGACAGATCCGAACCTTTTCAGAGATGAAGCAGGAAACGTGACAAGCAAAGCAGCAAATACGCCGCCAAGCACAATTAAAAGGGATGGTAAATGAAAAAACGAAGCAAACCCGTCTCTTCCGCTGTTCCAAAAAATCGCCAGACCAACTAGTAGAACACCGGCGATCACCCCAATTGGTGTAATCCAGTCATACCTTTTCATCATCAATACTCCCCGTTCATGAATTTATTTATGTAATAAGAGCATAAAAGCTCATTTGACTGAACAAATGAGCTTTCATTTATATATTATATCGGACAAGTATATCCTTTGTTTATTTATTTTGTTGATTGTCTTTCTTCAATTCGGTGAGGAAGAATAACAGTCTGATCCTCGATCACTTCTTTATTCATCAGTTTTGTCAACAGACGCATCGCAACAGCACCAATGTCATATAGCGGCTGTACAACAGATGTAAGCTGAGGACGGACCATCAGTGCAAGCTTTGTATTATCAAAGCTGATCACTTCCACATCATTTGGAATAGATGCTCCCTGATCCTGAGCACCATGAACAACACCCAGCGCCATTTCATCATTTCCAACAAAAATAGCAGTCGGTTTTTCATCAAGCTGCTGTAGGCGCGACCACGCTTCAAGTCCGCTGTCATACGTGTAATCTCCTTCAAATACAAGCTCTTCGTTGTAAGTGAGTCCGGCTTTTTCCAGCGCTTCTTTGTAACCTTCAAGTTTCATTGCGCGATTAATCGTGTCGTGAAAAGGTCCGCTTACAAATGCCACTGTTTTGTGACCTTTTTCGATTAGTGATGTAACAGCATCCACTGAAGCCTGATAATAATCAATGTTGACGGATGGTGTCTGTTCCGTTGACTCTACAGAACCCGCTATCACAATCGGTACAGGAGAACGCTGGAACTCGGATACATGCTCCTCGGTAATATTTCCTCCCATAAAGACAATGCCGTCTACCTGCTTACCTAGCATCGTATTTAACAGATGAAGCTCTTTTTCTTCATTCTGATCAGAGTTACTTAAAATAATATTGTATTTATACATCGTTGCGATATCTTCAATTCCGCGGGCAAGCTCAGCAAAAAAGATGTTAGAAATATCAGGTATGATGACCCCAACCGTTGTCGTCTTTTTGCTGGCAAGCCCTCTCGCAACCGCATTCGGGCGGTAACCGAGACGGTCAATGACCTCCAGTACTTTTTTCCTTGTAGCAGGTTTTACATTTGGATTTCCGTTCACGACACGTGACACGGTCGCCATGGATACGTTCGCTTCGCGTGCCACATCATAAATCGTAATATTCATCGTCAGCTCTCCTTTGTCTATTCTCATTTTCATTTATTTTCATTTTACATGATAAACCTCAGTGATACGAAGGATTTAATGCATTTTAAATGAAGTTTGCTCAATTATGTACATAATCATATACGAGGACGGTTGCGCTTTCAATTAATATCATAAAAAAACTGAAGCTTTCCTGCACAATTGTCAGGAAAGCTTCAGAATTAAGCGGTTATTTTGCATGTACGCCCAGGTATTGCTGGACAGCATCCCAGAAATCGTTGAACTGGTCAAAGTTCATCTGCTGGGCAGAATCAGAAAGGGCAACTGCAGGGTCAGGATGGACCTCAGCCATTACTCCATCTGCGCCAATAGCAAGTGCTGCTTTTGCCGTCGGAAGAAGAAGATCACGGCGGCCCGTTGAATGCGTAACATCAACGAATACCGGTAAGTGAGTTTCCTGCTTAAGAATCGGAACTGCTGAAATATCAAGCGTGTTTCTCGTCGCTTTCTCGTACGTACGGATTCCGCGCTCACAAAGGATAATCTGATCATTCCCCTGTGCCATAATATATTCCGCTGCATTGATGAACTCATCAATCGTCGCAGCAAGTCCGCGCTTCAGAAGAACAGGCTTTTTCGCCTGTCCGGCAGCCTTTAACAGCTCAAAGTTCTGCATGTTACGGGCACCGATTTGAATAACGTCGATATAATCAACTGCCTCTTCAATATGTGCCGGGTTCACAATTTCACTGATAACAGCAAGATCATGCTTATCCGCCACCTGCTTCAGAATCTGTAACCCTTCAAGACCAAGGCCCTGGAAATCATATGGTGATGTACGTGGTTTATATGCTCCCCCACGCAGCAGTTTTAGTCCTTTTGCTTTTACTTCCTTTGCTACTGCCTCCACCTGCTCGTAGGATTCAACAGCACAAGGACCGAAGATAAATTGCGGGCTGCCATTACCGATCTTTTCACCCTTCAGTTCAACAATCGTATCTTCTGCTTTCTTTTTACGTGAAACAAGCAATGCCTTGCGATGGTCGTCTTTTTGAAGCTCAAGTCCCGCTTTAAAAATCTCTTTAAAAATATGCTCAATGGTAGAATTAAGAAATGGGCCTTTATTATTTTCAGTCAGTAAATCGAGCATCGCTCTCTCACGGACAGGCTCAAAACGATTTACTCCCTGCTTTTCTTTTACACGTCCAATTTCCTGGACCAGTTCCGCGCGCTGATTAATAATATCCAGCAGCTGCAGATTCATCTCGTCTACTTTCTGTCTTAACTGATCTAATTCTACGTTGCTCATAATAACATCCCTTTCCTTAGAAAATACCATTGATACTCTTCCCCGAATCTTTTCCATCCTGTTTAATTGTGCTACATTTTGTATAACAGCAAACCGATGTACTCAGTAGGGGCTTATCAATTGTTCCCTATTATAAAACAACAATTTTAAAATGTCACGAAAAATATTTTATTAATTAAACGCTTTTAAGCGGTAAAGCGATAAAGGAGGCTATTATTTCTTTGACTACTTCTCAATATTTTGCGCTTGATATCGGCACTCGCTCTATAGTAGGGCTTATTATGGAGTATACAGATTCAGGATATTATATCACTGATATGGTTCAAAAAGAACATAAGGAACGGGCAATGCTTGATGGACAGATCCACCATGTCCCTGCCGTTGCAGCACTCATTAAGGAGATCAAAACAGAACTCGAAAAACGGCATGGAACGCTGACGCATGTATCTGTTGCTGCAGCAGGAAGAGCATTAAATACTCAGCGCTCCACGTATACAATTGCCCTTTCCGGAAGGCCTGCATTAACAAAAGAAGATATATTACATATGGAACTAAGTGCTGTTCAGGCTGCCCAGGAAGCAGCTGCATCGAGTCAGGAGAACAGTCATCATTATCATTGTGTCGGCTATTCCGTTCTGCATTATTTGTTGGATCAGCAGGAAATCGGCAGCCTTGAGGACCAGCAGGGTGATGAGGCTTCTGTTGAAATCATTGCTACCTTTTTGCCGAGAGTCGTAGTAGAATCACTGCTGGCTTCATTAAAAAGAGCCGGCCTAGTCATGAGTGCCCTGACACTTGAGCCGATTGCAGCGATCAATGTCCTGATTCCTCCTTCCATGAGACGCCTGAATGTTGCGCTCGTGGACATTGGAGCAGGCACATCAGATATCGCAATTACAAACCACGGTACGGTAACCGCTTATGGCATGGTACCGGTCGCCGGAGATGAAATGACCGAGAAATTAAGCGATACCTATCTGCTAGACTTTCCAAACGCTGAAGGATTGAAGCGCGCTTTATCTGAAGAGCAGGAATCGATGGAGATCACAGACATCCTCGGCTTCTCTCAAGAGGTTTCAAAACAGGATGTCATTGCTGAACTTTTGCCTGCTGTAGACAAGCTCGCTAATGCTATTTCCGGGGAAATAAGACGATTAAACAATCAGCAGGCACCAAAAGCGGTCATGCTTGTAGGAGGCGGCAGTCAAACATCCGGTCTCACACAGCTGCTTGCAGAAAAGCTCGATTTACCTGAAAACCGGGTAGCTGTCAGAGGGATAGAAGCGATACAGAACCTGACGCTGCACGAAAGCATTAAACGAGGACCTGAGCTTGTTACGCCTGCAGGTATTGCCATTTCAGCAAATCAGACTCCGATTAATTATATTCCGGTTATGGTTAACGGGCACGAAATACGTATGTTTGAAGTAAAGGAATTGACAGTTGGGGATGCGCTCCTTTCAGCAGGTCTCAGCCTTCCAAAACTGTATGGAAAACCGGGTCTGGCAAAGATGATCACACTTAACGGAAAAACTATTACGCTTCCCGGCACTCATGGTGAAGCACCATCCATCACGCTGAATGGGGAAACAGCTGATTTACAATCAGCTATTAGAGCAGGTGATGAACTTATGATTCACAAAGGAAATGACGGACAGGCATCTGCAGTCAGCCTGAAAGAAATCCTTGAGGAGTCATTGACATTTAACGTTTATGTAAACAGCGAGCCTGTTCATTTTGATAGAAAAGTGTTTGTAAACGGAAATGAAGAGCCTGTTGCATATATCTTAATGGACAGGGATGAGATCACAGTTCAAAAGAAGCTGACGATCGCTGATGCCTGTCAAAAAGCAGGTTTCCCTATCCAGCATAATAAAACACCTTTTTCACTTACCGTAGATTCAAAAATCATGTATTTTCCTCAGTGGGATGGGGAACTTCTTGTGAATCAGCAACCTGTTAAGCGTAATTCCTACCTAAAGGAATTAAACCCACTTGATCAGATCGAACTTCAAAGACCTGTACAGCCTACTGTTTCAATGCTGAAAAAGGCATTGAATCTGGTGGACATTCCCTTCACCGTCACATTTAACGAAGAAAAAATTGAATTTCCATCTTCGAATACATCATTTTACAAAGATGATCGTCTGCTTTCACCAGATGATCTTTTAGTGAATGGGGACGAAATTATAACAAAGCGAACATCTGGACATGTGTATTTTCAGGATATCTTTTCTCACATAGATTGGACGCCTCCAACTAAATCAGGAAAAATTGATATTTTAAAAAATGGAGAAAAAAGTTCCTTAACTGACGCTATTTCTTCAGGAGATGAATTAGAAATCATTATTTATTGATAATAAAAAGACCGCTCATCAGATGAGCGGTCCTTTTTATCTGCTGTGTTCTTCTTCAAGACTTTTCACATTAATTTTAAAATGTGATGTGTTCCATACCGGTTTTCCGTTCTTTACATGAAAAACCTGTGGAGATTCATGTTTTGTATGGAATGCCTCTGCAATATGATTGGACAAAGGACGGGATTCCTGAACGGCCAGGTAATACGAATCAGTATGGTTTTTCTCCGTAAAAGACTGAAATGCATGGAATGCAGAAGCCGATATGGGGCATGTTAAACTGTGTTTGAGAAAATAAAAGTCCTCATTGGATTGAAGCAGCTGTTCAAACTGATCCACTGTATCAATCTTTTTCATCAAAAAACTCCTTTGTCTTTCAAATCACACTCTGCTGTTAACCGGCTCTTCCTCAGTTGGAGGAGTAAGCGGATCTACCGGATGAACCGTTGGCAAAGAAGGATCTTTTGCCAGTACAGGTCCTGCAGTTTCTTCAGCCTGGCTGTCACCTGAACGTGATGACTTCACCTTTTCAATAACTGAATTTGAGCGTGACTGAACAGTTTTAGAAAGCTCAGTGGATTTCTCTTTTGCAGCAGAAGCAAGTTCAGAGCTTTTGGCAACTGCCTGGTCCTTCAATTCATATGAACGCTCTTTGATTTTTCCAGCCTGATAGTTGAGATCCTGTCTGAATTCTCCACCTGATTTTGGTGCAAGGAATAATGCCGTAACCGCTCCTGCAATACTTCCGATAAGCGCGCCAATAATAAAGTCCTTAGAATTAGATTCATGTTTCCCCATGATAATCCCTCCTGGAATGTTTATTTTTCAGTTTGGTCAACAGGTGGAAGCGCACGCTGTGGCTCCGGATACTTTTCCGCTTTCTGTGATCCTTCAGCGCTGCGATCCTTTTTCCACTTATTGCGAAGTTCCATTGCAACGTTGCTCCATTGAACGACCTGTGCAATTTTTTCTTCATTGTTTTCCGCAGAACGTGAAATTGTACTCGTTATCTTTCCAATTGAATTGTTCAGCTGTTGAACATTCGTACCAATTCCTTTGACTGCATCCACAACAGAGTTCAGCTTGGCAGATTTGTTTTGAACATCTTCTGCAAGCCCGTTCGTCTTATGTAATAAATCGGTTGTTTCGCGGGTAATACCATCCAGTTGCTTCTGAAGTGCTGCAACGGTATCTGCAAGACTGTTCAGCGTTTTTTTGACCGCAGTCAGCGTTACAGCCAGACTGATGCACAAAATCAAAAATCCCCCTGCTGCAAGCAGCGCACTAATATAAAGTAAGATTTCCATGAATTCAGCTCCCTTCTATTTATAATGATTGTTTTACCCTTGCCGGGAATTTGATAAACGCTCTTTCTTTCTATTCTCTAAAGCCTTTACAAATTCCTTCAAGCATCTTATCGTATTTGTGAAAAATTAATCAAGCATGATAACCTGCCTTATCATCACAAAAAGTTCCAGGTCATTTCACAGACTCCAAACGGATGACCTGGCTTTTATCGTGCAGGTCTTCTTTTATACCGCATAAAAAAGACAGCTCATAAAAGCAGAGCTGTCTTTTCTTTGAATTAATTAATTTTCATTCAGGTAGGCTTCAAATGATTCCTGAAACTTCTGGACGTCCCCGGCTCCCATAAAGATCAGTACAGCATCTTCATGCTTAGCAAGTGGAGAAGGGTCCTCCGCTGTAAGAATCTCAGCTCCGTCAACTCTTTCCTTCAGGTCATTGATTGACAGCTTGCCGTGGTTCTCACGGGCAGAGCCAAAGATCTCGCATAAATACACATGATCTGCCCCTCTAAGACATGAGGCAAAGTCCTCCAGGAACGTCTGCGTCCGCGTAAATGTATGAGGCTGAAAAATCGCCACTACTTCACGGTCCGGGTATTTTTTCGAAGCCGAATCAAGTGTCGCTTTGATTTCAGTCGGGTGATGTGCATAGTCATCAATCAGGATTCTGCCACCGATTTTCTTTTCAGTAAAACGGCGCTTTACCCCCTTAAATGTCTTTAACTGCTCCTGCACAGATTCTGTCGGGATGCCTTCATAATGGCACAGGGCAATCACGGAAAGTGCATTCAAGATCGTATGATCTCCGTATGTCGGGATCTGGAACGTAGCAAAATATTCATTTCTGACAAACACATCAAATGACGTCCCTTCAGTTGAAGTGGTAACATTTCTGGCCTGAAAATCATTTTCTTCATTAAAACCGTAGAAAAGAACCGGCACATTGGCAACCATCTTCTGAAGATACTCATCATCACCACAGGCGATAATGCCTTTGTTAACCTGCTTCGCCATATCCTGAAAAGCAGAGAAAACATCGTCAATATCAGCAAAATAATCCGGATGGTCAAAATCAATGTTTGTCATGATCATATAGTCAGGTGAATAGGAGAGAAAATGCCTTCTGTACTCACATGCTTCAAATACAAAGTATTTACTCTCTTCATATCCTTTACCGGTACCATCACCAATCAGATAAGAAGTATCTGCCCCTCCCTGCATGACATGGGCAAGCAGGCCGGTCGTAGATGTTTTACCGTGCGCACCTGAAACGCCGACAGAGATGTAGTTATGCATAAAATCACCAAGGAATTTATGATAACGGATCAGATCAACGCCCTGTTTCAGTGCTTCATCAATTTCCTCATGTTCATCCGGGAACGCATTTCCAGCTATAACTGTCATTCCAGGTTTAATATTATTTCGGTCAAAAGGCAGGATCGTAATACCACGTTCTTCGAGTGGTACCTGAGTAAAAAAACGCTTCTCTATATCTGAGCCCTGTACATCGTGTCCCATATCGTGAAGGATCTGTGCAAGGGGACTCATGCCTGAACCTTTGATTCCTACAAAGTGAAAACTTGTCATTATTGAACCTCCAGCAGTCATCTGATTTATATACGCAGATGACAGTGTTAAATTATCATTCAAAATCGCACATATTTTTTTATTATAGCATGTTTCATGATTTCAACAAATAATGCGTTTATAGCTGCTTTCCTGTACCCGTTTCCTGAAGCTGCTCTAGATCTTCACCTGTCATCATGACATCACGTGGACGGCTTCCTTTTGCTTCTGAGATCCATCCGTGCTTCTCCATCTGATCAATTAATCTGGCTGCACGGTTGTAGCCGATTCTGAAATGGCGCTGTAGAAGCGACGTGGACGCTCCCCCATGACTCATCACAAATTCACAGGCTTCTAGCAGTAATTCATCTTCTTCATCCTGAATATCGACTTTCGCCAGAAGCTCTTCCTGCTCAAATAAATAGGATACTTTGCGCTCATTACGCACGTGTGCCACTACCTGATCAATTTCATCGTCTGAAACGAATGTGCCCTGAAGTCGTACAGGCTTTGATGCACCATTTTCAAGAAACAGCATATCTCCCCGTCCGAGCAGCCGCTCAGCTCCGGATGAATCAATGATCGTACGTGAATCAACCTGAGAACTGACGGAAAACGCAATTCGGGTTGGTACGTTTGCCTTGATCAGTCCGGTGATGACATCAACAGAAGGTCTCTGTGTTGCGATCAGCAGATGAATACCACACGCTCTTGCTTTTTGAGCAATTCGGCAAATGGCTTCTTCCACGTCTGCCGGTGACATCATCATCAAATCAGCCAGCTCATCGATGACGATAACGAGATAAGGCAGTTTTTGTGAATAATGTCCGGCTTCTTTGACTTTTTGATTGTATCGCTTAATATCACGGACACCAGAATGGGCAAACAGCTGATAACGTCTTTCCATTTCTTCAACAGCCCATTTTAGTGCAGCCGTTGCTGCTTTTACATCCGTAATAACCGGGCTGACCAGATGCGGAATATGATTATATGGTGCCAACTCTACCATTTTAGGGTCAATTAATAACATTTTCAAATCATCTGGTGAAGAATGATACAGAAGACTTACCAGAATGGAATTAATACATACACTTTTACCTGAACCGGTAGCTCCGGCTATCAGACCATGCGGCATTTTCCCGATATCCGTAACGACCGGCTGACCTTCAATATCAAGGCCAAGTGCTACCGGCAGGGTCGCGTCCGATTGTGTAAAGGCTGGATCGGCTAAAATCTCCCTTAAGGCAACCGGACGGCTCGTCGGATTAGGTATTTCAATGCCAACAGCCATTTTACCCGGTATCGGTGCTTCCATCCGGATATCTCTTGCTGCGAGCCCAAGCTTAATATCATCGGTTAAGCTCGTAATTTTACTGACTTTGACGCCTTTTTCAGGAAACAATTCAAACCTGGTAACGGATGGTCCCTGCGTCACATTTTTCACTTTGGCATTCACATTGAAATGGAACAAAGTTTCATCCAAAAGCTCTGCCTGAGCATTCAGCCATTCTTCATCACGCTCTTTGAATACAGGTGGAAGCAAAAGATCCTGCGATGGAAAAGCGTAATACGGAAGATCCTGATCCTGTTCATCACTCTGCTGGCTGACTGGTTTTGAAACAGGTTGCGCTTCTTCCTGAGGTTCAGGTGTCCTTTTCTCAGCTACTGGCTGACTGACAGGCTCTGCCGGCTTTTGAGCCTGCTTTCTCCGATCCTGATTCAGCATCATCACATTAAATGGCACCGATCTTCTTCTTGGCCTTTCAGCTTTGGCATCGTTTTGGGCAGTTGCTGATTCAGTGCTTGTAACAGGTTGTGGTTCATTTTTCGCTTCACGATCTGAATGACTTAGATCATTTTGCGTCTCATTATTAACGGTTTCCAACTTATTCTCTGATTCCGTTTCTTGAACGGCAACTGGATTGTTTTCGGTTGTTTCCACTGAAACGTCAGGGACCTCAGCAGTTTTTGCTGTTTCGGTTGTTTCAGCTTCTTCTGTTGTATCTGCAATTTCGCTTATTTCTGTTGTATCCGTTGATTCTGCTGCTTTAGATTTGCGTTCAACCATTACGGCTCCTGTCTGAGTGTGCTGCAGCACGATATCCGGACGGTTTGTTTCAGCAGCGGTTTCTTGTGTTGAAGCAACCTCTTCAACTTCCATTGAGGTTACGGCTTGATTTTCATCATTGTCTTTGACATCAGACTCCTGTTTCACCAGTGTATGCAAAGACCGTTCCTTTTTCTGCTCATTCAGGTGAATCACATTATGCTGCTTGTCCTCTGAAACCGGGCGATCCTTGTGACGGCTGAAAGAAGAAATCTCATATTCGATTTCCTCGCTATGTATAGTCACCGGCTTTTTCTTCGGACGCTCCCTGAATCCATAAATAGGTGAAGGCACGTCTGTAGGCTGAAAAGGTCCTGCATTCGGACTTTTTTCAACTTTTCTTGGCCGCTCATGTTCCGGTTTGACCGCCTCCTGCTTTTGATGCTGTTGAGACTTACGTTCAGGCTGCGTTCTTTTCACAGAAGATTCGTCAGGTATTAACGGGAACCGGAACTCCCCTTTTGGATACTGATAGGTCATTCTTGTCGTTAATTCTTTTTGCTGTAGGCGCTGTTGCGGGTGAACAGGCTTTTGTTCCTGTACAGATTCATCCTCATCGCTTTGAATGATTGATAATATTTTTTTAATCCAATTCATTTTTACAACCACTCTTTTCTTACTTACTTTTTAGTAGGGTTTTTTATTTTGTATATGTGATGTGCTATCCTCTCACTTCACCTATTTTAGCAGGTTTTACTCTACAATCGTGTCGAAATTGATGATTTAGTTAAATCGGATGACGGGTGAGTGTGACTTGTTTCGTATCCGGGTGTCTATTGTCATCTGGAAAAATAAAAAACCGCTCTGGTTTTGGGCTGAGCGGTGGGGTGATGATATGCTTTTTAAAAAACGGGCCGGGTCGCATCCTTCGCTTTCTTTTGTCTAGCTGCGGCGGCTAGCCCCTCGAGGTCATAAGTCAAAGCTGAACGAGGGCGAAGGTCAGCCCTCTTTTCATCTTCGCCTTATGCTTGTCGGGGCTGGACGAGCCGCCTCCGCTTTTCTAAGGCCGCGCGGTGAGCCAGCTATTGCTGCGCAATACGCTGGCTCACCTGTCGCTTCTCTGCCGTAGGAGTCTTCGGATGCGACCCGGCCCTTTAGTCAGTAGTATCAATCATTGTTAATCCTAAATTAGAAGCGTGATTTTTACAAGCTACAATTAATCTGTTATTAAGACGAATGTTCCCGTTGATAGCATATACATCTCTGTCGATAGGTGATTAATTTGAAGCTGAAATCTTGTTAGCGAATAAGGTATTGACGACTGCAAGACTGGTTCTATTGATAGGACTGAGCAAGATGTTAATAGATTACAAATTAAAGTCATAGAAAAGCCGGCCTGTGTATATATACACCAGCCGGCTTTATCAGCAGTAAGATTTATAAAACTTTAGTTAGACAGCGGGAATGCCTGGCCGGCTTGGTAGGAGTCTTCTAGGACGAGGATTCCTTTTTTGTCCGGTGCGTCAGGCAGTGCAAGTTCTTTGGCTGAACAGATCATGCCGCTTGATGGAACGCCGCGGAGTTCTGCATCTTTAATGATCATGCCACTTGGCATTACAGCGCCCGGCTTGGCCACAACCACTTTTTGACCTGCTTCGACGTTTGGTGCGCCGCAAACGATCTGGAGCTTTTCTTCTCCTACATTCACCTGACAAACGTTAAGTTTGTCAGCGTTCGGATGTTTTTCCATTTCTTCAACGTAGCCAACAACAAATTTCGGCGTGAAGTCAGCCTCAATCTGATGGTCAAATCCTGCCTGCTGGATCACTTCATTGATTTGCTTCAGCTTTCCAGCGTCCATTTTAACTACGCCTTCTGCATCGTATGAGAAAGTTGAAGATGCTTCAAAAATGTTATAGCCTGTCACTTCGTTGGTTTCATTGTTTTTAATTTGAACAACATTTCCTTTTCTTTCAAAAGCTTTGGAATGACGTGGCGTGTCATTCAGTTTAATGAGTACTACATCACCAATACCATGTTTGTTATAAAATACGTTCATCAGATTGTCTCCTTATTCCCTGCGTTTATTTTTTCCTAAGATAAAGACCGGCTCCAGTTCTCCCTCTTCGTAAATGAAGGATAAGGCTGTGATCGGTACATGCCCTGCTGCAAAGAAGGACATGGCCATTTGAGCCAGTACATCATAACCTGTTTCATTGCGGATGTCACCAATGATCAGCACGTCCTGATGAGGGACAGCAACCGTCATTTCGCCTTCTATTTTATCAGCCATTTCTTTTAAAAACGAGTCATTTAAAATTCTGCTGGCATCGTATCCGTCATTTGAATTCAGGAAATAGAATACATTTTCAGCCACTTCATCCCGTTTCATTTCAGCTGGAAGAGAGCGAACATTGAATAGTGCCATTTCCTTCATTTGAGCATGTGTCCAGCCCTGATCTTTCAGGAATGGTTCATCAATAAGCCGGTACGTCTTCCCAAGATCCATCGCATAAAAGATTCTCGTTTCAGCCGTATGCTCATCGTATACAAATGAAACGCCTTCTTTTGATTCTGTTGGGAAAGAAGTCGAGCGGATCACGGGCAGAACATGCTTTTCAGGATTTTGAACAGCTGCTTTTCTTCCCATCACTGCAAGCGCTTCTTCAACATAATAAGCGGTTTCTTCAACGGCCTGGTCCTTTTTCTGATTCCATTTTCCGATTACGCTCGGAATCGAAATTTCGATTCCTTTTTTTGTTTCTTTATCTTCAACTCTGAGCTGGTCCTTTTCCCGGTCATACGAGATGACACGGTCAGGATGCTCAAGTCGTTCCTTTAATTTTTTTCTCATTTTCAATGAGTCCATTTTTTCTGCCATGATAACCCTCCAATAGTTGAACAGGTTTTTCTCCGCATTCTATTGTACATGAAAAAAGCCTGACGCTAAAGGAATTCATTTTGCGCCAGGCATTACTTTTTTATGGTGATGATCTGTTTATGCAGGAAGACTCTCTACAAAATGCTCGATTTCTTCTTGTGTCTTACGGTCTTTACTCACAAAACGGCCTGTTTCTTCACCGTTTTCAAAGGCCACAAAGCTCGGAATGCCAAAAACACTAAGGTCTGCACACAGATCAATAAAGTCATCACGATCCACGTAAACAAATGTAAATGATGAAAATTTCTCTTCCACTTCAGGAAGAATCGGTTCAATCACACGGCAATCCGGGCACCAGTCAGCTGAGAACATAAAAATGTGCTTACCGTTATTTTTCAACTCATTAAATTGTTCCATTGATTCAAGCTTCTTCATTCTTTTCATCCTCCTGTATGAATCCTCATCTGACCATCTTTAATCAGACGGACTTTTCTCATGTAATGAGATAGTAACAGGGTTATGACGGCAGGTCCAATAAAATGCAACAGGAGAACCTGACCAAGAACAGTGAATGAAAAGCCCATTGTATTAAATGTCATGATCTGTCCAACAAGCCCACTCGTCCCCATTCCTGCTCCTTCAGGTGAATTCTGCATTTTGAAAATGACAGTCCCAATGGGTGCTAGTGCGACACCTGCAACGGTTGGCGGAATCCAAATGAGCGGGTTTCGGATAATATTCGGCACCTGAAGCATAGATGTCCCAAGCCCCTGGGCAACCAGGCCGCCCCATTTATTCTCTTTATAACTCGCCACTGCAAAACCGATCATCTGCGCGCTGCATCCAACCGTTGCAGCACCTGCAGCAAGTCCATCGAGTCCAAGCATCAGAGCGATCGCAGCACTGGAAATTGGCGCTGTAAGAGCAAGTCCCATGATGCCAGCCACAAGCATGCCCATCACAATCGGACGCTGTTCCGTTGCCCAGCTGATCCAGCTGCCGATCGACTGCATAAATTCATTAATCTCCGGTCCAACAAAAGCCGAAATGATATACCCTGTTGCAATGGTTGTAAATGGGGTCACGACGATATCAAGCTTTGTTGTCTGACTGACCATTTTACCGATTTCAACAGATACAAGTGCCGCCACATAGGATCCGGCAGGACCACCAAGTGAATAGCCTGCTGCTCCTGTAACGACAGCAGCAAAGAGCACTAGCGGCGGCGCTTTTAGGCCGTATGCAACTGCTGCACCAATGGCAGGGCCGGCTAGTGTAATTGCAAGCGTACCCATTTCTGTAAGAAAGGGAATAGAGAATTGATTTCCTATTGTCTGGATAATAAGTCCGATGATGAGGGAACTGAAAAGGCCAAGTGCCATATAGCTGAGGCCGTCGATTAAGTATATCTTAGGGGATAATGAAACTCCTTTTTTTCTAAGCCATTTCACGAATGCCCACTCCTTTACACTTTTACTAGTGTAAAGACAGTTGTTTGTTTTGTAAAGCGGTGGCTTTATGATTTTTCATATGCAGTCGGGCCGTCCTCATCCTTCGCTTTCCGCGGCCGCGCGGTGAGCCAGCTAGCGCTGCGCGCTACGCTGTCTCACCTGTCGCTTCTCTGCCACAGGAGTCTTCGGATGAGGACGGCCCTTTGTATATTTATAACAATTTTTAAAATACAGATTGGATCGGGCGGCATCGGTGTGACAACTATCACAATAATAATCACCGAACCATGATTACTCTCTTATGGTTATGTAGGTTTTCAGATAATAAAAAAAGAAAATGCCCGATGGTTTTGGGCATTTTCCTTTGAATGGTTATTTCCACTGGGCAGAACGGGCTGTTTCCATCATCCATTCGGCATTGTCAGCGATGTTTTGAAGGTCTGTTACGGTGGTGACTTTTACGTGGTTGACGCCTGTCACAAGCTCGTATTCTTCTTCGTCAATCTGTCTGAGCAATACGTAGCCAAATTGGTCGTTGGCTTCGAAAGTTTCGTTCACGAGCCACTCTTCAGATGAAGCTTCTGTCATTGTATAGATCGCATCCTGACCTGCTTCTTCGTTCAGGTGATGAAATAGAACGTAGGTTTCATTGCTTTTTTCAATGACAATGTTGTGATCAGCTTCTTCTGCAACTTCTGAGAAATAAGGAATGTGGAACTCGAGATCCTGTCCTTCTTCATTTGCACGTTCAGGGTCTGCATTAAATACAGCCTCTACTTCTTCAAGCGTCTTGTCTCTTTGTTCCTCTATGGTTGTATTACAAGCTGCCAATACAGCTGAAAGGGCGAGTAATAGGATTAATAAACTGAATTTCTTCATGGTATTTCCTCCTGAAATTTTTAAAGCATTCGTTTAACATCATACTGTTCATAGAGGCTTTTGACAACCCCTGGGAAGAGCAACATATTTCCAGCCTATTTTTTATCGTGATATACTTTGACTATTGCGACATATTTTGAGGAGGAATGTAGATGGAACTGACAATTTATCTTGCGGGAGAAATTCACAGTG
Organism: Jeotgalibacillus sp. R-1-5s-1; assembly: GCF_004405105.1. Taxonomy (GTDB): domain Bacteria; phylum Bacillota; class Bacilli; order Bacillales; family Jeotgalibacillaceae; genus Jeotgalibacillus. The sequence goes on along the minus strand of NZ_SORW01000021.1, from coordinate 54,912 downwards.
ACTGGCGGAAGCAGTTAAAAGAGAAAGCGAAGGATCTGCCATACACTCTTCATTTCACAGGACCGATGGAAAATCACGAGCGCTCGGATCAGATTGGGGAAGAAATATTAGGTGAACAGCCTTCTGCTGTTTTCAAAGACGATGCAGCTTCTGCCTTTAACAATCTTCGTACACAGGTGCTTATGCAAAAGGCTGACCTGGTTATCGCGCTTTTCGGTGAACAATATAAACAGTGGAACACCGCAATGGACGCATCCGCTGCCTTAACAGCCGGAAAACCGCTGATTCTGATTCGCCCGGAAAAGCTACACCATGCACTAAAAGAGCTTTCAAGAAAAGCAACCGTCACAGTCGAAACACCTGATCAGGCACTAAAAGCCGTTTCTTATATTTTTGAAGAGGAATAAAAAACTTTCATTTTTATATTTGTTCATTAATGAAAAGAAATGTTTGTTAACTTGTATAGATATAATGATATGATTGACTATATTTTTGAGGGCCGTTGCCACCCGAAGACTGCGGCTTATCGTGTGGCCACGAAAAAGCGGAGGCGGGCTTTTAAACAAATTTATTAGATAACTCTTTTTGATTAATTAACAATGCTGTTGCATTATTTGACTACTCTAGGTGGTTAATAAACAACTCTCACAAAAACCAGACGCAATTTTAATAAGACCTTCATCTAAAAAATCCGGCATTGCTGCCGGATTTTTTATGCTCTATTTGAAAACTCCCACTGACCAATCAGCAGCTCCAAAATATGTTCAAACATCTGATCACGGGTAATTCTGTGGTTCGTAAAAAAACCAACCGCTCCTTCTTCCTGACTGATGTTTTTATTTTGACTGTAAGCTCTCATCAAAGGCCCGAGCTCTTCCCCCTGCCGGAGCGGTTCAGCCAGCTCATCCGGCAGCCTGAAGCTCGCGCCTGCAGCGATAAAAGGTTCTCTGCCATCAGGGGTCACAAGCGCTCCCCAGTTACAAATAAAAAGTCCGTGCGGTGTCTCTGTTACGCCACCTTCAAGACCAATCCCAACGGCTCCGGGAAGCTTTTCTGCTGCTCCTTTTGCCCTGTTCACCGCGCCTTCGATTGTTTCCTCGTGACCAAATGGCTGGTCGTTGACACCTGAAGGGATATCAAACCCCTGAACGTCACCGATCTTCCAGGCAGCTTCAACTGCTTTTAATTTCGCTTTGTTCAGTGTACCTACTGCTGCCTTCATTTTTATGAACCCTGACGGATCGATTCGACCGTTGAACGATCACTTGCCTTTACGAGTTTAACTAGCAGTTCTTTTGCAGCTGCATAATCATCAATATGGATCATCGAAGCTGCTGTGTGGATATAGCGTGAACAGATGCCGACAACCGCACTTGGCACACCTTCATTTGAAATGTGGACGCGGCCTGCATCAGTACCGCCTGCAGAAACAAAATACTGATACGGAATATTGTTCGTCTCTGCTGTATCCAGAACGAATTCACGCATACCGCGGTGTGTCACCATACTGCGGTCTAAAATACGCAGCAGCGTTCCTTTACCGAGCTGACCGAATTCATTTTTATCGCCTGTCATATCATTTGCAGGACTTGCATCCATGGCAAAGAAAATATCCGGTTTAATCAGGTTGGCAGCTGTTTGTGCTCCTCTTAAGCCGACTTCCTCCTGCACGGTTGCACCACTGTACAGCGTATTCGGCAGTTTTTCATCCTTCAGCTCTTTCAGAAGTTCCACTGAAATTCCGCAGCCGTAGCGGTTATCCCATGCTTTAGCCAGAATTTTTTTATTGTTTTCCATTGGAGTAAACGGACATACAGGCACAATCTGCTGTCCCGGACGGATGCCCATTGATTCAGCATCTGCCTTATCGTCTGCACCTACATCAATGAGCATATTTTTAATTTCCATCGGTTTTGCACGTTTTTCTTCGCTCAATAGATGAGGAGGGATAGATCCAATGACGCCAATGATCTTTTTATCTTCAGCCACAATTTCAACGCGCTGAGCAAGTAACACCTGACTCCACCAGCCGCCGAGTGTCTGGAATCGGATCATCCCGTTTTCGGTAATGCCCGTCACCATAAACCCAACTTCATCCATGTGACCTGCAGCCATAACAACCGGTCCATCTTCAGGTCCTTTTTTCAGTCCAAATATGCTACCAAGACCGTCCTGAACGATTTCATCTGAGTACTTTGAAAGCTCCTGTTTCATAAACTTGCGGATCGCATGCTCATTTCCGGGTGCGCCGGGTAATTCTGTTAAAGTTTTAAATAGGGATAATGTATCCTGATTCATTATGTATAACTTCCTTTCTGTCGTGTGTCGAAACAACTAACGTTTATTTTACAGAACTTTCACTCCTCTTGCCACAATGGAACAACTAATTTGTCAAAATTGGAAAAGAGAGATGCAGATAAAGAGCCGATCCGCTATACTGATAAAAGAACGGTCCGGAGGTGAAAGTGAACATGAACTGGAAAGATGTATCAATTGGTGCAGCAGTTGGGCTGGCAGCAGGTGTTCTTATCAGTAAAAGCGCTGCTCAAACCGTTTCAGTATCTGCTGACAAAGTGTTGAATGATGTAAAAACACAATTTAAGAAGCAGGGCCCAATCGATGGCTCCTGGATTCAGATGAATCCTGAAGAGCATGAAGTGATGGGTGTAAAAAATAAAGTCTACCGTGGGGGCATTTCCCGTCATCAGGGAAGTGATCTTGAGCAGTTTGAGTTTATTGCGGACTCAAAGACCGGTACAGTGATGGATATTTACAAAATCTCATAAATGCTAAAGAGACTGGAACGGTTTGTTCCAGTCTCTTTTTGAGTTTGAGAAGCTTGTTAAAAGCCGGACGGAGACGCATCCTGCGCGGCCGCACGGTCCCGAAGCTGATTAACATTAACAGACATTACGAAGCAAAAACGGGACGGGTCGCATCCTTCGCTTTCCATGGCCGGGCGGTGAACCCCTTGTGCTGCGCACAATGGTTTCACCTGTCCCTTTCCGCCATAGGAGTCTTCGGATGCGACCCGTCCCTCTGATGATCATTTTCAGAAAGAAAACAATAAGGGCAAAGCGCGCTGTTCAGTCTAATTGTTTAAAAGATCTATTAGTCCTTGAAAGCAGTTCTTTTTAGGGAGTCTGCTACTTCTTTGCCTGATGGATCCCATTTGATCATGCGGTAGATGGCGTCGTGGTAGAAGCTGAACCACCAGCCTTCTGCCAGTCCTTTTTTCACCCAGTGTTCTTTAGCGAAGACGCTGGTCATTGGGTAATCGTCATAGGCAAGCACCCATAAAGGGTTCTGGTGGGCGTGGGTTGGCATGAGATCAGCCATATGAACAATGGTTTCTCCATGCTGTTCAAGAACAACGATGGAGTGTCCGTCACTGTGTCCGCCTGTATGGATCATTTTGATGCCGGTCAAAATCTCTATCTCTTTTTCAAAAGTTTTCACCTGCTCCTGAACCGGCTCCCAGTTTTCTTTCCAATATGTATTACGTGATCTGATATTCGGATTTCTCAATTCATTCCATTCTATCTCTGATGTGTAAATATCCGCATTCGGGAACACTGAATACAGGTGACCATCAGTAATGCCGGTTAAACCGCCTGCATGATCAAAATGCATATGTGTCATTAAAACCGTATCAATATCCTCAAGCGTAAGCCCCAGCTCCTTCAATGATTGATCCAAAGCAGCTTCCCTGGTAACCCCGTAATTCCTTTTTTTCTTGTCATCGAGCTTACCGTATCCGACGCCTGAATCAATCAGCAGATTCCGTTCACCTGTTCGGATCAGTAACGGCTCTGTCACAAGCTCGATCTGGTTAAGCTCATTAACCGGGTATTTTCGTGACCAAAGCGGCTTTGGCACAACCCCAAACATCGCCCCTCCGTCCATGTTTGTAATACCCCCATCAAGCCAATACAAAGTCCAATCACCAAAAGTAAAAGAATCCAACTCCATCCCCTCCTTATGTATACGTTTTCATTTTAACATAAACAGTATGAAAAATGAGCGCTTGCTCAGTTGCTCATATACAAATAGCCCGACTCACCCATACACTCCTATGATGGAAGCGAGGGATTAGTCGAGCCCGGCTCTTTATTACTGATACTGCACTTCACAACGGTAAATCGGCTGACCTTTAGCCGAAAACTTCTCTTCATACTCTGTCATAATATTACCCTCAAAATCACTCTTATGAAGATCCAGACTTACATATTTGAGCAGCATGCCATACTGCGAAAAACTCCAAAGCGAATACTCAAATAGTCCGCGATTATCTGTCTTAAAATGAATCTCCCCATTTTCAGGAAGCACCGTTTTATACAAATCAAGAAACTTCTTAAATGTCAGACGGCGTTTCTCATGACGGGTTTTTGGCCATGGATCTGAAAAGTTAAGATACACTCGGTCAACCTCACCTGGCTCAAATACGTCAGCCAGGATTTCAGCGTTGATCGTCAGAAGCTTTACGTTTGGCACATCAGCTTCAATCATTTTGTCCAATGCCACAACCGCAACACTTTCAGACAGCTCAATGCCGATATAGTTGACATCCGGATTTTGCACGGCCATTCCTGTAATGAATTGGCCTTTCCCCATACCAACCTCGATATGGATAGGATTGTCGTTGCCAAAAACAGCATTCCATTTTCCTTTGTGTTCCTGAGGAATTGCCGGAACAATAGAAGGAAATTCATCTAAACGGTCTTTTGCCCATGGTTTATTACGTGTTCTCATTGCTTTCTCCTTATCCAATTGCTGATATCAGCATTTTTTTATAAAAAGCTGTGCATAAAAAATAGCCTTGATGATTTCCAGTTTCCCAGAAAGGCACCAGGCTATTTTTTATTTTCATGAACCCATGCTGTCTGAAAACAGCGTTGAAGGAAATTCATCCATTTCGTGACGTCATGAAGCCGGCCTTTATCTTTTTGCCACTGGAGCATTATGAGGGCCTGGCATACGACATACCATTTCATACGGAGACGGAATTCACCTGTCAGTTCTTCTCCGTAGTCAGCCATCCAATCTGCCCATTCAGCTTCGGGCACATACCAGTATAGCAGCATTCCAATATCGACTGCTGGATCTGCAAGCATCGCACCATCCCAGTCAATCAAAAACAGTTCGTCAATTTCAGAGAGCAGCCAGTTATTGTGGTTGACATCTCCGTGACAAACAGCAAAATTCTCCGTTGTTAGATCATCTATGTGCCGGTTTAAAAAGTCGAGTGCTTCCCTGACCGGCTTTAAAAAAGTTAATTCCGTGTCCAGTGTGGATACCACCTCTTCAAGCATTAATGAAGGGGCATACGGTTCTTTTCCTAAACGACGCAGCATAGAGGTTAACGGCTTGGAGCTATGAATTTTTTTCAGCATTTTTGCGATACGGGGACCATTCATCTCCTGCGCTTTTAACTCACGGCCGTTCAGCCAATGCTGAGCCGTAATGACATCGCCATTTTCAAGCCTCTTTGTCCATTTCAGCCGGGGAACAATTCCTTCAGCAGACAACACGGCAAGAAAAGGGGATGAATTGCGCTTAAGAAATAACTTCTGCTCGTGATAGCGTGCGAAAAAAGCTTCACCCGACGCTCCACCAGCGGACATAATCTCCCATTCCTGATCAAACAGATGTTCCAATTCACTCACCTACTAATGTTGAGTCATTTCTTTTACTCATTTTACAGAACAGAAAAAGATAGCTGCTGCTTACATAAACAATAGCTATCTTATGCAGATTTTATCGTTAATTGATGGGTTTCGTCAAGACCCATCTCTGAAATCCGCTATTTTCAACGTTTTTGCAGCCACCTGTGCGAAAAGCTTGGCATCCGGTCCAATTTTCCCTTTATCCTCACCATCTGCATGAAGACGTACATGATGGGAGAGAGTCAGTTCAATTTTCTTTACTTTAGCTGTATGTACTTCCTTAAAGCGGATATGTGCACCTTTGAAAACACTCAAAAACACCGTCAGAAATTTGATGACTGACAGACCGTGAACAACAGTCACGTCAAGCTTCTCATCCATGGAATCTGCATTCGGCGCAATCCGCATCCCTCCACCAAAGTAAGGCTGATTGGAAATCGTGACAAACCAGACTTTTTCAAAGGAGACAGGCTGCCCATCAAGCTCCGCTATCAGTGTAAATGGTTTAAACGTAAACAGACATCGGATCAAAAACACAACATAGACTAGCTTTCCAAGTGAAAGCCGGTTCAGCTGTTTTTTCAACTTTGAGCGGTTGGCAAGCCAGGCTACTTCAGCATCAAAACCCGCACCTAGATTGCTGACCGCATATCCATTTTCATTAGCCTGAAATGCAATCGATTCATGGGACGTTGACGTTTCATCCCATTCTATGATTCTCTTGATCCCCGTTTCAGAAAGCGGTACCCAACTGAAATATCTCGCAAAATCATTCCCCGATCCTGCAGGGATAGAGGTAAAGTAAGCCTGGCTATGTATGGATGCTCCGTCAAAAACCTCGTTCATCGTCCCATCTCCGCCCATCACAGCAAAAAGCACTGCAGTCTCCCGATTCAGACGGCACCAGGCTTCCGTTCGCTTCCTGGCGTCTCCAGCTGATGTGGTCACCCAGATTTCTACAAGCTCATTTTGATAGCGGTTAAGCACCTCCAGAAGTGAAGGACCAGCCTTACCTCCACCTGCCTGAGGATTTAACACAAAGATTGTTTTCATTCTTCCGGATCCATCAGCAGTTCGTTTTCATCCTGTTCCGACTCACTCCACTGCATCCTTCTGACAGAGGTTGTCTGTGTATAATCGATCAGCGCTTTTGCTGCTTTCATTTGCATATGCTTAAACGGCGAACCCATGTTTTTCTGAGATTCATGCCACTGATTGACGGTTCGTTTATCAAGAAGACGATAGCCATAAGGTACATCAGGGAAATCAAGATATCCGTTTCTTGACATGATAGCTTTCTTAACTGAAAAGTCTACTTCTGCTTTGGCAAAAATCGTTTTAATAATAGATTCTGTCCGGTCTAATGAGAGTATCGGACTGAGCAATGAGTGCTCTTTATCACCATGCTTCACTTTCCAGAATCGATCCATTGATCCTACAAATACAGCATCATTCGCCTCTTCAAGAATAGAGATACACCACAGATCTGTAGGTGTAAATAAAAGAATCTCCAGCTCAACCGGTGCTTTTTTCAACAGCATCACCGGTTCATACATCAACAAAAACGTATCAGGGAAGCGCTGTAAAAAGTATTTCAGCTTTTCATCCCTGGTGTATTTTGCATCTATGTACGATTTTTCAGTCAAAGTGGAGCTCGCCCATTTTAGCTGAAAATGAAAAAGCTGATCGAGATACAGATGTTTCAGGTCTTCGATCGTTTCCGGACGGTAATAGACAGAAGGCTCAAAACGGAAGGAATCATCATCCTGAGGTGCATCCTCCCCCTCCACTTCCTCCTGCGATTCATTTTTCACCCATATCTTCTTAAATCGGTCAAACAGCGTGCTTTTACCCTCAACCTCTTCTTTGAACTGATTAAATTCATCTTCGTTCAAAAAAATCCCGCCGTCTTCCCATTGTTCCTTCAGCTTGTTCCATTGCTGTTTTTTCAACCGGACGTATTGTGAAGGATAGCGGATCATATCTCTCTCATATCTTGAAACGTAATCCTGAAGCTTAATCAGCTGAGCCACTTAGTCTCCTCCTTCTTAACTCATGAGTTTATAGTTCCAAACACCTTTATATCTTGGCGTTTTCTCAGGAAAAATCTGATATAAAACAATATCTTTCACCTCTAGTATAAATGGTAAAAGATCCTGCTTAAGGGTAATCGATTCCTGATGATCCCATTTCTTTGCCACCGTAATATGTGGCCTGAACGGTCTGTTTTCACGTTTTCTCCCTGCCTCTTCAAGACTCAGCTGCACACCCTCATACAGCTGTTGAAGAGAGTCAGAAGCTTCAGGTCCTGCCCATAATATCCTCGGTTTAAGAGAATGCCCGAAAGTACCTACTTCCCGTACTACAACTTCAAATGAGTGATAAACCGGCAATTTTTCCTGTAACCGGTTTTTAAACTGCTCAAGAAAGCTTGAATCAGCAGACCCTAGAAAGCTCAGTGTAAGATGAAAGTCCTCAGGATGAGTCCATTTTTTAAATGAGTATATTTTCTTCCATTCCTCCTGTTGTAAAGCTAGATGCTCCCTTGCAGGTTTCGTCAGGCTGACTGCCAGAAAATAATGAGGCTCCATGCATACACGCTCCATTCTCATTTGCTGCAACACTCTTTACTTTATTATCGGCAAAAAAGTCCGATCCTTGCGGACAGTTTATTTTACCATTCATCACCTTTTATTATTACCGTCATTATACAACGATCACACCGCCAGGAATAGCAATGATGATGAATGCCTGATCATTGAATCCCGCTGACGTTAAATGTAGAATAAAATCACAATGTGCAGTTGAAAGGATGACCGTGATGAGAGTTGTAAATAATATCGCTGAATTAATTGGAGACACTCCATTTGTTAAATTAAACAGGCTGCAGCCTGAAAAAGGGGCAACGGTCTATGCAAAGCTTGAATTTTACAATCCAAGTAAAAGCGTAAAAGACCGCGCTGCTTTTAATATGATTGTTGAAGCTGAAAAATCAGGGATGTTAAAACCCGGCTCCACCATTATTGAGCCGACAAGCGGAAATACAGGAATCGGAATTGCCATGAACGCTGCCGCAAGAGGCTACCGCTCGATCCTTGTCATGCCTGATACGATGACCGCTGAACGCATTAATCTGCTAAAGGCTTACGGGGCAGAAGTCGTATTAACACCGGGTGATGAGAAAATGCCGGGCGCGATTAAAAAAGCCAATGAACTGGCCGGGCAAATTGAAGGAAGCTTTGTTCCAATGCAGTTTGAAAACTTTGCAAACCCCGATGCGCATCGTACATCAACTGCGCTCGAAATCATTGAAGCCGTTGAACATATCGGAAAGCCGCTTGGTGCCTTTGTCGCAACGGCCGGAACCGGCGGAACGATTACAGGTACTGGCGAAACATTAAAAGAAAAATACGATAACCTCCAGGTACACGTTGTTGAGCCTGCCGGGTCACCGGTCCTTTCAGGAGGAAAACCCGGAAAACATAAACTGGTCGGCACAAGTCCGGGCTTTATCCCTGATATTTTAAATCAGGATGTATATGATCAGATTCATAAAATAGAAGATGATGATGCTTATGATATTACACGCAGACTTGCCCGTGAGGAAGGAATTCTTGTTGGCCCATCTTCAGGTGCAGCCTGTTATGCCGCTTTGAAAGTCGCAGAAACGCTGCCTGAGGATTCTATCGTGATCTTTATTGCCTGTGATACAGGAGAGCGTTATTTATCGAGTGATGTTTTTAGATTTGAGGAGTAATATAATAACCGGGTCGGATGCCCCCTTCGCTTTCGATTGTCTAGCTGCGGCGACTAGCCCCTCGAGGTCATAAGTCAAAGCTGAACGAGGGCGAAGGTCAGCCCTCTTTTCATCTTCGCCTTATGCTTGTCGGGGCTGGACGAGTCGCCTACGCTTTTCGGTGGCCGGGCGGTGAACCCCTTGTGCTCCGCACAACGGTTTCACCTGTCCCTCCTCTGCCGTAGGAGTCTCCGGGGGCATCCGACCCTTTTTGACATTAAAGTGTAATGATTATATGGAAGTTTAAAAAACTTGCCAGAATTAAACCGTTTGACAAAACCTCATGATGCCGTGAATCCATTATGAAAACAGATCGAATACGCTGTTCATTATTCCTTCATTGTTGAAAGTTATTCTTTCTTTTCCGGACTTGATTCCATCTTTTCAAAAAATCATTCCATCACAAAGACGCTGATCCTACTTAATATATCAAAACAGCACCGTCTACTGCTCCCTCACAACCGCCTCTGCTACATCGAGCCCTGATAAATAAGCACTTTCACACCGCGTTGTGCCTGCTTCGTCTTCTGGGCGGAGAAAGGAGTCTCCTGCCGCCCATAATCCAACAGCCAGCTTGAGCGTTGAGGTGTTAAGCGGGTTGACCGTTTCAGCGTAACGCCATTTTTTTAGTTGACGTGTTCTGATCGATGTCTCTCCGAAAAACGGAGCTGCCTGCTGTTCGATGTATGACAATGTCTCTTCTGCGTCATGATCAAAATGTTTTTTGGACCACTCTCCCGTCATGTAAACCGTTGCAACCGGAGTATCCGATATTCCTTTTTCTTTATGTTCAATAATCCGGTCGATGCCTTCATGAAAGTCGCCAATAATTCTGCCTTTTTCAGAAGCCGGAGTTGTTTCAAATGAGAACAATCCCGCAACAACAGGTGTCATGTCAACATTTTTTAAATCGGGAACAACATCCATTCCACTCGTCTCCAATAGCTCAGTTATCTGCGGTATTGGCATTGTGAGAATGACCTTTTCTGCTATGGCAACAGATTGCCCTTGTTCGTCCGTCAGCTCATATCCACTGTCATGCTTCTTTATCCTTGTGATTCTTTTATCAAGCACAGCAGGAAGCCCTTCTGCATAGCGTTTCATAAGTGCATTCATCCCATCAACAGACGCGTAACGTGGATGATCATCTCCAAACCAGTGCTTAATCCAGCCTTTTTCAAGCCATTCAGCAGTAATTTGTTTAAATGCTACTGTTCTTGTTGTGAAAAACTGGGCACCGTGATCGGCTTTTCCTCCGTCAATTCTTCTTGTCGCCATTCTTCCGCCGACACTGCGTCCTTTATCAATAATTAGAATGTTTTCCCTTTTATCCTGAAGCTGCCTGGCAGCGGTGATACCCGTTAAGCCTGCCCCGACAATGACTGTTTGATATGTATTCATCTTCATCCCTCCTGTAGCTTTTATCGTAGCATGAACATGCAAAAAACCCCCGGGAGAATGTGTCCCGGGGGCAGGAAAAATTCAGGATTAAATGGTTTGTGCAAGTGACCCGCATTGCTTCTGGACAGCCTCTTCAAAAGCTGCCTGCAATTTTTGCGTCCACTCACCAGGCTTGCCATTTCCAACCGGCGTTTCATCGAGTTGAACGAGCGGCATTACTTCTGCTGTCGTACTGGCCATAAACACTTCGTCTGCTTTAGCCAGATCATCGAGGGTAAATGACTGCTCAGACACTGAAAGCCCGATTTCTTTACAAAGCTTTAGGATCTCCCTGCGTGTGATCCCGTTTAAAATCAGGTTCGTAGCGGGATGGGTATATAATGTATCGTCTGAGATGATAAACACATTGGAAGAAGAGCCCTCCGTTACGGTTCCATCGCGGTGAAGAACGGCTTCAAATCCACCTTTTGAAACAGCTTCCTGTTTAGCAAGCAGATTTCCGAGAAGGTTCAGACTCTTAATATCACAGCGCAGCCAGCGCACATCATCGGTAATAATCGCCTTCACCCCTGCAGTCATATCTGCTACAGGACGTGCCACTTCTTTTGTATAAGCAGTCAGCACGGCTTTTGTCTGCTCCGGAAAATGGTGCTGTCTGGCAGCAGATCCTCTCGTTACCTGCAGATAGATAATGCCTGTATCAAGCTGATTGACCTCCATCAGCTTTTCCAGCCGGGCAACAAGCTCATCGTACGTAAATGGAAGTGTCAGATGAATTTTATCAGCTGACTCGAATAAACGCTCGAGATGCTCTTTTGCCGTAAACATGTTTCCACCATATACGCGGACTACTTCATACACACCATCACCAAACTGATAGCCGCGGTCCTCTATATCCACTGATCCGTTTTCACGGTCTAGAAACTGATCATTAACAAGTATTGTACCCATACTGATCTTCCCCTTCATGATATTATTTTTCGCAGGCAAGCTCATAAATGGCTTCTGCGTAAATGGCCGTTGCGCTTAACAGATCTTCAACATCAATATATTCATCTTTTTGATGGGCTACATCTTCCTTGCCTGGGAAAAGCGCCCCAAATGCTACACCCTTTTTTAAAGAGCGGGCATATGTACCGCCGCCGATCGCCAGCAGCTTACCTGGCTCACCTGTCTGTTTTTCATAAATGGAAAGGAGTGTCTGAACAAATGGATCATCCCCATCAACATGATGCGGCTTCGAATCATTCAGCAGCTCTAACGTAACGCCAAGCGACTCCATTTCTTTCTGAAGAACTGTACGTCTTTCATCCATATCATATGTGACAGGATACCGGACGTTCAACCCGACATAGGCTTCCTTTTCACTGTAACGCATGATGCCTGTATTCAGTGTCAGGTCTCCGCTAATCTCGTCCCTGCCTGAAAGACCAAGTGCAATCGCCCTTGAATCGCTGTATAAATACTTTTTGGCAAATGAGAGATAGGTTTTTGCCCTGGCATCACATTCAAACCGGCACAGGAATTTCACAAGAAGCAGTCCTGCATTGATGCCATTATCAGGCTCCATTGCATGGGCAGATTTCCCGTGCAGTTCAAGCGTTAAAAGCCCTCTGTCCACATAAAAATCACCTTTAACATCCTGTTCCTTTAAAAACTCTTCAAACTCCTGAAGTAAATATGTCTGTTCAGCATGAACAATCAGTTCAGCCTTTACGTAATCCGGGACCATATTGTAACGTTCGCCGGAATATAATGTCTTCACTTCAATTTTAGGTGCCCGCTCATCTTCCTTAAACCTGGTCAGATGAAGATTAAAATCTGTGATGCCTTTTTCCGCATGAATAATTGGAAAATCAGCATCCGGTGCAAATCCGATTGAAGGCATCTCCTCGTGCTTAAAGTAATGCTCCACACAGCGCCAGTCACTTTCTTCGTCCGTGCCGATAATCATCCTTACACGTTTATTCAATTTTAAATTAAGCTCTTGAATCATTTTCATCGCAAAATAGGCAGCAATGGTCGGGCCTTTGTCATCAATAGCTCCGCGTCCAAAAAGCTTACCGTCGTGAACCGCTCCCTCAAAAGGATCGTAAGTCCATCCATTTCCTGCAGGCACCACGTCCACATGACAGAGGATCCCAAGAAGATCATCTCCCTGCCCCATTTCCAAATGTCCTGCCAGGTTCCCGACATTTTTAGCTGTAAATCCATCGCGCTCTCCTGCATCAAGCAGATATGATAATGCACGCTTTACTTCTGTCCCAAGCGGCGCATCATCCGTGGCATCATCTTCATTCAGCACACTCGGAATCGCAATCAGTCCCTGCAGCTCCTGAATGATTTCATCCCGTCTCTTTTCGGCTTCCTGTTTCCATTGAATTGTCACAGCATTCACCTCAACTGTCGATAATGGTCCTATTATAGACTATTTTAAATCGGGAATCACCATGCAATTCGGATTAATCACAAAACATTGGTAAGAATATTTATAAGTAAAACGATGATCTTTTATCAAAAGATCAGTTTTATGACATAACATATGAATGGTGGTGATATGATAGATAATCCGAGACATAATGTCGAACATTCATATAAACACGCAATAATGAATGAAGCTTCATTTACTCAATTAATATGAAAACAGGGCTTATAAAAACAAGAAAATTCATTTTCATGAAAACGCATACAAGATTATCACAATGCGAACATTAACCTTTCAATATTGTAAATAGTATGTAAAACGCATCAAAACACTAGAAAAAATGAGGGAATAATTGTACAATGAAATTGTCAGACAATATCGTTTGTCGAAATAGAATGAAAAGGGGTTGTCGTAAGGCATCCAATTTTAATCTTACTCGTGAACTTTAACCTGTCACCTGTCGTCCTTGCCATGGAAAAAAGATGAGGGAGTGGTTTTTTGAAACCAACTACGAACAGAATGCTGACCCGGATCAAATCGGTTTACATGTTCATTAAGGAAAATGGAACGGTAACAACGAATGATCTGGTAGACGAATTCGGCATTACACCTCGCACCATTCAAAGAGATTTGAATGTGTTAGCCTATAACGATTTAGTGACAAGTCCTAGTCGGGGCAAATGGACAACGACACAAAAGAAAGTAAAAATTTCATAATGAACTTTTTTGAAGGGGGCTTTTGCCCTCTTCTTTATTTTTGCCCACAAAAAGACCGGACTGATGTCCGGTCTTTTTTATCGATTTTTCAGAAGGTGAACTTCCTCCTCTGTCAGTTCGCGGTACTCTCCCGGTTCAAGATCCGGGTCAAGGGATAGCGGACCCATCGAAAGCCGCTTTAGAAATACAACTTCTTTTCCAACAGCCTGAAACATCCGTTTGACCTGATGGAACTTGCCTTCTGTGATCGTCAGTTCAATTTCTGAGGTTTCCGCACTTTCGAGGATCACGAGCTTACCCGGTTTCGTTTCGTATCCGTCATCGAGTGTCACACCGCGCTCAAATGCATTGATATCTTCGTCAGTTACGTGCCCGGCAATTTTAGCATAATACGTTTTGTCCACGTGCTTTTTAGGTGACAGTAATTCATGGGCAAGGACACCGTCGTTTGTCAGCAGGAGAAAACCTTCTGTATCTTTATCGAGCCGTCCGACAGGAAACGGTTCGAACAAATGCAAATCTGTATCAATCAGATCGAGCACCGTTTTGTGAAGATTGTCCTCCGTTGCTGAAATAACGCCCTGCGGCTTATTCATCATTAGATAAATAAATTCCCTGTAATGAACCCTCTCTCCATTTACTTCTACGACCTGTGATTCCGGGTTCACCTGCAGTTTGCCGTCTTTTGCAGGCTTACCATCAACGGTCACAGAACCGGATTTCAGCCACTTTTTCATTTCTTTACGGCTGCCAAACCCCATGTTTGACAGCAGTTTGTCTAATCGCATAGTGCGTCTCCTTTAATTAAGAAAATCGATTACGCAGTCTTGTAATACGGTCACCAAACAATCGGTCAGCCAGTCTTGATTTCATACTCAATACGGCATATACAAACGCACCTGCCGAGCCGCAAACGAACAGAATAATGATCGCCTGCAGACGACTTTCCGGATCTAGGACAAGACCCAGACCGTAATACAGAACCAATACCGGCACGGCCATAATCACATTAAAAATCAGCATCAGCATTGTTCGTTTTACAACCATTCTGTATTTATAAGCGGCAAAATGCTTGATGACAATCAGGTTAATAACAATTGCAGCTACATAGCCAATACTTGTTGATAACACAGCGCCCTGCACTTCCATCAGCTGGACAAGCGGAATATTCAAAGCCAGCTTCACTAACAGACCGACCAATAGACTCAAAACACTCCAGCGCTGTTCATTGATTCCCTGCATCATCGCAGCGGTTACCGTGTATACGGCAAACAGAACTGCAACAGGCGCATACGTTCTCAGCACTTCAGTTCCAAGCTGGTCCGCTCCGTAAAATACCGTGTAGGCAGGCTCCGCTAAAAGAGATAGCCCAATTGCAGCAGGCATTGTCAAAAACAGCAGTATTTGAAACGTCTGATCAATCTGGCGATTTAAATTGTTCCAGTTCCCTTTAGAAAAGCTGGACGTAATAACCGGAATTAGCGTCATCGCAAAAGCGGTCGCGAGCGACACCGGAATGATTACAAGCTTGTGGGTTGTAAAATTTAATATTTCAAGCTGCAGATCCGTTACTGCGGCGAGACCAATACTTGCCATCGCCTTATTAAAAGTCAGTGTATCAATCAGCTGGAACAATGGATTGGCAACACCAACAAGAACGAAAGGAACCGAATAAAGGATAATTTCCTTGTACATATCCTTAATTGAAACATCCATTTCATTTTTACCCTGGGCACGCATTTTATCCAGGTGAGGCTTACGCTTCAGGAAGTAATATACAAGTAGCGCAAGACTGGCAACACCGCCGACGAATGCAGCAAACGTCGCAACACCGATGGCCTGGGTCATGGAACCATCCATAACGAATAAAACAACATACACACCTGCAAGTAAAAAAACAATCCGCACGATTTGTTCAATCACATTTGATACGGCGGTTGGCCCCATGGATTGATACCCCTGGAAAAAACCCCTGATCAGACTCATCACCGGGATTACGATTAAAGCAAAGCTGACAGCCCTTATCACTGATACAACCTGATCAACACTGACTGCCTGTTCATCTGATTCAATCACCATTTCCGCAAAAACAGGTGCGAGTAAGTACATAATTAAAAATGATAAAATTCCAGTCAATGACATCAAAAAGAGACCTGAACGAAAAAGTTTTCTTCCAACTTCATACTCCTCTATCGCATTATATTTTGAAATAAATTTCGACACCGCCAGCGGCACACCCGCCGTCGCAATCGACAAGAAAATCGTATATGGAATATATCCGTACTGATAAAGAGCAAGCGCTCCCGGCTCATCTTTGACGAGCTCATTAAACGGAATGACATAAAACAGTCCAAGAAACTTAGATATAAAGGTACCCAACGTCAGGATAAACGTTCCCCTGACTAATGTTGAAGTCGACATGTAGTTATATTCACTTCCCGATCCTTAAAACAAAATTTTGACACTATTCGTAGTGTACTACTCAGTCGTGTCATTGACAATGAATAACTCGGGTAATTCATTGAATTGTCGGGGATATCACGCTAGAATAGATGGAGTTCATACGTACGTCATACGGAATTGATGCAGAAATGAGATGAAACAGATGAAATACGATGTCATCGTGGTGGGTGGAGGCCCATCCGGTTTAATGGCTGCCATTGCAGCCGGTGAAAAGAAAGAAAGCGTTCTTCTTATTGATAAAGGAAATAAACTCGGGCGAAAACTCGCCATTTCAGGAGGCGGCAGATGTAACGTCACGAACCGCCTGCCGATTGATGAAATTATTAAACATATTCCAGGAAACGGACGCTTTCTGTACAGTGCGTTTTCAGTTTTTAATAATGAAGATATTATCCGCTTTTTTGAAGGGCTTGGCGTGGCGTTAAAGGAAGAGGACCACGGGCGGATGTTCCCGGTGTCTGATAAGGCGCAGTCAGTGGTGGATGCTCTACTTCGACGACTTGGTGAGCTGAAGGTCGAAATACGCACAAACGCACCGGTAAAGGAATTGTTAGTTGAAGATAGATCGGTTACAGGAATTGAAACGGAATCAGGAGATCGTATTCTCGCTGATGCTGTTGTTCTGGCTGTAGGCGGAAAATCTGTACCTCAGACAGGCTCCACGGGTGATGGTTATCCGTGGGTGCAAAAAGCAGGTCACACCGTCACGGACCTGTTCCCGACTGAGGTTCCTCTGCTGTCATCTGAACCCTTTATCCAGAATAAATCACTTCAGGGACTCGCCTTGCGCGATGCAGCAGTCAGCGTGTTAAATAAAAAAGGCAAAACGATCGTGACTCATCAGATGGACATGCTTTTCACCCATTTCGGACTATCCGGACCCGCCATTTTACGGTGCAGTCAGTACGTAGTAAAGGAAATGAAAAAACAAAAAGGTGCACCGGTCACGATGCATATCAGTGTCATGCCGGATCAAAATGCAGAATCCGCTTTTCAAATGCTTTTTAAACTCGCAAAAGAGGATGCAAAAAAAGCGGTCAAGAACACCTGGAAAGGGCTCGCGCCGGAACGATACCTGCACTTCTTAATGGAAGTTAATGAAATCGATCCGGATCAGCAGGCCGGTACGATCTCCTCTGAAAAAATAAGAGGAATGGCTAAAGCATTAACCGGTTTTGAGATGAAGGTCAACGGAACCCAGTCGATTGAAAAAGCCTTCGTCACAGGCGGCGGCGTTTCCGTAAAAGAAATCGAACCGAAAACCATGGCTTCAAAAAAATGTGATGGCCTGTTTTTATGCGGAGAGCTGCTCGATATCCACGGGTACACAGGCGGCTATAATATTACATCTGCACTCGTAACCGGACGACTTGCCGGAACGAATGCGGCGGAGAAATAATACAGAAAAACCGGACTCCCTTAGGGAATCCGGTTTTTTCGGGGGTCCAGGGAGAACCATTAGACAACTTTTTTGGTTATTTGACAACTCCCTGGTGTTATTTAACGACTCTCTCTGATTATTTGACAACTTACAGGTGTTATTAAACAACTCTCTAATGTTATTTAACAACTCTCTCCTATTTTATCAACCCACTTCGAAAACATTTTGGATAAGAAAGAATCATTCTATTACATGAATCCAACTGACATACTCTGCTGACTTCGTATTTCCAACACATTTAATATCAGCTGACATCAGAGAATGCTTGAATCCCCTTACATCATCGATCAAATAAAATGCACAAAGATCTTTTAACTTTGCCTTCTTGTTAATGAGAAGAAAATAATCTATAAATTGTTCTTGATCTAACTGCTTTTGAGAGTAGCTACAACACTCACATACCCATCTGAATTTTACCTTTTTTAATGTTAACCTATTACATTCAGGACATCGCATGCCTAAATTTAGTTCTTCTATCTTGAGATTGTATTTCTTCAAAGGGTCCTTCCAGATAGGTTTTATTGAAAATTCTTTTAAGGATAAAGTGAGCGCTTTGATTTGCTCGTCAGTGAGGTATACCTTTTGATTCTCTTTTATAAGTTTTCTAATGTGATAGGTAAGCTGATCGCTTTTGATTACTTTCTGGGGTTTTGCAAGTTGGTGATTAGCAGTGTGGAGACTGCTATTGGTAGAGGTAAATACGATGTAGCCAAGTACAGGAATATTTAATCCCAGCTCAGTGAGAATTTTTTTCATTCCCTCCTCTTGCCTATGTATTTGCCAGAGCGGATCCCTGAAATAATTTTCAACCCCATTAATCTCTCTTTTCAAAGAGCTGGCCTCTGGTTGAAATGTCAGTTTTCCAATGATGTTTTTACATTCAATGATAAGAATAAATGAAGGGGTAATATGAATTTGATCGTACTGAATTGTTTCAAAATAAGAGGGTAATGTGAGGTTTTTAATGGTGGAGAAATTCGAATTTGTGAATGGATCTGTCAGAGAGTCCAGGTAGCATTCACCTTTATAGCCTGCTCTGAGTCGGTTTAATTCTTCTTCGAGATAAGCAAGATTTGTATGATTTCTGTCTAACCGAGCAATCAACCTTTCTAGGGTTAGCATATCAAGCGATTTTTTTCTTTCCAAATTTGATCCCTCCTTTTTTGTAAGAATATCACATTCTCATATAAAAAAGGACCAAAACTATAACTTGAATATCTTTTTCCGGCTAATCTAGAATGTCATTTAACAACTTTTCCTATGTTTTTAACAACCATTGTTGATTATTAGACAATTCTTTTAGATAATTTAACAACTCTTACTCGTTATTTGACAACCCCTACCCTTTATTTTTCAATTTTCTCCAAAACCCCGGCGCAGACCGGGTGCATTTGATGCTTTTTACAAACAGAAAAACCGGACTCCTTCGTAAGGAATCCGGCTTTTTAAATTACGCTTTCGGCTTCGTTTCACCCTGATATTCAAGCATGCCGCCTGTCATATTGACGACTCTATAGCCGTGGTCATGCAGGAACCAGCCTACATTTTCACTGCGTCTGCCTGAGCGGCAAATAAGTACATATTCTGTTTCAGTATCGAGCTCATCAAGATGCATCGAAATGTCCCCCATAGGAATATGAGTCGCCTGTGGAATCATTCCTTCAGCAACTTCATCATCCTCACGCACATCAATCAGGTGAAGGGACTCCCCTGCTTCAAGCTTTTCCTGAACTTCTTTTGCTGTTAATGTTTTCAATTCTGACATGATCCAGCACCCTTTCTATCATTGAACTTTTTTCATTATATCAAAAAAGGACCAGGAGACCTATCTCCCGGTCCTTCATTTTAAATCAATTCGCCACAATATTCACAAGCTTGCCTGGCACGGCAATAACTTTGCGGATCGTTTTGCCTTCAACAGCAGACTTGATCGCTTCCTCTTCAAGCGCAACCTTCTCCATCTCTTCACGGGATGCGTCGCGGGCGATCATCATCTTTTGCTTCAGCTTACCATTAATTTGTACGACAATCTCAACTTCGTTATCCACAAGCTTCGACTCATCAAATGTTGGCCATGCAGCGTAACTCAACTCACCTGAACCAACCTTTTCCCAAAGCTCTTCAGCAAGGTGAGGCGCAAATGGCGACAACATTTGTACGAATCCTTTTACATACTCAGCAGGGATCGTATCCGCTTTATATGCATCATTGACAAATACCATCAGCTGAGAGATCGCTGTGTTAAAGCGGATACCTTCGATGTCCTCTGTCACCTTTTTCACTGTCTGGTGGTACACTTTTTCAAGATCAGCGTTTGGTGCATCGGTTACTTTAGCGGAAAGCTCTCCGTTTTCAGTAACCAGCAGGCGCCATACGCGGTCAAGGAATCTGCGTGCTCCATCAAGACCGTTTTCAGACCAGGCAACGGATGCTTCAAGTGGACCCATGAACATTTCATAGACGCGCAGTGTATCGGCACCGTGTGAACGGATAATTTCGTCCGGATTAACGACATTGCCTTTTGATTTACTCATCTTCTCGTTGTTTTCACCAAGAATCATTCCCTGGTTGAACAGCTTCTGGAACGGCTCTTTTGTTGGGACAACCCCGATATCATAAAGAACCTTGTGCCAGAAACGTGCATAAAGCAGGTGAAGAACGGCATGCTCGGCTCCACCGATATAAATATCTACCGGAAGCCAGTGCTTGATTTTCTCCGGATCCGCCAGCGCTTCTGTATTATCTGGATCAATATAGCGCAGATAATACCAGCAGCTGCCCGCCCATTGCGGCATGGTATTCGTTTCGCGGCGTCCCTTCATGCCTGTTTCAGGATGCGTCACGTTGACCCACTCATCAATATTGGCAAGTGGCGATTCGCCTGTGCCTGATGGTTTGATATTTGTTGTCTTAGGAAGCTCGAGCGGAAGCTCTGACTCCGGCACGCCGGTCGTTGTACCATCTTCCCAATGGATGATTGGAATCGGCTCTCCCCAGTAACGCTGACGGCTGAACAGCCAGTCACGCAAACGGTACGTGATTTTCTTTGTACCAAGCTGCTTTTCTTCAAGCCATTCAATCGCTTTTGAGATGGCTTCATCTTTACCAAGACCATCAAGGAAACCGGAGTTCACGTGTTTACCTTCACCCGTGTAGGCTTCTGTTGAAATGTCTCCGCCTTCTACAACCTCTTTAATTGGCAGCTCGAATTTTTTCGCGAATTCGTAATCACGCTCATCATGCGCAGGCACGGCCATAATCGCACCGCTTCCGTAGCTCATCAGCACGTAATCAGCAATCCAGATCGGCATTTTTTCGTCATTGACCGGATTAATTGCATATGCGCCTGTGAACACCCCTGATTTATCCTTCGCAAGGTCCGTTCTTTCAAGGTCACTTTTAGATTTGATCGTGTCAATGTAAGCATCAACTGCAGTCTTCTGGTCATCTGTTGTGATTTTCGCTACAAGCGGATGCTCCGGTGCGAGGACTGCATACGTTGCGCCAAACAGGGTATCCGGACGTGTTGTAAACACATCGAACGTTTCATTCGTTCCGTCAATCTGGAAGTTGATTTCCGCTCCCTCTGAACGTCCAACCCAGTTGCGCTGCATGTCCTTAATGCTCTCAGGCCAGTCCAGCTCATCCAGATCATCAATCAGACGGTCCGCGTAAGCAGTAATCTTCAGTACCCACTGCTTCATCGGACGGCGCTCAACCGGGTGTCCCCCACGTTCACTTTTACCGTCAATAATTTCTTCATTCGCAAGAACGGTTCCAAGTGCCGGGCACCAGTTCACTGCTACCTCATCCACGTAAGCAAGTCCTTTTTCATAAAGCTTCAGGAAAATCCACTGTGTCCATTTGTAGTACTCAGGATCCGTCGTGCTGATTTCACGATCCCAGTCATAAGAGAAACCGAGCTCCTGAATCTGACGGCGGAATGTATCGATATTTTTCTTTGTAAACTCAGCTGGATCATTTCCTGTATCGAGCGCATATTGCTCAGCCGGAAGACCGAACGCATCCCAGCCCATTGGATGAAGAACGTTATAGCCCTGCATACGCTTGTATCGGGAAAGAATATCTGTTGCTGTATAACCTTCAGGGTGTCCAACGTGCAGACCCGCTCCTGATGGATAAGGGAACATATCCAGTGCATAGAATTTCTTTTGGGAAAGATCTTCTTTTGTTTTAAATGTTTTTTCGGTTAGCCAATGTTGCTGCCACTTTTTCTCGATCGACTGATGATCAAAGCTCATGTCGGTTCCTCCTAATGTAAAAATTTACCTAAAATAAACAAAAAACTCCCGCCCCATATATGGGACGGGAGGTAATTAACACTCCCGCGGTACCACCCAAATTCGTGTACACGCGCTCAATCCTTATCGCGGAAAACGGATGATGCTAATGACTTTCACATCATCGACTCAAAGGTGAGTTCACAGTGCTGCCGATCTGCTTTCACCAACCGCAGATTCTCTACATTCAGCCGCTATCCTGCTACTAATCCTTCTCAGCGTCAACTTATTCAATCTATTTCCTTATTGTATGCAAATGTGTTTGGGCTTGCAAGTCTTTTATGAAACGGATGCAACCGGCTCCTCCGCTCTTAAAGGACGATCGTATAAAAGCGTCAAACCAATCGAAAATACGAGAAGCACAATTAACAACATAAACAGTGCCGGCATTCCGTACAGATCGACCATGATTCCGCCGAGCAACGGGCCGATCATCCGGCCTCCAGTTGCCGTGCTGTTCACAACCCCCTGATAAAATCCTTCTCTTCCCTTCGGCGCAAGCCTGCTCGCAATGGTCGGAACAGCAGGCCAGATCAGCATTTCACCAATTGTTAAGACGATCATCGCTGCTAAAAAGCCCATAAAATCACCTGCGTAGGCCGTAATACCAAACGAAAACATAAAAATCACGGTTCCGATCGTCATCTGGATTTTCAAATTATGCTCAAACCGTTTGACAATCGGTTTAATCAGCGGCTGTCCTGCTACAATCAATAATCCATTAACCGTCCAGAGCAGGCTGTACTGTTCAAGTGGAATATTAATCTGCTGCGTATAGTCAGCAATGGTCGACTGCCACTGAACATAACCAACCCAGCAAAGCAGGTAACCTCCACATAAAATGAGCAGCGCGTTAAAAGCAGCTTTACTTTTAATCTTTCCTCTTTCCTGCAAAACATTCGTCTGGATATTCGGCTGAAGCTCAATGTTTTTATAGGTGAAAAGTGCAATCAAAAAGAACACAATATACATAATCAAATTCGCGATAAAAATATATTCAAAAGAAAAAGACGCAACAAATCCGCCAAGCGCAGCGCCTGTTGCCACCCCGACATTGGTTGCAAGGTAAATGGCATTAAACGCTCTTCTCCCACCTTCCGGCCAGACAGAACCGGCCATGGCATACATGGATGGAAACACAATTCCGGATCCAAACCCGATGATGATCATAAAGAAGACATAATGCGGCCATCCGTGCCACACCGTCAGACCCGCTACTGCTGCAAGTGTAATCACGATTCCTAACATAATCGAGCGGTAACCGCCGATTTTATCAAACAAAACACCGCCAAGAAGATTTCCAAGTACACTCGCACCGGCATTGGCCATCAGGACAAGTCCTGCCGTTGTGAGTGATTTTCCAAGCTCTCCGCTTATGTAAATCGTATTAAGCGGCCATAAAAAAGAAGCCCCGGTCACATTAATCATCATTCCAATGACTAAAAACCATAAAGATCGCGGCACTGTACTCCCTCATTTCCCTATTTCACTGTACGTGTATTTATTTCGGGCACCAAATCATTTTACCGGACAATCGTCCCTGTGACAAGATAACCTTTTCCTATAAAACAGTCTCTTTCGGCTGGTTCAATATTGTGTCTCATGATAGAATTCGAACAGGAGACAGACCAGCTGTTTTAACATAAGGAGGTTCACCCTTTTGACAATCAATAATCCATTCCAGTTCGCAGCGGATAATAAACGCTATCATACATGGAATTATCATTTGCGTAACCATTTTGGACATAAAGTATTTAAGGTCGCACTGGATGGCGGCTTCGACTGCCCGAACCGTGACGGCACCGTTGCCCATGGCGGCTGCACATTCTGCAGCGCCGCAGGATCCGGTGACTTTGCAGGAAATCGTGTTGATCCGCTTGAAAAGCAGTTTAATGACGTCAAAACCCGGATGCATCGTAAATGGAAGGAAGGTAAATACATGGCCTACTTTCAGGCATTTACGAATACGCATGCCCCGGTTGAGGTTCTGCGTGAGAAATATGAAAAGGTGCTCGGGTTTGAAGATGTGGTCGGGCTGTCAATTGCCACACGTCCGGACTGTCTGCCAGATGATGTCGTTGACTATCTGGCGGAGCTGAACGAACGCACATATTTATGGGTAGAGCTCGGGTTACAGACGGTTCATGAATCTACAGCCGATCTGATTAACAGGGCCCATGATTTCGAATGCTACAAAGAGGGAGTCAAAAAGCTGCGCGACCGCGGCATCCGTGTATGTTCCCATATCATTAACGGCCTGCCTGGTGAAGACCGTGACATGATGATGGAAACAGCAAAAGCCGTTGCCGATCTTGATGTACAGGGGATCAAAATCCATCTGCTTCACCTGCTTAAAGGAACACCAATGGTTAAGCAGTATGAAAAAGGACATCTTGAGTTTTTAACACAGGAGGAGTATGTTCAGCTCGTCTGCGATCAGCTCGAAATTCTTCCTCCGGAGATGATCATCCACCGTATTACCGGTGACGGACCGATCGATCTCATGGTCGGGCCGATGTGGAGCGTGAACAAGTGGGAAGTACTCACGGATATTGACCGTGAACTGATCAAACGGGAATCCTGTCAGGGCAGCCGTTATCATAGTGAGGTGCAATTGTAATGAAACTGGATCGTATTCTGCCGTATACAAGACAACTGCTGGAGAGAGCCGTCTCCCTAGGTGAGGTCGTCATTGACGCAACGGTTGGAAACGGAAATGATACACTGTTTTTGGCCAGATTAGTCGGGGAACACGGCCGCGTTTACGGCTTTGATATCCAAAAAGAAGCGATTGACGAGACCATGACAAAACTCGAGGAACACGAACTGAAAAACCGCGTTCTTCTTTTCAACCAGGGACATGAAACGATTGAAGATACCCTGCCTCCAGTTCATCACGGGAAAGTAGCTGGGGTTGTCTTTAACCTAGGTTATCTTCCTGGCGGAGATGAGACAATCGTGACACGTCCGCGCACAACGATTTCTGCTGTGGAGCAGTGTTTACGTGTGATGAAGCCTGGCGGGATGCTCGTGCTTGTTGTGTATCACGGTCATCCTGAAGGAGCCGTGGAGCGTGATTATCTGCTGCGTTTTGCCGAACAGATCGATGGCATGGAGGCGCATGTGCTGCGTTATCAGTTCATTAATAATCAAACGCCTTCGCCTTTTATTATTGCGATTGAGAAAAGATAACTTACAACATTTAACTTGAAAGAACCGGACCTGCCACCTCCTACGCTTTCTTTGTCTAGCTGCGGCGACTAGCCCATCGAGGTCATAAGTCAAAGCTGAACGAGGGCGAAGATCAGCCCTCTTTTCATCTTCGTCTTATGCTTGTCGGGGCTGGACGAGTCGCCTCCGCCTTTCTAAGACCGGGCGGTGAACCCGCTGTTCTACGCACAATCGGTTTCACCTGTCCCTTCCTGTCACAGGAGTCTTCGGAGGTGGCAGGTCCTTTGTTGAGATTAAAGATTGTAACTTAAATTCAAAAAATGCGAGTCCGGTCGCATGGTTTTTGATTAAAGCTGCTAAATAACGGCAAAGAGTTGTTTAATAACAATGGTAAGTTGTCAAATAATGGATCAAAGTTGTCTAATCATACAGATAAGTTGTTTAATAATCAGAAAAAGTTGTTAAATAAAGTTTAAGTCCGTTCCTAGAACCAGTTAATCCATGATCGTTAATATGACGGTAAACAAAATAACACCAAAAACAATACCAAACAACGCCTGCAACAGAATCTGCTTAAACTTCCGATCATCATTTCGGGCTTCTTCAGCATCGTTTAAAAATGAGAAGATCCCAGAGGTGAAAATAGCATCCCATAGTTTCCAGCCTTCTTTATTCTTCTTATCCCTATTCTCCTGATTATCCAGCCAAACCCCTCCTATTTGCTTTAATACTTAATAAATCATCATCTGCTAAAACCATATAGACATTTTACAATTGTTTTTCTATGAGGTTTTATTATTCATAATCTAATCAGTGTATATTTCTTTATTCAACAATCCTTATTAAATTCCTTTTTATGAAAATTAATTAATTTATAATTCAAGGACTTTTTAAATGAACTGACAGAAGTACCGGGGAAATCCTCAAATATAGCGTTTGAGAAATTCTAATTAATATAATGATGAGTTCGACCCGGTTTTCTTTTCTTTTCAATCAACAATAAAAAGCATGCCCCGCTTCATCCAGAGGATGCGTCCCGGACCGGTTTGCTCCATAAATACCAAATCCCCCGATAAAGATAAAAAATCAGGACCCCTAAAGGTCCTGATTTTTATTTAAGCATGCGCTCCGCTATTCGTTTAAACGAATTTACCTTATCCTCAAAATCATACGTAATCGTCGTCAGCATAATTTCATCCGTTCCATACTCCTCTGACAGACGGTACAATTCTTTTTCGATATGGTCAATATCACCGATAATCATACGCTTGCGATTTTCCTGCACTCTCATCATTTCATAAGGTGTATACGCATAGTTCATCGCTTTTTCAGGGCTTGGTGTACCTTTTGACGGCATGCCTTGTTCCAGCATAACCATTGAAAGATCAAGACTTGAAGCGATGCGCTCAGCATCCTCCATTGTTTCTCCGCAGATCGTGAAAACCGCTACAGTATTTTGTGGCTCTTTATAATAATCAGACGGCTCAAATCTCTCTTTGTAGCGTTTTGTGTAAAGAGGCCCGCCTTCTCCATTGATAAATAGGGCAAACGTATATGGCAGTCCTTTTTCTGCTGCAGTCAGGGCTGATGAAGGACTTGATCCAAGCACCCATACATCTGGAACGGTCTGTGTGACAGGCGTTGCTTTGATGTTTCCGTATGGATGATCAGCCGGTACGTCGTCATGCAAGTATTGAAGCAGTTCATCAATCTGCTCAGGATAGCGGTTGATATCACGCGGTTTCCCGTCACCAAGCGCATAGGACGCCCGAGGCATACCACCGGGTGCACGGCCAATTCCCAGATCGATTCTGCCTGGTGTTAATCCTTCTAATACTTTAAAGTTTTCTGCTACTTTGTATGAGCTGTAGTGAGGGAGCATAACGCCGCCTGACCCTACTTTTATTCTCTCTGTTTTAGAGGCAAGATGAGCAATTAATACTTCCGGTGAAGAACCTGCAAGAGTAGGTGCATCATGATGCTCAGAAACCCAAAAGCGTGTATAACCGAGTTCATCAGCTATCTTTGCCAGCTCTACAGTTTGTTTCAACCCTTCTTCTGCCGTACTTCCCTCAGCGATGGACGATTGATCCAGTATACTTAATTTTAATGTCATTCCGGTCACTCCTTTGCCTTTTCATTATTCTTCAGATGACAACGCGAACGCAAGAAACCTGCTCAGCTATTAATCAAATAAAAAACCGGAATCTCCAAATGCGATGGGATGTCCGGTGAAGGCTTGTCAGATCATTAAATTGTCTTTTTGGCTATAGTATTGCCGGAGAACATTTTAGAGACATTCCGGTAGGCTCTGCCATTTAAGTAGAAGAAAAAGCTTACCGGACCACTTGAACGGATCATCTTCCAGGCAAGTTTTTTCACCTCAACCTGGCTGTGAACTTTTTCATCAGACAGATAGACACCAAGAAGCCCCCGGTTAATCAGTTTGTGAAAACGGCTGTGGGGCAGCTTTCCTGTATGAATGTCTGCCTGTTTCACAAAATGCTGAAGCCGGTTAAAAAGAGCGTTGTGATCCGGGTAGTAAAAACAGAAATTCAAATCCCCTTCTGCACGGTCTTCCTCCTGGTCAATAAAGTAATCAAGTAAAATATGCAGTCCCTGAATATAAGGAAAGTAACCTTCCTGAATCATTTTTGCATGTTCCTTCTTAAAATCCGGCCTTAATGAGTAGGATACCAGACAAAAAATGCCCAGGGTGGAACCGGTACATGCTGAAAATTCATACCACTCCATTCCCGGAAAATCTTTACGATGATCGTTGAACCACTGCTGCAGTCTGTGTTCCCGTTCATTTTCCTGAACATGCTTATGTATTTGCAGATCACAATACAGGCGGGACAGGTGGAGAAGTTCATCTTTTATAAGCGGATAATTAGGAATCCTTGACAATACGTCCTGACAGCGCATCACGAGTGATGTTAAGTAACTGGGTTCCTGGTCCTCTCTGCATTCATAGTAATTCCCAGGCACCGCACCGACCGTTAATGCATCCTCCATGGCACGATGAAGACAGGCAAAATCTTCAGGATCGAGTGAGGTACTGCGGTCACAAAGATTGTCAAGATAATCACTGATCGTCTGATACGCCACAATAAACTCTATGGCATCACGTTTTCCATGCAGCGCCAAAAGCCCCATGATCCCTCCACCTTCACAGTGAAAGGTTTTATCATGAAGGCTGTCCAGCGCCTGTTTTCTAAGCTCTTCGTTGTCTATGTGGACGGCTTTCTCTTTCCAGTAAGCCAATTCCCTGTGAACAATCGGAAATACTTTTCGATATACCTGATTCATTAAAAAAAGCGGTTCATTCGGTATTGCCATCCTGATCACCTCTTTTTATACATCATAGCCAATCGACCGGAGTCTGTTACGTGCGAACGACTCCGCATAATAAAATACTTCTTCTCTTTCAGGTTCGTTAAATAGTTCATGGTAGCACTGTGGCCATTCCTTTACCTGCATCTCTGTCAACGGCAGCTGAAGGAGCCACTTTCTTGCCGGCGCACTATCCACCAGTCTGTTGTCTCCACTCTGCATGAGCAGGACCGGAATATCCGGGAATGTCTTGCCGTCAACTGATACATATTTCATCGCCTGAAGAACTTCGCGATACCATCTGACGGACACTCTTGAAATGTAGATTGGATCTTCAATGTCCAGTTCAATAATTTCCTCATTTCGTGTAGCATCCGTAATCGGAAACCCGAAAGAAAAACGATGTTCCGGAGACAGTTTATTTAAGCTCCCTGATAAAAGCTGGGTTGTTTTAGATGGAGTGTATTTATAAGCAAAGCTCGGATTAGACAGAATCAGGCCTGCTATTTCCTTGTTAACCTTCTGAAGCATTCTGACGGCGATTAACCCGCCAAGTCCGTGACCGAGTAAAAAAACAGGCAAATCAAACAGATAAGCCGCTTCAATCCATTCATTAACTGCAGCTTCATATTCTTTAAATGAATCAATGTGACCTCTTTCTGTGCGCTTCACCATTCCCTGTCCCGGCAGATCTCCCATTACGACATGGTAACCTTTCGACCTCCACATTTCTATCAGCCAGCCGTAACGTACGTGATGTTCAAATTCTCCATGAATGATCACGATCACGCCATGAGCCGCATGTTCCGTTTCCCATTTCCACATGACCGGATTCCTCTCTTTCTGACTGTGTTTGTTGCGTAAAAGCCTATATTTTCAGTTTTAAATCGTGACTGTGATACACTAAACTATAACATAATAAAGACTGATTAAAGGAGCGATAACATGATCATCCCTTATAAAACCCACCACCCAAAGCTGCACGAAAGCGTCTACATATCAGACTCTGCAATGGTTTCCGGAGATGTGACAATCGGGGCACATTCAAGCGTCTGGCCTGGCAG
This sequence comes from Jeotgalibacillus sp. R-1-5s-1, assembly GCF_004405105.1. Taxonomy (GTDB): domain Bacteria; phylum Bacillota; class Bacilli; order Bacillales; family Jeotgalibacillaceae; genus Jeotgalibacillus. The sequence continues at coordinate 25,131 of NZ_SORW01000021.1, read as the reverse complement.
TGTCATCCGGGGTGATGTATCTCCAACCATCATCGGAGAAAGGGTCAATATACAGGATCTGTCTGTGCTCCATCAAAGTCCGGATCGTCCACTGATCATTGAAGATGACGTAACAGTTGGTCACCAGGTTACACTTCACAGCTGTGTCATTAGAAAAAAAGCATTAATCGGGATGGCATCTGTCATTCTTGATGGAGCGGAAATTGGAGAAGGAGCCTTTATAGGTGCCGGCAGCCTCGTACCGCCAGGCAAAAAAATTCCTGCCGGCATGATGGCTTTTGGCAGACCCGCAAAAGTGATCCGGGAAGTGACCGATGAAGACCGGCTTGATATGGAGCGGATCAGCAGAGAATATGCTGAAAAAGCCCAACTTTATAAAAAGTCGGAAGCTGATCATAAGAATGGAGATGATCGTTAATGAGTGATCCTCATGCTGATTGAATCTTTTGGGCCTGATTCATTTGTGTTACTCGCCGGACTACTTCTTGTTGCCGGCGTTCTTGTCGCTAAATTCTCTAACCGCTGGGGACTTCCATCCCTTGTTCTCTTTATCGTAATCGGGATGATTATCGGAAGTGACGGTTTAGGTATCGTATATTTTGATAATGCCAGCGCCGCACAGTTAATCGGTATTGTCGCGCTCGTCATCATTTTGTTTGAAGGGGGTCTTCAGACAAAATGGAATACTGTCCGCGCTGTTGCCTTACCTTCACTCTCCCTTGCAACACTTGGGGTGCTGTTGACTTCCGGCATTGTCGGCTATTCGGCTTACTTGATTTTCGATATTACGCTCCTTGAAGGAATGCTCTTTGGCGCGATTGTTGGTTCTACTGATGCTGCGGCTGTTTTCGCAGTATTAAAAGAACGAAACATTAAAGCAAAAATGGGGGCAACCCTTGAAGCTGAATCAGGGACAAATGATCCCATGGCCATCTTCCTTACTCTTTCCTTTATCGAATTGCTGACTTTGGAAGATGCAACGATTCTCGGGATGGTCCCTTCTTTCTTCTGGCAAATGGGAGCAGGGCTTGCACTCGGATTAATCTTCGGGAAGGTTGCATCAGAATCACTCAACCGTATTAAGCTTGAGTCAAGCGGACTGTATCCGATCTTTTCTGTTTCTTTTGCTCTTCTCACTTACAGCGTTACAGCAATTATAGGCGGAAGTGGATTTCTCGCCGTTTATGTAGCAGCTTTAATTATTGGTAACTCTGAATTGACATATCGCTACTCTATTTTTCAATTCAATGAAGGATTTGCCTGGATGGCACAGATTCTGATGTTTATCATCCTTGGCTTGCTCGTCTTCCCCGGTCAGCTTTTTAATTTCGATATTATCGTAAACGGACTTATCTTATCAGTTATCCTTATTTTTATTGCACGTCCTGTTGCTGTATTTTTATCGACGATCGGGATGAAGTACGAATTTAAGGAAAAGCTGTTTATATCCTGGGCCGGACTGCGTGGAGCCGTCCCGATTGTATTGGCGACTTTTCCGATTGTGGCCGGATTACCAAACAGTCAGCTCTTTTTCAATGTCGTCTTTTTCATTGTTTTAACTTCAACACTTATTCAGGGCTCAACTATTTCAAAAGTAGCTGCCCTGCTTGATCTGGTGGGACCTAAGAAAGATACGCCCCATCACTCACTGGAGTTAATCTCAATCGGAAAAGCCAACGCTGAAATGATTCAATTTCATACAAACCGTGATATTGAAATAGTAGGAAAAAAGCTGAAAGACCTTAATTTCCCTCATCAGGTCACCATCAGTGCCATCGTCCGGAACGACCAGCTGATCAGTCCTTACGGTGAAACAGAAATCAAAGCAGGTGACTTTCTTTATATTCTTGTATCTACGCAGCATAAGGATGAGGTGCGTAAATTACTGGAGAAAAAGAAAGTCAGACAACCGGTTAAGCCGGCTGTAGAATAATAAAAAAACACCCCATAAAAGTTAGACTAGTGTCTAACTTTTATGGGGCAGTTCAACATGTGCTCTTTTTTATTTGAATTCCATCTCGATTTTCCCGTCCTTCAGCACGAGTCTTGCACTGAATGTTTTCCCATTTTTACTTTTAAAGCCCTTTAATAGAGCAGTCTGTCCCTTTTCACAGAGGGCTTTAATTTGGGCATCTGAAAGTTTTTTTGATAATAATATTTTCGGCAGCGTCTGGCGGCAGCCGTTTTTATATTCATTACAGCCGTAGAATCCGCCTTTATCCACCATTTTACCTTTTTTACACGATGGACAGTCAGCGAGAGATGAGGATCTTTTCTTCGTCCCTGTGCCGCCTTGACCTTTTGGAATCGCGCCTATTTTCTCTGGCGCTGTCTGCATCATATGCTCAATAAATGAGCCTATATTTTTCAGGAACGCCTCCTGATTCCCCTGTCGTCTGCCGATCTTCTTCAGGTAAGCCTCCCACTTTGCGGTCATCTCCGGGCTGCTCAGAAGCGTTCCTTCAATGACTTTACAAAGTGTGACCCCCTTATCCGTCACACTTACGTTGTTTTTAGTAATCGTAATGTACTTTTGTTTTTTCAGCGTATCGATAATCGACGCACGAGTCGCTTCTGTTCCTATCCCTTCGACTTCTTTTAATACAGCCTGATCCTGTTCGTCTTCCAGCAGTTTACCCGCTGTCTTCATCATCAAGATCAGCTGACCTTCTGTATAGGGCTTTGGCGGCTTGGTCACGTCCTCTTTCACATTTACCTTACTTGGCAACATATCCCCCACCGTTACATTTGGAAGTATCGCGTCCTTTTTATTCGTCTCATTAAAAAGCTCTTTCCAGCCGCGGATTTTTTCAACTGTTCCTTTTGCTGTAAACAGCAGCCCGTTTATATCTACCTCGATGACGGTTTCCTCATAGTGATAATCTTCATGAAACATTGCCAGTGTGCTGTTAACGATTTCTTCGTAAACATTCCGCTCCATCGGCTTCAGTTTCTCAAGACGGTCTTTAGTCAGCAGCTTTCTCGTCGGGATGATGGCATAGTGCTCCTGAACTTTCTGATCCTGAACGTATTTTGGTCTTGGACGTGGATGCTTTACATCAAATGAAGCGCCAACTGATTCTTTCATTTTTTCAACCTGTGCCGCTAAATAGTTAAATTCATTTCTTGTAATAAACGGACAGTCAGTTCTTGGATAAGACACAAGTTTTTTCTCATACAGATCTTGGACCGTTTTTAATACATTCGATGGACTGTACTTAAATCTCCTGTTCAGCTTCGCCTGCAGCGTAGAGAGACTGTGCAGACTCGGTGCCTGCATTTTCTTCTGCTTCTTTTCTGCTTTAGAAACGGTCCCGTTAAGCGTTTTCCCCTCTTCAATATAATGCTTTTGAAGAATCTGCGCGGCTTCTTCTGACGTTTTAAACGATTCTTTATGTTTCGTCTGAAAGTTGATGTCTTTTGCCTGATGATCAGCTAGCAACTGGAAAAACGGCTCAGGCTTAAAGTTTTCGATCTCATGCTGCCGCTGCCAGATCATATAGAGCGTCGGTGTCTGAACGCGGCCAACGCTGAACGGTCCATCAATTCCTTTTTCCTGAAGCAGCAGCGTATACAGCCTCGACATATTCATCCCGACAAGCCAGTCACTCAGCTGTCTCGTTTGCGCTTCATCGTAAAGAGGCAGATAATCCTCCCCATCCCGAAGCTCCTGAAATCCTCGACGGATCACATCTTTTTCAAGCGAATTAATCCATAAACGTTTCGTCGGTTTATGCATCATGTTGGCCTGTTCAATAATGGAACGGGCAATATTCTCCCCTTCACGGTCACTGTCTGTTGCAACGATGATCTGATTCGCTTTTCTTAACAATCCTTTAATGATGTTAAATTGAGCCCGTTTTGCGTACGGGACTGTAAATTTGAATTCATCCGGAATGATCGGAAGTAAATCGAGCCGCCAGCGTTTCCATTCTTTTTTGTAGGCATGAGGTTCCTCCAGTGATACGAGATGACCGAATCCCCAGGTAATAGCGGCACCACCCGGGAAAAGCGGATCGGAGATTTCATAATAGCCGTTACTTTTTTGGGCTGATGAAAATGCATCAGCGTAGCTTTTAGCCTGTGATGGTTTTTCGGCAAGGATGACTGTGTACAAGGGAATTCCTCCTAAGTTGTTTTTGAGGGAATGTGTATGGGGAGTGTTGCGGATTGTTTTATTTTATCATTGTTGGATGTGGAACGCGAACGTTTATTCGGAGAGTGGTTTGCATGAGAGGAACTGTGGAAGTATACAAAAAACCGGTCCGGGACCATCCTGCGCTTTCCGTGGCCGGGCGGTGAGCCCATTGCGCTTCGCACAATTGGTCTCACCTGTCCCTTTCCGCCACAGGAGTCTCCGGATGATCCCGGACCTTTGAGATGAAAACGGGAATTTTTAATACATTTATTTGTTAGAACAGTACAATTCGGTCCGCAGAACGATACAAATTACAATCGGAACATGACAAAAAAACGGAACCTGCACAAGTCAGGTTCCGGTTTTATTATTTACGATTGATTACGCGTTTACTTCTGCTTTTAGCACGTCAGCTTTGTCTGTTCTTTCCCATGGAAGGTCAAGGTCGTTACGGCCGAAGTGTCCGTATGCTGCTGTCTGCTTGTAGATTGGACGGCGCAGGTCAAGCATTTTGATGATGCCGGCAGGGCGAAGGTCGAAGTTATTGCGCACGACTTCGATCAGTTTTTCTTCATCAGCTGTACCTGTTCCGAATGTGTCGATTGAAATGGATACTGGCTGTGCTACACCGATTGCGTAGGCAAGCTGTACTTCACATTTGTCAGCAAGGCCTGCTGCCACGATGTTTTTCGCTACGTAACGGGCTGCATAAGCACCTGAGCGGTCAACCTTTGTTGCATCCTTACCAGAGAATGCACCACCGCCGTGACGTGCATAACCACCGTATGTGTCAACGATGATCTTACGTCCTGTAAGACCTGCATCTCCCTGAGGTCCGCCGATTACGAAGCGGCCAGTAGGGTTGATGAAATACTTTGTATTGTCATCAATCAGATGAGCTGGAACAACCGGCTTGATGACATGCTCCTTCAGGTTGCGCTGGATACGGTCCAGGCTTACTTCAGGGTGGTGCTGAGTTGAAATAACGATTGTATCGATGCGTACAGGCTGGTTATTTTCATCATACTCAACCGTTACCTGTGTTTTTCCATCCGGACGAAGGTAAGGAAGGATGTCTTCTTTACGCACTTCTGTCAGGCGGCGTGATAATTTATGAGCAAGTGAAATCGGAAGAGGCATAAGCTCTTCTGTTTCGTTGCAGGCAAAGCCGAACATCAGACCCTGGTCACCCGCTCCGATTGATTCGATTTCAGCGTCAGTCATATTGCTTTCACGATCTTCAAGGGCACGGTCAACACCTGCTGCAATGTCAGCTGACTGCTCATCGATTGATGTCAGCACTGCACATGTTTCAGCGTCAAAGCCGTATTTTGCACGTGTATAGCCGATTTCACGAATCGTTTCGCGCACGATTTTCGGGATATCAACATAAGTAGATGTTGAAATTTCTCCGGCTACGAGTACAAGACCCGTCGTTACAGATGTTTCACAAGCCACGCGGGCATTCGGATCATCCTTTAAAATGGCATCAAGAATTGAATCAGAAATCTGGTCACAAATTTTATCCGGATGTCCCTCCGTTACGGACTCGGATGTAAAAAGATGACGTTTTGTTGACATGAAAGTCTCCTCCTTGTGAAGCGTATATAGTCGACGGTACTCATTACCCTTAGAGATCGAACGTTAACCTTTTATGATCTTCCAAGTATCGGCCAAAATAAAAGAAACCTCTCCCCATGTTTGTGAGGAAAGGTTCATTCGTCAGATCGCCTTTCACTCTTATCGTTCAAGACAAGTTCGTCTTGCTACAGGTTAGCACCTTCGCTCAAGTGATGGTTTTACCGCAAAAGCTGTTCGCTTTTTTGCAGAGCAGGTTGCTGGGTTTCATAGGGCCTGTCCCTCCACCAGCTCGGGATAAGAGTATCCGTTCAAAGAACAATCATACGGAAACAGCCGGGTGATGTCAACACTTACTTTTTCAGAAACAGAGTCACGATAAATGTCAGAAAATACGAACAGATTTCTTCTTTATTTCATTATAATGTAAGGGCTTTCAATTCAGGGCTGGAAAATGTTATGTTTGATAGGTGAAGTATTTTATTTAAGGAATAGGAATATTTCTGTGACAATCCTGTAAATTCGATTAATTAGTATAGACTATTTAATCAAATGTGTTATACTAATTTCGAACAAAGGGATAACCATTTTTAAAAAAGGGTGGGAATGCAATGACAACAATCCGGAATTCATCAGACCTTCAGGAACTACTTATGAAAGACAATGTGTATAAAAACTTATCTGTTCCTCAGCTGACTGAAAAAGTACTCATGCGTGAAGAAGGAACATTAACTTCTACCGGAGCAGTCCGTGCCGAGACAGGTACATATACCGGCCGCTCACCTAAAGATAAATTTATCGTGGATGAGCCGTCAGTACGTGACCAGATTGACTGGGGCAATGTGAACCAGCCGATTTCACAGGAATCGTTCGAGCGTTTATATGAAAAAGTCCTTGCTCATCTGTCTGAAAAGGAAGAGCTATTCGTGTTCGAAGGGTTTGCAGGAGCTGACCTTGATTCAAGATTGCCAATTCGAGTAGTAAATGAGCGCGCGTGGCATAACCTGTTTGCCCACCAGCTCTTCATCCGCCCGAAAAAAGACGAGAACTGGAGCAGCCCGACAGAGTCACCATTTACCATTTTGTCCGCTCCTTCGTTAAAAGCTGATCCAGCTAAAGACGGCACGCGTTCAGAAACATTTATCGTTGTTTCATTCGAACAGCGTACGATCCTGATCGGCGGGACAGAATACGCGGGAGAAATGAAGAAATCGATCTTCTCTGTTATGAACTACCTTCTTCCACAGAAGGATATTATGCCGATGCACTGTTCAGCGAACGTTGGGGCTGAAGGTGATGTTGCTCTGTTCTTCGGACTTTCCGGTACAGGAAAAACAACGCTGTCTGCTGACGCTGACCGCCGCTTAATCGGGGATGATGAGCACGGCTGGTCCGATAACGGCGTGTTCAATATTGAAGGCGGCTGCTATGCAAAGTGCATTCAGCTTTCAAAGGAAAAAGAGCCACAGATTTATAACGCGATCCGCTTCGGATCCGTACTTGAAAACGTTGTGCTGGATCCTGATACGAAAGAACCTGATTACGATGATTCATCACTGACTGAAAATACGCGTGCCGCTTACCCGCTACAGGCAATGGATAATATCGTGGACCCAAGCAGAGCGGGACATCCAAATACGATCATTTTCCTGACAGCTGATGCGTTTGGCGTACTGCCTCCGATTTCGAAGCTAACGAAAGAACAGGCGATGTACCACTTCCTAAGCGGATACACATCCAAGCTTGCAGGAACAGAGCGCGGTATTACTGAACCGGAAGCCACATTCTCAACCTGCTTCGGCTCACCATTTCTTCCATTGAAGCCAACCGTTTATGCTGAGATGCTCGGCAAAAAAATGGAAGCTCATGACGTTGAAGTGTTCCTTGTTAACACCGGCTGGACAGGCGGCGCATACGGAACCGGCTCTCGAATGAAGCTTGCTTACACAAGAGCCATGGTCCGTGCAGCACTTCACGGTGAACTGAGAAATGCTGAAACAACAAAAAGCGGACTGTTTGGTCTTGAGACGCCTCTTCACGTTCCAGGTGTTCCGGATGATGTACTCGTTCCACGTTTTGCATGGCCGAGCGAGGAAGCCTATGAAGCAAAAGCGATGGAACTTGCAGAGAAGTTTAAGGAAAACTTCAAAAAGTTCACAACCGTTGATGAAAAAATCGCTGAACTTGGCGGTCCTGTTGTATAATACTGATTGGGGTCAATCAACGAACGTACACATAGAAAAAAAGAGTCCTTAACAGGGCTCTTTTTTAATGCTTGTTATTCTACGAAACCGTGCCGGGACATTCCTATTTGCGGCCGAGGAAAAGGATAGCTCGTGCTCTCTTTAACGTTGTCTATTTTTAAGGGCTTCAGACACGAATCGCTCAAACCATAGAGATTATAAACAATGTATTAGGACTGGGGGACATCCGTAGACTCCTATGGCGGAAAGGGACAGGTGAAACCGATGTGCGAAGCATAACGGGTTCACCGCCCGGCCATGGAAAGCGGAGGATGTCCCCCAGCCCGGTTTTCTTCTATCTGATTGAATATATGAGGAATGTCCCGGCACGGCTTTCGAGAACTACCTTCTAGTAAAAAAGAGCCCAATTAAGGACTCTTTTTAGTTACTCGACTGCAATGTCTTAAGTTCGTATGAGATAATCGTTGCCTGGTCGCGCCATTCGAGGCGGTGTATTTCAGCTGTACCTTTTAGTTCACCTTCAATTGTTTTGCGCACTTCAAGTGGTACATGCATTGGATAAAGCCTGTACCCGTCCTTGATCAGCTGAAAAAAGTTTTCCTGCTGACGCACTTCTTTTCCTTTTGTGACAATCATCGTATTCATTTCAAGAGGCATCCCCATGATTCTTCACTCCTTTCTGATGTTTCATCCATGTCGTTAATTTTTTTACAACACTCAGATTTTCAAGCGGTGGAAAATTATGATCGAAGTGTTCATAATACCACGTATCGCATTTTTTACCGAGTTCCTTCAGGCGATTTTCAAGTCTCACGGCGTGTTCGAAGGTTACATTTGTGTCTAGTACGCCATGTATGATCAGAACCGGACAGTGAATATGCTCTGCATCGTAAAGCGGGGTTCGCCATTTATAAGATTCAGGCTGTGTTTTAGGAGAACCGCCAATGACTCTTTTCATCATTCTTCTCATGTCTTTTCTTTCACGATAAGTCAGTTCCATATCTGATACGCCGCCCCAAGTGACCATGGAGGTGATATTTTCGAGTTCTACGGCTGCCTGCAGCGCCATGACGCCGCCGCGGGAGAATCCGAAAATATGCAGCGACCCGTTGACATTAGGATGATCTCGTAAATAGGCAGCTGCTGAGAATACGTCATTACGGTCTTCTCCTGCGAAATCCTCATTGCCTTCTCCCCCTCTATTTCCTCTGTAGTATGGGGCAAATACGACAAATCCCTGCTGGGCAAACTGGGCAATTCTTGAGGGTCTGACCATACCTACTCCCTTGATCCCTCCGCGCAAATAAAGAAACGCATCATATGTCCCTTCTTCTGCAGGCTCTGCTAAAAGTCCTTTTACCCGAAGTCCGTCTGACCAGTAAATCACTTCATGCATCTTGACGGAGGCAACGGGTGAAGGATACGGATTTCTGGTTAACTCCACTCCATCGTTCATATTTTAGCGCTCCCCTTATCAAGCTGATTCAGGAAAGCCAGCGAGTGCTTCAACACATCATCCTTCATGATAAAGCTGTAGGCATCGTCCTGCTGCTTTTCAACGAGATCATCTTGTGTCAGCACCGGCCCTTCTGTCTCATGAAAGTCGTCCTGATCATAAAAGGATTGAAGTTCTGTGAAAAAGACATTTTTAATAATCGGTGTATCGAGGTGTACTTTATATTGTCCAATATAATGCAGGTCTCCCGCTTCAGCTCCGAGCTCTTCCCTGATTTCTCTTCGTGCAGCCTGTTCAGGATTTTCGCCCGGCTCCACTTTACCCCCGGGAAACTCAAGTCCTCTTTTTTTATGTTTGGTTAATACCCACTTCCCTTTGTATCGCGTCACAATCCAGACATGTGCAGGTGTGCTGGAGAACGGGTTTTGATCATATGAAAAATCAACATTGTTTTGATAATAATCCAGAAATCGAAACATTCAGGCACCTACTTTCGACAGGAAATTCTATTTTTTAGGATTTTTGTGAAACTTTATTTATTTATACCCGTATCTATACTGTACGATAAACATAACAACATTACAGGAGATGATATAGGATGAAAAAATGGCCAATCTATGCAGCATCTGCTTCTCTAGCTTTATTACTTGCAGCGTGTTCTGATTCAGCCGAGCCTACTGAAGGCACAGAAGAAGCATCTGATATGACACTGCAGGAAGTGTTTGAGAAATCAATCGAGGCAAGTAACGACATTTCAAGCCTCAAATCCACGATGAACATTGATCAGACGATGACAATCAGCGGAGAAGATATGACATTCAACACCATTTCAAACTCAGATGTGGAAATGACTGCTGATCCGCTTGCGATGTATCAGGTCACGACAACAAGCATGTCCGGTGAAGGCGCTGAAGAAGCCATGTTGCCTGAAACTGAGATGGAGTCTTATATTACACAGGATGGGTTCTTTATGTATGACCCTGCCTCGGAACAATGGATGAAATTCCCTCAGGAAATGTCTGATCAATTTCTTCAAATGAGCGAGCAACAGTCAGATCCAGCGGCTCAAATAGAAGCGCTTGAACCATTCATGGACGATTTCACATTTGAACAAAACGACTCTTCATATATTTTAACCCTCAATGCATCTGGAGAAAAGTTTAGTGAGTTTTTGATTGATCAGGCAGGGGAAATGATGCCGGATATGGGCATGGGTATGTCTGTTGAAGAACTTTTTGAAACGACAACGTTTGAGGATGTAAAATATGAAATCGTGATCTCAAAAGATGATTATCTGATGGAATCACTTGTCCTTGATATGACGATGAATATGGACATGGAAGGTGAAACGATGTCCATCAAGCAGCACCTGGAGTCAGATTACACAGAATATAACACAGTAGACGAAATTACTGTGCCTCAGGAAGTTTTAGATAACGCAGTAGAAATGGAAATGTAATAACAGAAAAACGATGAATCCCCTCTAAAACAAATTGTTTAGAGGGGATTTTTTTATTGCGAACGCTTCTCTTCTGAATCTTCTTTCCCAACGCTGATATAAGGATGCTCAGCAGTCGGCTCTTTAAGACCCATCGATTTAATATGCTTCCTTGCTTCCTCATTTCCTATTTCCCCAATCAGTCTGTAGACACGAATCAATATTGAATCAGATTTCATATTCGGTTCATCGTCGTGATACGGGACAAAAGGCGTCTGTGCTCTCACAAATCCTTCCATTGAGGCATCTTCTCCACGATCAAAGAGCATTCTGAGTTCCGTGATTTCATCATCCGTTGCATGTACGACAAATTCATACGGTGAATCCGTTCCGCTCCTCAGGATTTCTCCTCTGGCTACTGATACATAATACGTTTTTTTATCCTGTTCCATATGATCCCTCCTCTAAATGAAGTATGCCCAGACATCTGTATGCTAAAAATATGATTATCTTCAGCTTTACCGGGTATAGTTATTCTAAGACAAACGACACCCATGATCTCTCTCATACTAATTACATCAAAGGAAATGGGGACGACTGAATGAAACTCGTGGACGAGATTTTTGAAATGTATAAAGGAAAGATACGCGGCACTCAGGAGGACTTTGATATTATTGCTTTTACCATCCTTGAGCAGCTCGATTATAATGAGCTGATTGATATGGTCAAAGAGCTTCCGGAAGAGGAACTTGCTTATTTCATACGCCTTTACATAGTTGAATCATTAAAGGGCCGTATGGAAAAATATGCAGATGATACTTCTTTTTATCATTAAAACAAAAAAGGCGGGACGCTCTTATGGAGTTCGTCCTGCCTTTTTTGTAAATTATTTACCAAGAAATGATCTTAACATCCAGGCATGCTTTTCAAGACTCTGATGAATGGACAGCAGCATATCACTTGTCATTTCATCATCATCTTTTTGAGCAAGTTCCATTCCTGTCTTCAAGTCGTTCATCAGCGTTTCAAAGTCATCGTAAAGTGATTCCACCATCTGGTCAGCTGTCTCGTTTCCTTTTGCTTCTTCAACGAGTGACAGCTCAAGAGATTCCTTCAGCGTGGCAACCGGCTCTCCTTTTAATGCCAGAAGACGCTCGGCCAGTTCATCAATATGGAGGGCTGCTTCGTTATAAAGCTCCTCAAATTTTTCATGTAAAGTAAAGAACTGATGACCTTTTACATACCAGTGGAAATTATGAAGCTTTGTGTATAACACCGTCCAGCTGGCGATCTGCTTGTTCACGTTTTTCACTAAATTCGGGTTTGCACTCATCATTTACTCATCCTTTCCAATTTAAAAATCCGTTTGTTCACACCTATATTTTTACCACTGACGGTCCTATTATAAACATTCAAGCATTTATCATACGGCTTCAGTTACGATCCATGCTAAACTGAAGTAAGGAGTGTGATTTCAATGGACTTATGGGTACTCATCATCATTTCACTCATTGTTATCGCCCTTGTTTTAGCCCCTTTCTTTATCGCCATTAATAAAGGATACAGCTACGAACATAAAGTGGATCCATTACCGGATAATGAAAAGGAAGCTGAGAAGGAACGTGAGCAATGAAAAACGTAATGCTGGCATTTATCCGTTTTTATCAAAAAGGAATTTCTCCTTTGACTCCACCGAGCTGCCGCTTTTATCCCACATGTTCTCAATATGGGCTTGAAGCGATTCAGAAACATGGTGCTTTTAAAGGTGGAATCATGACAATGATCAGAATTTCCAAATGTCACCCTTTCCATCCCGGTGGCGTGGATCAGGTCCCGGAAAAATGGCCGTCAGGAAGAAAAAATTCCTGACGGTTTTTACTTGCTTTCTTTTTTAAACCATAGTAAAGTAGCATATGTTGATTACAAATCGTAACTATTACTATTTAAAAAAAGAGGTGCAGAAATGAAAAAGAAAGCTTTACTTTTACTAGCCGCTACTGCTCCCTGGATTTTGGCTGCCTGCAATACGTCAGACAGTTCGTCCAGTGAAAATAATGAAAATACATTAGATGTTTACACAACGGTTTATCCTCTCCAGTATTTTACTGAGGAAATTGGCGGTGAATATGTAAATGTTGAAACAATCTACCCTCCAGGTGCTGATGAGCATACGTTCGAACCTTCCCAGCGCGATATGATTGATCTGGCTGAAGGTGATTTATTTTTCTATATCGGACTTGGTCTGGAAGGTTTTGTAGATAATGCCACAGATGTTCTTCAAAGTGAAGATCTGACGATGGTTGCGACTGCAGATTACGTGTCTGACGCTGAACTTGGTGAAGGCGGAGACGGGCATAATCACGGTGAAGAAGAACACGCTGAAGGCGAAGAGCATGCACATGACGAAGAAGAACATGCTGAAGGCGAAGATCACGCTCATGGCGAAGAAGAGCATGCTGAAGGCGAAGAACACGCTCATGGCGAAGAAGAGCATGCTGAAGGTGAAGAACACGCTCATGGCGAAGAAGAGCATGCTGAAGGTGAAGAACACGCTCATGGCGAAGAAGAACATGCTGAAGGCGAAGAGCATGCACATGATGAAGAAGAGCACGCTCATGAGGAAGAAGGTCATGAAGGACACGATCACGGAGATACAGATCCTCATTTATGGCTGGATCCGGTTTTATCCCAGTCACTTGCTGAATCTATCAAAGACTCACTAGTAGAAAAAATGCCGGAGCAGGAAGCTTATTTTAATGAAAATTATGAAGAGCTTGTTGCCCAGCTGGATGAACTGAATCATGAATTCGAAGAGCTTGCTGCTGCAGTTACTTTAGATCAGTTCTTTGTTTCACATGCAGCATTCGGTTACTGGGAAAGCCGTTATGGATTAAACCAGCAGGCGATTGCCGGTCTATCCACTACTGATGAGCCATCACAACGTGAACTGACTGAAATTGTTGAATCTGCCCGCTCTCAAAATCTGGAGCATATTCTGGTGGAACAAAACGTTTCATCAAGTTTAACAGATGTGATTCAGGTAGAAATCGGTGCAGAAGCACTTCCATTGCATAACCTCTCTACTCTGACAGAAGAAGACATTGAAAATGAAGAAACATATTTCACACTGATGGAACGTAATATTGAATCATTAAGAACTGCTATGAAAGCTGAATAATTCATTAATCACTAAAATCCCGGACATCTGCTGATCAGATGTCCGGGATTTTTTAATGCTTCTTTATGTCAAATGAATGCAGGGTCACTTCCTGAAGTCTTTTATGATTCAGTGAAACCCCTATCCCATAACCTTCAAATCGTTCAATCTCACCTGATTTGACGATCACATCAGGTGTTGCAATGTCTTCTTCCCAATAACGGCTGGATGAGGAAAGATCGCCAGGAATATTAAACTCCTTAAGCGTGGAGAGCGCAACGTTATGTGCTCTTGAAATGCCAAATTCGAGCATCCCCCCACACCATACCTGAATGTGATGGTCCTGACATAAACGGACGATTTTCAGTGCTTCTGTTAAACCGCCAACCCTGCCTATTTTAATATTGATCACCCTGCAGCTGTTAAGCGCAATGGCATTTGCCGCTGCCTTATAGGAATCAATGCTTTCATCCAGACAGACCGGTGTTTTTAATTTTTTCTGAAGCTCTGCATGTCTGACAAGATCTTTCTGTGATAACGGCTGTTCGATCATCTGCAGCCCCAGTTCATCGAGAGCAAGCAGATCACTCTCTTTTCCTTCATACGCTGAGTTGGCATCTGCCAGAATCGATAAGTCAGGAAATGCTTCCCTGAGTGCTTTGAGCGGCTCGAGATCATAACCTGGCATGATCTTTACTTTCACGCGACTGTAGCCCTCTCTGACCGCTTCCTGTGCCTGGTCAAGCAGATCATCAATGGATTGTGATCCGATCGCAACACCGGCAAGTGCTGTCTTTCTTGTGCCTCCAATGATCTCATACAGCGGCTTACGGGCCTGTCTCGCATGTAAATCCCATAAAGCCATATCCACTGCTGCTTTTGCCATTGGATTGCCTCTTACCGTTGCATATACACGTTCCGCTTCCTCAGGGTGGTGGAGATCCTCCTGCAACAGCGCAGGCAGTAAGTATTTTTTTAGCATCAGTAAACTCGTGTCAACAGTTTCTTCTGTATACCAGGGTTCAGAAAATGCAACACCCTCGCCTAAACCGGTTAACCCATTTTCATCATGAAGCTCGAGCACAAGGCCTCTTCGTTCTGTCACGGTTCCAAGACTTGTTCTAAACGGCTTTTTCAGCGCCATACTGATTTCGTGTATGGTGGCTTTAGCAATTTTCATTGTCTGCATTCACCTCCTCTTTTAAAAAGCGGCGAATCAGCTTCCCTCCTGCGTTTCGTGGCAGACTGTCCTTAAAATAAATGCTTTTTGGCGTTTTATAAGCAGCTAAACGCTCCCTGCAATAACGCAGCAGTTCTTCTTCCGTACACGTCTCATTCGTAACAAGAAATGCGACAGGAACCTCACCCCAATCAAGGTCTTTCTTCCCTGCCACTCCGGCTTCCCTGACCGCTGGATGACTCATCAGCACGGATTCAATTTCAGCCGGATAGACGTTCTCTCCTCCTGATATAATCAAATCTGATCGGCGATCCACCACATACAAAAATCCATCCTGATCGAGATAACCCATATCCCCCGTTTTGAGCCATCCCTGCTGCAGTGCTTTTTCCGTTGCCGGGCGGTTGTTGAAATAGCCTGATGTAACGGATGGTCCATTAAGCGCAATTTCTCCAACATCTCCATGAGCAGCGACTTCTCCCGATTCCTTAATAATTTTCAGTTCACCCGGAAAAAGCGGTTTTCCTGATGAACCGATTTTGAACGGGGCGTCATCAGGTGACAGCGTGGTAAATTGAGAGCACGTTTCAGTCATCCCGTAAGATTGAAAAACAGGTATTTTCAGCTGATGACATTGTTCCACCATCGATTCCGGTGCAGGCCCCCCGCCCAGAAGCATACAGCGAAATGACGGATGATAGGCAGCATCTTTCACCTCAAGCAGGCGCTGAAGCATAACGGTGACAACTGACAAAACGGTTCCTTTTCCACTGACCAGATCATTGTGAATAACGGCTTCATCGAATTTAGCGTATAATCTGACCCCTATTCCATAAATGACGCTCCTCATTAAAATAGAATAACCGCTGATATGAAATAACGGGACAGCACACATCCAGATATCCTTCGTATCGAGTCCGATATTAAAGGCTGAAGCAGAAGCACTGGCAAAATGATTATCATAGGATTGCATGACACCTTTTGGACGACCGGTCGTTCCGGAAGTGTACATAATCGAGCAAAGATCTGAGTGACCCCAAGACGTGACGTCAAGTGGGGCCGACTGCCTAATGTCATACACTGTGATCATTTCTGCAGACAACGGCGATTCTATCCATTGATCCGTCACGACAAGCTGCGCTCTGCTGTCTGACAGCTGATAATTCCATTCATCACGGGTAAGTCTGCTGTTCAGCATTAAAACCGGGAGCTCAAGCTTTTGCAGTGCGTGGATGACCATGACCGTATCAGGGTGATTCGGCAATAACACGGCTACAGGATCAGATGAATGAATAAAGCCTGACAGCTTAGCTGCAAACTCATTTACTTCTTTCTCCAATTCTTTAAATGTCCAGCTGTCATGCCCGAAATAAAGGGCAATCCTGTTTGGAGTCAAGTGCGCTCTTTTTTCCAGCCAGCTCGTCATGATTGTCACTTCCTTATTTTCATTTACGTGTTATGTATTCTTTTTCTGATCGATAAAAAAGCCCATGGACCATGCCATGGGCTTTGAAACGTTGCTTAAGGGAAACGCGGGAACTGTCCGAAGTCAGGTGAACGCTTTTCTTTAAATGCGTCACGGCCTTCTTTCGCTTCATCTGTCGTGTAATAAAGGAGCGTTGCATCTCCTGCAAACTGCTGAAGACCTGCAAGGCCATCTGTATCAGCATTCATCGCTGCTTTGATAAAACGTAGTGCAGTCGGGCTCTTCTCAAGCATTTCCTCACACCATTTAACCGTTTCATCCTCAAGCTGGTCAAGCGGAACAACCGTGTTGACTAAGCCCATTTCAAGCGCTTCTTTAGCGTCATACTGACGGCAAAGGAACCAGATTTCACGTGCTTTTTTGTGTCCTACGATACGGGCAAGATAGCCTGAACCGTAGCCTGCATCAAATGAGCCAACCTTTGGACCTGTCTGTCCGAAGATCGCGTTATCAGCAGCAATAGTCAGGTCACACACAACGTGTAATACGTGGCCGCCACCAATGGCATATCCTGATACCATGGCAATAACCGGTTTTGGAATGACACGGATCAGACGCTGAAGGTCCAGCACGTTCAGACGCGGAATTTCGTCTTCCCCTACATATCCTCCATGTCCACGCACACTCTGATCTCCACCTGAACAGAATGCTTTATCGCCAACACCTGCAAGGACGATTACACCAATTTTGGCATCGTCACGCGCATAAGCAAATGCATCGATTAATTCCATTACTGTTTTCGGACGGAATGCATTACGCACCTCCGGACGGTTGATCGAGATTTTAGCAATCCCATTGTACGTTTCATATAAAATATCTTCATAGTTTCGTTCCTGTACCCATTCACGAGTCATGAAAGAAACCTCCTTTTATGTAATCGGGTTTTTAATTCACATGGTGAATTAAAAACTCCCTTACTATTGTATCAAACTTTTCAGGTTGTTCCACCTGTATTGCATGTCCGGCACTTAAAATGACTTCATGACGGCCATCAGGAAGGTATTTCATCATTTCTCCGGCAATCTGATTAAACTTTGAATCATACTCTCCTGTCAACAGCAGCACAGGCATGTGAAGCTCAGTCAGCCGCTCCCAGTATGAAAGCTGCTGACCGGTTCCCATCCATCTGAGACTGGCTGAAAGCCCTTCAGCAACATTAGATAACCGCTGTTCTCTAATGATCTTCTTCTGCTCGTCCGGGAGACTTTTCTGGGAAGCAAACAACGGAATCGATTCCCACCTGTCAGTAAAAGTACTGACTCCCTCCCGTTCAATGAATTCAGCCAGTTCCTGATCCTGCTTTCGTCTCTGAGCCCGCTCTTCTGAAAGCCTGAGTCCCGGTGACGCACTTTCAAGGATCAGTGAGGTGATCATCTCCGGATATCGGACTGAAAAAGCAAGCGCGGTTCTTCCTCCCATTGAGTAGCCAAGAAAGGCTGCCTGATAAATGGATAAATGCTTCAGTATAGATTTAATGTCATCGCACACGCACTCCATTGAAATGTAGTCCTCATTCAGAGGCACCTCTGTCTGACCATGCCCCGGGAGATCAATCGCAATAATCCGGTATTGATCCTGAAGCTGCTCCTGAAAACGGGACCAGCTGTCAGCAGAGCCTGTAAAGCCATGCAGAACGACCAGATCACTGCCTGACCCTTTTATCTTAACGTGATAGTATCCGTCTCTGATCCTGACCCTCATTTAAACCTTCTCCAAAACCGACCGGCAAGCTGTCCCGACTGTCTGCCAGAGCTTGCGGTGGGCAATGACATTTTCATCGCGGTTTGTGAGCACTTCAGTCAGCTTCAGACGATCTGATCCGCCATCTAATGCATTCTTGAGCTCATCTTTCGTTTTACAGCGTTGATAATCAATACCGTAAAAGGAAGCCGCCTGTTCAAAATCAAGAGAGGGAGGCGTGCCAAACAGCGTTTCAAAATGAGCCGGTTCCTTCGCCTGCGGCAGGAACGAGAAAATTCCTCCGCCATTATTGTTCATGACGATAATCTGAAGATGGCTTTTATGCTGTTTTGCTACGAGCAGACCATTCAAATCATGGAACATCGACAAATCACCGATTAATAAATAGACCGGTTCGTTTTTCACCGCAGCGATACCAAGCGCAGTAGAGACAACGCCATCAATCCCATTAGCACCGCGGTTCGCCCACAGATGAATTGCATTTGCCCCCCTGATCCAGAATGTGTCTACATCCCTGATCGGCATACTATTACCTGCTACAAGGTGACTGCCGGCAGGAAGCGACTGAATCAAGGCTCCAACAGCTGCCCCTTCATCCATTTGTTCAGAAATATAGTGAGCAATTTCAATTTCAGCAGCGCTATTCAGCTCCTGCCACCTCTTCAGCCAATCATTCGAATGAGTGGTGGTTACCTTGTCACAAACTTTTGTAAAGCTGTGAATCGAGCTTTCAATATAAGAAGTTGCGGCTGAGATCGGATCTCTCCACTCCGCCCCTTCGTCGATCAGCCACTGCTCAGCATCGCATCCCTGCAGGTACTGGCTGAGTGCTTTAGACACAGGCATCCCTCCAACACGGATGATCAGATCCGGCTCGAGCATTTCCTTTATCCATACATCCTTTAAAAAAGCATCATACGTTTCAATAACCGTAGCATGCTTTTGCATCCTACTACGCAAGCCGCTCAATGGATCAGCAAGTATTGGATATCCCATCTTTTTTGAGAACGCAATGAGATCGTTCAATGAGCTCTCTGACTCCATCGGACCGGCAATAATCAGCCCTTTTGATGAATCGTTCAATTTTTTGGCAAGAACGGAAAGCTGCTCATCTGACAGCTGCTTTGAAGCATGAAAAACATCTGCAACAACATGTTTTTCACTGTATGAATCCAGCCTCGGAATCAAAGGTTCCCTGAAAGGAAAGTTCAAATGAACCGGTCCTTTAGGATGTGCATCAGCTTTGGCTGCCGCTTTTGCAGCAATCCTGCCTGTATAGCGCAGAACCGCTGAATCAGCATCCGGAAGCGGCATATCATAAAACCACTTCACGTGATGTCCATATAAATGAATTTGATCAATCGCCTGAGGAGCACCGTTGGCTCTCAGTTCATGCGGTCGATCCGCTGTAAGTACGATTAACGGTACCCGTGCATATGTTGCCTCTACCACCGCAGGGAAATAATTCGCTGCTGCGGTTCCGGATGTACAGACAATCGCCACAGGTTTTCCGCTCGCTTTAGCCATACCAAGCGCATAAAAAGCCGCTGATCGCTCATCCACATTAATGTGAGTTTCAATCAGCGGGTGGGCTTCAAGTAAATAAGCAAGTGGCGTTGACCGGGAGCCTGGACTAATCACAGCCCTGGTCACGCCACTTTGATACAGTTGTTCAATAAAGGTTGATACATATTCCGTTAACTGATCCTGATGATTCATTTCATTGTTCCTCCCACGGCTCTTAACATTGGACGGAACTTAATTAATGTTTCCTGGTACTCACTTTCTGCTTCTGAATCCTTCACGACTCCACAGCCTGCGTATAAATAGGCGTAATCCTGGATAAGCAGTCCGGAGCGGATCGCAACAGCAAACTCCCCATCTCCATCCGCATTGATCCAGCCGACAGGTGCAGCGTAAAGTCCGCGATTCATATCTTCTTCTTCCCGTATAACCTGCAGCGCTTTATCAGTTGGTGTTCCGCCTAGTGCAGGTGTGGGATGAAGCTTTTCCACGAAATCAACAATTGTTTTTCCGGAATCTGACTGCCCTTTTACAGGGGTATATAAGTGCTGAATATCTCTCATTTTCATTAAACCCGGCTTTGCCGGGACATGAATGGACTCACATAATTCCTCAAGATTCTTTGAAATCATTCTGACAACGATTTCGTGCTCAACAAGGTTTTTCTGATCATTTAATAATTCCTGACCAAGTTTTTCATCCTCTTCAATCGTCTTACCTCTGACGATCGAACCTGCGAGACACGTTGACAGCACTTCATTACCTTCTTTTTTGACAAGTCTTTCAGGCGTAGCACCAATAAAACAAGTATCCGCCACTTCAAAAGAAAAAATAAAACTGTCCGCCTGATCATCTCGAAGTCTTTCCAAAACGGAATCCGATCTCTTTTTGTTATTGAAATCAACCTTGATTTTCCGCGCAAGAACAACCTTCTCCATCTCACCCTCATTGATTCGTTCAACAACGGAGGTCAGAGAAGTCTTCCATTCTTCCGGTCTGATCTCTTCAATGGATTCTACACTGACATCCTGTAAACCCGTTACAGCCCCATTCATCAGCTGTTCTTTCGTCAGCTGCATACGGTTCCAGACCTCTCCTGCAAAATCTCCTTCCATACAGACAATATTGACAGTCAGATAAGAACTACCATCATGATCAACTGTCAGCATAAAGGAAGGCAAATGAAAATATGCCTTCGAGAAATTCGACCATTCAATCGCTGTTTCCTGTTTCGGATCAAAGGTAAAGCCGCCCATTAAAACAGGGCCTGTACTCATCCCGGCTCTGTCTTCAATCACAGCGCCTTTTAAAAACTTCTGCCACTTTTTATGCAGCTCATCAAAGCGGGATTGCTCCCTTTCTGATGAAAAAATCTCGGCATTTCCAAGACCGACCAGTGTTGTCTCTCCTTTAGGATCCTCCCAATAAGAGCGTTCTCCGTGATAGATAGAATAACCCGCTTCATAAAACTGAAGTGGGTCCACTGTGTCGATTTTCATTACCTTGCTATATAAAACTTTTTTATTGGTTTTTTCAGCGCTTTCAAAAGCGCGTTCAAATGCTGTAAACCCCTGTGATTCGTGTAGGATTTTCACTGTGCTTCCCCTCCAAAAATCGCACATTCGTCCATCTGAATTGCTCTCTTTAAGATACACTTCTTTTTACAATGATGTCAATGAATCGTCATCGGCAAACATTCTATTTTACAGACATCTTCAACTTTTTCACAGAGGCAAAAAGAGATATAATAAAACTGTAGAAACTTTGTCGAAATTTGAAAAGTTTATTGACACAGTTCTTCCTGTTTCATACACTTTAAGTTGGCTTTATTGCGTTAGTACAGTTAGGAGAGAATAACATGAGTTTACAGCCTGAACGCGATCAGGGATGGCGAATCTGGTGGCAACTGACCAGACCGCATACATTGACCGCAGCATTTGTTCCTGTATTACTGGGAACCGTTTTAGCACTTGATTACAGCAGCCTCAACTGGCCAATGTTTCTGGCTATGCTTCTCGCAAGCATCCTCATACAGGCTGCAACCAATATGATTAACGAATATTACGATTTCGTACGCGGACTGGATAATGAAAAGTCCGTTGGAATCGGAGGCGCCATTGTAAGAAACGGCGTTAAACCAAAAACAGTACTGAACCTTGCTTTTATCCTGTTCGGTGTTGCACTTCTGCTGGGGCTGTACATCTGTGCCAACAGCTCGTGGTGGATTGCTGTGATCGGACTTGTCTGTATGGCGGCTGCCTACCTATACACAGGTGGACCCGTTCCAATCGCTTACACACCATTTGGTGAAATAACTGCCGGATTTTTCATGGGATTTGTCATTATCCTGATCTCATTCTACATCCAGACCGGCATGGTAAATGCAGTGGCAATGCTTGTGTCCATACCAGTTTCCATCCTGGTTGGAGCCATCCTACTTGCCAACAACATCCGTGATTTAGACGGAGACAAGGAAAACGGCAGGAAAACCATCGCCATTCTCCTTGGCCGTCAGAATGCGATTTATCTGCTTGCCGGTATGTTCACCGTCTCATACGGCTTTGTAGTCGTACTCGTGATTACAGGTACTGTTTCACCATGGCTGCTCATCAGTCTGCTCAGCATTCCTAAAGCTGTCAGAGCAACCAAAGGGTTTATCGGGAAAACAATGCCGATCCAGATGATGCCTGCAATGAAAGCAACAGCACAGACCAACACCATTTTCGGCTTTTTGTTATCAATCGGTTATTTAATCGGCTACTTCTTTTAAAAGACTCCTCCGGGGGTCTTTTTTATTTTTGAAGGGCATTGAAAAACAGTCTGAGGTTTCAATTTTTGTGAGAAGGATAAACTGTAAGAAGTGACTTAGATGAAGGAAGGATGTTTTGCATGATTACAGATAAACAAAAACAATATCTTAAAAATGAATTACTCACCAGAAAAAAAGAAATCATCGAACAAAACGAGAAACCGAAAGATAACACTAATACAGAGCTTTCAAACTACGATAATCACCCTGCTGACAATGCCACAGATCTTTTCGAAAGAGAAAAAGACCTGGCACTTGAAGAACATACGCAAAAAGAGCTTGATGATATTAACCATGCATTAAAGGCAATGGACGAAGGCACTTATGGGATCTGTGCTGTAAGCGGAGAAGAAATCCCATACGAACGTCTGGAAGCCATCCCTACCGCACTTACATGTGTAGAGCATGCTGAACAATTCAGCAATGACCATTCCAGACCAAGTGAAGAATCAGTCCTGTCACCTTCCTCTGATCATCCATACAGAGGAGAAGAAAGCGAAGTCCGCGACTATGAGAACAGCTTTGACGAAGTAGGACGATATGGTACCTCCGAAACCCCTTCCGATATGGCTGACGGATCCGGAGACTATAACGACCTCTACAGCGAAGAAGACGTGAACGAAGACACCATCGGAACAGACCTCGAAGGTGACGAAAGAAAGATTTATAAAAACAGTGATAAAGAATAATTCGTTGAAGGAATGGACCTGATTAATAGGCCCATTCCTTTTTTTGAGCAAAATAGATTAAATCAAAACCATCTAATCTGTCACTGAAAACGGTCCTGCAGTAATCAATTTGTAAATCCCCGGAGACTCCTACACCAGAGCCAGAGAAAGAACAGGAGAAACCCTTGTGCTAAGCACAAGGGTTCACCGCCCGGCCGTGGAAAACGAAGGGGAAATTCGGCCTGATTAGTAAGTTCAGAAGAAATTTAGGAAAAATAAAAAACACACTTATGACTAAGTGTGTTTTTAAGTATGACCCGTACGGGATTCGAACCCGTGTTACCGCCGTGAAAGGGCGGTGTCTTAACCACTTGACCAACGGGCCTAAAGAGCGGAGAAGGAGGGATTTGAACCCTCGCGCCGCTTACGCGACCTACACCCTTAGCAGGGGCGCCTCTTCAGCCACTTGAGTACTTCCCCATAAAAAAATGGCTCCACAGGTAGGACTCGAACCTACGACCGATCGGTTAACAGCCGATTGCTCTACCACTGAGCTACTGTGGAATAATGGTGGGCCTAAGTGGACTCGAACCACCGACCTCACGCTTATCAGGCGTGCGCTCTAACCAGCTGAGCTATAGGCCCATACTTTATTTAATAAAGTTGGAGCGGGTGATGAGAATCGAACTCACGACATCAGCTTGGAAGGCTGAGGTTTTACCACTAAACTACACCCGCAGCAAATATATGGGGCGACTGATGGGAATCGAACCCACGAATGCCGGAACCACAATCCGGTGCGTTAACCACTTCGCCACAATCGCCATAGAAAAATGGTGGCTTTGGACGGAATCGAACCGCCGACACATGGATTTTCAGTCCATTGCTCTACCAACTGAGCTACAAAGCCAAAATAAAATGGCGGTCCCGACCGGGATCGAACCGGCGATCTCCTGCGTGACAGGCAGGCATGTTAACCGCTACACCACGGGACCAAAGGTAATTGCGGGGGCAGGATTTGAACCTGCGACCTTCGGGTTATGAGCCCGACGAGCTACCGAGCTGCTCCACCCCGCGACGATACATATAAATGATGAAATTAAAATGGAGGAGGTAGAGGGATTCGAACCCCCGCGGGCTGTTACACCCCTGTCGGTTTTCAAGACCGATCCCTTCAGCCAGACTTGGGTATACCTCCATGAACCTGTATTAAAATGGTGGACCTTGCAGGACTCGAACCTGCGACCGGACGGTTATGAGCCGTCTGCTCTAACCAGCTGAGCTAAAGGTCCTTTATTATATTGGTGGCGGCAGAGGGGATCGAACCCCCGACCTCACGGGTATGAACCGTACGCTCTAGCCAGCTGAGCTACGCCGCCCAATAAATAAAGTATCCTTCAAAAAATATGGTGGAGCCTAGCGGGATCGAACCGCTGACCTCCTGCGTGCAAGGCAGGCGCTCTCCCAGCTGAGCTAAGGCCCCATATTTAATAAAAATCTTTTAAAAATAATGGTCGGGAAGACAGGATTTGAACCTGCGACCCCTTGGTCCCAAACCAAGTGCTCTACCAAGCTGAGCTACTCCCCGAAAAAAAGTATGTGGTATTCTATGTATGGCGCGCCCGAGAGGAGTCGAACCCCTAACCTTTTGATCCGTAGTCAAACGCTCTATCCAATTGAGCTACGGGCGCTAAATATATAGTAAGCGGAAGACGAGATTCGAACTCGCGACCCCCACCTTGGCAAGGTGGTGTTCTACCACTGAACTACTCCCGCATATTGAATTGGTGCG
>NZ_SORW01000020.1 GCF_004405105.1 Jeotgalibacillus sp. R-1-5s-1 | reverse complement strand
CCTTCATTATACAAATAAAACATGTATAACAGAGGAACCAGAGAAAAATCTGGTTATCTATACTATACGAGCGAAGGAATGACCCGGCACGGTTCACTTTATTCACCCATCAAGAAAAACAGCGAACCTTAATAAGGTCCGCTGTTTTTCATATTTATTTAATGGACTGCAGTCCGTCGATCCGCTTTTGGAAGGATGCGAGCTTTTGTTCGAGTTCAAGGACTGAATCGAGTAGAGCCCGTCGTTCTTTTTGGCGGATGGATGTATCAAGTTTGGTTAAAAGTGACTGTACGGTTTGTTCAGTGAGTCGCTTCATGATTGAATGCCTCCGCTTAGTTTAGTTGTTAAATGATACGGAGGCATTCAAATCTTTATGGGGGTCATGCTATTTTTTTACGGTGCATCACCAGTGATAATGCAATAGCAGGGATAACAGCGATGCCCATGCCGATAAAGGCAAGTCCGGATGAAACGTCATAGAGCACGCCACCAATCTGAGTGAGCACGGCTGCGCTCAGACCCATACCAAGTGATGCGTACACACCCTGAGCGGTTGGGATTAACGGTTTTTCAACAGTCCGGTAGAGATAACGGATAAAGGTATAATGGGCAAGGCCAAATGTGAGTGAGTGGAACAGTTGTGTGATCAGAAAAATCCATAATGCGGGAAACAGTCCCACAGCTACCCAACGGATGACCGCGGCCACTGATGCAATGACAAACATGGTAGAAACCGGTGTATTTTTCAACAGCCTGTCTGCAAAGGTGAAAAATAAGATTTCCGACAGCACCGCAATATTTAGAATGAACCCTATGTATCCATTTGACACGTTCAGTTCCTGAAGATAAATAAACCCATAGTTATAATAAGCAGCGTGAGCGCCCTGAATTAAAATGCAGATCGTCATCACGATGAGAAAGCCATGCGTTTTAAAGACGGCTTTGTAGCCTCCACGCTGAGGGCTGACACGTTCCTGCAGTGCGCCGGGAGCTTGCTGGAAGGCTGCTGCAACCATTAGTAAGGAACCTGCGAACATCACGCCCATAATAGCTGATTCCGTCCAGATCCCTGTTACGATACCGACTACAATTAAGCCGACCGTATAACCGACAGATCCCCAGGAACGGCTGCGCCCGTAGTGGATGTGATCTGTTCTCATGAGAAGAGAGGCATTGCTCTCCATCATAGGCAGGATATTCGGGTAGAACAGGCTGAAGAGGATCATCACCAGTGTTAATCCGATAAAGGAATCAATTGGGATAAACAATAATAACAGCCCGGTTGAAATAACCGGTAAAAGTTTCATCAGAACGGCTAAGCTGAAGCGCTTGCTGAGTTCCGGGAATAAAAATAAAGTGGAAAACGATCGGGCGAATAACCCGGCTGCAATAATAGAGCTTGCTGCAGCAACGCTCAGGTCTTTTTCAAAGACAAGCCATCCTGTCCAGTAAGGAAGAAACACGCCCCATGTAAAAAAGAACGCAAAAAAGTTAATGGAAAGCCATGCCTGCGGTTTCATGTCGTCACACCCCGTCCAGTTTCAATTGTCGAATTTCAGTATAACACGCAGAGAAACAGGATTGATAAATGTGTCATGAATCTTTTTCTGACAATAAAAAAGCCCTGCATGAGCAGGGCTTATAAAGCGTATTATTCAGCAGTAATCTCAAGGTCTACATCAATATTGCCACGTGTTGCTTTAGAGTATGGGCAGAAGTTATGAGTTTTTTCAAGTAAATCCTCTGCTTCCTCCTGCGTAATGCCGCTCACTTTCACAGCAAGCTTAACAGAAATTTTGACTCCGCCATCCTCTTCATCTTTCTCAAGGCTGACGTGAGCGGTTGTAGAATGATCGACTTCTTTTTTAGCGTTTTTAGCCATCAGGTTAAAGGCGCCGTCAAAACATGCTGCATATCCTGCGGCAAACAGCTGCTCGGGATTGGATTTACCTTCAGGGTCCTGACCATCACCAGGCATGGCAAGATCCAGCTGGATTAAGTCATCATCTGAACGCACGTGTCCGTTTCTTCCGCCTTTAGCGGTTGCTGCACTTGTTAAAATCGCTTTTCCCATTCTATCCATCTCCATTTCTTTGCATTGTGTTGAAACTGCATATCAATATCTTTCTCTTTTTTACAGTCTTTTAAACATTTAAGGATTTTTCGTGAAATCATATATCGAAGGCCCTTTTTTTGATAAACTGAAAGAATGGAACAGAGAGCTACAGGAAGGGAACTGTCATCATGAGAAATGGACCGCTTGTCACAGAAAAAAAGAAAAAAACAAAATGGTGGGTTGCACTTGGTGTAACCGTTACAATTTTAGCAGGTGCCTCACTTGGGGCCTTGAGTGCATATAACTGGTCGGTAGATGCGGCCATTAACGGTCTTTTCGGAGGTTTGATCAATCAGGAGGAATCCCCGGAAGTGATCGATGACCCTTCAGTTGATGAATCGGAAACGGATTCAGGCCAGGTAAGTCAGAATCCGGAGCCGGACCTTCCGGAGGAAAACACTGATACGCCATCAGAAGGCACAGTAACACCTGATACGGAAATACCGGCAGAACCGCAGGAACCGGAAAAAACGCCGGAAACTGTGACAGAGCCCTATTATGTCGATGGTGTATTAATCGCGAACAAACAGCATCCGTTGCCAACGGACTTTGCGCCGGGTGAAGACCCGGAAGCAAGAACCGCCTTTAATCAAATGGCAGAAGCAGCTTCAGCCGAAGGGATTACACTGGTTGCCTTCAGTACATTCCGCTCGTATGATTATCAGGTGGATTTATACAACCGTTACGTGGATCAGCACGGTCAGGAAGAGGCAGATCGTTTCAGTGCCCGTCCTGGTTATTCTGAGCATCAGACCGGTCTTGGATTTGATATCGGAGAAGCTGGTCAGGAGGAGCATTGGGCTGAAGACAGCTTTAAGGATACAGCCGGAGCAAAATGGCTGGCTGAGAATGCACATGAATACGGATTTATTCTACGCTATCCTGCCGGCAAAGAAGAGATCACAGGTTATCAATATGAATCGTGGCATTTCCGTTATCTTGGCAAAGAGCTTGCAACTGAAGTGTATAACAGTGGATTGACACTTGAAGAATATCTCGGCATTTAATTGAATAGTAAACAAATAGAAAAAGACTGGATCACTGCCAATGGCAAATTCAGTCTTTTTTTCGTTTCCCTAAACAGTTTTTTTCGCTATACTATTCAGAAGAGTCTAAAAAATGGAGGCTTCATATGGGAAGAAATATCGTAAAACTGATATTACAGTGGCTGTTTGCTTTCGGCCTGCTGTTTATTCTCCTTCTCCTGCCCAGGGAAATGGAGATGGAGACAGGTGCATCCGGTGAATTTGTATCGGCTCATTATACCTATTCAGCAGAAGCACATGTGGAAAATGTAAAATCTTTTTTCATACCGCTGTTTAACGGGGAAGGGCTTGGCACAGACCGTTATGACAGACCGCTGCTCGGACAAGCGTGGGAAATGATCCAGAGGAGTCTCTGGCTGATTATACCTGCGTTTTTCGTCAGCATCCTGCTTGGTATTGCAAAAGGTGTATTCGACTTTCAGACAAGGCACGGTAAACGGAGGGTTGCGGGTCTTCAGACAACGTGGCTTGGGCTTTCACTGCCGGATTTGTTTTTTATTATCATGATCCAGATGACGATGATGTATCTGAATGTCCACGGAATTGTGACCGGCCTGAAGTTGTACACCCATGAGACGATAGAGGCTGTCGTGATGAATGTCATTTATTTATCTATTTTTCCGATGTTCTATCTGGCGAATATTACATATGCAGCACTGAGTGCGGAGCAGGGAGCGGATTATATAAGAACAGCAAGAGCCAAAGGGGTTCCTGCTTTTAAGCTGCTCTATATCCATATGCTTCGCAACGGACTTGCTAAAATTTTTGTCCATACGAACACAGTTGTTCTTTACTTACTGTCGAATTTATTTGTTATTGAATATTTAACGCAGTATCGTGGAGCGGCTTATTACTTTAAAGAATATGTAGCAGCTTCTCAACGGATAGTGGATGGACAATCACTAATGGTCGACGTAGGAGCCATTATTGCTTTTACATTATTCTTCACTTTGATGATTTTGTTTGCAGGGCTGATCAGTCAGGTTGCAAGAACCTTTTTATTGCCTCATGAAAGGGGAAGCAGCGGATGAATCGTCATTTAGCAACGGGCAGCATCATGCTGATCATTTTATTGTTTATCACGTTTTTAGGTCCGTTTCTTCCGATGGTGGATGACAGCCTGACGCAGCAGGGGGCAAGATTTACTGATGCCGGGATTGAGGTTCCGCCATTCCCGCCTTCTGCACAGGATCCGCTTGGCTCGGACCGGGATGGACGGGATGTGCTGAGTCTACTTGTAGCAGGATCTAAGGAAACGTTACTTGTGATTGTAACGATTGTCGTGATCCGCTTTGCAGTAGCTGCGATACTGGGGATTGGCAGCTATTATTCAGGATTGTTGAAGGGTTTCTTATCTGTATGGAGCCAGCTGTTTTCCTTTATGCCACCCGTCTTTTTTGTCATCTTTTTTGCGGGCATGCCATTTATTATGTTTTCTGAGCACCGCCAGCTCTGGCTCATCCTTGCAATTGCGCTGGTGGAGGTTGGACGAACGGCCAATATGATCAGAACGTCCATGATTCAAAGTTCAAAAAGACCTTTTTTTGAAGCTGGTATCGTAACCGGCTGCTCAAACGTTACTTTATTTAAGGCGTACTTTTGGCCGGAGCTGCGCCTGATGATGCTGACGAGCTTTGTGAATGATCTGGGTAGAACATTATTTTTAATTGCACAATTTGCCGTGATTGGTGTGTATCTGCAAAATGCTTTCGGTTCCATAAGAGGTGGCGGCGTAGAGACCATGAACAATTCATTTATCTGGCCGTCGCTTCTCGATAACATCAACCAGGACGTGTTCTCAGCAGAATGGGTGGTGCTATCAACTGTTGGCTTTATCACCTTTACGATGGTGACCTTCTATCTGCTCAGTAACGGCATCCGTCGCTTTTATGAAGAACGTTATCAACAATCTATTTAAGGAGTGAGGAAAATGAGGTTATTAATTTTAGGCGGCACACAGTTTCTTGGTAAACATATAACAGAGAGTGCGCTGAAAGCAGGTCATGAGGTGACCCTTTTCAACCGCGGAAAAACGAATACAGCATTATTTCCCGCTGTAAAGAAGCTGACTGGTGACCGGAATGATGATCTTTCTGCACTTGAGGAAGGAAGCTGGGACGCAGTCATTGATGTTTCAGGATATGTACCATCCCAGGTAAGAAAAACAGCTGAGCTCTTGAAGGACCGGGTGAGGCATTACACGTTCGTATCAACGATCTCTGTTTACAGTGATTTTTCAAAAGGACCTGCGATAGAGGAATATACCCCACTAGGGGAGCTTGAGGAGGAAACAGAAGAAGTAAACGGCGCTACATATGGCCCTCTTAAACAAAAAAGTGAGGAAGTCGTAAAATCGGTTTATGGAAAAGAATCATTGATTATCCGTCCGGGACTGATCGTGGGTCCTGATGATCCGACCGACCGTTTTACTTATTGGGTTTGGCGTGCTTCAAAAGGCGGAACAGCGGTTGCACCCGGTAAGCCGTCGCGTCAAGTACAATGGATTGACGTCAGGGACCTGAGTGAATGGATGATCCGCATGGTGGAAAAGCAGGAGAACGGGACTTACAATGCTGCTGGTGCGAAACCTTTTCCAACAATGGAAGAATACCTGACTACTGCTAAAAGAGTCACCAACTCAGATGTTGACTTTATCTGGGTGGAAGATGAAACGCTCAAAAACCATGAAGTCTCACCATTCGTTGAAGTGCCATTCTGGATTCCTGTTTCAGCAGAAATTCCGGACGGATTTATTCTTGCTGATACCACAAGAGCCACACAAAAAGGTTTGACCTTCCGGCCTCTTGAAGAAACCATCAGCGATACGTATCTCTGGCTGTCCTCAAGAGAAAATCATGAGTGGAAAGCCGGAATGACAGAGGAAAAAGAAAAAAATATATTATCCGATGTGCAATCATAGAAATAAAAAGTGTTTGAATTTTTAGAAAAGTGGTATAATAGTCTTATAACTTAAGACAGGGGTGGTAGAGATGAATCGCACATCAAAGCTTGGAATGATTTTCGCCATCGGCCACACGCTCTTTTTCTTTAACCTAGCCTTTGATTTCATTGTGTTTTATTGAATCCGCTGTCGCTCATGGAAATAAAAAAAGCAGCGTTTTTGATTGAAAAACGCTGCTTTTTTTATAGGTTAATTAATTTTTAATTAAGTATAAATACCTAGTTTTCTCATAGTTTTAGTAGGGTTAATACATAACTTATAAATCTTATTGCGATTCACAATCAATAGTGTAAAGTCCGCTTAATCAATCGTGCAGACATCATAAAAAAAGACTGAAGCAGCCTTAAATGCTTCAGTCTTTTATTTTTCATCAAAGGATCGGTGATAACAGCCTTGAAATGGATTCTTTGAATCTGATCAGGTGTGAGCGCTTCTGGTACAGTTCAGGTGTAAGCTCAGTTGATTTTTCCATGTCCTCTTCAAAAATGAGTGCGAGAGAAGTGGCGGTTTCCTGATGATAGATAAAAGCGTTCACTTCAAAATTCAGGCTGAAGCTCCGTAAATCAATATTCGCTGTCCCTACAGAAGCTGACTCATCGTCAGTCACCAGCGTTTTAGCGTGGATAAACCCGTTTTCATATACGTAAATACGTGCGCCAGCTTTCATCAGCTCACCTACATATGAATAAGTCGCCCAGTAAACAAACATGTGGTCAGGCTTGTTCGGAATCATAATTCTGACATCAACCCCTGACAAAGCAGCGATTCTCAGTGCGTCCAGAAGGCTCTCATCCGGAATGAAATAAGGGGTTTGAATGTACACGTATTTTTCAGCATTGTTAATCAGCTTTAAATAGCCGTTTTTAATTTGTTCCCAATCAGAATCAGGTCCGCTTGAGACAATCTGCATCGAGATATCACCTTTTCGCGGAATAGGCGGGAAATACCGGTCTGCATATTCGATATCATACCGGTGCGATGCCTGATTCCAGTCAAGAATGAACCTGGTTTGAAGCGGGTGTACAGAGCTTCCCTCGACCCTCAGGTGGGTATCCCGCCAATAGCCGAACTTTTCATCGAGTCCAAGGTACTCATCTCCGATATTAAAGCCGCCAATATAGCCGATACGACCGTCTATAATAGAAATCTTTCTGTGGTTCCGGTAATTCAGCCGCGGATTGATCAGAGGTACCTTCGACGGAAAAAATGCTTCTACCTCACCGCCGGCTGCCCGGAGCTCTTTGAAGTACCTTTTTGTCATACCCCGTGAACCCATATCATCATAAAGAACACGAACCTTGACCCCCTGCTTCGCTTTTTTCACAAGCAGGTTGTACAATTCTTTCCCGAGGTTATCTCTTCTTAAAATGTATGTCTGAATATGAATATGGTCTTTTGCGTTTTCAATATCCTCAAACAACTGTTTGAATTTATCCCGTCCATCTATAATGATCCGTAAATCATTATCCTGGGTTAATACCGCTGCATTATTGATCAGCTGCATATAAATAATATCCTGGTTTTTTTCTGTTTCTCTTGAGTGGAATTCAAATGTCCGGTTATGAATCGCATCAATCTGATAACGGATCAGCTGTTCAATCCCGATCCTTTTGCGTCCTTCCCAGTTAAATAAATGCTTCTTTCTCAAACTCCGGCCGAGCAACAAATAAAGGGCGAATCCGGCGATCGGTACAAAAAACAAGACCATCAGCCATGCCCAGGTTGCACTTGCATCCTTTCGTTCAAGAAAAATAAGGATCCCTGCGAAAATAAAGTTAAGAAAAAAGACAAATCCAACTAAAAAAGAGATCCAGTCCATCACACATCCCTGCCAATCGATTTAGAATTATTTTTATTATAATTTCCCTATCTGCATAAAATAGAAACTTTTTACCTTACTGTACGTATAAAGACTATCAGAAGGTTTCATGAAAAGAAAAAGATAATCATTTAAGGGAAGAGGGTGAGGGATATCATAATGAATCCAAGAAAAAAGGGAAGAATTTTTCAGTTTGTCTTTTTCAACGTCTTTCTTTTTCTAATGATCTTTTTATTGTTTTCTCTCTTTTTATACAGGTCCCGTGAAAGCATTATCTTTTTTTTATTGTTTGGTATTGTGTTAATTTTGATCGAGTTGTACAAAATCATTGTCAAAAAGAATTCATTGAGCCAATCACTCTTTAAGGAATATAGACAGGCGGATGAATATGACCGAATGAGACTGGGAAAAGAGGATATTGCTTTATCAGATAGTTTCTATAAAACAAGATTTTATGCACTGCTTAATGCAATTTTTATGGTGATCTTTGCATTGCTTCTCCTGTCGTCTGAGAGCAGAACATTAGTAGAGACAGATTTTAGTACGATGCTGCCAACATCAGTCATGATAGGGACAATTTTAGTCGCTTTTAACACTGGCTTTGTCCTGAATAAAAGGGATCTTGATTCCTTTCCGGAAATGTCAGCAGGTGAACTGAAAGAACGGCGTCTGAAAAGACTCGGTATAATCGCGATCGTTTTAACACTTATATTAGCCGGACTCGCCGGAGTTGTGTTTCCGATTTGATAATCCTGTGAAATCAGGGGCAGACCAGTTGAAAAGTTCTGGAAAGTCATTTATAGTTCAAGTTATCAGGACAAAACAAATTAGTTTACATACCTATAAGGGGTATAATATACTTAGAATAACCATAAACTGAATGCAAATCAGGGAGGGATATGTGTGGAAGCAGTGGGGACAGAAATGAATTTGACAGCAACTGAGGAAAGTCATTGCGGTTCAGAAAGAAAAAGTCATCATTCAGATGAAATGAAAAAAAATCTTCAAACCCGCTTAAACAGAATTGAAGGCCAGATTCGTGGAATCAAAGGAATGATCGAGAAAGATACGTATTGTGATGATGTCATCACACAAATCGCAGCAACCCAGTCAGCCTTAAACAGCGTGTCAAAGCTCCTGCTTGAAGGACATATGAAAAGCTGTATTGTTGATCGCATTCAGGAAGGCGATTTAGAAGTGGTTGATGAGTTACTAGTAACAATGAAAAGATTAATGAAAAAATAAATTAAAACGATTCAGGAGGATGTAAAAATCATGGTAGAATCAGTTACACTTAACGTAGAAGGAATGTCATGCCAGCACTGTGTGAAAGCTGTAGAGTCCAATGTAAAAGAACTTGGTGGTGTCAATGACGTACGTGTACACCTTGAACAGGGAACGGTAGATGTTGATTTCCAGGCGGCCTATGTATCGCTTGACCAGATCCGTGAGACAATCGAGGATCAAGGTTATTCAGTAAAATAAAGTACGTGCGCAGGAAATCTGCGCACTTTCTTTCAAATCATAATATACCCTATATGGGTATGGGGGTGAGGCAAGATGCAACAGAAAGAATTGAGCATTACAGGTATGACGTGTGCGGCCTGTTCGACACGCGTTGAAAAAGGACTGCAGAAAATGGAAGGGATGAATCAGGCCAATGTCAATCTGGCTTTGGAAAAAGCAACGGTTTCCTATAACCCTGATCAGCTTTCCTTGTCAGACATTCAGGAGAAAGTAGAAAAACTCGGCTATGGTGTTGCTGTTAAAAAAGAAGAATTTGATATTAGCGGCATGACGTGTGCAGCCTGCTCGACGCGGGTTGAAAAAGGATTGAACAAGCTTGAAGGTGTGAAAACAGCAACAGTCAATCTTGCTTTAGAGCAGGCAACGGTGGAGTACACAGATCATGTACTCTCAACAGAGGATATTATTAAGCAGGTTGAGAAGCTTGGCTATGGAGCCTCTAGAAAAGAAGAGAGAAAGCCGGAGCAGGACCATCGTCAGGCAGAAATCAGCCGTCAGCAAAAGAGATTTATTTTTTCTCTGATTTTTGCTGCTCCATTGCTGTGGACAATGGTCGGTCACTTCTCATTTACCGAGTGGATGTATGTACCGGATCTTCTGATGAACCCGTGGGTGCAAATGGCACTGGCAACCCCGGTTCAGTTTATTGTAGGTGCACCATTTTATAAAGGAGCTTATAAAGCTTTGCGCAACGGCAGTGCCAATATGGATGTACTCGTTGCTTTAGGTACCTCTGCTGCCTATTTTTACAGTGTATATCTGGCGTTTCAGAGCCTGTCAATGCCGGGGCATATGATGGGACTTTATTTTGAGACAAGTGCAGTACTGATTACACTGATTGTTCTTGGAAAGCTTTTTGAAGCAAAAGCAAAAGGCCGTTCATCTGAAGCCATTAAAAAACTGATGGGTCTTCAGGCGAAAACAGCGTTTGTGATTAGAAATGGTGAGGAAGTGGAAGTGCCTCTTGATCAGGTTCAGGTTGGGGACCTGCTTGCTGTTCGTCCAGGTGAGAAGATACCTGTAGACGGTATCATTGAAGAAGGTCAGACGGCTATCGACGAATCCATGATTACAGGAGAAAGTGTACCGGCTGACAAGATTACCGGAGACCATGTGATTGGATCAACCATTAACCAGCAGGGTTTCATCAAAGTCAAAGCGGTTAAAGTCGGTAAAGAAACAGCGCTTGCTCAAATCATCCGGGTTGTCGAGCAGGCTCAGGGTTCAAAAGCGCCGATTCAACGCCAGGCAGACCGTATTTCGGGCATTTTTGTACCGATTGTTGTCGGGATTGCGATCCTTACCTTTATCGCGTGGATCACACTCGTGTCACCAGGTGAGATTGCCCCGGCACTTGAAGCAACCATTGCCGTGCTTGTCATCGCATGTCCGTGTGCGCTTGGTCTTGCAACACCCGTTTCTATTATGGCTGGCTCAGGTCGTGCAGCCGAAGCAGGCATTTTATTTAAAGGCGGAGAGCATTTAGAAACGGCTCAGTCAGTTGATACGGTGATTCTCGATAAAACAGGTACGGTTACAGAAGGACAGCCTGTTTTAACGGATGTAATTCCGCTCAACGGCTTTTCAGAAGCGGACCTGCTTTTACATGCCGGAGCAGCAGAGGCCGGATCAGAGCATCCTCTGGCAAAAGCAGTCGTGAAAGGTATTCGTGATAGAGGATTTGAAGTAAAAGAGGGAACGGATTTTCAGTCTATTACAGGGTTTGGTGTGAAAGCCGTATTAAATGAAAAACAAATCCTTGCAGGAACACGAAAACTGATGATACAGGAAAACATATCAACAGATGGTGTAGAGAACACGATGGCTGATCTTGAGGAAAAAGGGAAGACCGCCATGCTTTTTGCAATTGACGGAGAGCTTGCAGGAATTGTTGCAGTGGCAGATACAATGAAGGAAACATCTAAAATAGCGATCGAACGTTTGAAAGAAATGGGTCTTCAGGTGATCATGATTACAGGAGACAATGATCGGACGGCACGCGCGATTGCAACAGAAGCAGGCATAGATCAGGTCATTGCAGAAGTACTTCCCGATGGAAAAGCGGCTGAGGTGAAGAAGCTTCAGGCAAAGGGCCATAAGGTGGCGATGGTAGGAGACGGTATTAATGACGCACCGGCACTGGCCTCAGCTGATACCGGAATGGCGATTGGAACAGGTACCGATGTGGCGATGGAAGCAGCAGATATTACGCTGATCCGCGGTGATCTGATGAGCATTGCAGATGCCATCATGATGAGCCGGAAAACAATGCGTAATATTAAACAAAATCTGTTCTGGGCATTCGGCTACAACACCTTAGGAATCCCGATCGCGGCTGTCGGTCTGCTTGCCCCATGGGTAGCCGGAGCGGCAATGGCCTTCAGTTCGGTATCTGTTGTTTTAAACGCATTAAGACTGCAAAGAATAAAGCTTTAATGAAAAGCGACTGGAACATGTAGACGTTCCAGTCGCTTTTTGTATTAGGTGTGTGCTGAAACTCACACGTTACATAGAATGGGTTTACTTAAGGCTGGGAAATATCCGTTAATGTATCCCCGGCCTTTTGGTTAGACTGTGGATTCACAGACAAATCTCCTAAAGAAACAAGGCCAACAATACGCTCATCCTGTACAACAGGCAGGCGGCGCACCTGAGAAGAAGCCATTACATCGGCGGCCTCTTCTGAAGTCGTCTCAGGCGTTACATGAATTAATTCATGCGTCATGACCTGATCAACCGATTGACTCTTATGTTCTGCCACACCGCGGATCACGATATCACGATCCGTTACCATTCCAACCGGGCGGCCACTTTCGTCTACGACAGGAAGCACACCAATGTCATGTTTTTTCATCATTTCTGCTGCTGTTTCCACTGTATCCTGCTTACTGCATGTGATAACATCCTGTGTCATTACTTCACGTACGTTCATTCTCAACACCTCCAATTTATTCAATTTGTAGTATGCGGAATGAGATAGATTTTATTCATTTAACAAAATCATTAATTTTTCTTAAATTCAGGTTTTTTATTTTGTGAAAGTGGTATCATAATCGTAATAATGCTTATTTAAATTTTTTTAAGCGAAAATGAAACTTTTTAGAGATTTTATTCGTTTATATGTATATAATCAAACTTTTCGGGAGAGGTGCTCAGCATGTCAAGAAACAGTGAAACCATCAAGGAGATGATGACGAAACTGTCAGAAGTCGGGGTAAAAATTTCAACCACGAAATCACGCCTGGAGATACTCGAGTCTGTCAAGCAGCCGCATCAGATATCCGGAACATAATGATTACGCGAAAGGTGCTCCAAGTGGGGACCTTTTTTATTTTGGCGCGTAAAATACATAAAGCAGCCTTTTGCAAAATCATGTAGTATATTTCCTGAATTCGGGTATAAAAAGAACAGTAGAGAGGAGGCAGGGTTGTGTATCAAAAAGCGATGTTGATTTACAAAGGCAGTGCCGGGGAAAAAGAAATTGAAAAACTGATCAGCCAGACAGCGGGGGTATTGGCGGCATCCATACCTGCTCTGTCTCTTTACCAGACGCAAAAACCCGGTGATGCCGAACGTTTTTGCAGACAGCATGGGGAAGAAGTGGATCTTGTTGTCATCATGGGTGGTGACGGGACGGTTCATGAGTGTGTAAACGGTCTAGCACCACTTGATAAGCGTCCTGTTATCGGCATCATTCCGGCCGGAACATGTAATGATTTCGCCAGGTCACTTAACATTCCGCTGAACATCAAACGTGCGGCAGAACTTATCGTTCATGGCGGTACAGAAAAACCTGTGGATCTCGTTGAAAGCAACGGCAGGTATTTCTCAAATTTCTGGGGAACCGGATTAATCGCAGAAGCATCTCAAAATATAAACGATGATTCGAAAAATGTGTTCGGCCGAATCAGTTATTACGTCAGTGCGATAAAATCACTCAGTGGACAGGAGGACTTTCATTATCAGCTGGAAGTTGATCAGAAAGTCGTTGAAGGTGAAGCTGTCATGCTGCTTGTGATGAACGGCAAATCCATTGGAGCGACTGAATTTCCTCTAGCATCAATTGATTTGCATGACGGATTGATGGATCTGTTAATTTTAAAAGAGAGCGGATTTCCTTTATTTAAGGAAATTTTAGCTGCAAAAGCCATGGTCGATTGGGATACGTCGAATTCAGACATCCTGCATTATCAGTGCAAAGAGCTCACCGTCAGTCTCGGGAAATCTCAGGTGATTGACATGGATGGAGAGCATTATGAAGGACAGAACCATCATTTAGTCGTGGAAAAAGACTGTTTAAGGATCGTCGTTCCGGAAATACCACATCAACTATAAAAGAACCGTAACAGACAACCGGGGTGATGAGTTGTCTGTTTTTCAATTGGTCAGGTGGGTGGGTCTTTTAGAGTGAAACTGACGAATGTTTGACCGGAGCTCACGAATGTGGGAGGTGACCTCACGAAAGTCCACAGCAACCTGACGAACTCACCCCCGCACCTCAAGAATTCCTCCGACAACCTCACGTTCAAAAAAAGACGGACAAGCCTCAGCCTGTCCGTCCGTAAATATTTATTTTAATTTCAATACTTCCTCAATGTTTTTTGCAATATCAGTATTATCAAGAAGCCCTGCAAACTCGTCTTTACCCGGGCCGAATGCGTATACAGGTACATCCACCCCTGTATGAGCTTCCGTTGTCCAGCCGATCAGTGCTTCCTCACTGACAAACTGATTGATTGTAATGGCAACGCGATCCTCTTCAGCAGACTGAATTTCTGCGACCTGTTCCTCAGTTAGAACAAGACCTGTATGTTCTTCCACAACTTCAGCTGCGTTAGAGCGGTCTTCATTCAGCATCTCAGCCATCATATCACCCGTTGCGGTAATACCACGGACAAACTCAAGATTTGTATCATAAAGATCCTGATCACCAACACTCATACCGCCAGTCTCGTGATCCCCTGCAATAATCACGGTTGTATTCTTATCTTTCTTAGCAAATTCCAGTGCTTCTTTTACTGCATCCTCAAAGTCCTTTGTATCGTTCATAGACCAGCCGATATCATGCGCATGACCTGCCCAGTCAATCTGGCTTCCCTCCACCATCAGGAAGAAACCATCTTTATTCTGATCCAGGACATCAATTGCAGAAGAAGTCATTTCAGCAAGGCTTGGCTGTTCTGTACCTTCTCGGTCAAGAGAAGTTGCCATTGCATCGTCAGCAAATAGACCAAGTACTTTTTCTTCCCCGCTGACACCTTCAAGATCGGCAGCTTTTTCAGCAAAGCTGTAGCCCATTTCCTCTGCCTGCTCCATCATTTCATCTGTAAAGTATTTGGCGCCTCCACCGTAAAGAACATCAACATCGTTTTCAAGCAGCTGTGGGGCAATAGAATCCTCGTCATTACGTGATGCTACATGAGATCCGAATACAGCCGGTGTGGCATGGGTAATCGTAGAAGTGGCAACTAAACCGGTAGACTTTCCATTTGCTTCAGCCTTTTCAAGTACCGTTTCGATTTCTTCTCCATCCGGTGTCACGCTGATCATACCGTTATTTGTCTTTTCGCCAGTGGCCATCGCTGTACCCGCTGCAGCTGAGTCAGTAACCTCTGTATCCGCTGAATGAGTTTTCATCATTCCGACCAGATGTTCATCCATTACAGACTCTTCACCTTTAAACCATCGGTATGCAGTAGCCTGGGAAGCAGAGTAACCGTCCGGAATAAGCAGGATGACGTTCTGATCCTTCTTAGCACCTTTACCTTTTCCGTTATTCGCTTCAGCCTGATCGTTCATATAAACAGCACTTCCTAAAAGTAATGCACTTGCCATCGTAATAGACGTTGCCTTTTTCCACATGTGAAAAACTCCTTTCGCTTAGCGCGTTTGTGATATGTACAACGCAAGTATGCGAAAACTTTTATGTGACGACAAGTAGATTTACCATTTCTTTATGGAAAGTAAAGGAAGCGTAAAATTCATCATGTTAAAATAACAAAAAAGATTCGGATTTCGTACTATTGATTCATTTACAAATAAATGGAACGGGATTTGGTTTCTTATAAAACCCTTAAAGATAGGGTTTTGTATCTTTAGGAGCAGTCTGTTTCAGGTAAACTTAAGGGGTATTTTTTGTCATGTGATTGATAAAAAGCTGACCTGGCACGATTCTAAAAACATAAAAAAAGAACCGTTCGCAAACGGCTCTTTAATTTTCCTCTTCGGAAGAGAACATATAGGTTTTGTGATGAAAACGCATCGAGAACAATAGCCCCAGTGCAAACAATGTACCAATCAGCGAACTTCCTCCGTAACTGACAAGAGGTAATGGAATACCCGTAATCGGCAGCAGC
The DNA here is from genome assembly GCF_004405105.1 of Jeotgalibacillus sp. R-1-5s-1. Taxonomy (GTDB): domain Bacteria; phylum Bacillota; class Bacilli; order Bacillales; family Jeotgalibacillaceae; genus Jeotgalibacillus. Next base: position 20,594 of record NZ_SORW01000020.1, on the reverse strand, counting down.
TGGATCGTCATCCCGATATTCTGGAAGACATGGAAGGTAATCATACTGATCACACCGGCACACACGTACACATTAAACTGGCTTTTCGTCTCAAGCGCGACCTTTGTCAAATGATAAATAAGAAGGAAAAACAAACTGACAACAAAGCTCGCCCCGATAAATCCGTACTCTTCGCCAATAACGGCAAAAATAAAATCTGTATGGTTATCCGGCACATACACCTGGCGATCCTGGAACCCTTTTCCGAATATCTCCCCGGAACCGATCGCGCTCATCGCAGTTGTCAGCTGGTAGGCATCGCCGGACGCATACGAGTAAGGGTCAAGCCACGAGTAAATTCTTCGCAGCTGGTAATCTTGAAAGTATCTGGCCATGAGGTCCTGACGGAAAATCGCAAAATAGAGTGCTGCGCCGGCTACAGCTGTGATCGTGCCGAATGTAGGAAGCAGCAGTTTCCATGAAATACCGGATACGAGAATCACACCGACTGTAATGGCAATAAAGACAAGCATTGTACCCAGGTCAGGCTGCTGGCTGATTAAAACGAATGGAATTCCTGAAATTAATCCGATTTTAACAAGCAACCAGAGATCACTTTTTACATCACGGTTAACAAATGCTTCATTATGAACGGTTACAACCCGGGCGAGGGCAATAACAGTAAATGTTTTCATAAACTCTGAGGGCTGCAGTGTGCCGATAAGCGGGAAGTAATACCAGCTGTAAGCACCATTTCGGTAAGGAACAATGCTCTCAGGAAGGATAAGTAAACCGACCAGCAGGATCACGCCGAATCCATAAAAGACCCATGCGAGCTTTCTGAACTGATCCATATCAAAATACATCATAAAAGCAATCATAACGAAGCCGACAGCATAAATAGCGCCCTGTCTAAGCGCAAAGTTCGTGCCAAGTGCAGCGTACTGCCCTGTTGTTTGCGCAGATGCGATGGCGACAACACTCGAGATCATAAACAATATTAAAAGACTGGCAAGTGTCCAATCAATTCGGTCTGAAAAGTTATTATTATTATTCAATCTATTCACCTGGATTCTATTATTTCCTTTGACATTCAGTATCAGCGTATCAGATTATGCACCTCTTCACAATTCACAAGAAGTCTCATCCTGATAAAATCAGTCTGCTACTTTCGTCAGAGGTGCCTATTGAATAGACGTAAAACAGGCACTGGAAGTTTCGAATGTGACAAACTGTTCATAATAATAAGAACGGATCAAAAGAAAAAGAAAGGATGTTAGACCGGATGTTCTTAAATTTGACATGATTTCGGGAAGTTATTTTTTCGCGTTAGACAGACAATTTGATACAATGAGGTATATCACAGTCGGACGGGGAGATGATCACATGAAAAATCAGGCGGGTTCACAGGGATGGATTTATTTACACCTGAATTTATCCCAGGATTTTGTCATGTCTAACGGAATCGAATTCAAAGAATTTTATCATGCACTTTCAGATCATCTCCATCATTTACTTCTGGTTAAACACCAGTACGAGCAAACGTCATTTAATATGCATACATACCTTGAGTACGTGAACGCAGACGAGGTGTCCAAGCTTGTCAAAGAAGATGTAGCCTCTTATGGGGATTTCTGCTGGATTGACTTTGAGGACGAGGCGGGTCTTGATGAAATGTCCCCTCAGGAAATCGCAGAGCTTCTATATATCGGGCATATGAAGCATCACCTCAACACGCCATTTTATAAAAAGCTGAATAACCGATTTGCCTACCTATCTTCAGAGGATGGTCTGCTAAACCGAACATATTACCGGGAGTGGCCGGATTTTTTTCAGCTGGTCGGAACCGTTGTGCCTGAAAAGTGGAATGCCAAAAAGGGTGGCAGGGGCCTGATTCAGTGGAAAAAGGAGAAGTCGCTTCCTGCGATTCCAAAAGAAGTTGTGATGTCACTTTCCCATTTGCTGAGGGATGGGGTCATTATTTCAGTCCAGCATGGTATTGGGGGTAAAGGAAAGATTGAGCTGCCTGTCTGGGTGGTCGGTGATTACTCCAATATGGACGATCTTCAGGACGATATGAAAGCTAAATCAAAAAGAGAGCCGGCAGCTGTATTTTCATTCGACCGGAAAACGAAAGAATGGACGGCTATTCTTTAAATATCCAAGTACCTGATCAGTGGAATCAGGTACTTTTTTTAAAGTCTCAAACCGGTCCTGTATACATATTTGAGAGCATGAGAAATAGGATCGTCGAAAAATAAAAGATAAAATCAAAAAGACAGCTACAGATGCTGAATTAAAATGATCTATTTAAATAGATGAATCGTATACAGAATAATAACTGTTGAGGTGGAAAAAATGAAAAAACGAATGTTTGCAATGGCTGGAGTTGTGTTTCTGGCCGGATGTAATATGACAAATGGTGACCAGCAGGAACAGGAGCTGAGTGATCTGACGTGGGATGAAATAACGGCAGAAGCTGAAGGTGACACAGTCCGTCTTTATATGTGGGGCGGAGATGAAGGGATTAACCGTTATATCGACGACTATGCCATTCCGGCCCTGAAGGAAGCCTACGATGTGACGCTTGAGCGAATTCCTCTTGATACGAATGAAATTATTCAAAAGCTTGAGACTGAAAAACGTGCTGGGCAGGACGATGGCACGATCGATATCATCTGGATGAACGGTGAGAATTTTAAGCGGGCAAAGGAAAACGAGCTGCTGTATGGTCCGATCACGGATCAACTGCCTGCCTTTGAAGAATTTTATGATACAGAAAGTCTGGATTTTGCTTATGATTTTGGTACGGAAACAGAAGGATATGAAGCGCCGTGGGGAAAGGTGCAATTCGTCTTTCATTATGATTCCTCAAAGATTGATGAGCCGCCATCAAACCTTGAAGAGTTATCTGCGTGGATTCAGGAAAATCCGGGAAGATTTACGTACCCTGCAGCAGATGATTTTACGGGTAATGCATTTTTAAGACATATCTTATACGGGACAGCGTCATCTGTTGATACCTTACTAGAAGAGCCATTTTCAGAAGAGTTTGCAGCGGGAGAGTCAGCAGGCATGTGGGTTTACCTGAATGAAATTGAGTCTAACCTGTGGCGCGGCGGAGAAACATATCCGGGAACACTTGAGGAACTGGATCGACTGTACAGTCAGGGCGAAGTATGGATGACAATGGGGTACAACGAGGCACGTGCAGAATCACTCGTCGCTGACGGGATTTTCCCTGATACGACAAAAGCGTTTGTCCTTGAAGATCCGGGATCTATTGGTAACACGCACTTTTTATCGATTCCTTATAACAGCCCATCAAAAGAGGCGGCGCTGACGGCAATTAACTTCTTTTTAACGCCGGAGGCACAGCTTGCCAAGCTTGATCCTCAATACTGGGGGGAAAATACACCGATTGACCCGTCTAAACTGGACGGTGACAATCTGGCTGGCTTCGAGGAACTCGACCGGGGTGCTACCGTGCTGAGTCAGGAAGCGCTACTAGAATCTTTTGTTCCTGAAGTGGATGCTGCCTATGTACCGTGGATAGAGGATGAGTGGATTAATGAAGTGGTATCAGACTAGTAAACCGGCAGTGCTGCTCATCCCGGCACTGCTGTTTTTGCTGCTCATTGTATATAGTCTTGTGATGGCCTTTGCAGAAAGTATCCGCTCGCCGGAAGGCTGGACATGGGCGTATTACGGAGAGCTTTTCATGCAGAGGCGATTGATTGAGTCATTGGGATACAGTCTGTCGATTACGTTTGTTTCTGTCTTTCTTTCCGTTCTGATTGGGTGGGCAGTTGTGAGGTGGTTTTATTCCTTCATTGATGAGCCCGGAGGAAAATGGCTCGTATGGATTCCAATGCTGTTTCCTCATTTTGTGTGGGGTTACTTCGTACTGCTGCTGCTCGGTCAGAGTGGATTGATCTCGTCATTTTTCTACCAGGCAGGCTGGCTGTCATCAAGAGAAGCATTTCCCGTGCTGACGCAGGATGCTTATGGCGTTGGGATCATCATCACGTATTTGTGGAAGGAGATCCCGTTTGTGATTCTGATGCTGCTGCCTGCTTATTTACAGCTGCCAAAGCAATACGGTGAAGTCATTGCGGTGCTTGGCGGAGGCAGAAAAGAATGGTTTAAAACGGTGGAATGGCCTTGGGTACAGCCGGTCATCGTTGAAATTACGCTTATTTTAACAGCCTTTATTTTCACAGCATACGAGGTGCCTGCTCTACTTGGTATTTCGTATCCTCAGATGACCGCTGTCCTTGCTTATGACTGGTTTTACGGGGCAGCATGGGAAGAGAGATCCTACGCATTTGGACTGTTATGTTTAATTGCATTCATATTAGGCGCGATTGCGCTACTATCATTTGCTTTAATGAACCGGAGAAGATGGCTGTTGTCAAAAAGCAGTCATCAGTATTAGGGGGAGCGCTGTATGAAAAAGTGGATTTTTTACGGCAGTGCTTTTCTGCTGTTTTTCATTCCGGCTATTCTGCTAATTGTTAAAAGTTTCACACCTGTCTGGAGGTGGGGTGAGCCCTTTACCTTTGACTGGACGCTGAGGGGCTGGGAAACGTTTTTGATGGATGCCCGCATTTTTGATGCGATGGCTATTTCATTAGTCATTGCACTCGTCGTTACCTTTTTAAATCTTTTTACAGGAATTCCTGCTGGGAAAGCTTTATCACATTCTGAATTTAGAGGGAAAAGTGCACTTGAAGTGCTGCTTGTACTTCCTCTTTTTCTGCCGGCAATGGCTGCCGCTGTGGGTCTGCATATCACGATGATCCGCCTCGGCCTTGCTAACAATTGGCTCGGAGTAGCGATTGTTCATCTTGTTCCGACGATTCCCTACACAATCAAAGTCATGAAATCAGGCTATGACCGCTTGAATCCGGATATGCTTCAGCAGGGGAAAATGCTTGGAGCGGGCGGCTGGCATGTTTTTCGGACGATTGAGTTGCCCATGCTGATGCCGAGCATCCGCAGTGCTGTTTTTCTCACAGTCACGATTAGTATGAGTCAGTATGTTCTGACTGCTATTATTGGGGGAGGTAATGTGATTACCCTGCCAATCATTTACTATCCTTTCCTTCAATCGGTTGATGACACAGTCATGGCAGCTTTCTCTGTTGCCTTTGCGATTTTACCGGTTTTAGCTGTGTTATTTGTAGAGCTTGTCGCAACCGTGCTGACAGGAAGATTTTCGATAAGTAAACGAGGTGCCTTATGAGCCGTCCATTTATAGAAGTAGATCATGTATCAAAACAATTTAAGAAAAATGATGTATTCAGTAACCTCTCATTTTCTCTAAAAGAAGGGGAGGTACTGTCACTTGTAGGGCCATCCGGTACAGGGAAGTCAACACTGTTGCGGTGTCTGGCGGGGATTGAAGCTTTTACATCCGGGGAAGTCCTGATTGAGGGGAACTCCATTTTGCAGACTGCAGCAAAAGACCGTCCGATCGGAATGGTGTTTCAGCAGGCGCTGCTTTTTCCACATCTGACGATTCTTGAAAATGTCACGTACGGTCTGCGTTTACACACCGCGAAAAGAGAAGCGGTGATAGAAGGGCTGAAATATTTAAAGCTCGTTGGGCTTGAAGACTATAAAAATGAATACCCACATGCTTTATCCGGCGGACAGCAGCAGCGCGTGTCGCTTGTCCGTGCGCTCATTCTAAAGCCGAAACTGCTGTTGCTTGATGAACCATTCTCAAGCCTTGATCCCGAGCTTCGCCGTGAGCTTCGAGGATGGGTAAAAGAGCTGTTGCGAAAAGAAAACACAACCTCTATTTTTGTGACGCATGATCGCGAAGAGGCCATGCTGCTCGGTGACCGGGTTGCAGTTTTGGCAGAAGGGGTCATTCAGCAGCAGGGACGTCCGAAAGAAGTATACGATCATCCAGTCAATAGGCTGGTTGCGAGACTGTATTCCGACGCCTTTGTACTTGATCATGACTCTTATTGTTTAACGGAGCATCTGGAGTGGCTGTCAGAAAAGCAGGAGGGCTATGAATGCTTTCAGGCAGAATGGGTAAATGATACGTATCAGCATGGACAGCGATATGCCCATATCCGTTTGTCCGGGGATCAGGGACGGTATGTGATTCCGGTTCCGCGGGACCAGTCTGTCAATACAGATCAAACAGGGTTCATTGGCGTCCCTCTTGCTTTCATCAAAAGGTTTGAATGATAAAGGAGGCAGTCGTACGGGAATGAGAATGCGTCAGGTACTGCCCATCATCAGTGTTACTGTAACCATCCTGCTTCTGTTATGGGTAAATAATGAATATTTGAATTTCAGCCCGGTGGATATTCAGCAATGGATTCAATCATTTGGTTTCTGGGGACCGATTCTATTTATTTTAGTGTATACGGTCCGTCCGCTCATCCTGTTTCCGGCTTCCGTTCTTTCGCTGGCTGGAGGGCTTGCCTTTGGTGCAGTGAACGGATTCATGTATATCATGATTGGTGCAACATTAAGTGCGATGACAGCTTATCTGCTTGCACGTAAATTTAATCGTGCTTTTATCCAGCGAATGCAGGAGGGGCGGATCAAAACTGTCATTGAAAAAATGGAGGAACGAGGCTTTGTGTACGTCCTCGTTTTACGTCTTGCTCCGTTGCTGAATTTTGACCTTGTCAGCTATTCAGCGGGACTTGCCAATGTAAAAATAAGAGCTTTTCTCTTTGCCACAGTTATAGGCATATTGCCGGGAACGATCGGATACAGCTTTTTAGGTGCGAGCGTGGCGGAAGGTGATATGCGTGTCATCTTACTGGGCCTTGCATTTTTTGCTGTGGTCATTTCCATCCCGATTATTTTCAGGAAACGGGTCGCAGAATGGCTGGGTCTTCAAAAAAACGAAAAAGAATAGGAGGTGCCCGCTCTGCTTGATACGCATGCAAGAAAATATGTACAGCCCGTTATTCAAAAAACGGCTGACGGACTGTTAAAAACCGGACTTACAGCCAATCAGGTAACGATTGGTGCCTTCATCATCGGAGTATCATCCGGCTTGCTCTACTATATTGGACAACCCCTGCTAGCCGTCATCGTTTTATGGCTCTCAGGCTTTCTAGATGCAGTTGACGGCTCCATGGCCCGTGCAACCAAAACATCTCCATTTGGTACCGTCATGGATGTGACGTTTGACCGGATTGTTGAGATCAGCGTCATCCTGGGTGTCGCTTTTCTGCATCCTGAAATTATGTGGGCAGCGCTTCTGCTCATGTCCTCCATCGTGATCTCTATGACGATTTTTCTGACGGTTGGCAATGTGTCAGAAAACAATGGAGTCAAATCATTCCGCTATCAGGCGGGGCTTGCTGAAAGAACAGAAGGTTTTATTTTTCTGACTGTGATGATGCTTGCTCCGGGAATCGTCCTGTGGACAACATTGTTATTCTTTGCAGTCGAAGTGTTCACAGCGGGACAGCGTTTTATGGAAGCAAAAAAACTGCTCAGTTAAGAAAGTTCAGGAGGATATTATGTATACAGTTATTTTGGCGGGAGGCGGACATACACACCTTGAACTCATCAAAACTCTCTCAGCGGATCGAAACCGGTCCATCAGATGGGTCCTGTTATCCCCCGACCGCTATCATTATTATTCTGGAATGTTTTCAGGCTATGCCGAAGGATTATATTCTTTAGAAGAAATCAGGATTGATCTGAAACAGCTTTGCCTGGATAAAAAAATAGACTTTATGGAAGTAGCTGTTGAATCCATTCAGGCTGACCAGAAAAAGGTCGTTGTGTCATCGGGTCAGATCTTCTTTTATGACCGCCTCTCGATCGACGTCGGGTCTCATACATCACCGGAGTTTATCGAAGGACTGCAGGAAAGGCAGGTTCATATCAAACCTGCCCACCTTTTCCCGGAGAGGATGGAAGCCTGTCAGATGGCCCGGGAATTAGTCATCATTGGTGGCGGAGCGGCAGCCTGTGAAATGGCTTTTTCGTTTCACGCATGGAAAGAAAAGCGTGGACGCAAATACGATACGATTACCGTTATTTCATCCGGCCCTTTTGTAAATGAACAGGCAGATCCGGTGATTGAATCACTCTTTCAGCAAAAAGGCATTCAATTTTTTAAAAACGATCGCGCCGTAAAAGTCGATGACCGTTACGTTTATACGGAACATGACCGCGATATTCCCTACCAGGAAGTCATGTTTCTCGGGGGCGCACAGGCTCCGGAATGGCTCGGTGAATCCGGACTTTCAACGGATGAAAAAGGATTTGTACGCGTTGGCGCAACCCTTCAGACGGTTGATCACAGTGATATTTTTGCAGTCGGAGATTGTGCCGCACTCACCACCCATCCGCAGTTAGCGAAAAGCGGGGTGTATGCAGTAAGGCAGGGTAAGACACTGGTCCACAACCTGGCAGCCAGCCTGAGACGTGAAAAGCTGAATGATTATACACCGCAAAAAAGAGGATTGATTCTGCTCGCGACCGGCAACAAAAAAGCACTCGCGCTATACGGGAAAACTGTGCGGTTCGGTAAATGGGCGTGGCTGTGGAAAGACTGGATTGATGTGAGGTATATGAGGGAATTAAAAAAGCTGTCCGATTAGTGGACAGCTTTTTGTGTGTTTTTAATTAAAACCGTGCCGGATGTAGACGTGGCAAGCCGGCAATCAACATTTTCTGAAGGGCTAATGACAGAAAATGATCTGCTATCAACAGTCTCGTCCACGCTACTGACAATAATTGAGCTCCTATTAACGAAATGTGCGATCTTCATGCACCTATCAACATAAGTTGCTGCCCTATCAACAGTAATGGTCTGGCAATCGACAGTTTTACCTGTTCTATCGACATTAATTCAAGAATGATTTTACATACAGTAACTTGAAAATATTAAAAGTGCCAGGTCATTCCGCAGACTCCTGAGGAATGCCCTGGCACGACTTTCAAAATCAGACAAACCGGTGAGCCATCACCCTGCCTTCGTCACACTCTCTTCCTTAACAGCCCGGCCTTTTGTAAAACGATCTACAATGGAGCTGATCGCACCGTCGCCTGTTACGTTTGTAGCCGTTCCGAGGCTATCCTGTGCAAGATACAGCGCAAGCATCAGTGAAGTCATAGCTCCTGAGAATCCGAGCATAGACTCAAGAAGACCAAGTGAGGCAACAACTGCTCCACCCGGTACGCCTGGTGCTGCGATCATTGTCACACCAAGCATAAGAATGAACGGGAAGATCTGGCTGAATGTAGCCGTCTCACCCTGAATGAGCATGACCGCCATGGCACAGCTGACAAGGGTAATCGTACTTCCTGATAAATGAATATTAGCCAGTAACGGCACACAGAAATCCGCTGTCTTTTCACGGACACCCATTTTTTTCGATTGCTCGAGCGTTACCGGAATTGTTGAAGCAGATGACTGCGTACCAAGTGCCGTAAAGTAAGCAGGCATCATGTTCTTCAGCATGCCAAATGGATTTTTACCGTGAAGTGAGCCGGCAACACTATATTGAATCACAAGATACAGCAGGTGCAGCACGATAATCATTGCAAAAACAAGCAGGAAGACATTAATAATCGCTGATACCTGACCGCCTTGTGTCATGTTCGCAAAAATACCGAAAATATGAAACGGCAGAAGCGGAATAATGATCTTCTCAATCAGCATTTGAATAATCGTACGGAATTCTTCCAGTCCTTTTTGAAGAGCACTGTTTTTAAATGCAGAAGTTCCAATTCCTAAGATGAATGATAGTAACAAAGCAGACATGATGCCCATTACTGGTGTCATTTCGATGCTGAAGAATCCGCTCAGCAAAGCTTCTTCAGGATTTTCAAATGCCTGGGAGGCTTGAGAGTCCAGTAAAATTGGGTATAGAAAAGTTGCACTGGCGAATGCAAGCAGCCCGGCTAAAACAGTGGATGCGTAAGCAATACCTGCTGTCAGTCCAAGCGCTTTTCCTGCTCCGCGACCCATTGCGCCAATACCTGGTGCGATAAAAGCGATAATGATCAGTGGGATGGCGAATGATAAAAATCCGCTGAACAGGTCATTAAATGTAGCAGTTATGCGGATGACGCGCTCAGGGGCAATACTCCCGACTGCCACACCAAGTGCGATGGCGATGATAATTCTGGGAAGAAGTCCAATTTTTTTCATGATGTAGTCCTCCTGTTGTGTACAGTTGTGTTTGATAGAGGGATTATAACGCGTTAAATAGGTCTTGTTAAGTAGAAAAGTTTAAATAATAATAATAAAATTATTGTGAATTATCAGTTATATGAAGGGGAGTTTCGTCACAAACTAGGTTTTTTGTTATAGTAAAAAAACAAAAAATCGCTTCAACAAACTCATTTAACGAATAATAAAACATGATAAGATAGATGAAGAATAAAATTGGTGATTAAATGGAGGATTTTATAGATGAAAACAAAGCTGTGTCTGTTATTCGGAGGTAAATCTGCTGAGCATGAAGTATCATTGCAAACGGCCAAAGCGGTGATTAAGGCGCTTGATCTTTCTAAATTTGACATTGATCCGGTATTCATTACAAAAGACGGAGAATGGCGTAAGGGACCGGCTCTGACAAGTCCGGTTGAAGATGTGAAGCAGCTTCAGTTCGGATCGGATCGTGAGGTTTCAGCTGCTGAGGGAGTGCTGACTATTCAGGGAAACACAGAGCGCGGCTATGATATCGTATTCCCGCTTTTACACGGACCGAATGGTGAAGATGGAACGGTTCAGGGGCTGCTTGAAGTATTAAATGTACCTTACGTTGGAAATGGCGTACTTGCTTCTTCAGCAGGAATGGATAAAGTCATTATGAAAAACCTATTCCGTGATGCTGGACTTCCACAGGTGGAATACGTTTCTTTTGTGCGCGCCGTATGGGAACAAAATCGTGAAGAAGCATATCAAAAAACAGAGGATGAAATCGGCTATCCGTGCTTTATTAAACCTGCGAACCTTGGTTCAAGCGTAGGAATCAGCAAATGTACAAATCGAGAAGAGCTGGAGAAAGGCTTTGAGGAAGCATTCCAGTTCGACCGTAAGATCATTGTTGAGCAGGGGGTAAAAGCGCGTGAGATCGAGCTCGGTGTCATCGGAAATGAGTTCCCTGAAGTGTCTGTACCTGGTGAAATAGTCGCGAAAAAAGATTTCTATGATTATAAGGCGAAGTACGTGGATGGAGATTCTGTCATGATCATCCCTGCAGAGCTGCCGGAAGGAATGGCAGAAGAGCTTCAGCAAATGGCCAAAACAGCATTTCAGGCAGTAGACTGCTCAGGACTCGTACGTGCAGATTTCTTCGTGACAGAGAAAAACGAAATTTTCATTAATGAAATCAATACGATGCCAGGCTTCACGCCTTACAGTATGTTCCCGCTTCTATGGGAAAACACAGGCGTTTCCTATCCGGAACTGATCGAAAAACTGGTGAAGCTCGGCATGGAACGCTATGATGATAAGCAAAAGCTGAAATATTCGATATAAGGAGTCTGTTTGATGAGAAAAACATTATCTGAACTTGCCGCGATGCTTGGAACAGATGCTCCAGCAGCGCGTTTTAAAGATGTCATTGTAGATGGTGCGAGCATCAACACCCGCACCATCCAGCCGCAAAACCTGTTTATCCCTTTTAAAGGAGAGCGCACAGACGGCCACAAATACGCCCGACAGGCGATTGAAAACGGAGCAGGAGCCTCACTTTGGCAAAAGGATGTTCCGAACCCGCCGGAGGATCTGCCATTAGTGCTCGTAAATGATTCTGAAAAAGCGTTACAAAAACTTGCATCTGAATATAGAAAAGAGCAGCATTTTAAAGTTGTGGCGATCACCGGGAGTAACGGTAAAACGACAACGAAAGATATGATTGCAGGTGTATTGTCCAAACAATTTGCCGTGCAGAAAACTGAGGGGAATTTAAATAATCAGCTCGGGCTGCCGTTGACGCTGCTAAACATCAAAGAAAACACAGATGTTGCCGTCCTTGAGATGGGGATGAGCGGATTTGGCGAAATTTCACTGCTGTCCACGATTGCCCAGCCTGATATTGCCGTGATTACAAATATCGGTGAATCCCATCTTCAGGATCTCGGTTCACGTGAAGGGATTGCCAAAGCGAAATTTGAAATTACCGATGGTCTCGGTGAAAACGGTCTGCTGTTTTATTATGGAGATGAGCCGTTATTGCAGGAACTCGTGGCGCAGACGCCGGGTATTAAAAGTGCTTCCTACGGCTATTCAGAAACAAACGGACTTTATCCGAAAGAGGTTGAGATTTCTGATGAAGGAAGCCGTGTCCAGTTAGGGTCAGAACGCTGCGACTGGATAACGATCCCGGTTTTAGGACGACATAACGTGCTGAACGGACTTGCAGCAATTCGCGTTGCCCTTCACCTTGGCATGTCAGCGAAAGAAATTTCCGAAGGCTTTTCAGCAATGGAAATGACCTCTATGCGTATGGAGCGTGTAACCGGAGCCGCTGGAGAAATTTTCATTAATGATGCGTACAATGCAAGCCCGACATCTGTCCGTGCAGCGCTCGGTTTCTTAAAGGAAGCGAAGGCAGAAGGGAAGAAGATTGCGGTGCTTGGCGATATGCTTGAGCTCGGTGAAATGGAAGAGGAATTCCACCGTGCCATTGGCCGTGAAATCGACTTTACTCAGATCAATGCCCTGTTTACATTCGGTCCGCGATCCAAATGGATGGCTGAAGAAGCCGGCCGCCTAAGCGGAAATGTTTTCAGCTTTGAAGACGATCACGCTGCTTTAGCTGAAGAGCTCCGCAAACACGTCGCGGCAGGAGACCTGATTTTAGTAAAAGGCTCACGTGGCATGGCACTTGAAAAAGTGATTGAAGCGTTTAAATAGTAAGTGAGGGTGGCTGAGGCAGAAATTTGTCTCAGCCATTTTATGTTGTGTAAGGGTGGTTACGCGGGATTTTGGCGGAGTTTCATAGGATGCAGGCGATGTTTCGCAGGATATGGAATGGGATTCGGAAAATGTTTAATGTGTTTCGAAGAATTTGATGCGACTTTCGCAGAATTGTGAGCTTTGACCTACCCGTGAAGATAAGCACGCTGAACGTTCTTGGCGATTGTGATAGCACTTTAAATAATTGTACTGTTCCGGCTGATTTATCAATCGTATCGAAAATGAATTCAATCGTTTGAAAAATGATATGTACTGTTCCGCGATTGATATGTATTGATATCCTCTCGAACCCCACTTTTTGTAACGAATTGTCTCCGGATTGTATCGTTTCAAACTGGATATGTACTGTTTCAACAAACATTTGTATCGATTCACCCCCTTGCTATAAAGACGGTTTGACGCGGAAGAGACCAGTAAATAAAACATCTGATGCCGCGTCCAACAATCACTCGTTTCAACAATTAATTTTACTGCTTACTCCTAAAGCCGCCCTACCCTTACCAAACCACATACAACGCTTTCTCAAGGGGTTCAACAACCCTATTCAAGGGTATAATCACAACACAGACATTTAACGGAGGGAAGACGATGGGACAGACAGGATGCCTGCTTTTACATGGATTTACAGGTGGTGCTTACGAAGTGAATCCACTCGCCAGATATTTGCGTGAGCATACTGACTGGATTATTTCGGTGCCGGTGCTGCCCGGGCATGGGCGTCACCTGGATTTAAGGCAGGCGACTGCGATGGAGTGGCTGCTGTGTGCGGAAGAGGAGCTTGAGCGCCTGCTGCTTTATTGCGATGAGGTTTATGTAGTCGGCTTTTCGATGGGTGGTTTGATTGCATCTTACCTGACGATTCATTATCCGGTCAGTAAATTGGTTCTGCTGAGCGCTGCTGCGTTATATATTAATCCGAGGCAGATTTTTCAGGATATGAACGGAATGATGAAGGATGCGATCCGGAGAACCCTGCATGAAAATGAATGGTTTGGTCATTATAAATATAAGGTGTTAAACACCCCGATCCGCTCAGCATGGGAATTCAGAAAGCTTGCCTCACACATGGTTCCGCTTTTATCTAAAATCAGAGTGCCTGTTTTTATTGCACAGGGTCAGATGGATGGCATTGTTCCACCGAGAGCTGCCCGTTTCGTTTATGACAGGGTTGGAACGTATCAAAAAAAATTATATTTATCAAAAGGGTCGAAACACCTGATCTGCTATGGGCCGGACTGTGATGACCTTTTTCATGAGATCGCTTTCTTTTTAAAACAGGACGAACATCCTGATGATGGATGATTGTATTTTGGAAAAAGACGTGATAAGATACGTAAGACATCTGCTGAACTTAAACATTAAGCTCTCTTACGATTAAGAAGAGTGTGATATATATTTCTGAATACACGGTGCTTCAGTCCTGCTGAATCAACCGTTTGTCCATCTGAGACATACAGCATCCGTGTATATTTTGTTGGTTGTCCAACATGAAAGACCAATTAAAAAATTGGCATCTCTGACGCACTCGGCCTATGACCGAGTTTTCTTTTTGGGGAAGAAGTGCCCCTTATTTAATACGTTACAGGACAACGATCAAAAAGCAGTCGCAGTCTTCTGAGCGATCTTGGCTTTATGTATGAAGGTTAGATGATTTAAACAAAAAAGGAGTATGAAGGATTTGACACTTTTTTCAGATTTACCAATCAGTCCAGCAATTTTAAAATCAATTAAACGTATGGGGTTTGAAGAGGCTACGCCGATTCAGGCTGGTACCATTCCATTATCAACAGAAGGTAAGGACATCATTGGCCAGGCACAGACTGGTACAGGAAAGACAGCTGCATTCGGAATTCCGATGCTTGAGAAGATCGACACTCGTTCTTCAAGCATTCAGGGTCTGATCATTGCACCAACACGTGAGCTTGCGATTCAGGTATCGGAAGAGCTTTACAAAATCGGTGCAGACAAGCGCGTTCGCGTTCTTTCTGTATACGGAGGTCAGGACATTCAGCGCCAGATCCGCGCAATGAAGAAGCGTCCTCACATCATCGTTGGTACGCCGGGGCGTCTTCTTGACCACATTAACCGCCGTACGCTTAAGCTTGACGAAGTACAGACGCTTGTACTTGATGAAGCGGATGAAATGCTGAACATGGGATTCATCGATGATATCGAATCAATCCTGAAAAACCTTCCTGAAACACGCCAGACACTTTTATTCTCTGCAACAATGCCAGCGCCAATCCGTAAGATTGCTGAGCGTTTCATGACAGAGCCGGAAACAGTAAAAGTGAAAGCGAAGGAAATGACGGTTGAAAACATCGAGCAGTTCTTCGTAAAAGCACATGAGCGTGAAAAGTTTGACGTACTATCACGTCTTCTAAACGTTCAGTCACCTGAGCTTGCGATCGTATTCGGACGTACAAAGCGCCGTGTTGATGAGCTTGCACGTGCTCTTGAAATCCGCGGCTATATGGCTGAAGGAATTCACGGTGACCTGACTCAGGCGAAACGTATGAGCGTACTGAAGAAGTTTAAAGAAGGCCGCATTGATGTACTAGTTGCAACAGACGTAGCTGCCCGCGGACTTGATATCTCAGGCGTTACACACGTTTACAACTACGATATTCCTCAGGATCCTGAAAGCTACGTTCACCGTATTGGACGTACAGGCCGTGCAGGAAGAACAGGTATGGCAATGACATTCGTAACACCTCGTGAAATGAACTACCTTCGTGTGGTAGAACAGACGACGAAAAAGAAAATGTCTCAAATGCATCCGCCAAGTACTTCAGAAGCACTTGAAGGACTTCAGCGTGCAGCGATCGACGAGCTGAAAACAACGCTTAAGAAAAACAACCTTGAAGAGTACAAGGTACTTGCACGTGAGCTATTAAACGATGGAGAAGAGCCACTTGATCTAATCGCTGCTGCTCTGAAAATCCTGACTAAAGAGCCGGACGAAACGCCAGTGGATATCACTCCAGAAAAGCCACTTGCATCTAAAAAGAAAAAGCCTTTCCGTTCAGACGATAAAAAGTTTGGCGCGCGCGGTGGTAACCGTGGCGGTAAATCAGGCGGAGGCGGCAAACCTTACAACAGCCGTCAGCGTCAGCCACGCCGTACGACTCGTGAAGGTCAGTAATAAATAGAAAAATCGCTGTGCACATCATGTGCACAGCGATTTTTTTGTTTAGCGGTCTGTCAGCTGATATTCAACACCGACTGACAGCAGCATGCTTTCGATTTTATTCTTTTGAAAATCAAATTCACCCTGCTTCAATTCAAGCTCTGTTCCATCATTCATCTTAAGAACGAGTGAATTGTAAGGAATATCATCATTCATTTTTAGCAGTGTTGCATCCTCTACATCTGTCCACTCATATTTTTCACTCGTGATCGAGAGTACATCGCTGTGGAAAATGGCTGCCTCACGCACGACAGTATAGTTTGTCATGCTGACCGCAAGAAAGACAATAGAGATCAGCAGCAATGCGGCACCTGTCAGCTTAATTTTTTTACTTTCTTTATACATCATGAAGAAAAATAAAGATAATAATACGACAAAGACAGCAAACAGTACGTTTGAGATATTAGGCGTCTGCACCAATATAGAATCACCGTATGTAAACAACATGTAGTGCATCAGATTAGGTGCCACGAATGCGAGCACAGCTCCTAATAAGAGTGTGATCACTCCGAGTACAATCCAAACCATATTTCCTTCTGCAAATTCACGATTCATATCTTTTCCTCCTTGAATAATCCTTTCCTATTGTACATTATTTTCCATGAAAAGGTTTCTTATTTTTGAAAAAATTTCTGCGCATTTTTCAAAAACTTGAAAGAAACATTGAAAAAAGAATGTCCGGTTATTGAAACGTATAAGGGTGATGAAACGTATGGTACAGTATGAGTAAGACAACAGAATGGGGAGAACGTTATGGGAAGTAATGAACCAAAGATGAGAATTTCCGAACGGGCATTGACTGTCTGGAAGCTTTACGGATGGATTTCTGCCATTATCACGACGATCATTGCAGCAGGTGTGATCACGCTCGCTGTTTTATTTGACTGGTCTGTCTGGTTTATTGTGGGCGGAGTAGTTGTTCCGATTTTAGAAATTATTTTATTTGTTTATGTATTTCCAACGCTTAAGTGGCGCAGATGGCGTTATGAAGTAAGAGAAGAGGAAATTGAATTACAGCACGGCATCTTTATTGTGAAGCGTACGCTTGTGCCGATGGTCCGGGTACAGCACGTTGATACGGAGCAGGGGCCGATCCTACGTAAATACCGGCTTGCAACGATCTCCATTTCAACAGCTGCCACACTCCATCAGATTCCAGCGCTCGATATTGATGAAGCCGATGCTTTGAGAGATTCCATTTCGGCACTGGCAAGGGTGGCTGAAGACGATGTCTGAGGAAAAAAGACTGCATCCGATTACGACCGTTATTAATGCTGCCAAAGCTATCAAAGAAGCCATTATCCCGATCGTTATTTTGTTTTTCGTCAATGGAGGAACAGGAAACAGTGGCTCAATTCTCGACTATGTTCCGATTCTAATTACAGCCGGTCTGATCATCTTGCTGATTTTTTCAGGTGTCATTCAGTGGTGGCGTTTTAAATACTGGATTGAAGAAGGCGAGCTGCGCATTGAACAGGGCTTATTTGTGAAGAAAAAGCGTTACATTCACTTCGAACGGATTCAAAGTCTGAACTATTCAGAAGGCATTCTTCACCGTCCATTCAAGTTAGTGAAAATAAAAGTGGAAACAGCCGGATCCTCCTCCGACCTGGATTCAGAAGCAGTTCTCACTGCGATCACGAAGGAAGAAGCGAATGAATTAAACCGCATGATTTCAGCGGCTAAAAAGAAGCTGAAGGAAAAAGGGCTCGATCCGGAGCTGACGGTTGCAGAAGAACCGGAAGTGGATGACCGCGTCCTTTACAAAATGAGCCCGAAGGACTTGATCGTCATGGCAACGACTTCCGGTGGAGCTGGCGTCGTTCTCGGCGGTGTACTTATCTTTCTCTCCCAATTTGGAGAATTGATTCCGTATGAAACGGTTTTTAACGAGCTGATTGAATTCGTGGAAACCGGATTTTTACTCGCCGGCATCCTGATTGTACTCGTCTTTTTAATCGCCTGGCTTATCGCAGTGGCGATGACCTTTCTGCGCTATGCTGATTTTACCGTCAGACTTGTTGATAAAGATATTGTCATAACACGCGGGCTGCTTGAGAAAAAGCAGACGACCGTTCCTCTAAAAAGAATTCAGGGCATACGCTTTGATCAGAACATTGTACGTGAACCGTTCCGCTACACATCCGTAACAATTGAGAGCGCGGGAGGATCGGTCCTTGAAAAAGATTCAAATGCCATCAGGCTGCTGCCGATGATTAAGGAAAATGAAGCCACTCCGATTTTGAATGAGATTCTGCCGGACTATGAGTGGAATGTTGATTTTAAAGGAGCGCCATCAAGATCGATCTTCCGCTATATTTTCTGGAAGCTGTTCTTTTCATTATTTGTCATCATTCCGGTTTCCTGGTTCTTTTTCCCGATCGGATTGCTGTCACTTACCCTGATCCCGGTATCCATTTTGCTAGGCTGGATGCAATACCGCACAGCAGGCTATAACCTGTCAGGAGACCAGCTTGTCATGAGGTTCAGGGGAGTCAGTAAGCAGATTGTATATATGAAGAAAAAGCGTATTCAATCCGTAACATGGACCGAAACCTACTTCCAGCGCAAAGGTCGGGTTGCCACGATCACAGCAACCATTAAATCCGCTATTGGAGGAAGCTCCACAAGCGTAGAGCATTTGGATAAAAAAGATGTAGAGACGATGATGGACTGGTATCGCCCGGAAGCTGTTTCAAATCCGGAGGCAAGGGAAATCATTGGGGAATTGGAGACATAAAAAACGGGTATCCTCAGGGATACCCGTTTTCTATGTTCTCTTTTTAGACTGGAAAATAAACATTCCGATAAAAAAGCCGGCTGCGAGTCCGCCTAAATGCGCGATAACATTAATATTGCTTCCGAAAAACGTCATGATCACACTGATAATAATCAGCGGCAGCATGACCTGTCGGATTTCCATCGGCGCCCGTTCGCGGTAAATAAAATAAATCGCTGCGTATAAGCCAAACACGCCAAAAATCGCTCCGCTGGCCCCGACAGATGTATAAGCCGGACCCTGAAAAACAAAGGTCATCGTACTCGCGATCAGCCCTGCCAATGTATACACGATCGCATACTGGAAAGAGCCAATCATCCGCTCAAGAGCCGGAGAGAAAATAATCAGAGCAAACATATTAAAAATCAGATGCCACCAGTCTGCGTGGACAAACACAGACGAAATCAACCGCCAGTACTCACCCTGTGCAATCAGACCGTTCACACCCGCAAGTGTCCAAAATGTCGTAAAGCCGATTTCCCCGGGGATTTGCGTGGCAATATGAATCAGCAGATTTGCCGCCACCAGAAATGAAATGACAGGATATAACCTGATAAACTGTGATAGACTTTCATTACGAGAAAACATTAAAATCCTCCCTGTGATCGGTGTCTTTTTATCATACAGGATTTTATACGAAAAAGGTGACAAGATGATTCATGGAATCGGTTTAGATATCGTGGAAATCAACAGG
Organism: Jeotgalibacillus sp. R-1-5s-1; assembly: GCF_004405105.1. Taxonomy (GTDB): domain Bacteria; phylum Bacillota; class Bacilli; order Bacillales; family Jeotgalibacillaceae; genus Jeotgalibacillus. The sequence goes on along the minus strand of NZ_SORW01000020.1, from coordinate 1,018 downwards.
CTCGCAGCATTATATGACAGGCAGCCGAAAATAGCAGACCGCGTTTTGACTCAACAAGAGCTTCAGCGTTTCGAACAATTAACAGGGGGACGACGGATCGAATTTCTGGCCGGACGATTTGCTGCAAAAGAAGCCTTCGCCAAAGCACTCGGAACAGGTATCGGAAAAGAGTGCTCTTTTCAGGATATTTACATTGAAAAGGATGAAAGAGGAAAGCCGTTTATTCACTACAGCGGCTGTGGCAAGGTGCATGTGACCATTACTCATACAAAGGAATACGCGGCTGCGCAGGTCGTGATTGAGAATAAAGAGGAGACTGGCTTGTAGTAAGCTGTCTTCTTTTTTGTGTGGAAGAGGGGAGCGGGGTGGAGACGGAGGATTGTGGAATTGTACTGTTATCGTGAGTTATTGTACTGCTTCAGACAATTATTCAATCGAATGAAAAATGTATTGTACTGTTCCAGGAAATATTTGTATCGTTCGCTTCCTGAACCACATTTTTTGTAACGTTCTCATCAAATATTCACTCGTTTCAAATCTTTATTGTTCTGTTCCAGCAATCATTTGTATCGATCCGTCCCTTGCTGCAAAGACTGTTTGCCGCGGAACAGGTCAGTGCGATGACACATCCAATGCCGCGTCCAACGGTCATTCGTTTCAAATCTTTATTGTCCTGTTCCAGCAATCATTTGTATCGATCCGTCCCTTTCTGTAAAGACTGTTGGACGCGGAACATTTCAGTGCGGTCACACATCCGGTGCCGCGTCCAACGGTCATTCGTTTCAAATCTTTATTGTCCTGTTCCAGCAATCATTTGTATCGATCCGTCCCTTGCTGTAAAGACTGTTTGCCGCGGAACATTTCGGTGCGGTCACACATCCGGTGCCGCGTCCAACAGGCACTCGGCCTGGTTTGTTTGATTCCTTCACTGTGGTCTTCTGTCAATAAAGTGGACACTAAATAAACCTTCTTATCTTTTGAAGCCTAGCGCGCTTTGCTTGCTCAACCAGCCATCACC
>NZ_SORW01000019.1 GCF_004405105.1 Jeotgalibacillus sp. R-1-5s-1 | reverse complement strand
CGCTCGTATAGTATAGATAACCAGATTTTTCTCTGGTTCCTCTGTTATACATGTTTTATTTGTATAATGAAGGTGGATCAGATGGGGGTGTCGTTACTACGCTTGAAGCCTGGACTTCGTCGGAAAGTCTGACACCTCCTTCTTTATAGAGTATTCGGATGAGCTGGATGGCAGTGGATTGTCGTATGTCTAACGAGCATGAATCCTATAAAGAAAAGGAGTTTGTCTCTCATCTGATTTAATCCCTGTATAGGCGGTGGAAGAGGATGACGTACTATGTTGGCATCGATGTTGGCAAGCGTCAACATGAGGTAGGGATCTTAGACGATCATGGAAAAAAGATAGGGAAAACATGTCGTTTTGCGAACTCCAGAGAAGGTGGCCAGGTGTTTCTTGATTTCCTGACGCAACATGGTGTCACGGCTGATAACTGCTTGTGTGGAATGGAGGCAACCGGACATTACTGGCTGTCTTTATTTTCATTTCTGCATGAGAAGGCTTTTCAAACCACCGTTTTTAACCCTTTACAGTCTGATGCCTTGCGCCATCTGAACATCCGTAAAGTGAAAAACGACAAAGTAGACGCCTATCTCATTGCGAAATTAATGAGAATGGAGACCCCTGAACCAACGCCGTTTCTAGATGAAGATCTCATCCAGATTAAGCAATTGGCGCGTCTGCGTTACTCTCTTGTGGACCAGAGTTCAGATCTTAAGCGGAAAGTCATCGCTGTTCTGGATCAGGTCTTTCCTGAATACGAAGAGGTCTTCAGTAACGCATTTAATGTATCATCCAAAAAGCTGTTGAAGCAGCACACTATTCCTGAGGATTTTTTAAACATTGATACCGAAGAGTTGGCGAATTTATTACACGAAGTAAGCCGGAAATCCTACGGCATCGATGAAGCAAGAGACAAAGCCTCTCGTCTGAAGGCGTGTGCGGAAAATAGCTTCGGGATCAAGCTGGGGGCAGACGCTTTTCGTCTGCACATTCGCCTCCTGTTAGATCAAATTATGCTGATTGAACGCCAGGTGAAAGATGTTGAATCGCTCTTATCCGAGTTATCTGATCGCCAACAACATCATCTGACATCGATTGTGGGGATCAGTGATTTTATCGCATCTGTGATCATCGGGGAGGTGGGTTCGATCAAAAGGTTCGATCGGGCTGAACAATTAGTGGCCTATGCCGGATTAGATGTCTCGGTGTTTCAATCAGGAGAATTCGAGGGAAGAAAAAACCGGTTATCTAAACGCGGTTCACCGTATTTGCGCAGAGCTATTTGGCAGGCAGCGTTAGTGGCCAGTTTCCATGATCCTGTATTGTCAGAACACTACAAGCAGCTGAGAGCCCGTGGGAAAGCACACGGAACGGCTTGTGGCGCTGTTGCGCGAAAACTGACGCATATCATCTTTGCGATTTTAAGAGACCAAAAACCGTATGAACCGCGCATTCCTCCAAAATCCTAGGCATGAATGACATCAAAAAAACCCTCGAGCAAGAGGGTTATTTGGTATGCAAAAATAACGATGATCCTCAAAAAAAAACCAAAAAAGATCTGTTTTTTCTCTTGACTATAATATAGCTGACTTTCCG
>NZ_SORW01000018.1 GCF_004405105.1 Jeotgalibacillus sp. R-1-5s-1 | reverse complement strand
CCTGGCACCGATGGAGTACCGGTACCAGGCCGTAGCGTAGTTCTAACCTTTTTTCTTTTTTACTGTCTACTTGACAGGGTGCAGTTCAGATCTGATCGGTTTCTCTTACTTATCTCAAATTCATCTTAAATTCCAAAAACAGTTCATTGTAACGACCGAGCCACTCCGGTCCGAGGTTTTCGTATACTTCAAGACGTTCTGTTACTTCCTCTGGCGGATAAAAACGCTCATCTTCTGCTACCTCAGGAGGCAGCAGCTCATAGCCTGCTTCGCTTGGCGTGGAGTAGCCAACGTATTCTGCGTTCTGAGCAGCATTTTCAGGGTCCAGCATGAAGTTGATAAACTGGTGGGCTCCTTCAACATTATCCGCTGTTTTCGGAATGACCATATTATCAAACCAGAGATTGGAGCCTTCTTCCGGCACAACATAGTCGAGGTCTTCATTTTCATACATGATCTCAGCTGCTTCACCGGACCAGACGACACCGAGTGCCGCTTCGCCGTTTCCAATCAGCATTTTGATCTCGTCCCCGACAATCGCTTTGATATTTGGAGAAAGGGTTTGAAGCTTTTCCTGGGCTTCTAAAAGCTCTGACTCTTCTTTTGTATTCAAAGAGTAACCGAGACTGTTTAAGCCCATTCCCATAATTTCACGTGCGCCGTCTACAAGGAGAATATCATTGCGGAGGTCGTCCGCCCAAAGGTCGTCCCAGCTTGTCAGCTCGCGTCCAACCATCTCCCTGTTGTAAACGATGCCGACTGTTCCCCAGAAATACGGGATGGAATAGGCATTGCCCGGATCAAAGGACAGGTCCATAAAGTCAGGGTTCAGATACTCCATATTCGGCAGTTGACTGTGATCAAGCTCGATCAGCAGATCATCCTCAATCATTTTATCAATCGTGTACTCAGACGGGACTGCGATATCATACGTCGTTCCGCCCTGCTCAATTTTTGTCAGCATGGCTTCGTTCGAATCAAATGTTTCGTAAATCACACGAATGCCGGTTTCTTCTTCAAATTTGGTGATCAGCTCTTCATCAATGTAATCTCCCCAGTTAAAAACAGTCAGCGTATTGCTGCCGCCACCGCCTCCCTGGGAAGCATCAAGACGATCCACTACCACGAGTAATACCAGCGCAATGACTGTCACGATACCAAAAATACGAATGAGTTTTGCCATTATTTACGAACCCCCATTCCTACCAGTCCGCCACTGCGTTTACTGATAAAGTAATAGCCAATGACCAGCGCCAGCGTGACAAAGAAAATCAATGTGGATAAAGCGTTAATCTGAAGGGAAATTCCCTGTCTGGCAAGAGAGTAAATTTCAACTGACAGTGTTGAGAATCCATTGCCCGTCACAAAAAACGTGACAGCAAAGTCATCAAGTGAGTAGGTCAGCGCCATGAAAAATCCCGCAAAGATACCAGGTGTAATGTAGGGAATCACAACCTTCGACAGGACTTCAAAGCGGCTAGCGCCAAGATCTCGTGCTGCATCAATCAGCGTCGGGCTCATTTCCTGAAGTTTTGGAAGCACCATGATGACCACAATCGGCACACTAAATGCGATGTGTGCCAGTAAGACAGAGGTGAATCCAAGGCGGATCCCGATAATTGTGAATAGAATCAAAAACGACGCACCAATGATGACATCCGGGCTGACAATTAATACGTTATTCAGCGACAGCAAAGTGTTTTTCATCCGCTGCTGCTTCACATACATAATCGCAAGTGCGCCAAACACACCTATAATCGTTGAAATGACCGCTGACAGCAGGGCAATGATGACGGTATTCAGCACGATAATTAACAATCTCGTGTCAGAGAAAACAGCACGATACCAGTCCAATGTGAACCCTTCAAAGCCGTACATATTCTCTCCGCTGTTAAACGAATAAAACATTAAGTAAAAAATAGGTGCGTATAAAATCAAAAAGACAACTGCTAAGTAAATGCGGGACCATTTAAGCTTTTTTGTCATTGGTCAGTCCCCACTTTCTGTTTCCGGTTAAAAACATAATGACAAACATAGAGAGAATCAGGAACACGGCAATAACCGAACCCATTCCCCAGTCCTGTGTAACAAGAAAATGCTGTTCAATCGCTGTTCCAAGTGTAATGACCTGATTTCCAGCAATCAGACGTGTGATCATAAACAGTGACAGAGACGGAATGAATACAAGCTGACAGCCTGCTTTTACACCATCGATCGTCAACGGAAAAATGACCTGCCTGAAGGATTCAAAGGCTGACGCACCGAGATCACGGGATGCATCAACGAGAGAGGGATTCAGCTTATCAAGCGCATTATAAATCGGCAAAATCATAAACGGAATAAAAATATAAACGGATACAAAGACGAAACTGAAATCAGTAAATAACAGCTGGCGCTCACCAATCCCCATTACCTCGAGGAAGGCATTGGCAGGACCATACGTTCCAAAAATCCCAAGAAACGCATATACCTTTAACAGCAGGTTAATCCATGATGGAACGATAATCAGCAAAAGCCATAGCTGTTTATGCTTTAATTTAGTCAAAATCAGTGCGGTTGGATATGAAATGAGCAATGCAAATAAAGTGATTAGAAACGCATACCAAAATGAACTGACTGCAAGCTGAAAGTAGGTTGAGCTGAAAAAGTTTGCGTAATTGGCAAGCGTGAATCCTCCATCCAAATCTCTGAAGGAGTAAAATAGCACCAATAACAAGGGTGCCGCCACAAAAAAGACGATCCAGAAGCCATATGGAATTAAAAACAGATTTCTCGCTTTAGTTCCCATGGCCAGTCTCCGCATAGCCTTCCAGACGACGGTCGAAATCTTCTTCAGACTCGTTAAAGCGCATAACGTGAATCGCCTCCGGCTCAAACGTCAGACCGATTTCACTGCCAACCTCTGCTTTTCTTGTTGAATGGACAAGCCATTCATTATTAAATTCATCAAAGCAGCAAATCTCGTAATGAACCCCTCTGAACAGCTGGGAGTCTACCTTCACCTTCAGCTTTCCGGCTTCACTTGTCGTAATCGCCAGATCCTCCGGACGAATGACAATTTCAATCTCTTCGTTTGGCTGAAGTCCCGCATCTACACATTCAAATTCTTTGCCTGCAAATGACACCCTGTAATCGGCGATCATTTTACCTGAAGTGATATTTGATTCCCCGATAAAATCTGCGACGAAACGGTTAATCGGTTCATCGTAAATATCTGTCGGCGTTCCACTCTGCTGAATGACGCCGTTATTTAAAACGAAAATTTCATCCGACATCGCCAGTGCCTCTTCCTGATCATGCGTAACGAAAATGAATGTTATGCCGAGTCTCTGCTGAAGCTCGCGCAACTCATACTGCATTTCTGTACGAAGCTTTAAATCCAGCGCTGATAAAGGCTCATCCAGCAAAATCACCTCCGGCTCATTGACAATGGCACGGGCAATAGCCACACGCTGACGCTGACCACCGGACATCTCGCTGATCTCACGCTGCTCATAGCCTTCAAGGTTCACGAACTTCAGTGCTTCCTTCACCTTTTCAGCGATGAGTGATTTTTTCATTTTTTTGATTTTAAGACCGAACGCAACGTTCTCAAATACATTCAAATGCGGAAAGAGCGCATAGTCCTGAAAAACAGTGTTTACCTGACGTTTGTTGGCAGGCACTTCGTTGATCTTTTTCCCATCAAAATAAATAGAGCCCTGTGAAGGTTCCATAAAGCCGGCAATCAGGCGTAGAATGGTTGTTTTACCGCAGCCTGAAGGGCCCAATAAGGTATAGAATCTTCCTTTTTCTATATCAAACGATACGTTGTTTAAGACAACGGAATCATCAAACTGGTGGCTGACCTGCTCGAAACGAATAATGGTGTTAGTCAATTATGCATCCTCCTTTTATGTAAGCAGCGTGTGCTTTTATCTATTGTAAAGAATATAGGAAATTGTCACGATTTCAAGATGTTTATTTTGGATGTGTGGATGATTGTAAACCGTGGCTGAAAATCCCTCCCTTTCCTTTGTCCAGCTCCGGCGATTAGCCCCTCGAGGTCATAAGTCAAAGCTGAACGAGGGTAAAGGGCAACCCTCTTTTCATCTTCGCCTTATGCTTGTCGGGGCTGGACGAGTCGCCTACGCTTTTCCAAGGCCGCGCGGTGAGCCAGTTAGTGCTCCGCACTACGCTGTCTCACCTGTCGCTTTTCTGCCGCAGGAGTCTCCGGGTGTGTCAGGCACTTTGAATATTAAATGTCAAATCAACATCTTGAAAATGATGTCAAATAATAAAACCTTATTCCACAATAAAGACTGCAGTTTGGCTGCTGCAGTCTTTGTCGCAAATTTATTTAAGCATGATTATACAGGTAATTCAAGCAATTTTTTCGCAAGTCGAAAGATTTAGCGCATGACGCTTCCACCGGAGATTTTGACGGATTCTCCGACAATGTTTTCAGCTGCTTCGGATAGCAGAAAAAGAATGGTTCTGGCTACTTCTTCCGGCTGCGTGATTCTGCTGGATGGGAGTCCTTTTTCAACCTGTTTGAGCTGTTCTTCGAAGGATCTTCCTTCCCGGTCAGCTTTTTTCTTAATGGCATTCCGGCCCATTTCAGTATCAACGAAACCTGGACAGACAGCATTTACTCTGACTCCGTATTCAATCGCTTCAACTGCAAAGGATTGGGTGAAACCGATGACTGCAAACTTTGATGCAGCATAGGCGGTGTTGCCATGTGTCCCTCTCAGTCCGGAAAGGGAGGATACATTGACGACGGCTCCTTTTCCTGCCCCTTTCATGTCGGAGTAAAGCAGCTGTGTCAGAGCAACCGTTGAAAAGTAGTTAAGCTGCATGATCTTTTTCATGTCGTCTTCTTTCAATTTCTCAAGAATGTCTCCTCCGGAAATGCCTGCAGAGTTGACGAGTCCTGTGACAGGTCCTGAAGATTCTTTCGCTTTTTCAAGCAGATTCTTCCTGCCACTCTCCTCATTGAGATCAGACGTTACGATGGTCAGTTTTTCTGCAATACCGGATTTACCGCATTCTGCTTTCAATTCATCAAGCTTTTGTTCATTGCGTCCGGTTGCAGTGACTGAAGCACCTGCCTTAAGTGCTTCCATCACTGTCGCATAGCCGATCCCGCCTGTTGCACCTGTAACGAGGATATGTTCATTTTGAAATGCATCCTTTGAAAAAAGCATCGAATCCCTCCGTGTGGTTGATGGTAGACTATTCCACTCGGGGAGAGCGATTAAACACGAAGCGCTGCGTATTCAGATGCTTTTGCAAGCGCCTGTTTGACATCTGAGAGCAAATCTTCAGGATCCTCGAGTCCAACGGAAAGCCGCAGCAGTCCATCTGTAATTCCTCGCTTTTCCCTTTCTGCAAGAGGCATCGCTGCGTGTGACATTGTAGCCGGATAGGATAAAATGGATTCCACTGCACCAAGACTTACCGCAAACACTGGAATTTTCATCGCCTCTACAAATACTCCCGCACATTCTTTAGAAGGGAGTCTAAATGATAGTACTGCTCCCGCCCCGGTCGATTGGCGCTGATGAATATGATAGCCGGCGTGAAATGAAAACCCGGGATAGTATACTTCATCAATCAGTGGACTATGGTGAAGATATTGAGCAATATCACGAGCTGTCTCAGATGACTGCTTCATACGCACACTGAGCGTTTTAATACCACGCAGCAACAGCCAGCTATCCTGCACACCGAGAATCGATCCAAATGAGTTCTGAATAAACTTTAACCGTGATGCAATCTCTTCATCCTTTACCGCAGCAAGCCCTGCCACGACATCACTATGACCGGACAAAAACTTGGTGGCACTGTGAAGCACGAGATCCGCTCCCAGATCCAACGGCTTTTGATAAAGAGGTGTCATAAATGTGTTATCAACAAAAGTGAGACAGCCATGCGCCTTCGCTACCTTCGCCACACCCTCGATATCCGTTATATTCAGCGTCGGATTGGATGGCGTCTCTACATAAATGACTCTCGTATTCGGCCGGACGTTTCTGGCCGTCTCATCCAGGTCCGTCATATCAATAAATGTATGATCAATGCCAAAGCGTGTCAGCACCTCTGTGATCACACGATATGTGCCGCCGTATACATCCTTTGACACAAGGACATGATCACCGGCTGACAGCAGCATAAAGGCTGATGAGATCGCCGCCATACCGGAAGCAAATGCAAATCCGGCTGTACCATTTTCAAGATCAGCAATCGTTTCCTCCAGCGCCTGTCTGGTCGGATTTCCTGAGCGGCTGTAATCGTAAGGGCCGAATTCATCAATAGACTGCTGATGATACGTCGAAGAATAATGCAGAGGTACGTTGACTGCCCCTGTCTGTTTATCAATATAAGATGGCTGATGCAGCAGCTTCGTGTCAAAGCGATGTTCTGTCATATGCTGTCTCCTCCTTACAGGCTGCTTCTAGCGCCTTTTTTAAATCATTTTTCAAGTCCTCAACCTGTTCAATTCCTACTGAAAAACGCAGAAGCCTTTTACAAATCCCTTTTTTCTCCCGTTCTTCCTCAGGAATATCCGCGTGTGTCTGCGTTGCAGGATACGTAATAAAGCTTTCCACCCCACCAAGACTTTCCGCAAATGAGATCACTTGAGTCGAGCGTAAAAATGGATCAATCCATTCTTCCCTTTCAAGGCGGAAGGATAACATCCCGCCAACCTTCGGATAGATCACATCTGTCACGCCAGTTTGTTCAGTCAGAAAATCCGCCAGCGCCTGTGCGTTTTCCTGATGACGGTCCATCCTCAGCGCGAGTGTCTTCATTCCGCGGATCAACAGCCAGGAATCCATCGGGGATAAGACGGCTCCTGCACCGTTATGCATCTGAAACAGCTTTTCGCTCAGTTCTTCTCCTTTTGTCACAACAAGTCCAGCCAACACATCATTGTGTCCCCCAAGATATTTCGTTGCACTGTGAATCACAATGTTTGCACCATGCTCTATCGGTCTCTGTAAATAAGGCGTTAAAAACGTATTATCCGCGATAAACAAAAGATTATATTTTTTAGTAAAAGCTCCGACTGTATTTAAATCAGTCAGCTTCATCAACGGGTTTGTCGGGGTTTCAACAAAAACGGCTTTAACGTCTTCCGTATAAGCTTTTTCAAGTTCATCAGCATTGTTTGTATCCAGATATCGGAATTTCATATTGTACTGATTCTCCCAATGATTAAACAAACGGTACGTTCCGCCATAAAGATCATCTGAAGCAAGGATAACATCTCCCGGTTTAAATAATGATAAAACAAGCTGTATCGCAGCCATGCCAGAGCTCGTCGCGAATCCGGCATCCCCTTTTTCCAACCGGGCAATTCCTTCCTCCAAAATGGCTCTCGTAGGATTTTTTGTTCTCGTATAGTCGTATCCTGTTGATTCGCCAAGTCCACTGTGACGGTAAGCCGTCGACAAGTAAATCGGTGGATTCACCGTACCTGTATCTTTCTCACTGCGATTACCAAGCTGGGCAAGCTCTGTTTCCGGGAAATAACTCATCTTCCTCATTCCTTTCAAACCGGGATTCAATCTTTATGTTTTTGGTCAATAAAAAAGAACCTAATCTATGATGATAAGAGAAGGTTCTTTACGTGTAAGGTCCTCTTATCATTCAGGCATACGCCTGCTGGCATTAGCACCGGGCTATAAATAGCTGGTTGCTGAGGCGTCAAAGGGCCAGTCCCTCAACCTCTCTCGATAAGATATGAAATTGTCAGAAAAATTAATGTTGTTGTATAGCCTACCTTATTTTGCCGGAAGAAGCAAGGGGAAGATGATAAAAAGGAGAAGTTCATTCTCATCCGTAGTCTTAACAGGATAACTTTTTTGAGAGTCGTTAAATAATGAATAAGAGTTGTCAAATAAACGGATGAAGTTGTTAAATAATGCAAAAGAGTTGTTCAATAACGCCATAGCGTTGACAAATACCAGCAAAAAGTTGTCCAATCAATGGGAATGGCCGCTCGCAATCCTGTACCTGGACGCAGGATCGCGCTAGATTACTCAAAATCTTCAAGAGCCCCCGGCCTGCGCCGGGATATTTTGTGAGAGTGGTTAAATAAGGGCTGAGAGTAGTTAAATAACAATCGAAAGTGGTCAAATAAGTGTAAAGAGTGGTCAAATAACCCGAAAGAGTAGTTAAATAACTCGAATAAGTTGCTAAACGCGAACTTTCGCTTTTCTTGTTGTCCAGCTGCAGCGACTAGCCCTCGAGGTCATAAGTCAAAGATGAACTCGGGCAAAGGTCAGCCCTCTTTTCATCTTCGCCTTATGCTTGTCGGGGCTGAGCAAGTCGCCTCCGCTTTTCTTCGTGTCCAGCTACAGTTAGCAGCGGCTAGTGCGCTTCCCTCTGCTCATTTCGATAAGTCAACATCGGCTCGCTGACGCTCTCCGTGTTTCCTTTATCTTAATCGCCTCAGTCCACCGCATACGCCGCTAAACGCGAACTTCCGCTTTTCTACACACAAATATAGCCGGAGTCTGTGTGTCGGCAGGCTCCGGCTCAATAGAGGGGGTGTCGCTTTTATTCTTCCTGGCAGCAAGGTGACGGTGCGAATCGAAACTTTGCTGCAGAAGTTGTGTTAAGAATCAGCGACGATTCGTTTATTTTTAGTTGAGAATGAATCTCATTCTTATTGTATACACAATTCAAAAAGATGTCTACCCCTAATCAATCTTTTTTTCACCGGATACGCCGAGAAATTTTTCGAGTATCGGTTGGAAACGGTTATGACTTTGTTCAACGAAACCCGGATCTGCACGCGGCTCTTCAATTTCAACAGACGTATCTCTCTGCTCAATTTCCTGATGATCATGGTCAATCAGCTGCTGAATCCCCTTCACTGTCATTTCAGGGTGGAATTGAAACGCCAGTACCTGATCTGTATAAAATCCCTGAACAGGTGTCAGATCCGTTTTGCCAAGCGGTTTTGTACATTCTGGAAGCTCATACAGATCGCTGTGCCAGTGAAACATCGGGATGTCCATGTCCTCCACATCAAAGTCCTCCAAAAAGCCGTGGTCCCAGTTAATCTCAGCCCACCCCATTTCATACTTGGGAAGCGTATGAACTTCTGTGCCGTGAATATGAGCAAGCAGCTGAGAACCGAGGCAAATTCCGATCACCTTATACCCGTGCTGAAGTGCTTTTTCAATATAAGCCACTTCCTTCTGCATCCATTCAGTATCAGGCAGATCCATGACACTCATCGGACCTCCAAGAACAACAAGGACATCTTCATCTTCAAGCTCCGGATATTGTTCAGGCTCTTTTGCGTCAAAGTAATGAAGGCTGCACCCCCATACTTTTACCCACTCTTCTAAATAGCCTGCGTCATCGTACCAGACGTGCTGCAAACAAATCAGTCTCATATTAGTTCCCCGTCTCTGTATTTAATCGCTTGATGAACTTGCTGCAGCTGCTGCCGATGCTGAAATCGCAGCAAAGGTCGCTGCCTGTTGTGCCTGCAAAATGGATTCAATCGTTGTAGCCAGACCGACATCCAAAAAGCGGTTTTCCTCCGCCTGCTTCTGTACAACAAAGCGTACGGCAACCATGAAGCATAGATCCCGATGCCACTTGAATTGCTTATGGCTGACGAGGTTTTCAAAAACATCTTTCACTTCCGGCAGCAGATCAGACGGTCTCCCAGCCAGTGCTAAAACGCCAACCACCGGCAAATGGTTCCCGCGGAGCTTCATCTTGTTCTGTCTCAGGTCATCAAGCCAGGTAACCGTGTTCTGCACGAGCAGCTGGCGGTTATCCTGACGTCCGTATGTAAGAATCTGAGACAGAAATTGTCTGTTATTGCCCTTTGCCAGTACGATGTGAAGCTGGTCATAGTAATAAGACATATCATCGAGAAGTTCTTCCTGCTCTCCCTCTTCTTCAGCAAGCAAAACGGAGAGCGGGTAATCTTCATGTGAGGTCAGGAAAAAATGCTTTTCTTTAATTCCTTTATACATATTGATGGATCGTTCTACATGCTCATCAGCATCATCCCCATCTTTTAAAGAACTGAACAGGGCATAGGCAGCAATGTAAGCGTGTGGACTCCTTTTAAAGCCACCTTCGATCAGTTTTTCATAGATTTGCATCATGTCAGGATAGGCACTTTGAGGATCTTCATACTCAGCCCACAGCAGACCCGCCAGCATAAATCTTAAATCCGTTGACTGTACGTAGGAAAAGGCACTTGATTCATCCTTTATGAAATCAACAAGACGGATAAACTCATTGAGCTGAAAAGGTTTTTCGTGCGCTGCCAGCTGCCCGGCAATCATAATTAATGACTGATTGTTTGCCCGCCAACGGTATTTTTTTCGAAGCTGTTCATAAATCGCTACAAAAGATTTGATTTGATCTTCCACCTTCATGAATGGTCACCTCAATTACATTTTCACTACCTGGCGTAAAAAACCTTCGAGTGATTCCGTATTTTGTATAGATTGATTACATTCTTTACTGTCGTAGCAAATGTAGTGGCCAAATGCCTTGTATGGATCCTGCTGACCGGCTTTTGTCTGAATGCTCGTAAATGCAATATCCCCAAAGCGCCCACAAAAATGACATAGACCTTTCTTTGCAGAAATGACATATCTGCCTTGTATGCCGGTTAATTTACCATTTATGGGATAGACAAAATATTGTTTATCCTGACCAATGTCTTTCCAACCGAGATACGTAAGTCCTTTGAAATCAATCGTATTCAGGTCAGGGATACTGAGCTTCTTCACCTTAGGAAAAAGACCACGCAAATCAGCCGGTGTCATCGCCGGAAAGGATTTTCTGTATGGAAACAGTGATAACAGAAATGCGTTACGTTCTTCCTCAGTCCCGAGTGAGGAAATTGTTGAAAGTAGGGTTTCCTGTTCTGAAGTGAGATCGTCAAAGCTCTCCATCACTTTCGCCTCTGCCATCTCTTTTACAGCCGTACGGACACCCTGATCCGTTGTGCCAATTACCTGGCGCTGCATGCCCGTAAGTTGATGTTTGATTATATTGAATTGATGATTTGAAATAAATGGTTCCATCGCAATCTCCCTTTAGTCCTGGTGTAGTATTCATACGCATCAATGGCGAACAGGTTTCACCAAAGTATTATTCTCTTTCTATACCCTCATCACACCCTTTTGACGCATGTAAATGTTGTTTTTGACGGAGTTTACCATGTAAACTGTTCAACAGGTATACATAGAAAGGATGATTAATGATGAGATTCGGCGTAATCGGAACAAACTGGATTACAGAATCATTTATAGAAGCGGCCCGCACACTGGATGGAGCAAGTGTTACCGCTGTTTGTTCAAGAAGGCTTGAGACCGCAAAAAAATTCGCAGAAAAAAATGATCTGACACATACCTATGAGTCGATCACGGACATGTGTCACAGCGGAGAGATTGATGCTGTTTATCTGGCGACACCAAATGCCGTTCATCATGAACAGGCGATTGAATGTATGGAGGCCGGCATTCCTGTCTTATGCGAAAAGCCTTTAACTGCTACAAAAGCGCTGGCTGAAAAGATGATCAGCGTATCGGGAAAAGAAAATGTTCTTTTGATGGAAGCAATGAAATCAACTGTCATGCCAAACTTTCAGAAGATCCAGGAATCACTGCCCCTACTTGGAGACATCAGACAGGTGCGCGCTCATTACGGGCAATACTCTTCCAGGTACGACAAATTTAAAGCAGGCGAAGTACTGAACGCTTTCAAGCCGGATCTGGCAAACGGATCTTTAATGGACCTAGGCGTCTATACGCTTTATCCGATCGTGACATTATTCGGCAGACCCAATGAAGTACATGCGATCAGTACCAATTTGTCCACGGGTGTAGATGGACAGGGTATGGTGCTGCTCTCGTACGATGAGATGAACGTCACATTAAGTTATTCCAAAGTTGCAGACAGTTTTCTTGCAAGCGAGATTTCCGGTGAGAAAGCTGCTCTTCATATTGACCATATCAGCTCTCCTGAAAAAGTAAGCCTGATGTCAAAGCAGGATGGTGTGACGGATCTCTCAGTAGCACAATCCAAACCTCCGATGGCGTATGAAGTGGAAGAATTTATCCGTACATACGAAAGCGGCGCGATTGAGTCATCTGTCAACACCCACGAACGATCTTTATTGACTGTTGAACTGATGGAGGCAATCAGAAAGCAGATTGGTGTTGTTTATCCGTTAGACTGAACAGAGGCCGGGTCTCTCCTGCATGGAGGACCCGTTTTTTTAATTAGCCGGTCGATTGAGCAGCAGATGAAATCCCACTTTTTCTAACACATGATGCCTTTTTCAGGCCACCCCTTGTTCATTGTCCAAGTGAACGAAGCCTGTTATACCCCCTACTCTATTTCAGCACGAGATAAAATGACTGATTATTCACTCACAAACCCTTATTTACCAGCACTTTGAGAGCATATCTTTTCCTTGTGAAAAACCTACTGAAATGCTATGGTTTTAAAGGATTAATATTTGAGGAGGATGTACCTTGAACGCAAAATACCCTTTTAAAAAGCGGGCTTTGACAGCTGGCATGCTTTCAGTTGCCCTTTTAACAGCATGCGGCTCCTCTGGTTCGAATGAATCAGCGACTGCGTGGGATACGATTCAGGAGGAGGGTGTCCTGAAGGTTGCCACGTCCGGCACTTTATACCCGACTTCTTATTATGATGAGGAAACAGAAGAGCTGACCGGCTTTGAAGTGGAGGTCGTCAAAGAGCTGGCTGAACGGCTTGAGCTTGAGGTGGAATGGGAGGAAATCGGCTTTGACGGAATGCTGACTGCCGTTAACACAGGCCAGGTTGACCTTGCCTCTAATGATATTGAAATCACTGAGGACCGCGCCGAGGATTTCGCTTTTACGACACCGATTAAGTATTCTTACGGAACAGCGATCGTTCGCGAGGATGATCTGTCTGGAATCGAAACGTTTGAAGATCTGGCCGGCAAGCGTGCGGCTGGCGCAGCAACATCCGTTTATATGGATCTGGCCCGTGAATACGGAGCAGAAGAAGTGATTTACGACAATGCGACCAATGAACAATATTTACGTGATGTGTCAGTCGGAAATACAGACGTGATCCTGAATGACTATTATTTGCAGACACTTGCGCTTGAAGCATTCCCTGATCTTGGTTTGACAATTCACCCGAATCTTCAGTACAGCCCATCCGAGGTAGGTATGGTGATGAACCCGGAAAATGAAGAGCTGATCGAGAATGTCAACCGTGTTCTAGATGAAATGCTTGAAGATGGCACGATTGCTGACATTTCAGCACAATTCTTTGCGGGTGAGGATGTAACACAGGAACCGAATATTGATTTTGAAGAGTAAACGTTGAAAGGAGCGGGACAATGGGCGATATTCGATGGGATTTACTGTTTGATCCACAATTAGCATGGGAATCATTCCCTTTTGTTATTTCCGGTATTGGTTACACCATGCTCATTTCTCTCGTCAGTATGGCAGCCGGTCTCGTTCTCGGTTTTTTTATTGCTTTAGCGAGAACGTCAAAGTATTCATTTCTCAGATGGCCTGCGAGAACGTATATTTCGTTTATGCGCGGTGTTCCAATTCTGGTTATTCTTTTCTTACTGTACTTCGGTATGCCGGTCATTGGTGTCCAGATCCCGGCTCTGCAGGCAGCGCTGATCGCTTTCAGTATCAATAGTGCCGCTTATATCGCGGAAATTATACGATCATCCCTGTCAGCTGTCGATAAAGGACAATGGGAATCATCAAAAGCACTTGGCCTGAGCTACTGGCAGACAATGTTTGGCATCATTTTGCCTCAATCAATCAGAACCGCTACACCACCGCTTGCCAACGTACAGCTGGATATTATCAAAGCTACATCACTGGCTGCGATCATTACCGTGCCTGAGATTTTCCAGAAAGCCCGTATTGTTGGTGGACGGGAATTTGATTTCATGACGATGTACATTATGGTCGCTCTTATTTACTGGGCAATCTGCGCAGCGATGACTGTGTTCCAGAATTACCTGGAAAAGCGCTATGAAGAATATTTATAAAACCATTTTCAATGATAAAAAAAGCCGGCCACATTCAGCTCTTGTTCAGAGAAGAATGCGACCGGTTTTTTTATTGTGTAATAAAAATCAAATACGATGAAACAAAATATCCGACAATAATAATAAGGGACGGCAGCACATATTTAAACGTTGAAGCTGCTTTTTTCATCAGGACAGATCCCATGATCACAATAGAGAGAATGGTAACCGCTACTGCCGTTACAATATGAGAATTGGAGACCGCTGAAATAATGGCTCCCTCACGATAGAAAATATCTGATCCTGCAAGAATCAACATATTGAAAATGTTACTTCCGAGAATAGACCCAAGAGCGAGATTAACGTTTCTCAATCTCAGCGCAACGAGAACCGATACAGCCTCAGGTAAAGAAGTTGTCGCTGCGATCAGGAAGCTTCCGACAAAACTTGAACCGAGTCCAGTTACAACTGCGATCTCATCCCCCATTATCGATAGAACCGTACCCGCTCCCATAATGACGATTGCAGCTACAATAAAGCCAATTACGGCATGTTTCACTGACATCGTAAATTCAGCAGACTTTTTATCAACCTTTGTCTCTTTAGGCTCTGCCGGCACTTCAATAGCAGGTGCTTTAGGAAGTCTGCTGATAATGACCATTCCAATAATATAGACTATGGCAATGATTAACGCATCAAGCCCGATATTAAATACAGAAACATCGATTTTCAGCAGAAGTGAAATCAGAACCATGATCGTCAGTAAAAGCCCAAGACCAGCCGTATACAAATGATCATTACTGGCATTTAAAAACAGTTTTCTCTGTCTGTAATACAAGTCAAAGCACGCAATAATAAATAAATTAAATAAGTTTGAACCGAGCATGTTTCCGACTGCAATATCCGGATTACCGATGACGACAGCAGATAAACTCGTCGTTACCTCCGGAAGCGAAGTTGCCCCTGCCAGCAGAAGCGTCCCTACCAAAAGCCCGCCCATTGCTGTTTTTGTACTGATGACATCAGCATAAGTCGACAATTTAATTGCTGCAAAAACCGTAACAGCTGCAGCAAGAATAAACCATACAAAAACCAAAATAGTTCCTCCTTTATGAAATAAAATACACCTATCATTTCTGCATGATATTGGAAATAAAAAAGACCTTTTTATGAGATCTCGGCCTGTAAAGCAGAGCACTCATAAAAAGGTCTTGCGTACTCTTAATCAACTAAAGAGCTCAATGAACCGAGCAGGTCTTCTCTGCCGTAATGACGATTCATTGACCGGTAAAGGTCGCTACTCCCCTTTTTAGGGACTATTTATTTCACTATGATGTAATATACCACAATAATTAAGAATTAAACGATCAAAATGTAATTTTTACTGAATCTTAATGCTTTCCAGCTGTTCGAGAATATAAGCTGTGTCTTTTTGATTCTTACAGGAATGCGCGAATGCTTCCGCCGTTTGTTTAGCCTGCAGCATTTCTTCAGGTTGATTCAATAGTGAATACGCCCGTGCCAAAGCTTCATACACAAATGCCTCGTCAAAATCATTAAGACCGTATTGCTGATATATCCTTTCATTTGCTCTGGCATACACCAGCGCCTGTTCCCCATTTCCCGCCTCAGCAAAGGCACGAGAAATCTGCCAGTCTCCTCTTGACCAGTTGACGTGCGTCCCCGCTTCTCCCCAGTGAAATCTCGAAGTCTGGGCAAGTCTGATCATCTCCAGCGTTTCATCCTCTGTCCGTTCAGACTGGTCTATTAAATCCCAGGCTGCATTAAATAGTTGTATAGCAAGTGCTTTATGCTGTTCTTTATCCATCTGATCACCTCTTCTTTATCATTCTCTTTAACGTATTTAAATCCTCCATCAACTTTTCCTCCAGACTGCGATTGTAAAAAACAGCTGCCGGGTGAAAGGTCGGGAAGATTTTATATGACCTGTCTGTCCAGTGATAAGATTTGTCTTCCAGTGACCGCAAATATTGCACCGGCTGTTCGATCAGCTGTCCATGAATTTGCGTTACCTTTTTATCGTTACCGGCCAGTCTCTGAAGACCAATGTTACCGAGTGTCACAATGATAGGAGCCTGAATATGCTTTATTTCATAATCAAGAATTGGCGCATGGGCCAGAATCTCTTTTTTAGTTGGGGTACGATTATAAGTCCGCTTGATGATTTCGCCATCTCTGGTTCTCTTCTCACCCCATTTATATGGGCGGCTTCTGACCGCGCTCGTGATATACACCTGTTCCCTCGTTAATCCAAGAAAATCGAGAGACTTCATCAGTTCGGCACCTGCTCTGCCGCTAAAGGGAATTCCATTATGTATTTCAGTCTCTCCAGGTGCTTCTCCAACCAGCATTAAGGCGGGATGTTCAGGGCCCTCCCCATACACAAACCCTTCGACTGGAAACCCTTCTATTCGTTTACGGCCCAGTTCAGCTAAATGTTCCGGAATTCTCATGATGTTCCCTCCTTTTGGTCTGTATTCCCTGTTTTGTCGAGGGCAAGCACTGTTTTTTTGAGTAGATGTCATGTTAATCGCATAGTCCTTTTTTCACTGAACTGGCAAACTTTCTGACAAGCTCACGAACCTGCCGCCGAAACTCACAAACTTCCCTGACAACCTCATGAACTTCTCCTCTATCCTCACAAATCTCTACTCTTACCTCACGTTCCCCATCATCAAAAAAGGACAGACCCTGTTTCAGAGTCCGTCCGTAAAATGCTTATGCTTCTTCGTTAAACGTTTCTGTCAGCACAGGAACGATCTGCTTTTTACGTGATACAACACCTGCAAGTAATGCCGTTCCATTTGATAACGTTACATTAAATGCTTTTTCCGCTTTTGATGCATGAGCACCACGGACAATAATGGTGGAATCACTGTTTAAAATATCTGTAACCGCCACGATCGACAATGAAAGATTTTTATCTACCACTGCACGGTCCATCGCCTCTTCAATTTCAGCCTGACGACTAAGAATATCGTTCGGGTCAATGGCATTCACCTGTGCGATTTCAACATCATGTCCACCCATTTCAAAGACTTTTGCGTCAAGAGAAACAAGCTCATCCGCTGTTTTGCCGCTCAGGTCTGCTCCTGCTTTCAGCATTTCAAGACCATACTCTTCGGTATTCACTCCGGCAATCGACTGCAGTTCTTCCGCAGCTTTACGGTCCTGCTCTGTGCAGGTAGGAGATTTGAAAAGCAGTGAGTCAGAAATAATAGCTGAAAGCATCAGCCCTGCAATTTCTTTTGGAATCTCAACACCATTTTCCTTATACAACTTCAATAGAATCGTAGCTGTACATCCAACCGGCTCTGCTCTGAAATAAACCGGATCACTCGTTTCGAAGTTTGCAATTCTGTGATGATCAATGACTTCAAGCACCTGCACGTCATTGATATCTTCAACACTTTGCTGACGTTCATTGTGATCAACAAGGATCACCTGACCCGTTTCTTCTGAAGCTTTTGAAATCAGTCTAGGCTGCTCTGTTTTAAATGTCTCCAGCGCATAAGCTGTTTCACCATTAATCTCACCAAGACGTACCGCTTCCGCATCCATTCCAAGCTGTTGCTTTAAATAAGCGTAGGCGATTGCAGAGGTGATCGTATCTGTATCAGGATTTTTGTGTCCAAAAACGAGAACTTTACTCATATTGAGGCTCCTTTATAAATGGAATTGTTATTCAAATCAATCATTCCCATTTTAGCAAGGATTCCAGAAAGATTGAAGTCAGATTTCCTAAACACATAAAAAAAGAGTATCTTTATAAAAAGATACTCAATCAATTCATTATTTTTTTCGCAATAAGGCAAGTGTTTTCTCAATATCATTCAATAATTCATGATCTTCCGTCTTCTTCTTTTCTTCCTTCTTGCCGGGACGGTCCATGATACTGAAAGGCTTTCTTGTATAGGTCGTCTCTTTTAATTGCTCGATCTTTTTCAAAATGGCAACATGGCTGATACGGACATACTTACCTTCTTCATCGTACAGCTCTTCATTGACACTAATCTGGGCTTCGACTTTTTCACCTTTTACAAGTCCCTTATCAACAGCAGTTGTCCAAATGAAACGGTTTCCGGCTGCATCAGTAAAATGAATGACGTTTGAAAGATGTGACTTAGCCCTAGGCTTCACGTGTATAACTTCCAGATCAATCGTAATTCTCATTGCGTTAATCCTCTCTCTCTATTTCTCTATGTAGAATGTTTATATGACAAAACCCAATTCACTACCAATAAAATGAAAAGTTTAAAGGACTTTTTCAGTATAAATGATAGTGCGGTGCAGTTGTCAATTAGAAATACCATCCATTTAAAGGGATTTATCAAAAAAGGTTGCTATAACAACTTTTTTGGCAATAAAAATATCATTTTTTATTTATTCGTTTGTCCTGAATAAAAAACATCATCACTTATTTTCTGAAAAAACAGACTTTCGTACGATTTTTCATGTATATGCAAATGTATTGACAGGTGTTATGGATGAGTATAACATATTTAGGATATCTAAAAGACATTGTAATTGTGGACATTTTATAGAGAAAGAAGGCATCAACGTGGGAGCGGAACAAAAGAAAAAAATGATCATATTAATGATCAATATGTTTATTGCTATCGGAAGCTTTGGAATTATTATTCCTATCCTGCCGGCTTATCTGGAGTCAATTGGTCAAGGCGGTCAGGCAGCAGGACTGATTATTGCGATTTTTGCCGGCGCGCAGCTGATTATGTCACCAATTGCCGGCAAGTGGACAGACGTATATGGCCGTAGAAAAATGATTATCTATGGTCTGGCAGGTCTGACACTGTCTATGTTTATTTTTTACCTTGCTGATAACCTTTGGGTTTTATATTCATCCCGTGTAATTGGTGGGGTTGGAGCGGCTCTTCTTGTACCTGCAATTTTCGCTTATGTAGCTGACATTACAACACTCGATCAGCGTGCAAAAGGAAACAGTTACATCTCCGCTGCTATGTCACTCGGGATTGTCATCGGACCTGGAATCGGTGGATTTCTGGCAGACTTCGGACTAAAAACACCTCTGCTCGTTTCCGCTATTGTTTCTCTAGTGGCTGTCATTTTCTCTATTGTAGTATTGGAAGAAAGCCTTGCAGAACATGAACGTCCGGAAATCGTGGAAGGTGACGATCCACTTCTGAAGAAACTTGCGCTTTCGGTAAAGAAACCCTACTTCATCCCCCTGTTCATCACACTGATCATGAGCTTCGGTTTGTTGGCATACGAAACAGTGATCGGATTATTCGTCGATATTCAATTCGGGGCATCACCGGCAGACATTGCCCTTATGATTACATCAACAGGGATAATCAGCGTTATTGTCCAGCTGTTCGTAGTAGAGCGTGTAGTCAGACGTTTCGGTGAAGGTACAACGCTAAATATCTTCCTTGGGGTTGCTGCTGCAGGATTTTTAATGACACTGTTTGCGTCAACTTACGTAAGCTTTTTCATCATTACATTGATTGTCTTCCTTGCAACTTCTTTACTGCGCCCGGTACTGACAACGCTTGTATCAAAGCTTGCTGGTAACGAGCAGGGGTTTGCAATGGGTATGAATAATACTTATATGAGTATCGGAAACGTGCTCGGACCAACCATTGCAGGAGCATTGTTTGATATCAATATCCTGTATCCATTTATGCTTGGGCTGGTCATCCTGTTAATTACAATGGCTGTGTCCATCGCATGGCAGAAACAGCAGGCTAAGAAGCTTGCCAAGGTTGAAGCAGATCAGCCTGTTTAATGTAAATGAAAAGCTGTACAGCGAATCGTGCTGTACAGCTTTTTCGGTTTTATAAGTCGGGCCCTGGTTTTGTGATTGTTCCACCTAATTTTCAGATATAATATTTTGGGTCTACTACGCCATTCAATTTTCGTTTCTCATCAAAAATACTCTGTAATGTCAGAATGGTCATATAAAGATTTTCACTTCAGAAATTTTACGCATACCGGTTCCGGTACTTCGATTTTTTGTCCTGTCCATGTGAGTCTTCCTGTTTCAGGATCTCGGTTAAAGAGAACGATACTGTCGCTTTCCTGATTGGATGCCACGATATATTTTTCACTTGGATCAAGGACGAAGTCACGCGGCCAGTTGCCTTCTGTTGATACGTATTCAATATGTGTCAGTTCACCGTTGTTTTCATCCGCTGAGTAGACTGCGATGGAGTTATGACCACGATTGCCTGCGTAGACGAAACGACCGTCAGATGAGATATGAATCGCGCTTCCCTGACTGTTTTCAGTGAAATCGCCCGGAATAGCTGGGATTGCCTGAAGCTGTCGGAAGTTTCCTGTTTCTTTATCATAGGCAAGGGTCAACACTTCATTGCTGAGCTCTGTCATGCAGTATGCCAGAGGCTGTTCAGGGTGGAAGACTAGGTGGCGTGGCCCTGCTCCTGCTTCCGTTTTGAACACAGACGCCTCTTGCAGCGCTCCTTCCTGATAACGATAGGAAATGATTTCGTCTGTTCCGAGATCAACAGCGACTATATAGCGCCCGTCAGGTGAAAACCCGCTGTAGTGAGTGTGTGCAGCATCCTGTCTGTCTTTGTTAGGACCTTCACCTTCATGCTTCACGACATCAAGTTGCTCCTTTAATGCGCCTGTTTCCGGATCACGGCTGTAAAGCGCAAGTGTACCGTCATGGTAAAAAGCAGCTGCTGCAAACTTTCCGTCAGGACTCACACTTAGATGACAAGGAGAACCATCTTTTACGTTAAGGTGATTGATATACGTCAGTTCCCCCGTCTGCTGGTCGATTTGATAGGCTGACAAACCACCAGGTGCCACGGCATACAGATAGCCCTGCGAGTGATCCGCGTTTACATAGGTTGGGCTGTCCCCTTTCGCTGCTACTCCCTTTACTGAAAGTGATCCTGTTTCTGTATTCAGTTCAATTTGATAAATACCTTTACTGGACTTTCTTGTATATGTACCAATATAACCGGTGAATTGATTTGTCACTTTGATCCTCTCCTTTCATTCTCCTGTTCTCATACCACATTTTCCATCAACAGAAACCCCTCCGTCAAATCATGAGCCATGCAATGAAAGGAATGGTAATCAGGCTTAGCAGTGTGGAAGCAAAAATGGTGACCACTGCTGTCTCTTCTTCACTCGTAAACTTTGAAAATAGCACAGCGGTAATCATTGCGGTCGGCATCGCTGTCTGAATCACAATCAACTGAGCTGTCCAGCCGGTAAATGAAAACAGCTGAAGGATCAGCATCATTAAAAGTGGAATCACCATCAGCCTGAAGGACAAAGGAAACCATAGTTCGGGAAAGAAAATTTCCCGTTTCTTTTTAAGCAGAGGAGGCAGCAGCATTCCGACATAAAGCATAGCCATGGGTGCAGCCAGCGCTGCTAGCATTTCCACAAATTGAATCATCATCCCCGGTGGCTGAAAACCGCTTACCGCAGCCAATATACCAATCACGATTGCGCCAACTGGCATATTAATAACTGCTTTCAGCTGCCTGATGTGAAATTTCCCTTCCGCCTGCAATAAATAGATAACAATGGTATAAACCGTCAGACTGAGCCCCGCGTCAAAGATCGCTGCGAGGAAACCGCCTGCAGGTCCAAATATAGCAGCAGCAAGAGGAATACCAATAAACCCTGTATTCCCCAGTGCTCCAAGGATCATCATTTTCTTAGCAAATACTGAACGAAGTCTCAGTAAATAAGCCGCCGCTCCAACAAGCACAAGTGCTGCGAGATGATAAACAATCGATATACCGAATATAATCCCGGCTTCAGAGAGTGCCCCACCTGTAAGATCCACACTGAACACACCATTTAAAATAACTGCAGGCACCGCAATATTTAAAATGAGCAAAATTAAAACGGATTTCACTTCCGACGTTACATTCACCTTCATTGCAAAAATGGATCCTGTAGCAATCATTAATCCCATCACAATAATGGTTGACAGTACCGTTTGGATGTCCATCGGCCCCAACCCTTTTCTTTCCGATTTTTATCAATCGTACTTGATCACACATTCCCTGTCCACTTTCTCAGGAAATTTCAAAAATGATGTTTTTGTTAGATAGATTTGGGAATACACGGGGATAGAAGTGACAACCCATCGCCAAATGAAATATTACAATAGAAGGTGTTATAATGTTTCAACTGAAAGATATGTGGACCTTTTTATGGTCGTTTTTAATTGTCTTCCCTACAGTCTCTCTGATTCATCAACTCGGTCATGCGTTTTTCGCCAAGATTTTTGGCGGTACATGTACATTCGCACTTGGACGTGGGAAAAAACTTTTCTGTATAGGTCCAATCAGTGTTCATACCATTTATTTTTTAGATTCCTTTTGTAAATATACGGATTTAAAAACAAGTAATCGCCTGACTCACTGTCTGGTGCATCTCGGTGGCGTTATTTTCAACCTTGGATCTATTCTTTTGATCAATGTGTTGATTATGCAGGATATTATTAAACCTGACGTCTTTTATTATCAATATGCGTACTTCTCAGTTTATTTTGCTGCATTCTCACTATTACCCGTGAACTTTGGGAATGGGAAATACAGTGATGGATATGCAGCATATCGAATTCTTAAATATAAGCAGAGAATTCAACTGGAGAATTAAGAAAAGGAAGAGGTACTATGCCTGAAGGACCTGAAATCAGACGTGCTGCTGATCAAATAGAAAAAGCCGTTAAGCAAAAGACCATTTTAGAGGTGTCTTTTGCTTTTGAACATTTACAGGATTATGAACCTCTATTTGCCGGTGAAAAAGTGTTGAGGGTTGAAACAGTCGGCAAAGCCATGCTGATGCGTTTCTCTAACGGCTATACGATTTACAGTCACAATCAGCTCTACGGAAAATGGGTGGTCAGAAATGCTTATAACTACCCGAAAACGAGTCGTCAGCTGAGGCTTGCCGTTCATACAGAAAAGAAGTCTGCTCTTTTATACAGCGCCTCTGATATTGAAGTGCTTAAAGATGAAGAGGTTCACCTTCATCCTTTTATCGCAAAAGCAGGACCTGATGTACTCAATCAAAAAGTTTCAGCAGAAGATCTGATTGTGAGAATGACAGATAAAAGATTTGCCGGAAGACGCTGGACTGCTCTACTTCTCGATCAGGCATTTGTTGCCGGGAACGGGAACTATTTGCGAAGCGAAATATTATTTAAAGCCAGGATTCACCCTTCACTAAGACCAAAAGACTGCACAGACATCCAGTTA
Organism: Jeotgalibacillus sp. R-1-5s-1; assembly: GCF_004405105.1. Classification (GTDB taxonomy): domain Bacteria; phylum Bacillota; class Bacilli; order Bacillales; family Jeotgalibacillaceae; genus Jeotgalibacillus. Next base: position 21,071 of record NZ_SORW01000018.1, on the reverse strand, counting down.
AGACTGGCTGCTGAAGCCATTTTACATTTAACAAAACAATCCTACGAAACCGGTGGCATTACTAATGACCTTGAACTTGCCAATAAACTGAAGGTACAAGGTCAAAAGAGGTCCGCCTATCGCCATTGGGTTTTTGCCCGGGCTGGTCAATCATGCAGGATTGATGGAACACCGATCGAAAAAATCATTGCGGGTTCAAGAAGGCTGTATTTTTGTCCAACGTGCCAGGCGATTGATGGTGATCAATTGTGAGGCTGCTTTACAGCACAATCGTTTTAGCCATCGTTGCAGTTGCAGGATGGTTGATTTATAAGGAAATGGAATACCGTGAAGAGTTGAGAAACCGGCCTTTACCCCAGGGTCTCCATCCGGTCGTTGCGGAAAAACGCGACCAGTTAATAGAAGAAGCATCGGGAAGAGGAATCGACATCATCATCACAGATGATTTCCGATCCTTCGAAGAACAGGATGAAATTTATGAACAGGGTCGCACAACAGAAGGAAACATCGTATCCTATGCCCGTGGCGGAGAGTCTTATCACAACTTTGGACTGGCCATCGATTTTGCCATTCGTGATGGAGAAGATGTTCTTTGGGACCTGGAATATGACGGGAATGAAAATGGGGAATCCGACTGGATGGAGGTCGTTGCAATCGCCAAAGACCTTGGCTTTGACTGGGGAGGCGACTTCAGAGGCTTTAAAGACTACCCCCATTTTGAAATGCCATTTGGCCTTTCCATCCGTGAACTGCAAAGAGGCGAACGGCCGGAAGAAGGACCAGTTGAATATTAATGATCTCATGAACCAGTTGAAACAAATTCCTTGAGTTCTTAGCTATAAACTGAAGGAAATGTTACAAAAACTTGAATATTTTTAATATAAAATATAGTTATGAAATTCTACAAAAAGGGCCGGTGACATCCGGAGACTCCTGCGGCAGTAAAGCGACAGGTGAAACAGCGTAGTGCGCAGCACTAGCTGGTTCACCGCGCGGCCGCGGAAAGCGAAGGATGTCACCGGCCCGGTTTTTAAGGCTCATTCCTAATAAACTTAACTCAGCCACATACGCTCTTCATTATCTAACAAGCTCCACTTTAGCAAATGAATAACCTGATTCACGGTGAATTCCATTCACAACAAGTGATAGGCGCTGCGAAAACATCGGGCCATCCACAACAACAGTATGAAACTCTCCTTCTTCTCCACACGCATCCACTCCGAATGATTCCAGCTGTTGAATCACATCTTCTGATAGCGTCTGACCTAGAAATGTATCAGGAAGTTTACTGTCCTGAACCGCAATAATCATACATTCAAAACCATGTTCAAGTAACTGATTCAGCACGTCTCGTCTTTCTAATTTCCATAATGGGTGATGAGCAGTCACTGACTTTTTGGCACACGTATCCTGTACCCATTTCAAATGATCCTCAAGATCAATATCTCCAAACACGCCGTCATAAACTTCGTCACTCTTCATTTCTTCAAGTGCTTCTAAAAATTTCGCCTCATACGTTCCCCAGGAAGCTCCCTTTATAATTAAAGGAACACCCACTGCATCAGCCTGAGCCTGAATGACTTCCATAGGCATAGCATGCGATCTGGATCGCTGTTCCGATTCTTCAAACATCGTTAACAGAAAAGCTGGATCGTGATGTTGCTGAAGCATTTTATAAAAGGAAAGAGCGGAATCCTTACCTCCGCTCCATGAACAGAAAAATCGTGTCATCTGAACTCCTCCTATCGTGCGAGAATTTCAGGTATTTTTTCAATTCGATCCACCTGATAATCCGCCTTTTCCCACTCATCAGGTTTACCAAATCCGTATGTGCAGGCAACAACCGGAATATTGTGTACACGGGCTGCTTCAATATCAGAATAACGGTCTCCCACCATAATAGCTTCTTCTTCTTCGAAATGATCGAAGTGCACTTCCAATATATCTGCCTTCTTTTCGCCATTAATGGTACCGAGGCAGATCGGATTGGAGAAGAATTCACGTATATTCTGTGAATCAAGCACCATATCCAGGTAATGCGTTCCACAGTTGGAGGCTGTTGATAAAATATGTCCCCGCTCCTTTAGTTCCTGTAACGTTTCTCTGACTCCAGGGTATAAAATATTTTTTCCTTTTACCAGCTGGTCCAGAAACATACTGCGACGTTTTCTAATAATCGTAATTTCCTGGGCTGTTGCATCCGGTACAACCTTTGCCCAGAAATCGTTTCCTGTCAGACCATATGCAGAACGGACTGTTTCTATTGAAGGATCCTCAAGATGAGGCATGTCTTCAAGTGCAAGATGAAGTGCTTCTATTAAGTGATCCGAGGAATCAACTAAAGTACCATCCAAATCAAATAGAATAAGAGCCATCTATTTCCCCTCCTGATGTATAAACTGAATTTTTACTCACTTTGTTATTATGGCATACTTTTCAGTTGGAAGGAAAATTCAATTGGCTTCTATACCCAGTTCATTTCTTCGTATAATCCGTCATTCTTCACTTCCTTCCATTCCTCTGATAGTTGACTGGCTGTGCGTCTCAGCTCACCAAGACGATATTCATATTCAATAAAGAACTCTTTATCATCATTCATTTTTTCCCATTCATACAGTAATTTTGCCAGTTCAGCACTTTCCCGTGAACAGGCTACTAAATCATTATATGTAGAAGATTTGATTTTCCCTGAAGGATTCACTGCAGACATCATTAATAACCACTTGGAAGATCGTTCCTCAAAATCAATGTTATTGTTTTTATAATATAATTTGAAACAAGGCAGGTTGATGGAAATAATATGGAGGTCGCGGGAGAGTTTTAAACCTGGGGTATTGGCACGGTACTTCCTTTTGATAAAGTATCCTTCGTCATTCCCGATCGAAAATTGTCTTTGAAAATGTACATTGATCAATAGCAGTGGTGTGTCATAGTTCTCTCCATTTACCCGTTGAATATGAAGATCCTTTAACAATAAAGGAACCATAAAAATATCCTCGAGTGTATTCATGAAACGCACCTCTAGATCAAACTCTCTTCCATCGTGATTGAATCCCCGGTAATACAATTTTGTTAATCGTGAAGACAGCGGTTCGCCCGGATAACCAAATGGTTTTCTTTCGATGGCTTTTGTCTTGTTACCCCAGTACGAATGAAGAAAATCAAAGATGAATTCAGGGTGATAGGACGTGTGCAGCTGAGCCCGGTCATGCAGCTCCATAAAGGCAATATCTACTGATAGGTCTGCTCTGTTGATCATGATTATTACATCCCTTCGAGTTGTTACATGAAGTGTACTGAATGGGGATGATGGTTGTAAAATGGGGAAATATTGTTTTTGGTGTTGAGTGTGAGGGATAAAATCGATGAATTTCTATGGAGATTGAATGATTTTTGGTTAGTTGAATAGATGTAAAAACGTTGAATGATGTAATTTAAATTTTTTTAGAATCAGGTCAGGGGGCATCCTTCGCTTTCTTTTGTCTAGCTGCGGATGCCACCAAACCTTTGAAAATGTGCGCAAGTCATTACTTTTTTTAAAAATAAAACAGCAGAACCACAATACGAAAGCATTGTGGTTCTGCTGTTTTATTTTATGTGTTAGGATGTTGTTGTTTTTTCAGTCCGGTATACTTTTTTCTTTTTAGCAGGTACATGATGTTTAAAATAGGACTGGATGATGTCTTCGTCTGAGTGTGGAATGTATTCTCCTTTGACGATTTGTGCTCCGTTGATACAGCCGCTTGAGAGAATGATGACATCTCCTTCGTCTGACAGTGATAAGGATTTTAACACTCCTTCTTTACGGGTTAAGGAAGTATTAATCGAAGGATTGTCGGGATAGCGGAAGCCTGTCATGACCTGATCAACGACTTTCTGAGGGTCATGATCTCCAGGGTGATCGACTGTAACAATGATTTCGTCTGCTTTCCCTTCGACTGTTTCGGCCATCTTCGGCATTTTACCAAAATCCCGGATGCCGATTCCCGCGATCATGACGATCAGTCTTCGATGCGGAAGTTTTTTCACTTCCTCAAGAAGGCTGTTTAAAGCAACTGGCGTATGAGCGTAATCAATAATGATTTTCCGGTTGCCATACTGTTCCACTACCTGAAAGCGTCCTTTTGGATTTTCAATTCTGGACAGATGAGGTAGCATGGACTCAAGTGAAAGTCCTGCATGAAGGCCTGCTCCAATAGCAGCCAGCAGATTTTGCACATTATAGTTTCCGTACACAGATGATCTGACCAGATAGGATTGTCCATTTACGAGCAGCTCGAAAGATGTTCCTTCTTCTGTAACGTGACAGTTATCTGCAATGAGGTCGGCTCCTGAATGGCGATCAAGACTGTAGGTGATCAGGTCACCTTTAAAAGCAGAGGCTAAGTCTCCTCCCATATGGTCATCATCAATATTCACGACCGCTTTTTTTGTCTGATCAAATAGTTTCATTTTAGACATCTTGTAATGTTCAAATGTTTTATGATATTCCAGGTGTTCTAGGGAAAGATTTGTATGAATGGCAACGTCAAATTCGATGCCTTCTACACGCTTCTGATCGACTGCAATCGAGGAAACTTCCATAACGGCTGCCTGGTCTTTACGCTCACGAAGATTATGAAAGATTTTGTGCAAGTCAGGCGCTTCCGGGGTAGTCGGCGTGCTTTTTTTATACACGATTTCCTCACGGGATGAGAAAATACCTGTAGTTCCAATTGATCCTGTAGGAATCCCACTTTGTGTAAACAGTGATTTTACGAAGGCAGCTACCGTTGTTTTACCATTTGTCCCTGTGACAGCAATTGTTTTCAGCTTATTATGAGCATGTTGATAAAAGTGCATTGAAAAATCAGCAAGCGCTGTACGATCATCCCCGACCACAACAAATGTAGAGGTTAAATTCTTCAGGCTGGCTTCCTGAAGCTTTGAAAAATCAGTCCCGACAATGAGCACAGCCCCATTTTTAATGGCTTCATCTATAAATTCATGTCCGTCAGCAACCTCGCCTTTTAAACAGAAAAATGCATGATTTACCTGAGTTCGTCTCGAATCGAAGGAAATTCCCGATATCTCCTGCTTTCGGGAATTAAAAATATGGTTAATCTTCATGTTGATTTCAGTAAAATCGATGACCATTATTCATCCCCTGTCTTTCATAAGTTTTATTACCCCTTTCCCTGAAATTCGACAAATAATGCGCGAATGTTTGACTTTATTTTGAATTCAAAATTTTACATTGAAAAATTTGTTATAAATAAGCATCTGTTTATTAAAACTCTGAGCGTTTTTATTAATCCTGTGAACAAAAATAAAAAGCCGATGAACAACTTCATCAGCTTTAGTATTGCTAGTTAAGATTTAATTAGTCATTACTGCATTCGCAAATCATGAGAACATTTCCATCAGGATCCTCGAATGTAAAAAATTCATCAAATTCGATTTCGCTCACATTATGCGCTTCAAAATCATGTATGTACTGATGGCTTTGCTGAATGTCGTCTGTGTTGAAATGAAAAAGCGGTACTGTGTTCTTTTTTCGTTTCGCATAAATTTTCTGGTCGAGAATAAGGTTGTGCCCGTCCTGCAAACGCACAACATACAAGTGACCGTGAACAATTTCATCCGTAGCCTGCATACCAAGTAAATCGCAATACCAATCACGGGCAGCTTCAATGTTTTTTACCGGAATAAATGTACCGCCTATCTTTGGCTGAATAGGGTTATTCATCAAACCGCTCCTTTCTTTATTCACTACCATTCTTTTTACTGAACTGGAAATCCTGCCGGCTGTTCAATTTTTATATTGTGATTTAGAATAGTAAGAAACGTTTTTGGAGGGTATTATGGTTTTTGTACGAAAAGCAGAAGAAAAAGATATTCATGAAATGACCGTCATTTACAATCAGGCAGTCGCAGAAACCGTTGCCACCTTTGACTTAAAAGCTCATACCTTTGAGCAGAGAAAAGAGTGGTTCGGACGTTACCAGGACCGCTATCCCTTAATTGTGGCTGAAAAAGACGGCCACGTTGCCGGCTACTGCAGCTTGAGCCCATTTCGCGATAAAGAAGCCTATATGGATACGGTTGAACTGTCCATTTACATATCTCCTGAATTTCAGGGAGCAGGCATCGGTAAAAAATTAATGGAAGCGATTCTTGAAGAAGCAAAAAACCGCAAATTTCATGTCGTGATCGGGGGCATTACCGGAGGGAACGAAGCCAGCGTCAGACTTCACGAGCGCTTCGGTTTCGAATTTGTCGGCAACTTCAAACAAGTAGGCTTCAAATTCGGCGAATGGCAGGACGTTCATTTTTATCAGCTGATTTTAAATTAAAGTTAAAAACCGGCCAGAACCTCTGCGGCAAAAGCAGAGGCTGACCGGTTTTTTATTTCCTTCACTTAGGTGACTGATTCCATCGTTTCAAAAAGTGATACAGGCTTTCCAGAAAAAGATTCAGGCTTTCAGAAATTTAATTCCTTCACTAACCCTTTAAGCAACCTTTTCCCCTTCATTACACCCAGGCAATTCCTTCACTAATGATCAGGATTCCTTCCTTCAAATCAACCATTCAATCAAAACCCATCAAGCCTCAAAACCCACCTTATGACGCGAAACAATCTCCCTGCCAAACAAACACCATTCCGCGTCACACCTGTATTTTCATTCCTATAAAAATAAGGTTTTGGAAACTCGTACACATAGGGTATGGGGCATCCGTAGACTCCTACGGCAGAGGAGCGACAGGTGAGACAGATGTGCGTAGCACAACTGGCTCACCGCGCGGCCGTGGAAAGCGAAGGATGCCCCATGCCCGGTTTTCCATTACTTCATCTCACTCCACAATCTCCACCCCATACTCCTCAAACCAGTAATCCAGCTGCACCAGATACGCCATCAGCTGCGGACCCGCCATCAGCTGACCAAACCACGGAACGCTGAACGACGCACCATTCGTCCGGATCAGTTCATTGAGCTTCGTCTTCGAAAACAGCTCCGGCAGCACAGAAGAGCTCCTCGCAGAAGCCTCCTTCAGCATCCCTTTTACAGCTTCTGTATAAGCAGGGTGATACGTTTTCGGATAAGGACTTTTCTTCCTGTATAAGATCTCATCCGGCAACAGCCCCTCAAGCGCTTTTCGTAAGATACCCTTCTCTCTGCCGCCATGCTGCTTCATATCCCATGGAATATTCCACGCGTACTCTACAATCCGGTGATCAGCAAATGGAACGCGCACTTCAAGACCTGCCGCCATACTCATACGATCTTTTCGATCCAGCAGTGTCGTCATAAAACTGATCATATTTAAGTAAGCCATTTCCCTGCGAAGTGATTCTGTTTCTCCTTCTCCATCCAGCCCAGGCGTTTCAGCACGTATTCTTTTTGCCTCTTCCCTTAAGTAACCTGAAAGATCGAGCTTCGTTTTCCAGGCAGGTAATATAAACGCTTCCCTCTCTTTTACTGAGCGAATCCATGGGAATCCAGGCTTTTTAAGCAGCTCTTCATTTTGAAACCAGGGATATCCCCCGAAGACTTCATCCGCACATTCACCTGAAAGTGCAACCGTGTACTTCTTTTTGATTCCTTCACAAAACCAAAGTAGAGAAGAGTCGATGTCTGCCATACCGGGAAGGTCTCTTGCTTTAACTGCATCCTTCAATCTGCCCGCAAGCTCCTGCTGGCTGATCGTAAAGGTTTCATGAGCCGATTTCAAAAAATCTGACATGGTCTGGATCGCCGGTGCATCCTCACTCGGTTTAAATGCGTCCGGTTTATAATGAAGGCTGTTTTCTTCATAGGTAATGGAACATGTATTTAATGCATCAGCCTGTTCTTTTGCCGCCACCGCACTGATGGCGCTTGAGTCGACTCCTCCTGAAAGAAAAGTACAGATCGGTTTGTCGGACACCAGCTGCCGCTTCACTGCATCTTCAAATAAACCTTTTAGATGAGCAGCCGTTTCTTCAACGCTCTCACCGTGCTGCTCCGACTTAACATTCCAATACCGCCATACCTTCAGGCCTCTGCGTGTATACATCATCGCATGAGCAGGTCTGAGCTCGCTGATCCCCTTCAGCACTCCGCTTCCAGGCTTCCTCGATGGACCGAGACCGATCAGCTCCCGCAATCCTTCCCTGTCTAATTGAGCCTTTTGTTCAGGATGAGCGAGGATCGCCTTCAGTTCTGAGCCAAATATAAGCTCTCCATCTTTTTCCGTATAGAAAAAGGGTTTCACACCAAGTCTGTCCCTGCAGGCGAAAAATTCCTCCTGTCTGTGATCCCAGATGGCAAAAGCAAATATGCCGTTAAAGTGCCTTGGGCATTCCGGGCCCCATTCAATAAAAGCCCGCAGGACTACCTCTGTATCTGATCTCGTCCCGAACGTATGACCTTTTCTTTTTAATTCTGTCCGCAATTCCTCTGTATTATAGAGCTCACCATTATAAATTAAGGTAAATTGACCTTTGTCTGTCTTGGCTGACATAGGCTGTGCTCCACCCGCCGGATCAATGACCGTCAGCCGGGTATGACCAAAAAGCGCATGACTCACGGCTTTGATGCCATAAGCATCCGGACCTCTTTTATCCAGTGTGCCGACCATTTTTTCAATGGTTTCCCACTCATTTATGAGAGGACGATTCCAGCTCACCCATCCAGTAATTCCACACATCTGCAGACACCGCCTTTCATCATAACAGTGTATGCACACATGTCAGAGCTTAGAATGTATAACGGGCAACCTGCTCTCCTTCAATCATTACACCTTCCTGCTCCACAAATCCCATGCCTGTATACAGACTTGCAGCAAACGTATTTTCAGGCTCATAGGATAGCGTAATCGTTGAATGGCGATCTTCCTTCATTTTTCGAATCTCATCAATCACCAGCCGAATCGCTTTTTTCCCATAGCCTTTACCCTGATGCTTTTCATCAACCATCATCCGGTAGATCCAAAACTCACCGTCATCACGATCAAGCCCGAATAGTGTAAAACCAACCATTTCATCATCGTGATAAACACCCATTGCGTGAAAGTCTGGTAAAAAGTTCAGCTGAGCCAGGGATATCGCATTTGATGCCACGAAGGTCTGCTGATCATCACGCACCTTTAATCGTACAGCCTTCAGCCAGTTATGTTCGTCAATTTTCTTTAGATAAAGCATGCTGATTCTCCTTTTTAAACACCGATATCATTTTTTCCACAGAGACACCGTCAATCTCCATTCCTTCTATCTCACACCCCGTCAGTTTAACGTTTGTGAAATCACATGCCCTAAAGGTACTGTTCTTAAGTCCTGCATACCAAAAGGACGCGTTGTGAATCGTCGAATCTGCAAGCAGACTGTCTGACATATTCACGTTTTGAAACCTGGACTTTCGCAGATTTGCATTTGACACAGAAAACCGCTGAAGATTAGCATCTGTCACATTTACATTCTCAGCTTTAATGGAAATAAGTTCTCTTTCCGATAAATCACGGTCAACAATCTGCCCTGAAGGTTTGTTCATCTCTTGTTTCTTTTCAAAATAAAGCTCATCTTCCGTTTCAAACACAAGCTCATATCCGCATGCCTGATAAAAATATCGGTTCGGCACCTGTCTGACTGATGTTTCAAGCTGCCACCTGAAACAATCCGGATACCGCTCCTCCAACAGCTTCATCGCCTGTTTCCCCCAGCCTTTTCCCTGATGAGAAACGGCAATGAAAATACGGTCAATCCGGACATACCCTCTGGCAGGAAACGTCAGCACGGCTCCACCTACCATCTCACCGTCGAGTTCAAGGCAAACAACCTCGAGATGCTCTAACATATACATCATCATTTCCTGATCTGCATACCCTGGCGGCTGTACATTCGCATCCGTCCCACCCTCCAGCATCCATCGATCTGCTTCCATAGAAAAGACCTGATCTGATAATGTTGTTAAGGATACCAGGTCATGTTGATCCGCTTTTCTTAATGTTAATTTCTCCATTTTCATTCCCCTTGTTTGCTTTACGCATTATGAGTCTGTCTTTTGTAATAGCTCCCTTTTCTTCTGTACAAGAGCCTGAAATTCTTCCTCAAGCACAGGGTCAGGCATAAGACTGATTCTGCTCAGCACTTCTGAGATCTTAGTCTCAACCATAAGTAATTGATCTTTGTTTTCATCACGGCTTTCAGACGGTTGATACGCCTGATATTCAGCAAGCGTACCTTCAAATACATGAAGCTCGCCCTCTTTAATTTCAAGAATCCTTGTTGCGAGCCTGCTTGTTAATTGTCTATCATGCGAAACGAATAAAACGGTGCCACGATAATCCATCAGCAGACTTTCAAGCGCTTCAACAGCTTCAATATCAAGATAATTGGTCGGCTCATCCATGACCAAAACGTTCAAATCACCCAAAAACACTTTGGCAAATGCCACCTTCACCCGCTCCCCACCTGAAAGAACAGAGACAGGTTTATAGACATCATCACCATAAAAATGCAGCCGGGCGAGAACGGTTCTGATCAAATTTTCTTTTTGGATTGACTCCTCACTGACATTTTCAAAAATCGTTTTGTTTGTTTTCAGCCGATCAAGATTCTGACTGAAATAACCGAATTTAACGGACGGCGATACATGAATCTCATCTTTTCCATCCAACACCGCCCGGATAAGTGTTGTTTTTCCTGATCCATTTTCTCCAATCAGTCCCACCTTTTGACCGCCATTAATGTGAAAAGGTTTGATGGTAAACAGCTTTTTATCTCCAGCTGTGATGATCTGCTTATCAAATCTTATAATCGCCCTTCCTTTCATATCCGACTCATTGGGAAGATTCATTTTAACCGGCGGTAATTCTCTTGGCCTCTCTACCTTCTCCATCTGGTTAAGCCTCGTCTCAAGCGCTTTAGCCGTTTGCCTCAACTTCTTCTGCTTTTTAGCAAAGTATGGCTTGGCATTCTTTGATTCGATTTCAGTACCATCCTTCGGTTTCTTCGTAGCACGCTTCGCACGTTTTTCCTTCTCTTCAATTGCGGCTTCAAGCTGCTTCTTTTTGCGCTCATACTGAACATGGGCTTCCTCCTGCTGACGTCTTCTGAGTGCCTTTGTATCAGCAAAAGTAGAATAGTTCCCTTTATACTCCTGAATTTTCCCATCATCGATTTCCCAGATTTTCGTACAAAGCTTGTCAAGAAATGCCCGGTCATGCGAAACCATCAGGATGGAACCTGGAAACCGCTCAAGGTGTTGTTCAAGTGACTGAACGTGCTCAACATCAAGGTTTGTAGTCGGCTCATCTGCCAGCAAAAGATCCGGCTTTTCAGCAAACGCCTGATTAATATATTCCTGCGTAACCTCTCCTCCGCTTTTAACCGTATCCGTATTTTTCAGCTGTGGGAGCAGAGTAATATGTCCTTTTTTGAACAGCTCGCCTTCTTCAGCACGTATCTTTCCATCAATCAGGTGAAGCAAAGTGGACTTTCCTGATCCGTTTTTTCCGACAAGCCCGATTCTGTCACCTTTTCGAATGGTCAATTCCTCTATTTCAAACAGTGTTCTAGCTCTCACAGCCACTTTGATTTCTTTTAATTCCAGTAAAATCGTCATACGATCATCCCCTATTTTCAAATTTCAGGGGACAAAAAAAGCCCCCTATCCGCTTACCGAATAGGAGGCATGGGTACACGAATGCCTTAAATAGAGAGTCCTCTCCAAATAAGACATGTCCCGGTTAAGCCTAATCCTATTCTGAAAACGGATGATGTGCGTGAAGACAGACGGGTTGCGTTTGCCAATCACAGAGTTATCATCATTGTTTTCTAAAAATAGGATTAGTACTTCATTCTCCCGGGTCACCCTTCCGTTATTTGTTAGCACCATCTTATGGGATTAAAAACGAAACTGTCAAGCTTTTTCTTTTACACGCAATAAACGCATACCGTTCAATGTGACGAGAAGCGTTGCCCCAAGATCTGCAAAAATAGCGATCCATAAAGTCAGCCAGCCCGGTACGACAAGTAACAGCGCGATCACTTTAATGCCGATTGAAAAAGCGATATTCTGCTTAATGATCCAGAGGGCTTTACGGCTTAATTTCACAGTAAACGGCAGCTTCTCAAGATCGTCTCCCATCAGGGCAATATCAGCCGTTTCCATTGCTGTATCCGTTCCGGCACCACCCATTGCAATTCCGACTGTTGAGGCTGCAAGAGCCGGTGCATCATTGACACCGTCACCAACCATCGCAACCTGATGGCCGTTCGCCCGAAGCTTTTTAATTTCTGACAGTTTATCCTCCGGAAGAAGCTCCGCACGTACTTCAGATACGCCTGTAGCTTTTGCCATTGCAGCTGCTGCTTCCTGATTGTCCCCGGTCAGCATGATCGTGGATTTAATCCCTAAATCATGCAGACGTTTTACCACAGGAGAAGACATGTCACGGACTTCATCAGCAATTCCGATAAAACCGATGACCCGCTCCTCCGTTCCAAACACAAGAACCGTTTTCCCTTCTGCCAGCAGCTCCTCCATCACGTCCCGTTCAGGGATACTCACACGTTTTTCTCTAAAAAGAGCCGGTTTTCCGATCAGATAGCGTGTTCCTTGAACGACTCCTATCATTCCTTTTCCAGTAAGAGACTGAACGTCATCTGCTTCAATTTGTGCTTCCCCTGCTTTTGACAGAATGGCTGAAGCAAGTGGGTGACGTGAATGCTTTTCGATCGCTGCAGCATAATGGATCAGTTTCTCTTCATCAAAATGCGGATCAATTGCCACAATATCTGTAACAGATGGTTCCCCTTTTGTCAGCGTTCCTGTCTTGTCAAAAGCGATGGTGTCAAGCTTACCCATTTCTTCAAGATAGACACCCCCCTTGATCAGGACGCCCTGTTTCGCTGCATTACCTATCGCCGTTACGATCGCGACAGGAGTTGAAATTACGAGTGCACAAGGACAGCCAACGACAAGAACAGCCAGCCCCTGATAAATCCACTGCGTCCAGTCAGCTTCACCAATTAAAGGCGGCAGAATCGCTACTAAAAAGGCAATGGCGATAATCGCAGGAGTATAATATTTGGCAAACTGATCAACAAAAGCCTGAGATGGTGCACGTTCAGCTTGTGCTTCCTCCACCATATGAATAATTTTCGCAAGTGTCGTGTCCTGTACATTTTTGGTGACTTCAACTTCCAGCACCCCCTCCTGATTAAGGGTTCCGGCAAACACTGTATCCCTTATGCTTTTTTCTACCGGGATGGATTCACCCGTAATGGCCGCCTGATTAATAGAGGAATGTCCCTTGATAATCACTCCGTCCATTGCGACTTTATCGCCTGGTTTGATAATCATTACATCCCCGGGCCGCACATCATCTACAGGCATTTCAATTTCATGATGTCCCCTTCTGATCAGAGCCGTCTTCGGGGAAATATCCATAAGAGATTGAATAGATGCTCTCGCTTTATCCATTGAATACCGCTCAAGCGCTTCACTAATGGCAAAAAGGATGACAACAACGGCTCCTTCTCCCCATTCCCCAATGATTGCTGCACCAATTACGGCAACCGTCATCAATGTTCTCATATCAAAATTCAGCCGGAATAAATTTTTAAATCCTGTGATAAAAAGCGAATATCCCCCAATCACTATGGCTCCCGCCAGCAGAACAACCGGGACCCATTCCACCTGGACAGTGCGTTCAGTTATAAACCCGGCTGTTAAGAGTATGAACGACAGTAAAACATTCCAATGACGTCTAAAAAAGTTGATTTTCTCAGGTGGGGAATACGCTTGCCGGTCATCAGTGACCCGCAGTTTTTCAAAAGCGCCCGCTTTCTCCAGCTGTTCTATCGTGGTGATCCCTTTTACCGTAATTTTTGAAGCACCGAAGTTAACCTGGGCGTCCTCAACCCCTTCAAGACTCTTCACATTCTTCTCAAAGGTTTTTGCACAACCCGCACAGGAGAATCCATTCACGCGGTACGTTGTTTCATTCACTTGATTCATTGCGCTCCTGAACCTCCTTTTCATGCTCTACAGCAAGATCGATCAGACTTTTCACATGATGATCATCAAGCGAATAATACACCTGTTTCCCCACTTTTCTGCTTTTAGCAAGACCGAGGGATTTCAGATGTCTTAAATGATGTGATGCAGTTGCATTCGATGATCCAATCACTTCAGCTACATCACACACACATAACTCATCTTCTCTGGATAAAATAAGAGCAATCTTCATTCTTGTATCATCAGCTAATGCTTTAAATAGATTTGCAACATTTCCTGCATTCGTCTCCTGCAGATGAATTTTTGAGCGCTTAACCTTATCAGGATGAATATTCGTTGCCTCACAGCAAACCTCACTTTTCATTAAAAACACCCCTAACATTCAAATCTTTGTTTGATTATAATATACTCCTTTCCAACATATTATTCAAACACTCATTTGAATGTTACAGAAAAATAAAAAAAGGGACAGAGCTGGTGAAAAGGATCACCCGCTCCGTCCCCTACAAAATGTCCATCCAAATCTTAATGGCTGTTGCCAGAATAATAACTGCAAGCAGGACTTGAAGAACTTTTGTATTCATTTTTTTCCCTAATTTCGCTCCAAGTGGTGCAGCGATCAGACTTGCTACAACCATAACGGCTGCCGGTAAATAATCGACCTGTCCTGTTGTCACTTTGCCAATAGTTGTTCCAATCGAGGCAATAAATGTGATGGCAAGAGAGGACGCAATGGTTACCCTGGTTGGTATTTTAAGCACAACCAGCATGATCGGCACGAGTAAAAAAGCGCCTGCTGCTCCGACAATGCCGGCACTTACACCTACGATAAACGCCAGACCTGCCGCCAGCCACTTGTTAAATGTTATCTGATCGTACGGAATATCTTCACGGCCCTTTTTCGGTACAAACATCATGACGGCAGCAATTAACGCAAGAATTCCGTAGACCATATTGATGGTGTCCTCGGCTAAAGCCTTCGAACCAAGTCCCCCGATCAGACTGCCGATTAGTACGGCAGCCCCCATATAAATAATTAAGGTTTTGTTCAGATATCCGCCCTTCCGATATGCCCACACACCGCCAATGGTCGCAAAGAATACCTGTACCGCCGAAATTCCTGCCACCTCATGCGCACTGAATGCAGCAAGTCCAAACAGCGGCGGAATATAGAGAAGCATAGGGTATTTAATGATAGAGCCGCCAATACCAAGCATTCCGGATATATAAGAGCCGATAAAGCCGATCAGAAATAATACGATAAACAACTCAATAGTCATGATGCTGCCTCCTTCAGACGATTAAATAAATAGGTTTACGTTCCCGTCTTCAGCATCCGCTAAATACGCTGCTACACCTGCATAATCAATTTCCTCAAGCAATTCTTCCTTCTGAAGTCCGAGTAAATCCATTGTCATCGTACAGGCAACAAGCTTTACCTCCTGCTCCTGAGCCATCTCGATCAAGTTAGGAAGCTCCATGGCATTGTGCTTTTTCATGACACTTTTAATCATTTTCTGCCCAAGACCGCCAAAATTCATTTTGGACAGCCCCATTTTATCTGCGCCCTTTGGCATCATTTTGCCAAACATTTTTTCCATAGGGCTTTTCTGCACGTCCACATTTCCATCCTTACGGAGTGCATTCAGCCCCCAGAACGTATGAAAAATGGTGACCTCATGATCGTAAGCAGCTGCACCATTGGCAATAATATAAGCAGCCATCGCTTTATCATAATCCCCACTGAATAATACAATCGTTGTTCTCTTTTTTTCTGACATGACAAATCCTCCTAAAATAATTACCCTATAGGGTATATGATTATTCAAAAAAATTACCTGCTCTTCACAAGCAGGTTCACCGCTTCTTTGATGAGTTCATCCGGTTCACGTCCGTCTGTCTCATTTGCTTCTTTTACACATGTCACTAAATTTTCACTGACGACCAGACCAATCGTGCGGTCAATAGCCGTCCGGACTGCCGAAAGCTGTGTCACAACCTCTTTACAGTCCTTGCCGTTTTCCATCATGGAAAGAACGCCTCTGAGTTGTCCCTCCACTCTTTTCATCCGGTGAAGCGTTTCTTTTGGATAATCCACAACAGGCACCTCCCTGCATTTGATCAGTGAATCTGAGTTAATAATATACCCTATAGGGTATTAAGTCAATAATTTAAATCCTACAAGACAAATCTTTAGAAAAATAAATACTTTTTACTATATTGGTTGTAATTACAGGATGGAAATAGTTATAATATACTAGAAAAAGTTATAATTTTCAAAAAAATCAGAATTGAGGTGCGCTGATGAAACTGATTGGGAAGCTGTTAACTTCTTATTTTGCAATCGCCACTCTGATCCTTATTCTCGGTATTCTGGCTATCTACAGTATGATGCAAATGGACAAGAATGCCGATTCGATGTACGTTGACCGCGTCATTCCTTTATCATATCTTGGGGATATCAGTAACAATGTCGGGTTAATTCAATCAGAAATGATGCATGATGTTTTAACTGAGGCTACTGTTTACTCAGAGGAAATTCAAAACGCCATCTCAAATATTGATGGTATTTTAGTAGACTATCGTGCTACATATCTTGTTCCTGAAGAAGAAACTGCCCTTGAAAGCTTTGAATCTGCCTGGGAGGAATATAAGCCAATAATTAACGAAACAGGTGGATTAATCGAAGCAGGTGACTGGGATCAGGCTGAGGTTGTATTACTATCAGGTGACGCATATTTTCATACCCTCCAGGAAGGTGTTATCACCATTTCAAGCGTTAATGAACAGGTAGCTGGAGAACTTCAGACAGACAGTGAGCAGTTTTTCACTTCAACCCGTCTGATTATTATTCTTCTCTCAGTGCTCGCGATAGCTGGTTCTGCAGCAATTGGTATTTATATGGGTCGCTCTATCGGACGCTCTACTGTAGCCGTGTCAAACCGGATGAAACAGATTGCGGATGGAGATTTGACCGCAACTCCTTTTTCAACGAAAAGAAAAGATGAAATCGGTGATTTAACCAGAATCGCCAATGATATGCAGGAACAGCTCAAATCATTGATGAAAAGCCTTGCGATTGCTGCAGATGAAGTGTCAAAGCGGAGTACTTTATTTAAACAGACATCGTCAGAAGTAAGAGAAGGCGGCGAACAAATCGCAGTTACAATGCAGGAATTGGCTGGCGGATCAGAGTTACAGGCGAATAATGCCGGCCAGCTTTCTGAGTCCATGATGTTTTTCAAAAATAGAATCGAATCCGTCACTCAAAATAGCCGAATTGTTGAGCAAAGCGCCACAAATATGTCAGACAAAACCGCTGCCGGCAGCAGGCTGATGGAAGATTCACTGTACCAGATGAATCAGATTGATTCTTTAGTCAGCAATAGTGTAAAAAGTGTTAAAGGGTTAAATGAGCAGACGAAAAACATTTACTCACTGGTCGAAGTCATTCAATCGGTTGCTGATCAGACGAATCTGCTTGCTTTAAACGCCGCGATTGAAGCAGCACGGGCAGGAGAGCATGGAAAAGGCTTTGCCGTTGTCGCAGATGAAGTACGAAAACTTGCAGAACAGGTATCTGAATCTGTAAGTGAAATTACGGGTATCGTCAGCAACATTCAGACAGAATCAAACCAGGTTGTGTCTGATCTTGAAAGCGGTTACAAAGAAGTGGAGCACGGTTCGAAAAAAATGAAGGAAACCGTTGACACATTCCATGAAATTAACCTTGCCATTTCTAACATGACAGACCTGGTCCGCGGTATAACAGTGAGCTTAAATGAAATTGATAAAGAAAGCACACAAATGAATAATTCTATCCAGGAAATTGCTTCAGTTGCCCAGGAAGCGGCTGCCGGAGTGGAAGAAACCGCCGCTTCAAGTGAAGAATCACTAAGCTCAATGGAAGAGATTAATTCACACGCCAATGAACTTACCGAAATCTCCAAAGAACTTGAAACGCAGGTGAATAGATTTAAGTTTTAAATGTCATTTTTTCTTTCATAAAAACAGGCAGAGACAACTGTAACATATGTCTCTGCCTGTTTTTATATTTTTAAGCCTTCAATTGCGGTCTTTAAGTTTTTACGAATCGTCATACCCTCGAATTTTATACCAATCTCAACAACTGCCTGGGCAATTTCCGGACGAAGTCCTGTCAGGATCGTCTTAACCCCGATCAACTTCAGGGAATCGATCACCTGAGACAGCTCATTTGCCACCATTGTGTCAACCATTGGCACACCGGATAAGTCAAAAATCAGCGTCGAGTTCCGAAGCTCCAGACATTTGTGTAACGCCACTTCTTTTAAGACTTTGGCACGTTCATCATCCAGTTCACCAATGAGTGGCAAAATCGCAACATCATCATTTAATCCGACAACCGGGACAGAATACTCCATTACGCTGTTCTTCGCCTTATTTAAATAATGGCGGAAGTTTTCAATATAGGCCAGACTGAATTCCTGACCGGCTTTATCAATAATCGGATCAATAATAAAGCTGATTTGAATCGCTTCCTTCGCCGTCAAACCAACCTCATCCACTTTTTCTAAAATCGTATTCCACGTCACCGTTCTCCAGGAAGTCAGCGTTGTAAGTGCATCGTCAAGCTCTATACCTCTGTAGACGGCTTCCTCACCGGACGTGCGCGCCCACTTCTTGATATCCGTCCAAACTACAGAAGAATCATTTTGCCTTACCGCTTCCGCAATGTACCCGATAAACTTTGCACGCCAATCATTCAGCTCTGCCAGTTCATCCGGAGGTAAATTTGATTCGACAAATTCTTTATCCAGGCTCTCATTCAATTCTCTTGCCAGCTCTTCACTTTTTTGCATTATGTATGATCCCAGTTGTGCATATGCATTCATTGAACACCCCTCCTGTCGATCTCACTCTATGCTAATATTCTCCTATTTTAATAAAAATGTAAACTCCTATAATTATGTAGACAAACGAAATACTTTCACTCATACTTTTTGATATGGAAAAAAGGAAGAAGGTTTTAACATGTTTCGCAATCGAAATGTCTGGATTCTGCTGACCGGAGAGTTTATTGCCGGAGTCGGTTTGTGGCTCGGAATTATTGGCAACCTGGAATTTATGCAGGAGAAAGTTCCGTCTGATTTTATGAAGTCACTGATTTTAGGAGCAGGTCTCCTCGCAGGTGTGCTGATCGGCCCTCTGGCCGGAAGAATTACAGATCAGCTGCGTAAAAAAACGGTGATGCTTGCCTCCGGTTTTGTGAGAGCGATCAGCGTGATCTTTATGTTGATCGCCATTCAACAGGATTCTGTGCTGTGGATGATTGTCTTTCTCGTCTTTATTCAAATGTCAGCAGCCTTTTATTTCCCTGCTCTTCAGGCTGCCTTGCCACTTGTTGTAAAAGAAAAAGAACTGCTTCAGCTGAATGGTATTCATATGAATGTGTCTACTTTATCAAGGGTTCTTGGAACCGCTGTTGCAGGAATTTTAGTCGTTCAGCTTCCGTTATCAATGGTTTATCTGTTTTCTCTATTAGCCTATCTCGGTCTGTTCGGTGTTACGTGGTTGCTTCAAATAAATGAAGAGCTTCCAAAAGCTTTGCCAAAAGAAGCAAAACAGCGTCCCGCCGGTTTCAGCGAAGTTTTCCCAATCATAAAAGGCTTGCCTATTGTATTGATGACGTTAATTCTCACGCTCGTCCCACTGTTGTTTATCGGCGGATTTAACCTGATGGTCATTAATATCAGTGAAATCCAAAATGACCCTGCCATAAAAGGCTGGATTTATACGGCTGAAGGGATTGCTTTTATGATCGGTGCCTTTGTGATTAAACGAATTGGCGAATCGTTTTCACCTTACTCGATTTTATTCGGCTTTTCATTTGTCATCGGCTTTTCACAATTCCTATTATTCTTTGCAGACATTCCTGCACTATCCATTTTATCATTCGCCATTTTCGGTTTTGCGGTAGGCTGCTTCTTTCCTACAGCGGCAACCATTTTTCAAACGCGCATTCCAAAAGAATTTCACGGTAGGTTCTTCTCGTTTAGAAATATGCTTGACCGGATCGTCTTTCAGGTCGTCCTTCTGTTAACAGGATTATTGCTGGATTTAATCGGCCTTCCTTTGATGGTTGTTGTATTTGGTGTCCTTTCATTCGTCATGACCAGCGTATTTTATGTACGTTTCCGTAAACTCAAAAGCTCACCGGAACTTGCTTCAACACCCGGTGGAACGATAAATTAATATTAGCAATGAAACCTTTATAAAATGTAATCGTATGAAATACCAAAGGATGTGATGAAAGTGCTCGCAAGAATGATCAGTGCGCTCTCACCGGGAAAAGGAAAAGTGGATTTAGTGTTAAATCAAAATACACTGACTCCTGGAGAAAAGATAACGGGTACATTCAAGCTGAAAGGCCCACGACAAAAAGCAAAGGTCTCAAGACTCGAATGTGATCTGATGAAATTTGATCCTGACTCTAACGAAGAAAAGCCAGTTGAAATTGCTGCGACGATTTATATGTCTCAGGAGATTGATGATAAGGAGTGGAAGGAGATTCCCTTTACTTACGTGATTCCTGAACACCTGGCCCAGCATGACGAAAAATGCCGCTACCGCTTCAGAACAAGACTGATTTTCAAGAACAATGTTCAATATATTGACCATGATGAGTTGAAGGCTGAGGAGAAGAATGATTAAAATAATTCGCAAGATCCCTTCGGCTTTCTTTTAACCGGTAAGCTCCGCGACAGGCGGATGCTTTCCGCGGCCGGGCGGTGAACCTCTTTGACGCTTCGTGCCTTCAGAGTTTCACCTGCCCTTCTATGCCGCAGGAGTCGCCGCCTTCTGCTCCACTTACCTGAAATTTTTAAACATAGAAAAGATCTTTCTGACTTTATACATTACTTTTCATCAAGTCATAAACACTTATTTTTAAAAGGACCGGACACACCCGAAGACTCCTGCGGCAGTGAAGCAACAGGTGAGACAGCGTAGTGCGAAGCACCAGCTGGCTCACCGCGCGGCCGCGGAAAGTCAGCTATATTATAGTCAAGAGAAAAAACAGATCTTTTTTGGTTTTTTTTTGAGGATCAT
>NZ_SORW01000017.1 GCF_004405105.1 Jeotgalibacillus sp. R-1-5s-1 | reverse complement strand
AAACATCCGTGATATATTATTCCTCGTTGCGAAAAACAACGGCCATCAACTTCAACTGGATGCTGAAAAAACTTTTTCAAAATAACAGTTGACGACATAAACGAAGTCATGTTATGATAGATTGGTCGCTTGAGAGAGCAACAAACACTTTCTTCTTATAATAGAAGAAAGCGAAAAGAAGTATTGAACCTTGAAAACTAAACAACCAAACGTCAACGTTTAAGATTTTAAGTCTTTTTCGAATAAAAAAGACAATGAGCT
>NZ_SORW01000016.1 GCF_004405105.1 Jeotgalibacillus sp. R-1-5s-1 | reverse complement strand
TGTTTGAAAAGCTCATTGTCTTTTTTATTCGAAAAAGACTTAAAATCTTAAACGTTGACGTTTGGTTGTTTAGTTTTCAAGGTTCAGTTGTTACGTTTCTTCTATTTAAAGAAGTTATTGCTCTCTCAAGCGACCTACACATCATAACATCTTTTAAAAAGTAATGTCAATCACTTTTTTAAAAGTTATTTTGTTGTGTTTTGTCGGCTGCTTCAAAAGCGACGCTTATTAATTTATCACCGATTTGAGGAACGGTCAATAGCTTTTCTGAAAAAACTTTTCCCTTTTCAAAATGGTTGATAAAAACATAGAGCCCGTACTACTTTTCCTCACCTCTGCTGCATAGATTGTTTAAAGCAGTTTGTGCGGAGGTGATGCGTGTTGAGAAAGAAGTGGGAGACGGCAGGTTTGATACTGCTGGCTGTGTTGATATTGGCGCTTCTTCCCTCTTCCCCGCGGGTGATGGAGGTGACTGGGGTGTGGCCTTCACCGGGAATCATTTACAAGGGGGATGAGGGTGTGGTGCTGACTTTTAACGTGACGATTGGGGATGATTCTGTGCTGTGGCTGGCTGAGGAGCTGCAGCGGACAGGGATTGAGAAGGCGACTTTTTTTCTGGATCCGTCCTGGGTGGACCGGAAGAAAAAGATTGCGGATCAGTTAAAGGCGTATGGATATGATATTGGGATTTATGATTTACATCCGGCCCGGTATGAGGGGTTGAGTGAAAAAGAGATGGATGAGCATATTGCGGAGCTTGTGGCGTTTTTTCATGAGCATGAGCTTTCGCCTGATTATTATAGAACGGCTGATGGGTTGCTTAATGAAGAGGTTGTCAGGCGTTTGCGGGAGCAGGATTTGCTCGTGGTCAGTCATGAAGTGACGGGTGAGGCGTTACTGGAGGGGGAGCATCAGAGCTATAACGGGGCTGTTGTGTCGCTTGATGTGGTGAATGATGAAAAAGAGCTCAAGCAGCGATGGACGGAGTGGAGATCTGCCCTGGAGCGGACGGATGATCTTCGCTACGTATCGGTGCTTGAGCTGCTGGCTTCTTCTGATAGTAAGATTAAGCTGTTGGAATAGGCTGCGGCCACCTGAGTGCAAGACTGTCTGTGGCTTCACCGCTGTATTTCTGGCGCAGGAATCGAATCCGGTCTGACACCTGCTTTTCATAATGGTCCTCAGCATTCAGGTGATGATCTGAGTTCATGCTGGTTGCCTGATCTTTGATCAGCTGCTGATAAAAGGTTTTTACTTCATGCGGAAGCCGGTTCCAGAGACCGGCTTTTTTCATGTGGCGAATCCAGTCTTCGAGTACATTTATTTGCCCAGCGAGCTCTTTACCTGTCCTGAGGTGGATGACGGACAGGTGCGCTGCTTTTTCATACAGCAGGTTGAGCTCTTCTTCCGTGACTTTTCTCGGGTTATTGGCAAAGATGAGAAAGCCCTGGAAATGCTGAACGAATTGCTTTTGCCAGTCATAGAGACTTGCAATCAGCTGTCTTCCCGCTTCAAGACCCGGGTACTGAGATTTATCCATGAGCTGAATCGGCAGTGTGAACATTTCAGGTGACTGCTCATACCGCGCGTTGCCTGCTTTGTGCGTGTCTCTCAACAACAGATGGTATTCTGCAAGCATTTCATGTGCTTTTTGCGCTTCTGCCGGCTGTTCCTGATCGGGCGAAAAGACGGCTGCAGCTTTTGTTTCTTCTTTCCGGTTGAGATAGACAGCCTGGTAATACTTCCGGCCGTTAATCAATGTCCAATTCGGATAAACCGTGACTTTCTCGAGCACTTTTTTGTATGATTTCGCTTTGTCTTCAATGATTTGAACGTCTGTCATGGTGATCACCTCATTTAAAAGCTTATTCTCCATCAGGACGGGCATCTTCAATCATCTGATCCATTCCTTCAATTCCTTCTTCCTTGATGCGTCTGAGTTCATCAAGGAAATCACTTCTTACCTGACGGGATAATTCATAGTTGGCCGTTGCATAATCCTTCAGTGGCTGCAGCTGTTCACTCGTGATTTTCCCTTCGTCTACAAGCGTGTCCATCACACGGTATTCTGTGTTGACCTGATCAAGACTTCTGCGTGTCCACGAGTTGGAGAAGTGATTAATATCAATCGTCGCGTTGGCACTCGTCCAGTTACGGTCAGTCCGTGCGCCGACACTCCATTGCTTCCATTCAGCGAGAATGTCTTCTGTTCGCTCAAATTCCTCGCGCAGCCCTTCTGCATTATTGACGTTGGCATAAGCGCCGCCAGCCTGCTTCGCTACTTCCTTCAGCTGCTGCTGGGCTTCTGAGTCTGCATTAAAACCAATGACGTTGATGATTGGTGAAATATTGCTTCCGGCAAAGCTTTTCGCGGCTGCAACCGGATCTCCGTCACACGTCTCGATTCCGTCACTGACGAGGTAAATCAGGTTCGTATTTTGCTCGCCGTCCAGTCCTTCAAAGCTTTGGGCAGCTGATTCGAGGGCACCAGCAACCGGTGTCCAGCCAGCCGGCTCAAACTGATCAAGTGCGGTCTGGAATGCGGCTTCATCATAAGGTCCGCGCTCATACACTTCTTCAATGGCAGCGCAGGACATTTCTTTGTCAGCGTCATCGCCTGTTCCTTCATGTCCATACACGCGCAGGGATACATTTGCCTCTTCAGGTGCGGAAGAAAGGAACGTCTGTATTTCGCGTTTTGCCTGCTCCATACGGGTTTCGCCACCTGCATCGGCAGCCATGGACCCGCTCGCATCTAAAATGATTTCAATATTGTAGTTTTCTTTAAACTCATAGCGCCGGTCGGCTTCAGGCATTCCTTCCATATCAAACCGGGCAGCATCCAATACGCCCGATGGATCCGGCAGATCTCTTTTCGTAATGGAGTGGATGTACTGGTAGTAAAGCTCGATCTCTTCTTCAGAGGCATCCTCCGGTAAGGCAGGCGAATCGCCGAACACATCCATAAAGGACACGCCCTCCTGCTTCTCCTGTTCAATCGCTAATAATCCATCGCCCTGCTGGACAAAGTCCTGAGGCTCCTTCGGAATCGGGGCCAGATTCAATTCCTCAAGCGCTGCTAACGGACCTGCTGCCTCCTCCGTCTCCTCCGCCTGTACTTCATCCGTTGAAGCCTGCTCCGCTTCGTTCGCCGGGGCATCCTGTGCTTCTTCACTCTGGCAGGCTGCAAGCGCCAGACTCAATGTTAATGCTGAAAGCCACATCTTCTTCTTCATGCTGACTGCTCCTTTCATCGCTAAACGTGGATTCGTTATATAACTAATGAATAATACGTCCATCCTCACCATAAGTTTCACTTCTCTTGGTAAACTACCCCTTTTTTAATGGAAAATTTGAACACTGTCAAATGATGGATGGCTTATATGTTTCACGACCGGGTGGAACGTCATAATGGTCAGACAACAGCAGGGTCATAAGGAGTGTGGTATTTGTGTTTATTAGTAGTAGGATGGTCTTGATTCGATGTATTTTCGTAAAGGAGTGGATGTCGAAGGTTACAATTTTTACAGTTTGTGGGTCGTTGGGACCTTTTTGGGGGATTGGGAGGGAATTTGAGAAAAAGTCGTGGCAAAGCTTTGTTAAATGACGTGTATAAAGGGTTTGGAGTGCTTTTGATAAAGGTTGAAAGCTGATATTTTTAACCGCATGTGGATTTTTAGATAAACTAAAAACCGGAAGAATCATCTCCCGGTTTTGTTTACATCTTTGGCCAACGTAATTCTTTCTTATGTCCTTGCATTACCTCTTCTTCATCTAGGTCAATTCTTTTTCTTACGTACGCCACTCTTTCATCATAAGTGTTACCTTCAATCCTGAGGGCTGCAGCTCTTAATTGCTCCGCTTTTTTCCTATCTTTTATCAATTGATAAATAAAACCTTTTGAATGTTCTGTAAGACGTCCCCACAGACCTTTCTTTTTTAAGTTTTTTCTCCACTCTTCAAATAATGGAATATCCTCAGACATGATTCTTACGATCTCATCATGAATGACTTCTAAATGAGCAGTTCTTTCTACTAGAAATTTTAAATCTTCTTCAGTTACTGTTTTTAATCCTCCGGCAAAGTTTGTCTCAGCTTCACCGTATACTTTATTAAACCGACGATGCCATTCTCGCAATTCGATTATTTTTTCAACGCCCAGCCTGATTTCTGGATCGGGTTCATTGCTTAACGCGTCAATTAGAGGGTTCATGATTTCTGGGGATTGGGTAGCTCTTTGCCTTCCCCCTCTAAGTAATCCCGATACAGTCGCACAATAAAGAGTGAGAGGTTTGTTCGCTTTTCTCGCTTCATCTTCACTGTCACTAGTTACGGCCATAATCGCCGAACCTGTAATTTTGCCTTTTCGATTTTTATAAACGACCTGAAAATATAAATTTTCGTTTACTTCATATGCAAAAGGGTTAACGATAACCTCTTCAAAAAGTTTTTTATGCTTTTTTGCTTTTACTTGAACCTGCGCATATTCTTTTTCCAAAAAGATCACCGCCTTAAAAAATGCTTGGCATAACATCATTTCAAAAGTTTATTTAACTTTAGGCCATCGTAGCTGTTCTCTATACACAAGTTCCATTTTTTTATTGTGTGCTAGCGTATCCTGCAGTCTGTTTTTAAATTGTTCTTCTACAGTTTCACCAGCTATTAGAGTATGTGATTTCAGTGTTTGTTTCACTCTAAATGTCTCATCTATTAATCCATTGTAATAAAGGTGCTGATCCTTCGATAGCTTTTCCCACAAGCCTTCTTCCTTCATCGCTGTTCTCCAGTTAGCGAAAATTTTCTGTTCGTCTAATAATATTTTCAATATATTAAAAGAATAGACATCCATCCGGCTTGCTTTTTCACAAAGATAGTGAAAATCATCTAGTTTTATTATTTTCGGATCCTTATAAAACGTTGAAGCCTCCTGAAACTCTCTTACAAAAAGACGTTCAAATTCATAGAACTTCTCAATTTCTTCTCTTCCCTTAACAATGTCAGGATGTGTTTCTTTCTTTAATAATGATATTGGTTCAGTTTTCAGAGAATCATCTACCAGATACGTTCCACCAATACCATAAATTGTTGCAATTTCTGCATTATAAACTGATAAATGCTTATGTGCTTCGAAAGCATCCTCTTCATTAGCTGAACCATTAACCGGTATGATGGCACTTCCTGTTTTTTTGCCCTTTTTATTTGTATAAATCGCTTCGAAATATAAAACGCCATTCTTTTCGTATGCATTTGGAGAAACTTCAATTAATTCAAATAGTTTTTTATATTTTGGTGCTTTTTTTACCGCTTGCTGATGTTCTTGAATCATATACGTCACCTTCACTTTCTGCTTGAATAGAAGAAAAGATACAATCTAAATAAATTCAGATTGTACCTCCTATCTTATCATTAGTTTCCGAACAAGCCTTTAACTGAGTTCCATCCGCTCGAAAGCTTATCTTTTGCACCTTCGTAAGTATTTTTTGCAAGGTCACCTGTTGCTTTAAGTGGGTCGCTCTTAAAATCACTTCCGAATTTCTTAATACTACCCCAATTATCTGCAGCAAGCTTAACGAGTCTCGAGCCACCCCATAAGATAGCACCTCCAGCTATAAGAAATGGAGCTGCAGCCTGGCCACCGGGGAAAAATCCTGCTGTTACACCTGCGCTCATAATGGTTTGTCCCAATGAAGCAGTTGCATCTGCTGTTGCAGACACTTTCTCAGTCGTTGCTGCATCTGAATTGAACACTTCAACCGCATTCGCTGTTTTAAAGCCGGTATCAACAGCACCAAAGAATGTTCCTACCGAAGCAGTAGCAATGTTAAATTTCGTTAAAACACCCATGCCCGCTGAAGCAGTCGCTGCATTGGCACCTGTTGAAACAGCACCTCCTGCTGCTTGCATCGCTTGTGTTACACCCGCACCTGCTTGAGCCGTTTGATTCGCTTGATTAATAGTTTGTATTTTTTGTATTGCTTGGTAACCATCTTTTATGATCGTACCTGAAGTAATTGTATCATCAACAAATTTAAACGTTTCATTTTCTCCAAGGCCTAGCTTTAATCCGCCCCAAATGACAGCATTATGGAAACTTCTCACATCTTTAAATCCAAAATTTTCGCCTTTTTGGAGAGCTGATGTAGCAAGTCCTACCTGTCCAAAAACAACATCTTTGGTCAGATATTCTGTTACTTCAACCCATTTTGGTTTTTTTATTTCGGCTGGATCTGAGCTTCCTGCTGTTACTGAATTACCATTGAGATCATATCCACCAGGCTGCAATAGATTGATCATTCCGGGATACAAAGATGTTCCAGGTGCGTAAGGGTTCGGCATGACCACATTTCCAGGGGCAACAACTGTACCGTTGGGCAATGTCCCCCCAACATTGACTCCCCCGGCTCCCGGGTTCATCGGACTAAGGTATGGAGGAACAGGAACTGTACCCGCTCCTCCTTCAAAACCTGGAGCTACCGGACCTGCGTTTGGTCCCCATGGAGCATATGACCAAGGTACACCTTGCCATTCGGTTCCATTAAATCCGCTCCCCTGACCACCCATTTCACCATTCCAGTCTGTTCCTTGCCATTCCTGACCATTCCATGTGTTACCTTGCCACTCCTGACCACTCCAGGAGTTTCCTTCCCATGAGTTCCCTTCCCACGGGCTGCCAGACCAGTCATTTCCCGTCCAAGAATTTCCTGACCATGGGCTCACTCCGTAGGCAGAGGAATATAGAAAGGACTGAGAAACAATAAATAATATGACAATAATAGCTGGTAGTTTTTTTAGCAGCTTATTCATAGCCTATCTCCCCTTTGTTTAAATCGTTACTGAGCTTTCTTCAATTGCATAAAGTCCAAGATCTTTTCTCCATTTCGCAACTAGAAAAGCCAGTGTTAAATAAAACAGAGGAAAGAAGATCGTATTAATAAACAAATGACTCAACACTACCGCCAAATAAGAGGTTGTAATATTTAAAATGAACACCTGAACCATAAATGACAAAACAAACTCTATTAAGCTGAATGCGATAATAAGTAATAGCAATTTCCAATGATGCCTTTTAAAAAGCTGAATGCTTTCTCTAACTGACTTCCATACGGATTTGTTTTCGGTAATCGCGATTAATGGTGCGCTGATAAACATTGCCATAATGATCAGACCCGGGAGTACAAATACTGCTAGACCCAGCGTAATTAAAGCACCTATTGATACAGCAAAAACAAAAAAGTGAAACACTCTAATTACGGACTGTAAGATGGCCAGTCGAAAGGGCTTTTCTTCTCCCGATTCCTCATAATGCCAATAGTAGATAAATGGGATTTGAGCAACAAAGAATAGGATGATCATAAAATAGGCATTATAAATATCTGCAGCGCTAAAGGCTGTTCCAAAGTTCGGTACAACCGCATACATGTAATTAGCGAAGAAAAAATAGAGTGTCAGCAAAGGAATTTGGACAAGTAGAATAATCAGCAAGATCCGTTCATACTTCTTACTGAAAAAAGAAAATGCTGAACGTATTGGATGATCCATTTAGATCGTCTCCTTTCAGGATGCCTGTTCCTTGAGCTGGTTAAGGTGATGGGAACGATATCCGAATATAAGAGCTGTAATACCAAGCGTTGCAAATGGGAATTCTCCGTCAGAAACCAACCACGCTAATAATTCTGCAGTCATTAAAACGGTGAACAAAATGATTAATAGAGTATATACACGTTTCCATCGTTTATATTTCTTCATGTCTGATCTCTCCTTATTGAAGATTAAAGTTACGGCTGTCCCAACCCTCAAGTTCTTTAACAAACTCAAGCTCGGGTCCGGCCGAGGTTCGTCCAATTTGTTCACTAAGTCCAGCGAACCAGTTTTGATATTGTGTAGTTTCAATATCATGAGAAGCACGGACAACAATCTGTCCATCATCAAAGAAAATGACTTCTGCCTCTTCAAGAGTCCCGCCATTTGCTAAAATCGCACTCCTGGCAGCTTCTCTCATCTCCAGAGACCAGTCAAACTCGAGCTCCTCTTCAATTTTTTCGCGTAAAAGATCATCACCAAGTCCTTTAGAAATCTCTTCTGTCACAACCCGGTCCATTGCTTTATTACGAATTTCATTTAGCGAGTAGCCACTCATTTCACCACCGGAAAGCCGATCTATTTCTTTTTCGATTTTCTCGTCAATGCTCTCTGGATAAGAGTCTACAAGGCCGATGATCTCTGATTCATACTCATCAATTGCTTCTGCAAGCTGTTCATAGAGTTCTGCCGTAGCTGCTAAACTCGCCTGTTGTGCAGCCGTATTTGCCTGCTCTTTTGCAACAAGGGCACCTGAGAAGTTAAGCACAAGAATAAATAATGCCATTAAAATGATCAGCAGACCTAGTACAAAAATCGTGATGTTTCCACGTTCTTCCTTTAACCAATTCATTACTTTATCACCTTCCCTGAGGTGTCAGCCGTGTAGGTAAAGGTTGGCTTCCCGTTCGGAAAGAGCTTAGCCGGAAGAAAGACAAGTGCGATATCGACTGAAACAGCAGCAGAAAACTGGTCCGTTCCTGAAATCGGTGCCCCTGCAAATCCAACGTGCTGACCTCCTGCACTGACAATCTGTTCAGCGGCGGCTGACGCTTCTGATGCTTCTGCAGTAACGGAATATACCTTCGCCGCTTCATTGGCCGCCGATTCTGCCAAAATGACAGCATGAGCACCCGCAATAAACTGCCACGCGATCATAATGACTATAAAGACAAGCGGGATCATCCCTAAAAATTCAATCGTCATAGATCCCCGCTCATCCAGCCGCTCCTTGATCCAATTCTTCATTCGCTTTCCTCCCTTCTTTCCAGCCGCTTTCCCACTTGCTCCTGTTAAAACCAAGTGGGAAAACGGGGGCTGCCCGTTTTACTCTGCCTCATCAGGGTAGAGTTCTTCAATTCTTTGTTCAAGTTCTTCGATGCCCTGTTCTCTCAAGTCTTCGAGTTCAGTCTTAAGCGTTTCCTGACTTTGTTCAGCTAACACTTTTACCTCATCTGCTCTTTGCTCCAGTTCTTTTTGTTGCTCAAGTGTCATCTTTCCTTCTTCACGAAGGATTCGATTGGCATCATAGAAAGAAAGCCACTGTTCGCGAGCTGATGATCCCCAAGTATTTGAGAAACGAGTAATTGCAAAAGAAGCGTCATTAGACTGATTTCTCACATCAGTACTTGCATCGAGCTTCCACCTTTTCCAATTTTGAAGAATCTTTTCTGTCTGACTGAACTCTTCTCTAAGCTGATCCGCATTATTGACGTTTGTGAACAAACCTCCTGCAGAATCCGCGACCTGACGAAGCTGCTCCTGCGTTTCAGAATCCGCGTTAAAACCAATCACGTTGATGATTGGTGACACATTGCTATCAGCAAATGTCTTAGCAGCTGCTACCGGATCTCCGTCACACGTTTCAATTCCATCGCTGACGAGATAGACTAGATTTGTATTTTCCTCACCGCTCAAATCTGAAAAGCTTTCAGCAGATGACTCCAGAGCACCAGCCACTGGTGTCCAGCCTGCAGGTTCAAACTGATTTAAAGCATCCTGAAAAGCACCTTCATCATACGTACCCCGCTCATACACTTCCTCTACCGCGGCACATGACATGGCTTTATCTGCCTCGTCACCTGTTCCTTCATGTCCATAAACACGAAGTGAAACATTCGCTTCTTCAGGAACGGAAGCTAAAAAGCGATTGATTTCTTCTTTTGCCTGTTCCATCCGCGTCTGGTCTCCAACATAAGCTCCCATAGAGCCACTGGCATCCAGAATAATTTCAACGTTGTAGTTTTCTTTAAACTGGAATTTAGGGTCTGCCTCAGGTGTTCCTGAAAGCGCAAACCGCAGTTGGTCACTGATATCCTTTGGATCTGGGAACTCATAGGCTGTCAGTTGATAGATAAGCGAAAAATACGCATCCAGTTCCTCTTCTGTTGCGTCTTCAGGCAGCGCAGGAATGTCTCCAAATGCTTCTAGAAATTGATTTTTCAGGTCCTCATCAGATGTATTTAGCGTGACATTGCCTAAAGGTCCGGATTGTTGACTAATTAACTCTTTTAATGACTGAGGTGGCTCGGATAAGTTTAAAGACTCGATGCTGCCAATAACATCCTGACCTACTGATCCTTCATTTTCAGCCACTTCTTGCTCAGGATCATTTTCTGATAACTGCTCTTGCTCGTTATTTTGAGCACTTTCTAAAGGCTCTTCCTGATCCTGACAGGCTGCAAGCACTAAACACAATGCAGCCGCAGGAATCCAATAATGCTTTTTCATAGAAGCCCTCCCAAAAAGAAATCTGCTTTATCCGATTGATTCAATGAATTCTTCAAATTTCGATTTGATCGCATCCCCAATTCCTGTGTCTCCTGCAAATGCCTGAGAAATAACACCAACAACAATTACGACAACTGCCGCAATCCCCAACCACTCAAGTGTTTGAGAACCTCTTTCGTTATTTACTTTTGACGCTGCAGCATTCATTGCTTTAAAATACCATTCATTTAGTTTTTTCATTTTCATTTCCTCCTGTTAGTTAAAATAGATTCATAATGCTGTTATCACCATAGATCATGTTCAATATCATCAGACCAGCAACCATTAGAATTGATACTGGTGCGACGATAAAGGTCGTGACGAGTGTTACTTTAGGGGAAGCCTTGGCAGCAAGCTCTTTTACTTGCTCCTGTCTGAGCTCACGCATATCCTCTGCCTGAACTTTAAAGGTTTGTGCTACTGGGACACCCAGCTTCATTCCCTGGAGAAGTGATTTAATTAATTGCTGAAACTGCTGGTTATTATTTCTCTCCAATAAATTACGATAGGCTTGTTCCCTTTGAACTCCCAGGTCGATTTCCTGTATAAATCTGGTGAATTCTTCTCTGAGCGGACCATCAAAAAAGCGAATCACCTCCCTCAAAGCCTGGTCCAAGCTAACTCCCGCCTGCAAACTTGTACTGATGGTATCCAGAAAATCCGGGAGATCCTGTCTTAGCGCTTCCTGCCTTTGCTTAACCTGTTGTTTAATCAGCATAATCGGTAAAAAGTATCCAAGGAGTGGAATCAATACAATGCCGAATTCTGAAAAAGGAAACCCTAATATAAAGAGAATCATCCCAAGGAAAAATCCTGCTGTCAGAAACATCATTTTAATCCCCTGGAAACGGGCAACCGTCAATTCATATCGATTACCTGACTTTTTCAACCAATCCGCAACATCTAAATTTTCACTAAAGAAGTTTATCCTCTGTCCCAAATCAGCAAATTCGTCTGCGAACTTAGTAACTTTGTCAATCAAGCCTGCCTGCTGTTTTCTCTTTTTTTCCTTTTTTTCAAAAGCATCGACCAGTGTCACATCAGAAACGTGAACCAGTAGCTCACGCTTTTCCTTAATGTAAGCTGACCAATTTCGCAGCCCCAAAACGACTAAAAACCAAAATAAAATGACGCATAATATAATCAGTGCATCCATATTAATCACCTACACTTTTATATTCGTAATCTTCCGGATCAGGAAGAACGATAAAATGATACCCAGAACGAAAAGAATCATAATGACGATTCCAGGTGTTGTTGTCAGAGGATCCGTGAAACCGTCCATGATATTATTCATCATCAGTAAGATAAACACTGGCATCGCAGGAACAATAATTGAAATGTACCTTTGTTCAGATGTCATGGTACGAATGGTTTGATGTAACACCTTGCGATCCTCAAGTGTATGGGCCATCGTTTCAAGTGTAGAGGCTAAATTACCACCCGTTTTCTTTTGGATGAGTAGAGTAGCCGCAAACAGTTGAAAGTCACGGGAAGCATTTCGCTCCTGAACTTTTCTTAATACCTGTTCAAGTGGAACACCGAGCTTCAATTCGTAAGACATTCTTTTAAACTCTTCTCTTGCTGGACTATTTATTTCGTGAGCCACCAGATCAATTCCCTGCGTCACTGTCATTCCACTTTTAGATGCATTGGAAAGCAGCCTGCAAATTTCACTAAGCTGTTCATTGAAACGTTCCTCGTAACGATTCTTTCTCATATAGAACAAGAGGAAATGTCCCGCACCAAGAATACCTGCTGTGATGAGTAAACTGACAAGTACACTCATACTGAAAATCATATTAAAGACCACAAACAACAATAGAAAACCAAGTACATGAATTCCAATATATTCAGAAGGCAGCAGCGTTACATTCGCCATCTGCAGCTTACGATGAAGCTTCTCAGATGATGGTGACTGGTCATATCGGTCACCGAGGACGCTGATCGCGCTTTTGCGTTTTTCTTCCGGGTACCACGTCCGCATTTTCTTTTTCCAGTCCTGCTTGTGCCTTCTGTAATCAAGGAAGAAGTATACCATCAGGATGAGTGACAGGGCGGCTGAGGCGAACAGGACAGCAATGATTATGTCCATACCGGCTCTCCTCCTTTTTGAAAGAGACTCTGATCGAATTCGATGCCAAACAGCTTGAGTCGCTCCACGCATTTCGGAACGATGCCGGTCGGCTCAAAGTGACCGAGCACTTCTCCGTCTTTTCCGGTGCCTGTCCGTTTGAAGACGAAAATGTCCTGCAGCTTCACCTGATTGTGTTCATCTACATACACTTCAGAAATATTGACGATCTTACGTTTACCGTCACCAAGCCGCTCTGCCTGCACGATCATGTCGAGTGCGCCGACGATGTATTCGCGAATGATGTGGGTAGGCAGGTCCATACCGGCCATGACGACCATCCCTTCAACACGGTTGATCGCATCTGACGGTGAGTTGGCGTGAACGGTGGTGAGTGAGCCTTCGTGACCTGTATTCATCGCCTGGAGCATATCGAAGGCCTCAGGACCACGAACCTCTCCGACAATGATCCGGTCCGGTCTCATCCGCAGGGCGTTTTTCACGAGCTGGCGGATGGAGACTTCTCCGGTGCCTTCCACGTTCGGCGGGCGGGCTTCAAGTCCGACCACGCTTGAGCGGTTCAGCCTTAATTCTGCTGAATCCTCAATCGTGATAACCCGCTCTTTTGGCGGAACGGCTTTTGCTGCTGCGTTTA
Source organism: Jeotgalibacillus sp. R-1-5s-1 (assembly GCF_004405105.1). Taxonomy (GTDB): domain Bacteria; phylum Bacillota; class Bacilli; order Bacillales; family Jeotgalibacillaceae; genus Jeotgalibacillus. Next base: position 62,185 of record NZ_SORW01000016.1, on the reverse strand, counting down.
AGAGAGTCGTTTTCCCGCTCCCTGTTCCTCCTGAAATGAGCACGTTCATCTTCGCTTCCACAATGGCCTGGATAAAGTCAGCCATCGGTTCATTTAGCGAGCCAAATCCGAGCAGGTCCTCCATTTCGATCGGGTCCTGTCTGAACTTACGGATGGAAATGAGTGTCCCGTTCAGACTGACCGGCGGGATGACCGCATTTACACGGCTTCCGTCCGGCAGGCGTGCATCGACCATCGGGGAGCTTTCATCAATTCTTCTGCCGAGCGGGGCAATGACGCGGTCGACAATGTGACGCACGTGCGCATCATCCTTAAAAGTGATCGTGGACTCCTGAAGCTGTCCATTGCGCTCAATGAATACTTCCTTTGGTCCGTTTACGAGAATCTCCGTGATCGATGGGTCCTTCAGCAACTGTTCAAGCGGTCCAAAGCCGACACTTTCATCGATCAGACGGGACATGAGCACTTCACGGTCCCCTCTTGGAATGACGACCTTTTCTTCCAGCATGAATTGATTGACGAGCCGCTCAATGGACAGGCGGCGTTCATGCTCATCCGCTGCGGTTAACTGCTCGAGGTTCGTCTCTGCAAGCAGCCTCGTTTTATAATGCTCAAGTAATTCCTCAAGATAAGGCGTCATGACGGCCTGCGCGGCTTCCTTGCGCGGCTGTTCTGCCTGTTCACGTTTGCTCCGTTGGAATAGTGACATCGTGTTTCCCTCCTTACTTCAGCATCGATCTCACCCATTTGCGCAGATCCTTCGCTGCCGGGATCATTTTCTTCTCCTTCGGCTCTTTCCGGATCGGCTGTCCCTTATTAATCGCAGCCTGCACACCTTTAATATCGCGTCTGATTTCTGCAGCGTGCGGGTACGTGACAAAGCGTTCCAAATCTTTTTTCGACAGCTCATTTTCTTTGCCGACTTCATTTAATACGAGCTCTAAGCGGTCCTCTGTTGGAATCCCGAGCTTCTGAAACAGGGTTTCCACGTGCTTCAGCACCCGGATCGACGGTGTATCAAGAGCAATCGTGTAAAACACTTTATCCGCCTCTACCAGTGCCCCGTAGGTCCGCTCGTCAATATTGGACGGCAGATCAATGATGATAAAATCGTAGCTGCGTCTGCATGCGCGCAATACTTTCGTGACAAAATCCTCTGTCAGCCGCTCGGCCATTTCAGCGTCACGCGGACTGATCAGCAGGTCGAGTTTTGAAAACGGCTCTTTTTCCGATACGTTTTTCAAATGATGCTCACTGACTTCATCAATAACCGGCTCAAGATCCATGATCGTGCGGTTCGCTTCAATCCCGAGAAACGTCTCTCCGCCTCCGTACTGGAGGTTCAGGTCGATATAAATGACCTGCGCCGTTGACTCAAGCTTCAGCGTCTGGGCAAAGGCTGTGCTCAGGAACGTTTTCCCGCTGCCGCCTTTTCCGCTGTAGAAAGCAAACACCTTACCGTTTCCTCGTTTGAACAGCTGCTCCTTCGGCTGCTCCGCTGAAGCGCGGGATACAATCGTCTCCACGCGGTCACCGAGCCCTCCAAGATCCTCCGGTAATACGAGGTAATCTGTTACCCCTCTTCTCACCAGATCCCGGAACAGCTGGAAATCATGCGTCTCGTGAATGAAGATAATCGGTGCGTGGAGCTGTTCAGACTGAAGCAGCGCAACCCGCTCAATATCGGCATCCCCATGTAACAGCAGGACGACCTTTGGCTGTTTATTTTTCAGCTCTGATCGTAAATGTGACGGGTCAAGCACTTCGGTTTTTAAATGTTCCGGTAAACGTGTCCGGATGGTCGACACGAGTGTGCCTTCTGTTCCTATTATGAGTACATCCAATTCTTCCATGGCTTTTCCTCCTCACCCGCGACTTATTCTCCGGAATCCTGCTTTTGCTCTTCTTTCTTTTCTTCAGCAGGCGGTTTTTCTTCCGCTTTCTCCTCTGCCGGCTGTTCTGCTTCTGCCGGCTCCTCTTCAGGCGGTGCTTCCTCAGCTTCCTGCGATGTACCTGCAACCTCCTGATTAGCGAGTCCTACATTTGCTTTAATGATGCGGACACTGTCTGCGTAGTTTTGCATATGGATGAGTTCAGGTGTCTGATCGAGTGAGATTTCTACCTGTACCCCTGAAAAATTTCCTTCCTCGCTGGCTACACGTGCGACTTTGACATCCTTCATAAAGATCTCTGTCTGATTTCCTTCATCTGTCCGATTCGACACGATAATGTCGACACGGTCGAGCGGCTCAAGCGGTTCATCAAAAAATACGCGCTCTGATGACATTAACGTCACAAGCCGGTTATTTTCTTCTGTAACAGCTGACGCTTCCTTCAGCATGTTTTTAGAAATCACATCTCCTTCTGATAAAGGAACAACCGATACCTTATTCATGAGCTCATCAGGATTTTGAATGTGCTCTGATGTGACAAACTTCTGCGGAATGCTTTCCGCTGCCACGCTATCCGGTGTAATGACGTCCCGTGCCGCAATATCTGCACCCGCCACATAAACGGTGACCATCGTGCCGAGATCCGAGTTCAGCTCTCTCACCTTCTGTAAGGTAAAATAGCCGGCAGCTGCAGCGAATAGTGCTGCGATAATAAAGAAGATTAATGCCCTTCTTTTTGACTCAATCATCGCTATCTTCCTCACTTTCCCAAATAAGTGAAATTTAGTACAATGTATTCACATTAGCGCCAACTAATATGACATTAGTGTCGGAAATTCATTTTTCCCGAAATGCGCTGAATTAGCTATCACTGTTTTTAATGGAAATTTTGAACACTGTCAAATCGTGGTGAAATTTGGGCGTTTTGAGGAAAGAAGATAGTCCAGGTGGTCTGAAAGAGGTAAGGGACATAAGTTTCATGAATTTTTTTTGGATCATAGGAGGTTCGTTGGAATTTACTTCGATTTCCGTTAAATTAATTCGAATTTTGTAACAAACATTACAAATTACCGGACCTTAGAACGATTTTTGTTTGGAAGAGCGTGGAAAAAATCTTGATTTCGAGAGGTTTGAAGGTGAAATTTGGCGTTACATAAGTAGTTATTAATATGATGGTGGCTATATTTAACAAATTTTCATTGTGAAGAGGATTCATGTATGTGATCATAAGACCTTTTTGACAGGACGAAAGAAAGGAAAACACGAAAAAAAGCACACCATGTTGGCATGCTTTACTTTGCTGTTGCTTCTTTTTCGCGGGCTGCTTTTCGTGCGAGCCGCTCTTCACGATCCTTTTGTGACCGCTTATTATATTTTGGCAGTGCGAGCATCTGATAGGCATTCGTCGCAATCAGCGTGAACATGATTGTAATCAGCCAGTAGTTTTCATTACTTCTCAGCACCGGCAGCCATTCAAGCGTCGTCACCACGACCATGAAAAAGAGCGTGGATGGAAACAGCGCTTTATTCCCGGCCTGCTTTGATTTCAACAGCGCTACAATGATCCCCACAACCAGCAGGAATACCGCTAAACTGAAGTATGGCAGTAATGAATCCCCTTCATCCGCAAACGCATCAAAACGGAAATACACAAGATCAAATAAAACAAATGCTGTAATCACTAACTGCACCCGATTCCATAGCTTCAGTGAACGGAAAATCCCGAGTCCGAACTGATGAATCGTTAAGTATGCAAAATACCCCATCTGGCTTAATACGCTAAACGTCATCCCGACACCGATCATCCAGACGACAACTGAAATTAATTCAACCGTATCTTCACCCGCAAGCTGAGTAGTGAGCTCATCCCAGCGGACAGTAATCCCAACAACACCGGTTGTGACACCGCCTACAAGCAATGTCATCACAAAAAAACGGATCCAATTTCGTATGGTCACGTCTCTATCCTCCAAATCTGAAAATACACATTCTCATTCGATTGTACCAGTCGATCCCTTAAAAATCCATGACCGTCGTGTGAACGTGCATAAAATCAGGATTTCAGGTCACGATAAGAAAACAAATGACCGTAAAGATTGGAGGTGAACTCATGCGTAAACAATTAGGTGCTGTAGCCTTAGCTGCCCTGCTCCTATCAGGCTGCTCCGGCAACGAAAAAACAAGCTATGAAGAAACAAAGCAAATGGTCACTGACCTGTTAAAAACGAGTGAAGGCAAGAAAGCCGTTCAGGAGCTTTTAGCAGACGAAGAGCTGAAAAAAGAGCTCGTCCTCGACCAGGATGTTGTTAAACAGTCCATCGAAACGACTTTATTGTCAAAGGAAGGTCAGGACTTCTGGAAGAAAACCTTCAACGACCCCCAGTTTGCCGAGACCCTTGCCAAAAGCATGCAGACAGAGCAGAAAGATCTGCTGAAGGGACTCATGAAGGATCCCGAATACCAGAAGATGATGCTCGAGCTCATGAAAGATCCCGCTATGCACGAACAAACGATGTCCGTGCTGACGAGCCAGCAATATAAAGAAGAAACCAAAAAAATCATGATGGAAATGATGGAAAGCCCACTCGTTAAGAAGGAAATGCAGGATCTGTTGATGAATGCCGCAAAAGAGATGGGCGGTGAAGAACAGGCCAGTGGGACACAGGAAGGTCCACAAGCATCGCAGGGTGAAGGTGGCGGTGGTGGCAGTCAGGGTGGCGGAACAGACGGAGATGGCGGGACAGATAGTGGGAATGGCGGAGGGAGTCCGTGATGGAGATGGGTTTGATGTGGGGAATGTGAGGTTGGGGGTGGAGTTTGTGAGGTTACGACCGGAGTTCGTGAGGTTAGACGCGGAGTTCGTGAGGTTAGGCGGCGGGTTCGTGAGCTTAGCGGAGAATTCGTGAGGTTAGTGTCATTTGGACTATGGGTGATTGGCTAAGTTCGAGCCGCCTGGTGGATGCTCCGGACGCGGATTGGGGTTCGTGAGGTGATGGACGAAGTTTGTGAGGTTGCGGCCGGAGTTCGTGAGGTTAGACGCGGAGTTCGTGAGGTTAGGCGGCGGGTTTGTGAGCTTAGCGGAGAATTCGTGAGGTTAGTGTCATTTGGACTATGGATGGTTCGCTTTTTTCTAGCCGCCTGGTTCACCCCGGGGACGCGGCAAAACCAGGATCTCCATCCTAAATGCCCTTTCCCACATAAAACCCACAAAAAAAGAAGAGCCTCAGCTCTCCTTTTTTTATGTGGTGCGGTCAATGACTTGCTGTGCGATATCGGCGTAGATGTTGCCGAGACGGTGATCGGCTCCATATACGGATGGGGCGAAGTCGTTTTCATCCCAGTCAGGCTGCTGGAGCGGAAGTTTTCCTAAGAGATCTGTGCGGAGCTCTTCGGCAAGCTTTTCGCCGCCGCCCTGACCGAATACGAATTCGCGCTCGCCGGTTTTTTTACTTTCATAGAAGGACATGTTTTCGACAACGCCCAGGATCGAGTGCTCTGTCTGCAGGGCCATTGCACCGGCACGTGCTGCGACGAAGGCTGCTGTCGGGTGCGGTGTTGTCACGATGATTTCCTTGCTTGATGGCAGCATGGCGTGTACATCAAGTGCGACGTCGCCTGTTCCCGGTGGCAGGTCAAGCAGCAGGTAGTCAAGCTCTCCCCACTCTACCTCTGTGAAGAAGCTGTTCAGCATTTTGCCGAGCATCGGGCCTCTCCAGATGACAGGTGCGTTGTCTTCTACGAAGAAGGCCATAGAGATGACCTTTACGCCAAAGCGGTCTACTGGAATAATGCGCTCGCCGCGGACGACTGGGCGCTTGTTGATACCCATCATATCCGGCACGCTGAAGCCGTAGATATCGGCGTCGATCAGGCCGACTTTTTTACCGGCGCGGGCCAGTGCGACTGCGAGGTTGACGGATACGGTGGATTTACCGACGCCGCCCTTTCCGCTTGCGATGGCGATAAATTGAACCTTATTTCCTGGTGAGAGCAAATTATCTTCGACTGCATCTCCCTGTTTACCGCGGAACTTCTCGAGTTTTTCAGGCTCAAGCTCTGTGAAGCGGATGCCGACTGTTTCTGCACCGGCTTTTTTCAGCGCATCTACAACGGCCATTTGCAGCTGCATTTGTTCCGCTGTACCCGTTTTTGCGAGTGCGATTTTGACACTGACGTGATTTTTCTCTTCCTTGATGCTTACTTCCACGATTCCTTCCGTTTCTGCAAGCGTCGTATGTAAAATCGGATCATTCATTGAACCGAGCAATTCGCGTACCTGTTGTTCTGTTACCAAGACGTGACACCCCTTCTGTGAATTCGTTTTCATCTATGTCAGTATAACATAGGTGAAGGGTGACGTCTTACTCAGTCGGCTCTTCTTCCTTCGAAAAGTGTCTTAAAATCCCAATGTACACAGCAGCAGCTACGCGTTGCTGATAGTCATCCTTTAACAGCCAGTAACGCTCCTCCGGATTGGAAAGAAACCCTGCCTCGACGAGCACACCCGGCGTTTCTGCATGACTCAGCACGTAAATGCCGTCTATCGATTTGGCTTTCCGCGTATTATTTGGCAGGTGGCGTTTTAATTCATGCTGGATAAACAGCGCCAGCCGTTTATTATCATCGTTAAAACCCGTGTAAAAGGTTTGCGCGCCTTTCCACTGCGTTTCGGGGATGGCGTTAAGATGAATGCTGATAAAGAGATCGTTATCCCGGTCATTGATCAGCTCAAGACGCTTTTTCAGATCCTCACGCTTACGGTCTCTGAACCCCTTTGTCGCAGCATCTGCCAGATCCTCATCCTTTTCTCTCGACAGGCGCACAATCGCCCCCTGCTCCTCTAAATAAGCCTGAAGCTGTCTGGCAATGGAGAGCGTTAAATTTTTCTCAAGGATGGTTTCATAGGTCGCTCCGCCATCCGGTCCGCCATGTCCGGGATCAAGCACGATCACTTTTCCCGACAGAGGAAGCCTCCATTCCTCTATTGCATACAAGCCCGCTCCAAGGCCTGTCCCTAATACAACGGTAAGCAGCATCACCATAATAATCTTTTTGCGCATGACAGTCCCCCTTATTATGAGGAGAGTATATGCGCTTTCGCGAACATTCAGGACTTAATTAGCTACGATGATTAAAATGATTCACTGTATAGTGATCTCGAATAGGCCTAATTCATTCTCTTGAGATATCTCATTCACTATTTTATGTATCTCTATTTCAGCAGCTGTTTTTTCTTTTGGTATTTCTAATAAATCTATTGTTATTGATTTTTTTTCAAAGCTTGAGATCGAAAAACCAAATGTGCCGGTAGGAGTATAGCCTTCTTGTTTTAATTTTTTTACTATCTGTTCCTGAAGTTTAATCATTTTTATATCGCTCATTATTTTATCGCTTTTTTCTATTTGTGAACTAACAGCTTTTTGCTCACCAACCATATGATCAAAATAATTAACAATATTGATCATACCGATTAATAAGATCAAAATGATTAAACCAATTAAAACGGCACCCTTTTTCAGATCATTTCCTCCTCACGTTATTTGTAAGAGAATATTAAAATACATAAGATATATACCTGAACAACGATCGCTAACCTTTACAATGAAATTCGACAGCATTTAGTATATTAAAAAACCCCCAGCATAAGCTGAGGGTTTTTGTGTGCGATAATAAAAATTAACGCTTTGAGAACTGAGGCGCACGACGGGCACCTTTAAGACCTGGCTTCTTACGCTCTTTCATACGAGCATCACGAGTCAGAAGACCTGCGCGCTTAAGTGAGCCGCGGAATTCTGGATCTACTGTAAGAAGTGCGCGGGAGATTCCGTGACGGATTGCTCCAGCTTGTCCAGTGTAGCCACCACCGTTAACGTTTACGTGAACATCGTAGTTGCCTAGAGTTTCAGTAATGTTAAGTGGTTGCTTGATTACTTCGCGTAGTGTAGCGAATGGAATGTAGTTTTCAACGTCGCGACCGTTAACAACGATCTGTCCGTTACCTGGTACTAGACGTACACGTGCAACAGAGCTCTTACGACGGCCTGTTCCGATATATTGAACTTGTGCCAAGATAATTCCCTCCTCTTAAAATGAATTAACCGCGTAGTTCGTACGCTTCTGGTTTTTGTGCCTGATGTGGATGCTCAGTGCCGGCATATACGTGAAGCTTCTTGATCATTTGGCGTCCAAGAGAATTCTTTGGAAGCATACCTTTGATCGCAAGCTCCAGCATTTGACGTGGGTACTTCGTACGCATTTCTAATGCAGTACGCTGTTTAAGACCACCTGGGTGCATGCTGTGACGGTAGTAGATCTTGTCAGAAAGCTTCTTACCAGTAAGGTGGATTTTGTCAGCGTTGATGATGATCACATAGTCACCAGTATCAACGTTAGGTGTGAATGTTGGTTTGTTTTTACCGCGTAGAATTGCAGCAACTTCACTTGCAAGACGTCCAAGAGTCTGACCCTCAGCGTCTACAACGAGCCACTTGCGTTCTACTTCGTGGCCTTTAGCCATAAATGTTGTACGCATGAGTTTACCTCCTAAAAAAGATTATATCGTTATGAATCGCTTCATTATTTAGACGTATTTATAACACTTCACTCATCACAAGGTCCGGGTTCTTGCTTGAGGGTGAAATACATACCATAGGCTATCTTATAATGTTTGACTGGCAATGTCAAGGGGATGTTACACCAGGTTCAGTTGTTTTAGTAACTTTTTTTTAAATAAGTCGTTTTTCACACTTACGACTTACTTTTTGTACTCGACTTCCCATAGATAAAGACCGTGTGCAGGAGCGGTTTTGCCGGCTGCTGAGCGGTCTTTTGCTTCAAGCATCCGCTTCACATCAGACGGCTCGTATTTCCCCGATCCGACCTCTAACAGCGTGCCGACGATAATTCTCACCATGTTATAGAGAAAGCCGTTCCCTTTTACACGGAAGATGAGCTCTGTATCGTGTTCTGTAATCTCGATCAGGTGAATCGTTCTGACTTTATCAACGACTTCTGTTTTGGCTGAAGAGAAGCTTGTAAAGTCGTGCTCTCCAAGGAGGCAGGCTGCCGCCTCACGCATGCTCGTGACATCGAGTGGAAACGGATAATGAACGGCATGATGACGCCTGAATGGCATCGCTACAGACCCTCTGTCGATGATAAACCGGTATTCCTTGGCTTCCACACTAAAACGCGCGTGAAAGTCCTCTGACACCGCCTCAGAACTTAAGACGGCGATGTCATTTTGCAGCTTCTGATTTAAAATGATGGGCCATTTTTCAGGGGGAATGGACGTGTCAGTATCAAAATGAAACACCTGCCCCATCGCATGGACACCGGCATCGGTCCGGCCGCTTGCTGAGATGCGGATAAAACGGCCTTTATGCACTTCCTGCAGGGCCGCTTCGATATCCCCCTGAACCGTGCGCTGGCCCGGCTGGACCTGATAACCGAAAAAGGCCGCTCCGTCATAGGCCACTGTACATTTAATTCTTGTCACCTTCATCACTCCTTACACCATAAAGCGCAGAGCAATGAGAGCAGCTGCAAGCAGGATGAGTGAGGCGAGTGCGATCGTGTCACGGCTGTGCCAGAACAGCAAACGATATTTTGTCCGCCCTTCACCGCCACGGTAGCCGCGTACCTCCATCGCCGTTGCGAGGTCCTCAGCCCGTTTAAAGGCATTGACAAACAGCGGGATCATCAGTGGCACAATGGCTTTCAGACGGTCTTTCAACGGTCCGCTCGACATATCCGAGCCTCTGGCCATCTGTGCTTTCATGATTTTGTCCGTCTCATCCATCAGCGTTGGAATAAAACGCAGGGCAATCGACATCATCAGTGCGAGCTCATGGGCCGGGAACTTAATTTTTTTCAATGGATTTAAAAGACGTTCCATCCCGTCTGTAATTGAAATCGGCGTCGTCGTCAGCGTCAGCAATGACGTCATAAAGACAAGCAGTGTAAACCGGATTGAGATGTAAAACGCCTGACGGATGCCCTCTTCATAAATCCGGATAAAGCCAAGCTCAAAAACGAGATTGCCTTCCCTTGCGAAAAAGAGCTGCAGCAGGAAGGTAAATCCGATCAGAATCATTACCGGTTTCAGCCCGCTGATTAAAAAGCGCAGCGTCAGCCCTGACAGCCGGATACTTGCATACGTAAAGACCGCAGCAACGAGGTACCCCCACGTGTTATCGGCAATAAAGATAATCGCGATAAAAGCAAAGATAAAGATCAATTTGGCACGCGGGTCCATTTTATGAGCGAATGAGTCTGCGGGAATGTAGCGTCCGAAAATCATCTTCTCCATCATGAGCGGTCACCTCCCTGCTTAAGCAGATCAGCCAGCTCATCCATCGTCAGGCACAGCTTCGGAAATGTCCGGCCGCTTTTCTCTTCCAGTTTGCGCTGAAATTTCACGACTTCCGGTACACCGAGTCCCCACGCTGACAGCTTTTCCTGATCAGCAAACAGCTCGCGTGGCGGCGCTTCATGCACTTTTTTCCCTCTATGCATGACAACGACTTTATCTGCGTAATGGGCAGCGTCCTCCATGCTGTGTGTGACAAGAATCAACGTCAGTCCCCGCTCTTTATGAAGACGGTAGAACATCTCCATCATTTCCTTCCGGCCGCGCGGATCAAGTCCCGCTGTCGGCTCATCCAGAACCAGCACCTCAGGCTCCATGGCCAGAACGCCAGCGATCGCCACACGGCGCATTTGTCCACCTGACAGGTCAAACGGTGACTTGGACAGGATTTCTTCAGATAGACCGACTTCTTTAATCCAGTAGCGCGCACGCTTTTGTGCTTCCTCTTCTGACACGCCAAAGTTCATTGGACCGTAGCAAATATCCTTCATCACAGTCTCTTCAAACAGCTGCTGCTCAGGAAACTGAAAGACGATCCCGACCTTTTGACGGATCGGCTTCAATTCCTTTTCCTTACGCCCAGCCTTTACAGTACGATCTCCAATTTGAACAGAGCCGCCTGTAGGCTTTAATAAAGCGTTCAGGTGCAACAGCAGCGTGGACTTCCCTGACCCTGTATGGCCAATAATCGCGACACAGCTGCCAGAAGGAATATCAAAGCTCACTTCCTCCAGCGCTCTTTTCTCAAATGGGGTATTGGCCGCATAGCGGTATTCTACTTGTTCAAGACGGATTTCCATAGTTCATTCACCAACTCTTCTTCAGTCAGGGTTAATCCGCCAACAGGCAGCCCCTTTTCCTTTAGTACGTGCTGCATTTTCAGCGGAAATGGCAGATCCAGTCCGAGGTCCACCAGCTCCTGACCCATCGCAAAAATCTCTTCAGGCGTCCCTTCGCGGTAGACCTGACCTTTGTTCATGACTATGATCCGGTCAGCCTTTGCTGCTTCTTCCAAGTCATGTGTGATGGATAGTACGGTCATTTCCTGCTCTTTTTTCAGTTCGCGCACAAGCTCAATAACCTCCTGCCGTCCTGCGGGATCCAGCATAGAGGTCGCTTCATCTAAAATAATGATATCCGGGCGAAGCGCCAGCACGCTTGCCATCGCGACACGCTGCTTCTGACCGCCTGACAGGTGATGCGGCTCCTGATCCAGAAATTCATCCATGCGTACCTGCTTTAATGCTCTCTGCACGCGCCTGACCATTTCCTCCTGCGGAATCCCGTGATTTTCAAGGCCAAACGCGACATCATCCTGCACGGTTGTCCCGACAAACTGGTTGTCAGGATTCTGAAACACCATGCCGATATGCTTGCGTGTATCCCATACGGTCTCTTTTTCTAATACAATATCTGAAATGCGGATTGTTCCCTCATCCGGGAAATAAAGGCCGTTCATCAGCTTGGCCATCGTTGATTTTCCGGATCCGTTGTGACCGACAATCGCGGTCCAATCCCCTGTTTTAATCGAGATGGATACATCCTTTAATACATCTGTCTCTATTCCGGGATATCTGAACGTTACATGCTCAAGCTTAATCATCTCACTCATCCTGTCGGAACTCCTTTCTGTCTGGCTCTGCTCGACCGGCTCAGGACATTTCCTTAAAGCCTGCTCGTCTGATTTATATCAAATAGGATTTTTGTATAAAACTTTATGAAGCTAGCTGAACGTGAGAGCTTCATACAGCTATATACAAAAAAAGCGCGCACCTCATTCAAGGAAATGCGCTCGCTTATACTCGCTTGTATGGTTTTCCGGGCTCCATTGTGACGATGGAGGAATGAGGTGCGTAGAGCTAGACGGGACAGGCGGACCTGCCCATCGTAGCGCTCTGCTTTTGTCGTGTCGTATGAATCGTGATTTAAAGAAAGAGGGCGAGAGCAGTTAGGCTCTAACTGTTCCGCCCTCCGTGTGTTCATCGAATTATACTAATTCGATGATTACCATTGGTGCGCCGTCTCCGCGACGTGGACCAACTTTCATGATACGAGTGTATCCGCCTTGACGCTCAGCGTAACGTGGCGCTACATCGTTGAATAGTTTTTGAAGAGCATATACAGTTGACTCTTCGCCTTCTTCGTTTGTAACAGTAGCCATGTCACGACGGATGTAAGCAGCTGCCTGACGACGTGCGTGCAGGTCACCACGTTTTCCAAGAGTGATCATTTTTTCTACTGTTGAGCGAAGTTCTTTCGCGCGAGTTTCTGTTGTTTCAATGCGCTCATTAACGATAAGGTCAGTCGTAAGGTCACGAAGAAGTGCTTTACGCTGAGAGCTTGTACGTCCTAACTTTCTGTAAGCCATGAAGGGTTCCCTCCTTTTTAAAATTCTTTCTATCGGTCAATCAGTCTTCTCTGCGAAGACCTAATCCAAGTTCATCTAATTTCGCCTTAACTTCTTCAAGTGATTTACGTCCGAGGTTACGCACTTTCATCATGTCCTCTTCTGACTTGTTAGCCAGCTCCTGAACAGTGTTGATTCCTGCACGCTTCAGGCAGTTGTAAGAACGAACAGACAGGTCAAGTTCTTCGATGGTCATCTCCAAAACTTTCTCTTTCTGATCTTCTTCTTTTTCTACCATGATTTCGGCATTCTGTGCTTCGTTCGTTAATCCTACGAAGATATTAAGGTGTTCAGTCAGAATCTTAGCACCTAGAGCAACAGCTTCTTTCGGGCCAATGCTTCCGTCTGTCCAGACATCAAGTGAAAGCTTATCGAAGTTCGTCATTTGACCAACACGAGTGTTTTCAACCTGATAGTTTACACGAGAAACAGGTGTGTAGATTGAGTCAATTGGAATCACACCAATCGGCAGATCTTCACGTTTGTTCTGGTCGGCTGGTGTATAACCGCGTCCGCGTGATGCTGTTAAGCGCACACGAAGATGGCCGTTCTTCCCAATCGTTGCGATATAAAGATCAGGGTTAAGGATCTCTACGTCACTGTCATGAGTGATATCGGCAGCAGTTACCTGTCCATCACCTTGAACATCGATTTCAAGTGTTTTTTCTTCATCTGAATAGATCTTCAATGCCAGCTTCTTGATATTCATTATAACTGTTGTAACATCTTCCACGACGCCTTCGATCGTTGAAAACTCGTGCAGTACGCTATCAATCTGGATTGACGTTACTGCTGCACCAGGAAGTGAGGATAATAGGATACGACGCAAGGAGTTACCCAATGTTGTACCATACCCACGCTCAAGTGGCTCTACAACGAATTTTCCGTACTTGGCATCATCGCTGATCTCAACCGTTTCAATTTTTGGCTTTTCAATTTCGATCATTCAAATTTACCCTCCTTCAAAACGTCGAAATCCCGGATGTATTGATGAGATCATCAATCCGAAATTCCCCATGTTTACGGTTCCCATTGTGCTTTACAACTGGATCTTTCTTTTCTGTAAGAAGGAATTGCCTCTTCCAGTATAGACCAGAATCAGCGGATCTTATACAGAAAAATTAAACACGACGACGTTTTGGCGGGCGGCAGCCATTGTGAGGAACTGGCGTTACGTCTTTGATTGCCGTTACGTCAAGACCTGCAGCCTGAAGTGCACGGATAGCCGCTTCACGACCTGCACCAGGACCTTTTACTGTTACTTCCAAAGTTCTCATTCCGTGTTCCATTGAAGCTTTAGCTGCTGTTTCAGCTGCCATTTGCGCTGCGAATGGAGTAGACTTACGAGATCCTCTGAAACCTAGTGAACCAGCGCTTGACCAAGCCACTGCGTTTCCTTGAGTATCTGTAATCATCACGATTGTATTGTTAAAAGTTGAGCGGATGTGAGCAATACCTGCTTCGATATTCTTTTTCACACGACGCTTACGAGTTTGTTGTTTACGTGCCATTGTAGGAAGAAACCTCCTTTACCTATTATTTTTTCTTGTTCGCTACAGTCTTACGAGGACCTTTACGAGTACGTGCATTGTTCTTCGTGTGCTGTCCGCGAACTGGTAGTCCACGACGGTGACGAAGACCGCGGTATGCTCCGATTTCCATTAGACGTTTAATGTTAAGTGACGTTTCACGACGAAGGTCACCTTCTACTTTAAGACCGTCAACGATTTCACGGATTTTGTTAAGCTCATCTTCAGTCAGATCACGAACGCGAGTGTCTTCAGAAACACCTGCTTCTTTAAGGATTTGAATTGAAGTTGATTTACCAATACCAAAGATATAAGTTAGAGAAATCACAACGCGCTTATCACGAGGGATATCTACTCCAGCAATACGTGCCATTTACATGAGCACCTCCTTCTTTATTAGCCTTGTTTTTGTTTGTGCTTAGGATTTTCGCAAATCACCATTACTTTGCCTTTTCTGCGGATGACTTTACACTTTTCGCAGATCGGCTTAACAGATGGTCTCACTTTCATCTTATCTAAACCTCCTTAGTGGTTCGGAGTGCAAAAGATTATTTGTAACGGTAAGTGATACGGCCGCGAGTCAGGTCATATGGAGATAACTCCACTGTTACCCGGTCGCCAGGAAGGATCCGGATAAAGTGCATACGGATTTTACCTGAAACGTGCGCAAGCACATTATGACCATTTTCTAATTCTACCTTAAACATTGCGTTAGGCAAAGTCTCAACTACGGTACCTTCAATTTCGATAACATCGTCTTTCGCCATCGAACAAATCTCCCTTCTTTATCAATCTTTCAGGATGCTGTTAACAAATGTCTGGACTGCGAAGCGCAGCTTTCCGTTTGTCACACGTCCTGTCTCAGAAATACTATTTAGAACTTCAGGGGATACATAGTCGCATGAAGTCAAATGATGAATGTTTTTCTTTTTCGGCCGGTCAAACTTCCGGTGTTCACCGTCCGCAATTAAAACAAACTTCTCATCTAACCGATGAATGACAACCGCGTATACTCCTGTATCACGGCCCTTGTTCACCTGCACAATTTGCCCTATCCCGGGGGGCGAATCGGATTCAAACATTAGGATCACCTACAACTAGGCTTTTGTCAGGACTTCGTAACCCTCTTCAGTGATCGCAATCGTGTGTTCAAAGTGCGCACACATCTTACCATCGGTGGTTACGACTGTCCAGTTATCAGCAAGTGTCTTGACGTAGCGACTTCCTGCATTCACCATCGGTTCAATCGCTAGTACCATGCCGGGTTTCAGTCGGGGCCCTTTGTTAGGCGGACCATAATGAGGAATTTGCGGTGCCTCATGCAAGTCTTGCCCAACGCCATGCCCTACATACTCCCGTACGATTGAAAAACCGTTTTCTTCAACATACGTTTGAACAGCATGAGAGATGTTCGACAGGCGAACACCCGGTTTCGCTTCCTTCAAGCCGCGGAAGAGTGATTCCTCCGTTACTTCAAGCAGCTTCTGTGTCTCCGCTGGAATCGATCCAACCGGATAGGTCCAGGCGGAGTCGCCGTGGTATCCCTTATACTTTGCGCCGATATCAATGCTGATGATGTCGCCATCTCTCAGCTTGCGGCTTCCAGGGATGCCATGAACGAGTTCTTCATTAACTGAAGCACAGATACTTCCGCTGAAACCGTTGTACCCTTTAAAGGATGGAACTGCGTCATGCTGACGGATAAACCGGTCAGCAATCTCATCAAGTTCCTTCGTTGTGATTCCAGGCGCAATATACTTTTGCAGCTCCTGATGGGTTAACGCAACGATCTTGCCTGCTTCGCGCATGATCTCAATCTCGCGAGGAGTCTTGCAAACGATCATTAGCGAAGGCCCCCGAGCAATTCATCTACGTCGCTGAATACCTTATCGATATTCTGCTGGCCGTCGATGTCTTTCAGCACACCTTTTGAACCGTAAAAGTCCAGAAGAGGCTGGGTTTGCTTCATATTAACATCTAAACGATTCTTAACAGTTTCCGGCTTGTCATCTTCACGCTGGTATAGTTCCCCACCGTCTTTATCACATTTACCTTCCACTGCAGGAGGGTTGAAGACTGTATGATACGTTGCCCCGCAGGTCTTACAGATCCAACGGCCGGTTAGACGCTTCATCAGCTCTTCTTTTTCCACCTTGATGTTTAGAACATAGTCGAGTTCCTTGCCAAGGTCTTTGAGTAATGCATCAAGCGCATCGGCCTGTGCCACTGTTCTCGGGAATCCATCTAACAGAAACCCTTCTTGGCAATCATCATTGCTTAATCGTTCACGGACAATTCCGATGGTTACTTCATCAGGAACCAGGTCACCCTGATCCATAAACGATTTCGCCTTCAATCCAAGCTCCGTACCGTTTTTAATAGCCGCACGGAACATATCCCCAGTCGAAATATGAGGGATGTTATATTTTTCAATAATACGTTCAGCCTGTGTCCCTTTACCGGCACCAGGTAAACCCATTAAAACAATATTCACAAGTAAGCCCCCTCATTTAAGATGGGCTTCAGGGTGTAGCACCCCAAAACCATGTGATTATCTCATGAATCCTTTATAGTTCCGCTTCACCAGCTGTGCTTCCAGCTGCTTCATTGTCTCAAGTGCTACCCCAACGATGATCAACAGGCTTGTTCCGCCAATTTGCACCGATTGTGGAAGACCAGCAAGATTAATGAAGAAAATCGGCAGGATCGAAATTACTGAAAGGAAAATCGCTCCTACGAAAGTCAAACGGTAAAGAACGCTCGTCAGGTAATCCTGAGTTGCACGTCCAGGACGGATACCTGGGATATAACCACCTTGTTTTTTAAGGTTTTCAGCCATATTCTCCGGATTCACCTGAATGAATGCGTAGAAATACGTGAAAGCAACGATCAGCGCAACGTAAATCGTCATACCGATTGGCTGCGTGTAATCAAATACATCCTGAATCGTTGTTGTAATGTTGTTTTGTCCAAAGAATGTTACAAGCGTTTGTGGTGTAATAATGAAGGAAATCGCGAAGATTACCGGAATTACACCTGCTGCGTTTACTTTCAATGGAATGTGTGACGACTGTCCGCCAGTTGCCTGAGCGTTGTTGCCACCAACACGTTTTGCATATTGTACCGGAATTTTACGCAGTGCCTGCTGTACGAAGATTACTCCGACCGTAATCGCAATAATCGCAAGTAGTAGCAGTGCAAGAATGACGATGTTCAGGAACAATTGCTCCCCCGCACCTTCAATCTGCTGTGCGTAAAGCTGGTTAACGCCATTAGGAATAGCGGCCACGATACCTGCAAAGATGATAATGGAAATACCATTTCCAACACCTTTAGCTGTGATCTGCTCTCCTAACCACATTAAAAAGGCTGTCCCGGCTGTAAGTACGACTGCAATCAGCATGTACGTTGTCACCGATGTATCCGGAATCAATGTTCCACCATACATACGGTTAAAGCCGTAAGACATTCCGATTGCCTGGATGAATGCCAGTACAATCGTGAAGTAACGTGTAAACTGAGCCAGCTTACGACGTCCAACATCTCCCTGTTTAGACCACTCAGCAAACTTCGGAACAACGTCCATTTGCAAAAGCTGTACAATGATGGAGGCCGTGATATACGGCATGATACCCATTGCCAGGATCGAGAAGTTGATTAAAGCTCCGCCCCCGAACGTATTCATAAATCCGATCAGGCCGGACATCTGGTCCTGCGCCTGAAGAACTTGTGCATCTACGCCAGGAACCGGAATGAATGTTCCGATCCGAAAGACCACCAACATTAAAAGAGTGAAGATAATTTTGTTTCTTATTTCACCCACGCGCATAAAATTGGAGATTGTCCGAAACATTAAACCACCTCAGTTGTTCCGCCGGCAGCTTCGATTGCTTCTTTAGCAGCAGAAGAGAATTTGTGAGCTTTAACAGTCAGTTTCTTCTCTACAGTACCTTTTGCAAGAACCTTGATTCCTGCACGCTCTTTGCTTACTACACCAGTTTCGATTAGAAGCTCAGGTGTTACTTCTGTACCTTCGTCGAAACGGTTTAGTGCATCAAGATTAATAACCGCATATTCTTTACGGTGGATGTTTGTGAATCCACGCTTAGGAAGACGGCGTGCTAATGGGTTTTGACCACCCTCAAAGCCTGGGCGTACTCCGCCGCCTGAACGGGCGTTTTGACCTTTATGACCTTTACCAGCAGTCTTACCATTACCAGAACCGATACCGCGACCAACGCGATTGCGCTCTCTGCGGGATCCTTCTGCAGGTTTTAACTCATGAAGTTTCATAGTGGCACCTCCTTGTTGATAAACGTTGAATTAGATTTCTTTAACTGATACCAGGTGAGACACTTTATTGATCATTCCGCGGATTGCAGGGTTGTCCTGCTGTTCAACAGTCTGGTTAGTCTTACGAAGACCAAGAGCCTGTACTGTTGCACGCTGATCTTTATTGCGTCCGATCACGCTGCGAGTGAGGGTAATTGCTAGTTTGTTTGCCATCACTTATCCCTCCTTATCCTAACAGTTCTTCCACTGACTTACCGCGAAGCTTAGCTACATCTTCTGCACGCTTAAGCTGGTTAAGGCCGTCAATTGTGGCACGAACCATATTGATTGGTGTGTTAGATCCCAGTGATTTAGAAAGAATGTCGTGGACACCTGCAAGCTCAAGTACCGCACGAACCGGTCCACCGGCGATGATTCCTGTACCAGGAGATGCTGGTTTAATCAGGATTGAGCCAGCTCCGAAACGACCTGTAACAAGGTGAGGAGTTGTTCCTTCTACCATTGGTACTTCAATCAGATTTTTCTTCGCGTCTTCGATTGCTTTACGGATCGCATCAGGTACCTCTTGGGCTTTACCTGTACCGAAACCGACATGGCCATTCTTGTCTCCTACTACTACAAGAGCAGAGAAACGGAAGCGGCGGCCACCTTTAACAACCTTAGCGACACGGTTAATCGTAACTACGCGTTCTTCAAGTTCAAGTTTGTTTGGATCAATGCGACGCATCTGGATTGTCCCTCCTTTTTCTATTAAAATTCAAGTCCGTTTTCACGTGCAGCATCAGCAAGAGCTTTCACGCGGCCGTGGTAAAGATATCCTCCACGATCAAATACGACTGATTTCATTCCTTTTTCAGCTGCGCGTTTTGCGATTGCTTCGCCAACTTTTGTTGCAGCCTCGACGTTTCCGCCGCTTTCAAGACCAAGCTCTTTATCTTTTGTAGATGCGCTGGCAAGTGTTACGCCGTTTACATCATCGATAAGTTGAGCGTAGATATGCTTGTTAGAACGGTATACGTTTAGACGTGGACGCTGTTCAGTACCAGTGATTGTCGTACGAACACGTGCATGACGCTTCTTACGTACCGCATTCTTGTCAACTTTAGTAATCAATCAAGGTCACTCCTTTCATGCGCCTAAGCGGCATTATTTACCTGTTTTACCTTCTTTACGGCGAACACGTTCACCTTCATAACGGATTCCTTTACCTTTGTAAGGCTCTGGAGGACGTACGTCGCGGATGTTAGCAGCTAGTGCGCCTACGCGCTCTTTGCTCGCACCTTTAACGATAACTTTTGTGTTTGAAGGAACTTCGATTTCGATTCCTTCTTCCGGTGTAATCTCAACTGGGTGAGAGTATCCTACGTTAAGAACAAGCTTGTTACCTTGTTTCTGTGCACGATATCCAACCCCGATAAGCTCAAGACCACGTTCGAAGCCTTTAGATACACCTTCGATCATGTTGTTAAGGATTGCACGAGTTGTACCGTGAATAGTACGGTGCTCTTTAGAGTCAGAAGGACGAACAACTGTTAATGTGCTGCCTTCCTGCTCGAATTTCATTTCTGAGTTGAAAGTGAATGTAAGTTCACCTTTAGGACCTTTTGCAGTAACTGTTGAACCGTCAAAAGTTAACGTTACGTCTGAAGGTACCTCGATTGGTTTTTTTCCTACGCGAGACATTTTGTTGCACCTCTCTTTCGATTAAAAAGTATTACCAAACGTATGCTAGAACTTCTCCGCCCACTTGCTTAGCACGAGCTTCTTTGTCCGTTACAACGCCAGTTGAAGTTGATACGATTGCGATTCCAAGACCGTTCAGTACGCGTGGAAGCTCATCAGCTTTCGCGTAAACACGTAGACCTGGCTTAGAGATACGCTTAAGGCCAGTGATAACACGCTCGTTATTCGCACCGTACTTAAGGAAGATGCGGATAATGCCCTGTTGGCTGTCCTCGATATATTCAACGTCACGGATGAAACCTTCACGCTTAAGGATTTCTGCGATTTCTTTCTTAATGTTAGAAGCAGGTACCTCTAGCTTCTCGTGACGCACTTGATTCGCATTACGGATGCGAGTCAAAAGATCTGCGATTGGATCTGTCATTGTCATATTAATTTACCTCCTTCCCAAAATCGGGTATTACCAGCTGGCTTTCTTAACGCCAGGAATTTGACCCTTGTATGCTAGTTCACGGAAACAAATACGGCAAAGCTTGA
Source organism: Jeotgalibacillus sp. R-1-5s-1 (assembly GCF_004405105.1). Classification (GTDB taxonomy): domain Bacteria; phylum Bacillota; class Bacilli; order Bacillales; family Jeotgalibacillaceae; genus Jeotgalibacillus. The sequence continues at coordinate 41,473 of NZ_SORW01000016.1, read as the reverse complement.
ATTTACGCAGTACTGAGTGTGGACGTCCGCAACGTTCGCAACGTGTATACTCTTGTACTTTAAATTTTTGTTTGCGCTGTTGTTTCACAATCATTGATTTTTTAGCCACGTTTACGCCTCCCTTTTGTAGAGATTACTTTTGGAATGGCATACCGAATTGAGTTAGAAGCTCACGAGACTCTTCGTCTGTTTTAGCTGTCGTTACAATTACGATGTCCATACCACGAACTTTATTTACCTTGTCATAATCGATCTCTGGGAAGATAAGCTGCTCTTTAACACCAAGAGTGTAGTTTCCGCGTCCGTCGAAAGACTTTTTAGATACACCGCGGAAGTCACGTACACGTGGAAGAGATACAGAGACTAGCTTGTCTAAGAATTCATACATACGCTCGCCGCGAAGTGTTACTTTCGCTCCGATTGGCATACCTTCACGAAGACGGAAGCCAGCGATTGATTTCTTAGCTTTTGTTACTAGAGGCTTTTGACCAGTGATAGTCGCAAGCTCTTCAACTGCTGTATCTAAAGATTTAGTGTTTTGAACTGCGTCACCAACACCCATGTTGATTACGATTTTGTCGATTTTCGGTACCTGCATAACAGAAGTGTAGTTGAACTTCTTCACTAGAGCAGGTGTGATTTCACTGTTGAACTTTTCTTTTAGGCGGTTCATTCTTGAGTACCTCCCCTCTTAACTATTTATCTAAAGATTCACCTGATTTTTTTGCAATACGAACTTTCTTGCCGTCCTCAACTTTGTAACCAACACGAGTTGGTTCGTTTGTTTTCGGATCGATCAGCATCACGTTTGATACGTGAATCGCTGCCTCCATGTTGGAGATTCCACCTTGTGGATTCAATTGTGATGGCTTTGAGTGCTTTTTAACGATGTTCACACCTTCAACCACAACACGGTCTTTTTTCGGAAGAGCTGCAAGTACAGTACCTGTCTTGCCTTTGTCTTTACCTGAAATGACCATTACTTTGTCGCCTTTTTTAACGTGCATCCTGTCGCACCTCCTTGATACGGTGGTTAATGATCAATTAAAGAACTTCTGGTGCTAGAGAAACGATCTTCATGAAGTTGTTGTCACGAAGCTCACGAGCAACCGGTCCAAAGATACGAGTTCCGCGTGGACCTTTGTCGTCACGGATGATGACACATGCGTTTTCGTCGAACTTGATGTACGTTCCATCGTTACGACGAACTCCGCTCTTTGTACGAACAATTACTGCTCTTACAACGTCACCTTTTTTAACAACGCCTCCTGGTGTTGCTTGTTTCACTGTGCAGACGATCACATCACCAATGTTAGCAGTCTTGCGGCCTGAACCACCAAGAACTTTAATGGTTAATACTTCACGTGCGCCAGAGTTGTCAGCTACTTTTAAACGGGATTCTTGTTGAATCATGTAGGTTACCTCCCTTCGGAATTAACATTTCCGAACAATGTATTAGATAATAACCGCTTCTTCTACGACTTCCACTAGACGGAAACGTTTTGTTGCTGAAAGCGGACGAGTTTCCATGATACGAACAATATCGCCAACCTTGGCTTGATTTTGTTCATCGTGAGCTTTGTACTTCTTAGAGTACTTTACTCGTTTGCCATAAAGTGAATGTTTCTTATACGTTTCTACCATTACAGTGACTGTTTTGTCCATTTTGTCAGAAACAACACGGCCGGTATAAACTTTACGCTGGTTGCGTTCACTCATGCTGCAAACCTCCTCTCAGTTATCAGTTGTTAGCGCCAATTTCTCTTTCACGAATCACGGTTTTCATGCGAGCAATGGCTTTTCGTACTTCACGGATACGAGCTGTGTTTTCAAGCTGGCCAGTAGCTAGCTGAAAACGAAGGTTAAATAGCTCTTCCTTAAGTGATTTTACTTTTTGTTCAATTTCGGCAGTGGTTAGGTCACGAATTTCATTAGCTTTCATTTGATTCACCACCAATTTCTTCTCGTTTTACAAACTTACACTTAACCGGAAGTTTGTGTGATGCAAGACGAAGAGCTTCACGAGCAACCTCTTCAGATACTCCAGCGATTTCAAACATAATCTTACCCGGCTTTACAACTGCAACCCATCCTTCAGGTGCCCCTTTACCAGAACCCATTCGGACTTCAAGAGGTTTCTTCGTGTAAGGCTTGTGTGGGAAGATTTTAATCCATACTTTACCGCCACGTTTCATGTAACGTGTCATCGCGATACGTGCAGATTCGATCTGGCGGTTTGTGATCCAGCTCGCTTCTAAAGCTTGAAGGCCGTATTCACCGAAGTTTACTTCAGTACCGCCTTTCGCTTGTCCGCGCATTTTTCCGCGGTGTACACGACGATATTTAACGCGTTTAGGTAATAACATGATTAGTTTCCTCCTTCCTCGGATTTCTTCTTGTTTCTGGTAGGAAGAACTTCTCCACGGTAGATCCATACTTTAACTCCGAGCTTACCATACGTAGTATCCGCTTCAACGTGAGCGTAGTCGATGTCAGCACGAAGAGTATGAAGTGGAACAGTACCTTCACTGTAATGTTCAGCACGTGCGATGTCTGCTCCGCCAAGACGACCAGAAACCTGAGTTTTGATCCCTTTAGCGCCAGCACGCATTGTGCGTTGGATCGCTTGCTTTTGTGCACGACGGAAAGATACACGGTTTTCCAGTTGACGTGCAATGTTTTCACCTACAAGTTTAGCATCAAGGTCTGCGCGCTTGATTTCAACGATGTTGATGTGAACACGCTTGTTAGTGATTTTGTTAAGGTCTTTACGAAGTGCTTCGACTTCCGTTCCACCTTTACCAATAACCATACCTGGCTTTGCAGTGTGAATTGTAATGTTAATGCGGTTAGCCGCACGCTCGATTTCTACTTTAGAAACAGATGCTTCTTTCAAACGACCTTCGATGTAGTCACGTACTTTCAGGTCTTCATGAAGTAAGTCTGCATAGTCTTTGCCTGCGAACCATTTTGATTCCCAGTCACGAATGACTCCGATACGTAGTCCAATTGGATGTACTTTTTGACCCACGCATTATCCCTCCTTTTTTTCAGATACCACGATTGTAATGTGGCTAGTACGTTTGTTAATGGCACTTGCACGACCTTGTGCACGAGGACGGAAACGTTTAAGTGTTGGTCCCTCATTCACGTATGCTTCAGAAATCACAAGGTTGTTGATGTCCATGTCGTAATTATGCTCAGCGTTCGCTACAGCAGATTTTAATACTTTCTCGATTACTGGTGATGCAGAGCGTGGTGTGTGGTTTAAGATAGCCACCGCTTCGCCAACCTGCTTACCGCGGATTAAATCTGCTACTAGGCGTACTTTACGAGGAGCAATACGAACTGTTCTCGCAACAGCTTTAGCTTGCATTAGGATAGCCTCCTCTCAATTAGCGTCTTGTTTTCTTATCATCACTTGCGTGACCTTTGTACGTACGGCTTGGTGCGAATTCACCAAGTTTGTGACCAACCATATCTTCAGTCACGTAAACCGGTACGTGCTTACGTCCATCGTATACAGCGATTGTATGACCGATGAAGTTAGGGAAGATTGTAGAACGGCGAGACCAAGTTTTGATAACCTGCTTCTTGTCCGCTTCATTAAGCTTCTCAACCTTTGACATTAAGTGATCGTCCACGAAAGGTCCTTTTTTCAAGCTGCGACCCATACTGGAACCTCCTTTCGTGATTGCCCTACGGTTCGTATGTTGAACCGTAGCTCAATCCCGTTATTTTTTACGACGGCGTACGATAAATTTATCGGATTTGTTTTTCTTCTTACGAGTCTTAGCACCAAGTGTTGGTTTACCCCATGGTGACATTGGAGACTTACGTCCGATCGGTGCTTTACCTTCACCACCACCGTGTGGGTGATCGTTCGGGTTCATTACAGATCCACGTACTGTTGGGCGCTTGCCTAACCAGCGTGAACGTCCTGCTTTACCGATGTTGATAAGTTCGTGCTGCTCGTTTCCTACCTGACCAACTGTAGCGCGGCAAGTAGCAAGGATCATACGAGTTTCGCCTGAGTTAAGACGAACAAGAACGTATTTACCTTCTTTACCAAGTACCTGTGCTGATGTACCAGCTGAACGTACTAGCTGACCACCTTTACCAGGCTTAAGCTCGATATTGTGGATAACTGTACCCACTGGAATGTTTGTTAGTGGAAGTGCGTTACCAGTTTTGATGTCCGCTTCTGGACCTGACATAACTTCCATTCCAACTACTAATCCCTTAGGAGCTAGGATGTAACGTTTTTCACCATCAACATAGTTGATAAGTGCAATGTTTGCTGAACGGTTTGGATCGTATTCGATCGTAGCAACGCGTCCTGGAATGCCATCTTTCGTACGAGCGAAGTCGATGACACGGTATTGGCGTTTGTGGCCTCCACCTTGATGACGAACGGTTAACTTACCTTGGTTGTTACGGCCACCCTTGCGCTTAATAGGTGCAAGAAGTGATTTTTCCGGCTTGCTAGTTGTAATCTCAGCAAAATCAGAAGTAGTCATGCCGCGACGACCATTAGAGGTAGGTTTGTACTTTTTAATCGCCATTTGTTTTCCCTCCTCTTCTAGTTATCGGGTTTTATTAAACCTCGAAAAATTCGATTTCTTTGCTATCTTCAGTAAGAGTTACGATTGCTTTGCGACGCTTGTTAGTAAAACCTGCATAACGTCCAACGCGCTTGTATTTACCTTTGTAGTTCATGATGTTTACTTTCTCGACATCTACTCCAAAGATCTCCTGGATTGCGTCTTTCACTTGTGTTTTGTTCGCACGAGTGTCGACTTCGAACGTGTATTTCTTCTCACCCATAAGGTCTGAAGAACGCTCAGTGATTACGGGGCGCTTAATGATTTCGCGAGCATCCATTATGCAAGCACCTCCTCTACTTTTTGAACTGCACCTTTAGTCAGGATCAGTTTGTCGTGACCAAGTACATCCAGTACGTTGACACCAGTAGCAGATACAACTGTTACACCAGGAATATTACGTCCAGATAGAGCAACGTTTTCGTCAAGACCTTCAGTCACTACTAGGACCTTCTTGTCTACTGAAAGGCTGCTTAATACTGAAGCAAATTCCTTTGTCTTTGGCGTTTCGAATGAAAGCGCCTCTAGTACTAGGATGTTTTCTTCAGCAGCTTTCGTTGAAAGAGCTGATTTGATTGCCAGACGGCGAACTTTCTTAGGTAGCTTATAAGCATAGCTGCGTGGTGTTGGACCGAATACAGTACCACCGCCGCGCCATTGTGGTGAACGGATCGAACCCTGACGAGCACGTCCAGTTCCTTTTTGGCGCCATGGCTTACGACCGCCGCCAGCTACTTCAGAACGATTTTTTACTTTGTGAGTTCCTTGACGTAATGCTGCACGCTGCATCAATACTGTCTCGAACATCACTGCGTTGTTTGGCTCAATGCCGAAGATGGACTCGTTAAGCTCGATATCGCCAGCTTGTGAACCATCTTGTTTAAATACGGATACTTTAGGCATTCCTGTTTCCTCCTTTCCTATAACGTTTATTATTTCGCTTTAATTGCGCTTTTTACTGTGATTAGGCTCTTGTTAGGGCCAGGAACGTTCCCTTTAACAAGTAGCAGGTTACGCTCAGTATCTACCTTTACGATTGAAAGGTTCTGAACTGTAATTCTTTCTCCGCCCATGCGTCCAGGTAATAGCTTACCTTTGAATACGCGGTTTGGATCAACAGGACCCATTGAACCAGGACGACGGTGGTAACGAGAACCGTGAGACATTGGTCCGCGGGATTGGTTGTGACGCTTGATTGCACCCTGAAAACCTTTACCCTTGGAAATTCCAGTAACGTCTACTGTGTCGCCTTCTGCAAAAATATCAACCTTGACTTCTTGACCAACCTCATACTCGCCAAGCTCAACACCGCGGATTTCACGGACGAAGCGCTTAGGAGCGGTTTCAGCTTTAGCAGCATGTCCTTTAGATGGCTTGTTAGCAAGCTTTTCGCGCTTGTCTTCGAAACCGATCTGGATCGCCTCATATCCGTCAGTATCAACAGCTTTCTTTTGAAGGACTACGTTTGGAGTCGCTTCGATTACTGTAACTGGGATAAGGTCGCCGTTTTCAGCAAAAACCTGAGTCATACCAATCTTTCTTCCTAAGATTCCTTTGGTCATTAGTCACACCTCCTAAAATTTTAATTAATGTATTTTTGTGTTGATTAAAGTTTGATTTCGATGTCAACGCCAGACGGTAAATCAAGACGCATTAGCGCATCTACCGTTTGTGGTGTTGGGTTCACAATGTCTACCAGGCGCTTGTGTGTGCGCATTTCAAACTGCTCACGAGCATCCTTGTATTTGTGGACCGCACGAAGAATTGTGTAAACTGACTTTTCAGTTGGAAGCGGGATTGGACCCGAAACACTTGCACCTGAACGCTTTGCAGTTTCAACAATCTTTTCAGCAGACTGATCAAGAATTCTGTGATCGTATGCCTTCAAACGGATACGGATTTTTTGTTTTGCCATTATTTTCCCTCCTTTTTCGCCTATTTAGGAATAGACATTCTCCGCAGAAATTTCCCACACACGAGCCATGGCAAAGCGGCCGGGTGTGTCGGCAACCTCCTGCATCATCGCAAGTCAAAGACCAACATTAAATAGTATACAGAAAAAAATCGGATTGCGCAACCCCTGTTACGAAAATCCTTTCCAAGTACACTTTGTTTATTATACGGGGGATGCAGGCGTGTTTCAAGGGGTGAAGAAATAGGCAGAAAATTCTCAGGTTTTTCTGCCTTGAATGATCGTTGAGACTGCGATCCAGTATGGTGTTTGCTCATCTGGGGACGGCTTGTACATACTGTGTTTGGCATTCAGGAGTGAGCTGAAGGCGAGGTAATGGAGATCATCATCAGTGAGTGCGAGAAGCTCCTGGCGCTCTCTAAGTTTCTTTCGATTGCGCTCTTCATTGGTCGCTTTAGGTGCGAGGTGAAATAAGCGTGACGTCATTGAACCGAAATGTCTCTCTTCTATTCTGAAGTAGCCCTGGTTCTCCCAGACTTTTAAGAGAGGAACGTATGCCCCTTCTTGCAGGAGATGTTTGAGATCATCCAGCGCTTCCTGCTGAGTCACGTCTTGGTTTGATCGTGATTGCTGGTAAGCGAGCGTGACTGCGGGAAGGATCGGCTGTATGGACTGTTTTGGTTTCTTCGTGTGTTTATCAAAAACGGAAAGCCAGAGATGGATTGGTTCCAATGGGTGGTGCCCCTTTCTGTGTGACGGGTTTTTTCTATAAGAGTAGTGTAGCTGTTTTTGATGCGGATGGGTAGAGGGTTGGCAGTTGGGGATTGTGTGGAGATTGGCTGTTATTTTGCGGAGGTCGGTCTTTATTTTGCGTCACTTTCTGTTTATTGTTCGTTCCTGGTGAGTTATATGAGGTATTTATGATCTTATACGGTGTTTGTTAATTTTTAAATGGATCCTGTCGATCGTCTCGGGCTTGCTTTTAAGGCAGCGTGATGAATGAAAGTGTATTGGGATTGTGCGGAGGTTAGTCTCTATTTTGCGTTACTTTCTTTTTATTGTGCGTTCCCTCCTCTTTATTGTGCGCTTTAACAACACCTAACTTTTCACTTTGCTCACCCTCCCAATTCCCACACCCTCATTTAAACAGAAAAAATCCTGCACCCAAAAGGATGCAGGATTGTGTATTCGTCAGCAGAAATTACTTCTGGATAGAAGCAACAACGCCAGCGCCTACTGTACGTCCACCTTCACGAATAGAGAACTTAGTTCCTTCTTCGATTGCGATAGGAGAGATTAGCTCAACAGTCATTTCGATGTTGTCGCCAGGCATAACCATTTCTACTCCTTCAGGAAGGTTACATACGCCAGTTACGTCCGTAGTACGGAAGTAGAACTGTGGGCGGTAGTTAGAGAAGAATGGAGTGTGACGTCCACCTTCTTCTTTTGATAGAACGTAAACTTCAGCTTTGAAGTTTGTGTGTGGAGTGATTGTTCCTGGCTTAGCAAGAACCTGTCCACGGTTGATGTCGTCACGTGATACACCACGAAGAAGTGCACCGATGTTGTCTCCAGCTTCTGCATAGTCAAGAAGCTTACGGAACATTTCAACACCTGTTACGATTGTCTTCTTAGGCTCTTCAGAAAGACCGATGATTTCTACTTCGTCACCGACTTTAACTTGTCCACGCTCAACACGTCCAGTAGCAACTGTACCACGACCAGTGATTGAGAATACATCCTCAACTGGCATCATGAATGGCTTTTCAGTGTCACGCTCTGGAGTTGGGATGTAGCTATCTACAGCTTCCATAAGCTCATAGATTTTTTCTTCCCACTGTGCATCTCCTTCAAGAGCTTTAAGAGCAGAACCTTTGATTACTGGAATGTCGTCGCCTGGGAAGTCGTACTCAGAAAGAAGGTCACGAATTTCCATTTCAACTAGTTCAAGTAGCTCTTCGTCGTCTACCATGTCACACTTGTTCATGAATACAACAAGGTAAGGTACACCTACCTGACGAGAAAGAAGGATGTGCTCACGAGTTTGTGGCATTGGGCCGTCAGCAGCAGATACTACAAGAATACCGCCGTCCATCTGAGCAGCACCAGTGATCATGTTCTTAACATAGTCAGCGTGTCCTGGGCAGTCAACGTGTGCATAGTGACGAGAATCAGTTTCGTACTCAACGTGTGCAGTTGAGATTGTGATTCCACGCTCGCGCTCTTCTGGAGCACCATCGATTTGGTCATATGCCATAGCTGTTCCACGACCATATTTCTTGTGAAGTACAGTTGTGATTGCAGCAGTTAGAGTTGTTTTACCATGGTCAACGTGTCCGATTGTACCAATGTTAGCATGGGTTTTCGAACGGTCGAATTTTTCCTTAGCCATTTTGGAAATCCTCCTTTAGATAATAAAAAAGTTAATTTGAATTTATTTTTAATATGGATCCGGAAAGAAAGCCTTTCCGGGGTCCATAGCTTACATAAGTAGTTATACTTTATTGTAAGGGTGAAATCAATTATTCACCTTTATTTTTCTTGATGATTTCTTCACCAACAGACTTCGGTACTTCCTCGTAGTGATCGAAGAACATTGAGAATGTTCCACGTCCCTGCGTGTTAGAACGAAGTGAAGTTGCGTATCCGAACATCTCAGCAAGTGGCACAAATGCTTTAACGATTTGTGTATTTCCACGAGATGCCATACCTTCTACGCGTCCACGGCGAGATGTGATGTCTCCCATGATGTCTCCCATGTATTCTTCTGGGATCATAACTTCTACGCGCATTAGCGGCTCAAGAAGAACCGGGTTACACTTAGAAACTGCATTTTTCAATGCCATAGAAGCAGCAATCTTAAACGCCATCTCAGAGGAGTCAACATCGTGGTATGAACCATCGAATAACTTCGCTTTGATGTCGATTAGAGGGTAACCAGCAAGTACACCGTTGTCAAGTGAGTCTTCAAGACCTGCTTGTACAGCCGGGATGTATTCACGTGGAACAGCTCCCCCTACGATTGCATTCTCAAATTCAAAGCCTGCTCCCTCTTCGTTTGGAGAGAATTCAATCTTAACGTGACCGAACTGACCACGACCACCAGACTGGCGGACGAACTTCCCTTCAACTTGAGCTGAGCCGCGGAATGTTTCACGGTAAGATACCTGTGGAGCACCTACGTTAGCTTCTACTTTGAATTCACGCTTCATACGGTCAACAAGGATATCAAGGTGAAGTTCACCCATACCTGCGATGATCGTCTGGCCAGTTTCCTGGTCAGTGTGCGCGTGGAATGTTGGATCTTCTTCCTGAAGTTTCTGAAGCGCCTGGCTCATCTTGTCCTGGTCAGCTTTAGACTTAGGTTCGATCGCAACAGAGATAACTGGCTCAGGGAATTCCATAGACTCAAGAATAACAAGATTCTTTTCATCACATAGAGTGTCCCCTGTAGTAGTGTCCTTAAGACCTACTGCAGCAGCGATATCTCCAGCATATACTTCTCCGATTTCTTCACGAGAGTTAGCGTGCATCTGCAGGATACGTCCTACGCGCTCACGCTTACCTTTCGTTGCATTCTGTACGTACGATCCAGAAGAAAGTACACCAGAGTAAACACGGAAGAATGTAAGCTTACCTACATAAGGGTCTGTCATAACTTTGAATGCAAGCGCTGAGAATGGCTCTTCGTCGCTAGCAGGACGAACAACTTCTTCTTCAGAATCAGGAATAATTCCTGTGATCGGCTTAACATCAAGTGGTGACGGAAGGTAGTCAAGTACTGCATCAAGCAGAAGCTGAACTCCTTTGTTTTTGAAAGCAGATCCACAGATTACTGGATAGAACTCAACGTTTACAGTTCCTTTACGGATTGCAGCTTTAAGCTCTTCCTCTGTGATTTCTTCACCTTCAAGGTATTTCATCATTAGATCTTCATCAAGATCCGCTACCGCTTCAATTAGCTTTCCACGGTATTCTTCAGCCTGATCCTTGTACTCATCTGGAATTTCGCGCTCTTCAGTACGAGTTCCAAGATCGTCTTCATAGAAGTAAGCAACGTTCTTAACAAGATCGATGATTCCTTCAAACTCATCCTCAGCTCCGATTGGAAGCTGGATTGGGTGAGCGTTAGCCTGAAGACGGTCATGTAGTGTTCCTACAGAGTATAGGAAGTCAGCCCCGATCTTATCCATTTTGTTAACGAATACGATACGAGGTACGCCGTATGTTGTCGCTTGACGCCATACAGTTTCTGTTTGCGGCTCAACACCCGACTGGGCATCAAGTACACCAACAGCACCATCAAGTACGCGCAGTGAACGCTCAACTTCAACCGTGAAGTCTACGTGTCCAGGAGTATCGATGATGTTTACACGGTGGCCTTTCCATTGAGCAGTTGTTGCAGCAGACGTGATAGTGATACCACGCTCCTGCTCCTGCTCCATCCAGTCCATTTGTGATGCACCTTCGTGCGTTTCACCAATTTTGTGGATACGGCCTGTGTAGTAAAGGATACGCTCCGTAGCAGTCGTTTTACCGGCATCGATGTGAGCCATGATACCGATATTACGAGTGTCTTTTAAGGAGAACTCTCTAGGCATGGGTCTTTCTCCTTCCTACTAAATGTGATTTGGTAGATAAAAGATTGAATCTTACCAGCGGTAGTGAGCAAACGCTTTGTTTGCTTCTGCCATTTTATGCATATCTTCGCGCTTCTTAACTGAAGCACCAGTGTTGTTAGCTGCATCAAGAATTTCGTTAGCAAGACGTTCTTCCATAGTCTTTTCTCCACGAAGACGTGAATAGTTTACTAACCAGCGAAGACCTAGTGTAGTACGACGTTCTGGACGAACCTCAACCGGTACCTGATAGTTTGCTCCACCAACACGGCGTGCACGTACTTCAAGAACTGGCATGATGTTTTTAAGCGCCTGGTCGAATACTTCAAGAGCATCCTTTCCAGAGCGTTCCTGCACGATATCGAATGCGGAATAAAGGATCTTTTGAGCTGTACCCTTTTTACCGTCAATCATGATTTTGTTAACTAGACGAGTTACCAGCTTCGAGTTATGAATCGGATCCGGTAATACGTCGCGTTTTGCTACTGCACCTTTACGAGGCATGTGATTTCCTCCTTTCACAGGAAAATTACTTTCATTTATTTAAAACGTTATTACTTTTTCTCTTTTGGTCTCTTAGTACCGTATAGAGAACGACCTTGACGACGTCCGTCTACACCAGCAGTATCAAGAGCACCACGAACGATGTGGTAACGTACCCCTGGTAAATCCTTTACACGTCCTCCACGGATAAGAACAACACTGTGCTCTTGAAGGTTGTGCCCGATTCCAGGAATGTATGCTGTTACCTCAATCTGGTTTGTAAGACGTACACGAGCATATTTACGAAGAGCCGAGTTTGGCTTCTTCGGAGTCATCGTACCAACACGAGTACAAACACCGCGTTTTTGTGGAGATGAAAGGTCAGTCGCTTTCTTCTTGAAGCTGTTGTAACCTTTGTTCAATGCTGGTGAGTCAGACTTAACAACTTTAGACTGACGTGGCTTACGCACTAATTGGTTAATAGTAGGCATGAGTTTTTTCCTCCCTTCGATCTTTATTTTAAGCCCACACATCCAGGTGGTTCATTTAAGGGTAAAAACAAAGTTCTTGCAGATTCATCTACAAAAACATGTTTACTTAGTAATGGCTACCGCGGCAGCACCAACCTCGATCCCGCACGCTTTCCCCAGCTTCTTCATTGAATCAACATGGGTAATCGTTACGTTCATCTCTTCAGCGGTGAGCAAAACTTTGTCAATCACGTGCCGGTCAACGTCATCAGCGACAACGATTTCCTTCACGGACCCTGCTTTGAGCGCCTTTACAACTTGCTTGGATCCTACAATGATGTGTTTAGCCTGCGATACTTTTTCATAAGACATAATTATATCCTCCAAAGTAACAGGTTGTTGAGTAGTAGCAACCTTGAATATATTATCATCTCAAGATATGGATGTCAACAAGGTTTGGGAATAATTCTTTTTGGGAGGTCGTTCGTTTTGCAAATGTGTCTGACGTGCGTGTCTTTCATCCTGATTCTGTGAAAGATGGACGTTATTCTATGAAGCTGCCGGCGAATCTTGCGAACGATGGCTATCATTCTGCGAACCCGTGTCGAAATCTTGCGAACCTCCACCTGCATTCTGTGAACCTGCAGTATTATCTTGCGAACCTCCCCTTACATTCTGTGAACCTAAGCCCACGTTTTGCGAAGCGGTTTCACCATTTCCTGAACCACCGCGAACATCCCCTCACCCATTAAAAAAAGGTGACGCCAGCAGGCGCCACCTTTTTTGATTCAATCGGATGATGAATTACTCAACGGAAACTGCTTCTTCTTCCGGAAGTTCTTCAGATTCGATCTCAGCCTGACGGTAACGTTGCATACCTGTTCCGGCCGGAACGAGCTTACCGATGATAACATTTTCTTTCAGTCCAAGCAGTTCATCACGTTTTCCTTTGATCGCTGCATCTGTCAGGACACGAGTTGTCTCCTGGAAGGATGCTGCAGATAGGAAGGACTCTGTTTCAAGAGACGCTTTTGTGATACCAAGAATCAGCGGGCGGCCTGTTGCCGGCTGTTTGCCGTCAAGCAGTACCTGCTGGTTTGCTTCCATGAACTGGTGTACATCAAGCAGTGAACCTGGCAGCAGATCTGTATCCCCGGCTTCAATGACACGTACTTTACGAAGCATCTGGCGAACCATGACTTCAACGTGCTTGTCTCCGATTTCTACACCCTGCATACGGTATACTTTTTGTACTTCACGAAGCAGATATTCCTGTACCGCAGATACGTCACGTACTTTGATCAGCTCTTTCGGATCAATCGAACCTTCAGTCAGTTCCTGACCGCGGGCAATTGTATCGTCAACAGACACTTTCAGACGTGCTGTGTAAGGAGCATTGTACGTTCTTGTTTCCACTTCGCCGCGAACGGTGATTTCCTGCTGGCGGTCTTTGCCTTCTGTAATATCGGTGATTACACCATCAATTTCAGAAATGACAGCTTGACCTTTCGGGTTACGCGCTTCGAAGATTTCCTGAATACGAGGAAGACCCTGTGTGATATCGTCTCCGGCTACCCCACCTGTGTGGAACGTACGCATTGTAAGCTGTGTTCCCGGCTCCCCGATTGACTGGGCTGCGATGATGCCGACTGCTTCGCCGACTTCCACTTTTTCACCAGTCGCAAGGTTTTTACCGTAACACTTTTCACATACGCCGTGACGCGTGTTACAAGTGAAGGCTGAACGGATAGATACTTCTTCAATACCAGCTTCGACAATCTGACGGGCGATGTCTTCTGTAATCAGCTCATTGCGTCTTACAAACACTTCTCCCGTTTCAGGATGCTTAACTGTCTGGTTTGAATAACGTCCTTCAAGACGTTCTTCCAACGCTTCAATCGTTTCTGTGCCATCTTTCAGTGACTTGACGCGCAGACCGCGGTCAGTTCCACAGTCTTCTTCACGTACGATGACATCCTGTGCCACGTCAACAAGACGGCGTGTAAGGTAACCTGAGTCAGCTGTTTTAAGGGCTGTATCGGCAAGACCTTTACGGGCACCGTGTGTCGAGATGAAGTACTCAAGTACTGTCAGACCTTCACGGAAACTTGATTTGATTGGAAGTTCGATAATACGACCAGCCGGGTTGGCCATCAGACCACGCATACCGGCAAGCTGCGTAAAGTTAGATGCGTTACCACGCGCTCCTGAATCACTCATCATATAGATTGGGTTCAGGCTGTCGAGTGTCAGCATCAGCTTATCCTGAATGACATCCTTCGCAGATGACCAGATGGAAATAACGCGATCATAACGCTCTTCCTCTGTGATCAGACCACGACGGAATTGTTTTAGTACTTTATCTACTTTACCTTGTGCATCGTCAAGGATTCCCTGCTTCTCAGGAAGTACCACGATATCAGCAATACCGATAGTGATACCCGCACGTGTAGAGTGCTTAAATCCAAGATTCTTCATGCTGTCAAGCATCTTAGACGTGTCTGTAAGATGGAATCTCTTGAACACTTCCGCGATGATGCTTCCGAGGAAGCCTTTCTTGAACGGCGTGACAAGGTCAGCAGCTGCAATGTGTTCTTTTACGTTAACAGTCGGATCAATGAAGTACTTTTCAGGTGTGTTCACCTCAAGGTTTTCCATTGTCGGCTCGTTAATGTAGTGGAACTCTTTCGGAAGAATTTCATTAAAGACGACTTTTCCGACTGTTGTCAGAAGAAGTTTCTTGTTCTGCTCTTCCGTAAATGTTTCTTTATTTAGAGAACCTGCATGGATCGCAATACGTGTGTGCAGGTGTACATAACCATTCTGGTATGCAAGAAGTGCTTCATCCGCATCGCGGAATACTGCACCTTCACCTACAGCGTTTTTGCGCTCAAGTGTCAGGTAGTAGTTACCAAGTACCATATCCTGAGACGGCGTAACAACCGGTTTTCCGTCCTTCGGATTCAGGATGTTCTGTGCCGCAAGCATAAGAAGACGGGCTTCAGCCTGTGCTTCTGATGAAAGTGGTACGTGAACAGCCATCTGGTCACCGTCGAAGTCAGCGTTGTAGGCTGTACATACGAGCGGGTGAAGACGGATCGCACGGCCCTCAACCAATGTTGGTTCAAACGCCTGGATACCAAGACGGTGAAGCGTCGGTGCACGGTTTAGAAGAACCGGATGCTCCTTAATGACGTCTTCAAGTACGTCCCAAACTTCATCGTGAACGCGTTCGATCTTACGCTTCGCACTCTTGATGTTGTGCGCAAGTCCACGTTCAACAAGTTCCTTCATAACAAACGGCTTGAACAGCTCAAGTGCCATTTCCTTCGGCAGACCACACTGATACATTTTCAGGCTTGGTCCAACAACGATTACAGAACGGCCGGAGTAGTCAACACGCTTACCAAGGAGGTTTTGACGGAAACGTCCCTGCTTCCCTTTCAGCATGTGAGAGAGAGATTTAAGTGGACGGTTACCAGGACCTGTTACCGGACGGCCGCGACGGCCATTATCGATCAACGCATCAACGGCTTCCTGAAGCATACGCTTCTCGTTTTGAACGATGATGCTTGGCGCACCAAGGTCAAGAAGACGCTTCAGACGGTTGTTACGGTTGATTACACGACGGTAAAGATCGTTTAAGTCAGATGTTGCGAAACGACCACCATCCAGCTGAACCATTGGACGAAGTTCAGGCGGGATGACAGGAAGAACATCAAGTACCATCCAGTCAGGAAGGTTTCCTGAGTTACGGAACGACTCTACTACTTCAAGGCGCTTGATCGCACGTGTACGGCGCTGACCCTGAGCAGATTTCAGTTCTTCTTTAAGCGATTCTGCTTCTTTATCAAGATCGATGTCCTGAAGCAGTTTACGGATGGCTTCTGCCCCCATTGCTGCCTGGAATTTCGTGCCGTACTTTTCACGGTAAGCACGGTATTCCTTTTCAGAAAGAAGCTGTTTTTTCTCAAGTGCTGTTTCACCAGCTTCTGTTACAACATAGGACGCGAAGTAAATAACTTCTTCAAGCGCACGTGGGGACATGTCAAGAACAAGACCCATACGGCTTGGGATTCCTTTGAAGTACCAGATATGAGAGACAGGTGCTGCAAGCTCGATGTGACCCATACGCTCACGACGAACCTTTGCACGCGTTACTTCAACACCACAGCGGTCACAAACGACGCCCTTATAACGGACGCGCTTGTATTTACCGCAGTGACATTCCCAGTCCTTCTGCGGGCCAAAGATTCGCTCGCAGAAAAGACCGTCTTTTTCAGGCTTAAGAGTACGATAGTTAATCGTCTCCGGCTTTTTCACTTCACCAAATGACCAAGAGCGGATCTTGTCAGGTGAGGCTAAACCAATTTTCATATATTCAAAGTTATTAACATCTATCAAGGAGCCTACCTCCCTTTTCGTTTACAGGTTTTGCCCTATTGTCGGTTAGCTGCACAGTCAGGTTCACTCTTTTGATGCCACTGTTTCAGAAGAGAGTGCTTCTGTTTCAGGTGCGATATTTAAGGCATCTGCCTGGTGGATCTCATCTTCATCGTCAAGGTCGCGCATTTCGATTTCTTCATCGTTGCTTGAAAGCATCTTCACGTCCATACCCAAACTCTGAAGTTCCTTGATTAATACTTTAAATGATTCAGGTACGCCCGGTTCCGGAACGCTGTCCCCTTTTACAATCGCTTCGTACGTTTTCACACGTCCGACTACGTCATCTGATTTCACTGTCAGGATTTCCTGAAGTGTGTAGGCAGCACCGTATGCTTCAAGTGCCCATACCTCCATCTCACCGAAACGCTGTCCGCCGAACTGTGCTTTACCGCCCAGTGGCTGCTGTGTAACAAGTGAGTATGGTCCAGTTGAACGCGCGTGCAGTTTGTCATCAACCATGTGAGCCAGCTTGATCATGTACATGACGCCGACTGATACACGGTTATCGAATGGATCGCCTGTTCTTCCATCATAAAGAACGGTTTTACCATCGCGTGACATGCCTGCTTCTTCAATCGTTGCCCAAACATCTTCCTCGTTCGCACCGTCAAATACAGGAGTTGCAATGTGGATACCCATTGCGCGGGCAGCCATTCCCATGTGCATCTCAAGAACCTGACCGATATTCATACGTGATGGTACCCCAAGCGGGTTAAGCATGATATCGATTGGCGTGCCGTCTGGAAGATACGGCATATCTTCTTCCGGAAGAATACGTGAGATAACCCCTTTGTTACCGTGACGTCCGGCCATCTTATCCCCTACAGAGATCTTTCTCTTCTGTACGATATAAGCGCGGACAAGCTGGTTAACACCTGGAGGAAGCTCATCTCCGTCTTCGCGGTTAAAGATTTTTACATCAAGGATAATTCCGCCGGCACCGTGTGGAACACGCAGTGACGTATCGCGGACTTCACGTGCTTTTTCACCAAAGATGGCGTGTAGAAGACGCTCTTCTGCTGTCAGTTCCGTTACACCTTTAGGCGTTACCTTACCAACAAGAATGTCGCCGTCTTTTACTTCAGCACCTACACGGATGATTCCGCGGTCGTCAAGGTTGCGCAGTGCATCTTCACCGACGTTTGGAATGTCACGTGTAATTTCTTCCGGTCCAAGCTTTGTATCACGGGACTCTGACTCATATTCTTCAATATGAATAGACGTGTATACATCATCTTTTACAAGGCGCTCACTCATGATGACCGCATCCTCGTAGTTAAATCCATCCCATGTCATGAAGCCGACAAGAACGTTACGGCCAAGCGCAAGCTCTCCTGCTTCCATGGAAGGACCGTCAGCCAGAATTTCGCCTTTCTCTACACGGTCGCCTACAGCCACGATCGGACGCTGGTTGTAGCACGTTCCCTGGTTAGAACGGACGAATTTCTGAAGCTTGTATTTGTCAACATCCCCTTGTGTTTCGTTGCCATCAACGTCAACAAGGCGGCGAACCCAGATCTGGTCAGCCTGGACGCGTTCAACAATACCTTCGTGCTTATTAATTACAGCTGCACCTGAATCCTTCGCAGAAACGTGTTCCATTCCTGTTCCGACAAACGGAGCTTCCGGATTCATCAATGGTACAGCCTGACGCTGCATGTTCGCTCCCATGAGGGCACGGTTGGAGTCATCGTTCTCAAGGAACGGGATACATGCTGTCGCAGCAGATACTACCTGCTTTGGCGAAACGTCCATGTAGTCAATACGGTCGCGCTTGAATACCGTGTTCTCACCGCGGAAACGGGAAACCACTTCTTCATCAAGGAACGAGCCGTCTTCACCAAGACGTGCATTTGCCTGTGCCACAACATAGTTATCCTCTTCATCCGCCGTCAGGTAATCGATACGCTCTGTTACGCGTCCTGTGTCAGGATCAACACGACGGTATGGCGTTTCGATGAAGCCAAAACGGTTTACTTTTGCAAAGCTGGATAATGAGTTGATCAACCCGATGTTTGGTCCCTCAGGCGTTTCGATCGGACACATACGGCCATAGTGAGAGTAGTGAACGTCACGTACTTCAAAGCCTGCGCGCTCACGCGTTAAACCACCAGGTCCAAGTGCAGACAGACGACGCTTGTGCGTTAATTCAGCAAGCGGGTTTGTCTGGTCCATGAACTGGGAAAGCTGTGAGCTTCCGAAGAACTCTTTGATCGAAGCGATAACAGGACGGATGTTGATCAGCTGCTGAGGCGTGATCGTATTCGTATCCTGGATCGACATTCTCTCACGAACCACACGCTCCATACGGGAAAGACCGATACGGAACTGGTTTTGAAGAAGTTCACCTACAGAACGCAGACGACGGTTTCCAAGATGATCAATATCATCTGTCAGGCCGACTCCGTGCAGCAGGTTAAAGAAATAAGAGATGGAAGAAACGATATCTGCAATGGTGATATTTTTGACACTGTCATCTACATACGCATTGCTGATTACGTTAATTTCCTGACCACTGTCTGAGTTTGGCACCTGGATTTTGATCGTTTGAAGCGTCAATTCCTCTTCAACCACTCCACCTACCTGGTTGTAAGTAACGAATCCAACACCGTTTTCAAGGTATGGGATCAACTTGTCCAGCGTACGGCGGTCCAGTGTTGTTCCTTTTTCAGCCAGAATTTCACCTGTTTCAGGGTCTGCCAGTGTTTCAGCAAGCACCTGTCCGAAAAGGCGATTCTTAATATGAAGCTTTTTATTCATTTTATAACGTCCGACATTTGCCAGATCGTAACGCTTAGGGTCAAAGAAACGTGATTCAAGAAGGCTTTTTGCGTTTTCTACAGTCGGCGGTTCACCCGGACGAAGACGCTCATAGATTTCAAGAAGCGCTTTTTCAACGTTTTCTGTATTATCTTTCTCAAGCGTATTGCGGATATATTCGTTGTCACCGACAAGATCAATGATCTCCTGATCTGATCCGAAGCCGAGTGCACGAAGCAATACAGTCACAGGAAGCTTACGCGTACGGTCGATACGAACGTGAACAACGTCCTTCGCATCCGTTTCATACTCAAGCCATGCACCACGGTTTGGAATAACCGTTGCACCGAAGCCGCGCTTCCCGTTTTTGTCCATTTTATCGTGGAAATAAACACTTGGTGATCTTACAAGCTGAGAAACAATTACACGTTCAGCACCATTAATGATAAACGTTCCTGTTTCTGTCATCAGCGGGAAATCACCCATAAATACATCCTGGTCTTTTACTTCGCCGGTTTCTTTATTTAATAGACGAACCTTCACACGAAGTGGAGCGGAATACGTTACGTCACGCTCTTTCGACTCATCTACCGAATATTTCGGCTCACCGAGGCTGTAGTCAATAAACTCAAGTGACAAGTTTCCTGTGAAATCTTCGATTGGCGAAATATCGCGGAACATTTCACGAAGACCTTCTTCTAAAAACCAATCGTAAGAAGCTGTCTGAATTTCAATCAGATTCGGTAACTCAAGTACCTCACTGATTCGCGCAAAACTTCTGCGCTGGCGGTGTCGTCCATACTGAACTAGTTGACCTGTCAACTGATTCACCCCTCAAATCAAGCGTTTTAGTGTGCGTTTCCTTTATTTAAAAAGAAACGGACAAAGACAAATAGAAAACGGGAAAGGTCCACATTTTCTATTCTATAAATCTTTATTCAAACCATTTTTGCCAAAAAACAATCCATTTATACAAATGGACATACTTACTGATGATAATATTTGTACATCATATAATACTATCACAAGCCCAAAACCGGGTCAATGCTTTTTCGCACAGAAGATGAAATAACCTTTTTGCTTATCAACCGTCTCCACTTCATTAAAAAGAGACTCGAGTTTCTGCAAGGCGGATGGTGCCCCCTGCTTCTTCTGGATAACAACCCAAAGCGCTCCACCTGCTGCCAGTTTTTCTGCACTCTGTTCAAAGATTTTGTGAACAGTATGCTTTCCGGCACGGATCGGCGGGTTGGTCAGGATTGCCGCAAAAGCGGTATCGTCCACCTGATCCAGACAGTCGCTTTCGTACACTTTCACAGAAGTGATGCCATTGTGCTGAGCATTTTCACGGGCAAGCTGCATCGCGCGGTCATTGACATCGACCATCTGAACGCTTCTCTCCGGAAAACTTTTGGCAATCGATAAGCCGATTGGACCGTACCCGCAGCCGACGTCGAGAATATCTCCTGCGATCTCCGGCTCACGGAATGCTTCAATCAAAACACGAGATCCAAAGTCTACTTCACTCTTCGAAAAAACACCCTGATCTGTTTTAAACTTCAGCTTATGACCTCTTAGGGTGAAGTCCCACCATTGCGGCTTGCTTTCCACCCCGGGTTTTTTGGAATAATAATGATCCGCCATTCTGAATCACCTCAACCCATTTTCTTCTGAACACAAACACCAGAGATAAAAAAAGGGCTTATCTGCCCAAATGTTTTCATTCTTCTCTATAAAAAAAGCCCGCTAATTCAAGCGAGCTTTTTCGACAAAAAACTATTACTTAACTTCTACGCCAGCTCCAACTTCTTCAAGCTTAGCTTTGATTTCTTCAGCTTCTTCTTTAGTAGCGCCTTCTTTAACTGACTTAGGCGTGTTATCTACCATTTCCTTAGCTTCTTTCAGGCCAAGACCAGTGATTTCACGAACCACTTTGATAACCTTGATCTTCTGAGCACCAGCTTCAGTAAGAACAACGTCAAATTCAGTTTGCTCAGCAGCAGCTTCGCCACCAGCAGCACCAGCTACAGCTACAGGAGCAGCAGCAGATACACCGAATTCTTCTTCGATTGCTTTTACAAGGTCGTTAAGTTCAAGAACTGTCATTTCTTTGATTGCTTCGATCATTTGTTCTTTAGTCATGATATAGTTCCTCCTTATGGAATGTTTTGGTTTAGTTTGTTTGGATAAAAGTTATCCGGCTAGCAGGCTGCTATTAAGCGCCCTGCTCTTCTTTTTGGTCTGCAACAGCTTTTGTTGCAACGGCAAGTCCGCGAATTGGAGCCTGAAGTACGCTGAGTAGCATAGAAAGTAGGCCTTCACGTGATGGAAGATCCGCAAGAGCTTTCACTTGTTCAAGTGATGCTACGTTTCCTTCGATCACACCTGCTTTTAGCTCAAGTGCTTCATGGTTTTTCGCAAAGTTGTTAAGAATCTTCGCTGGCGCAACAACATCTTCAGCAGAAAATGCGATTGCGTTAGGACCTGTAAGGCTTTCAGAAAGACCTTCAAGGCCAGCAGCTTCAGCCGCACGGCGAGTCATAGAGTTTTTGTAAACCTTGAACTCAACGCCTGCTTCACGAAGCTGTTTACGAAGCTCGGTTACTTCAGCAACTGAAAGACCGCGATAGTCTACGATTACTGATGATGCGCTTGATTGGAATTTCTCTTGAATTTCTGTCACAAGCTGTTTCTTTTGCTCGATCACACTGCTCATCCTAACACCTCCTGTAGTATTTGCTGGAGCGTCATTCATACCGTCCGATCATAATAAAAAGCCTCTATGCCGGAAAGTAGACATAGAGGCGTATCATTTCAAAGTAAAAGAAATCTCTTTTATTCGTCATGACCTCGGCAGGAAATTAAGTCAGAGACACCTGCTGTCTACGGTACAAATGGTTATATAATTTCACAACAGACAACATCATAACAGATGGTGAAATGCTGTGTCAATATCTATCGTTAATTATTTTACTGATACAGAAGATGGATCAACTTTGATTCCAGGACCCATAGTTGTTGTTACAGCAACAGACTTCATGTAAGTTCCTTTTGCTGCAGCAGGCTTAGCCTTCTGGATTACATCAAAGATTGTGTTGAAGTTTTCAACAAGCTTCTCAGCGTCGAATGAAACTTTACCGATTGGTACGTGGATGATACCAGACTTTTCAGCGCGGTATTCAACTTTACCAGCTTTGATTTCATTGACAGCCTTCTGAACATCAAATGTTACAGTACCTGTCTTAGGGTTTGGCATAAGGCCTTTTGGTCCAAGGACACGTCCAAGCTTACCAACTTCACCCATCATGTCAGGTGTTGCTACGATTACGTCGAAGTCAAACCAGCCACCCTGGATTTTTTGAACAAGCTCGCTGTCTCCTACGAAGTCTGCGCCAGCCGCTTCAGCTTCTTTTGCTTTTTCGCCTTTAGCGAAAACAAGAACGCTTTGCGTTTTACCAGTTCCGTTTGGAAGTACAACTGCTCCACGGATCTGCTGGTCGTTTTTACGAGTGTCGATTCCAAGACGGAATGCAGCCTCTACTGTTGCGTCGAATTTCACCGTGCTTGTCTTTTGAGCAAGCTCGATTGCTTCGTTGATTGCATAGTTTGTTGAACGGTCAACAAGCTTAGCAGCTTCTTGATACTTTTTGCTTTTCTTAGCCATTTTATAAGTTCCTCCTTATGTGGTTTTAGCGGAATAACCTCCCACGAATAAAGGTTGCGAGTGAAAAATCCTTTTCAGCTTCGCAACCTCGTCCAAGACAACCATCAATTAGTCTTCAATCGTAATTCCCATGCTTCGAGCCGTACCTTCAACCATACGCATTGCTGCTTCAACATCAGCTGCGTTAAGATCAGGCATTTTTGTTTCCGCGATTTCACGTACCTTGTCACGCTTGACAGTCGCTACTTTGTTGCGGTTTGGTTCACCAGAACCAGACTCGATTCCTGCTGCTTTCTTCAGAAGAACTGCAGCCGGCGGAGTTTTAGTGATGAATGTAAATGAACGGTCTTCAAAAACCGTGATTTCTACAGGAATAATCAGTCCAGCCTGATCAGCTGTACGAGCATTGAATTCCTTACAGAATCCCATGATGTTCACACCTGCCTGACCTAGTGCAGGACCTACCGGTGGAGCTGGATTCGCTTTCCCAGCCGGGATTTGAAGCTTAACCATTTTGATTACTTTTTTAGCCACGAGACACACCTCCTTAAGTCCGTGATGTGGTAATAGGGCTTCTGTTTTTGCCCTCCCACTTGATTCTTTTATATAAAGAATTGAAAATGTTAGTTCAGTCTCTCTATTGAGACATACTGACTTAAAAGATGTTATCATCTTTCGAATTATAATTCAAGATGTTCTTTTTATATTTTTACAATTTTACTCCATTGCGGGAAAATACGTTGGAATCAGGCTTGTACGTGATAAAACGTGCCAGGTCATTCCTCCGCTTTCCGCGGCCGCGCGGTGAGCCAGCTAGCGCTTTGCGCTACGCTGTCTCACCTGTCGCTTCTCTGCCGCAGGAGTCTGCGGAATCCCCCGGTACTTTTGATTGATTTCTTCTTAAAGATTGCTTATCAATCAAAAAGACCAGAAAGATCAAAAGTATTTACGCCGGAGATCAGAACGTCTTATAATTTTGTGATTTGTGTGAATTCGAGTTCTACCGGTGTTTCGCGGCCGAACATGTTCACGAGTACTTTGACCTTACCTTTGTCTGTGTCAATATCCTCAATGACACCGGCAAAGTTTGCGAATGGACCTTCGTTTACTGTGACATTTTCACCAAGCTCGAAGTCCACTTCAATCGTTTTCTCCTGCATACCCATTTGCTTCAGAAGCTGTGTTACTTCTTCCGGCAATAGTGGTGTCGGCTTAGCGCCGCCGCCTGATGAACCGACAAATCCTGTTACGCCTGGTGTGTTGCGGACAACATACCATGAATCATCTGTCATCACGATTTCTACAAGCACATAGCCTGGGAATGTTTTACGCTTGACTGTTTTTGCCTTACCATCTTTAATCTCGGTTTCTTCCTCTTCAGGAATGACAACGCGGAAGATTTTGTCCTGCATGCCCATTGATTCAACACGCTTTTCAAGGTTCATTTTCACTTTATTCTCATAGCCTGAGTAAGTGTGAACCACGTACCAATTTTTCTCCACCGTATGTTTTCCTCCATTCTGTTATTGTTTTGGCTGCTTTATGCATGTATGTTTCGTTAATGGATTTTCTGTAAAACAGACCATCGATTTTTGCCCAATGAAAAAACCCGTTAAACGGGCTTTTGCATGTCTGTCTCTATTGTACACGATATTAGCAGGCGGTGCGAAGGTTTACAAAGAGCCTGTTACAGGATCCAGTTAATAATCGCATCGATGCCCATGTCGATAATCGCAAAGAAAACAGCGACAAATACTACGGTACTTAAAACCGTAATCGTGTAACGAGTAAGCTCCTTGCGGCGGGGCCAGCTGACCTTACGCATTTCGGAAGCAACATTTTTGAAGAAGTTGCTGATTTTACCCATGATGACGTACCCTCCAACCAGTGTTATTTCAGTGATCCATGTTACAGGATCGGCTCAACCTACACCGTCTGCTTGTGAGGTGTATGAGCATTACAGTAACGGCAAAATTTCTTGACTTCTAATCTATCAGACTGCTTATCTGCGCCCTTTGGAACGGAGTAGTTCCGTGATCCGCAGGCACTGCAAGCAAGAATCAGTTTTTTACTCACCATGTTCATTCCTTTTTAGGGACATACATCCTTTAAAAAATAACACTCCATCTGTTTGATGTCAATACACTCCAGCCGTTAAAAAGTCAATTCGCGCGCCTCGAGATAGCGCTCCAGCTTGCGTTTGACACGCTGCAGGGCATTATCGATAGATTTTACATGACGATCCAGTTCTTCCGAGATTTCCTGATACGATTGCCCATCAAGGTAAAGGGATAGTACCTGACGTTCCAAATCACTGAGAAGCTCAGCTACTTTACCTTCAATCTTGCTGAATTCTTCCCTGTGAATGACGAGCGCCTCCGGATCTGTCGGCCTGGCTGTTGAAATGATATCCATCAGCGTACGGTCAGATTCCTCATCATAAATCGGTTTATCGAGTGATACATAAGAATTAAGCGGGATGTGCTTTTGGCGGGTAGCGGTTTTAATTGCAGTGATGATCTGACGGGTAATACAAAGCTCAGCAAACGCTTTGAAAGAGGTCAGTTTTTCTTCCTTGTAATCACGAATCGCCTTATAAAGACCAATCATGCCTTCCTGGATGATGTCTTCTTTGTCTGCCCCAATTAAAAAATAGGAGCGCGCCTTCACTCTGACAAAATGACGGTACTTGTTAATTAAAAAATCCAGTGCTTCACTGTTTCCGTTCTGAATCAGTTCAAGTATCACATCGTCTTCCATTCCGTGAAATAATTCCCGATCCGTTGATGCCTGATTGTATGCGTTCAAATGGATCCCCCCGACTGTACGAAACAAATAGATAGAAATATTATACTTTACAGATTTTTTTAACGTCAACCGTTCATTTATCGCCGCGTCTCCATTTTTCGAATATTTCGGCGACTTCGTCAGACAGTGGAATCTTTGATACCGGGCGCTCAGACTGATTTCGTTCGATCCGCTTGGAAATTTTTTTTTCGATTTGTTTCATCTCAATTAAAAGTTCCCTCGCCGACTTCCGGAGTGCTCCCTGACCGAAGATCGCCCACTGTTCTGTATAATCACTTGTGGCTACAATCACCTGGGTCTTGATATCATTCAGTTCGATGGCGAGCTTTTCAATCCGCTCATCTGCGGTTTCGTTTTTTCGGGTGAAAACAATTTCTACTCGGTAGTTAAACATTTTCTTCGACATACCTTCGACAAACTGCGCATCAAACACGATGATGACGCGATGTCCGGTATAGCCCTGATATTCCGCCATGAGTTCGATCAGGCGGTCACGTGCTGCCCCGAGGTCGCGGAGCTTTAACTCCACAAGCTCGGGCCATGCACCGATGATGTTATAGCCGTCTACGAGCAGTACATTTCGCATCGCTGATCATCCTTCCAGCGGGTGACGGCGTCTATAAACCTCATACATTAACAGGCTTGCTGCAACAGAGGCATTGAGTGACGTAACATGTCCAACCATCGGAAGGTGAATAAGGAAATCGCATTTTTCCCGTAAAATACGGCTCATGCCTTTTCCTTCACTCCCAATGATTAACCCAAGCGGCATCGTGCCATCAAAGCGGCGGTAATCCTCACTGCCTTTCGCGTCGGTCCCGGCAACCCAGACACCACGGTCTTTCAGCTCGTCCACTGTGCGGGAAAGGTTAGTTACGCGAACAACCGGTACGTGTTCAATGGCACCCGTTGATGCCTTCGCCACGGTTGCGGTCAGACCGACTGCCCGGCGTTTTGGAATAATGATGCCGTGAACGCCTGATGCATCCGCTGTCCGCATGATCGAACCAAGGTTGTGCGGATCCTCAAGCTCGTCCAGGATGAGGATAAACGGATCTTCGTTTTTAGCTGCCGCTTTATTAAAAATATCATCCATCTCAGCATACTCATAAGCTGCAATTGAAGCGACAACCCCTTGGTGCTGTCCATCCATCAGCTGATCAATTTTCTTTTTCGGTACAAACTGAACAAGTACATTTGCTTCCTTTGCCAGCTGGATGACCTGCTGCATCTGTCCTTTTTGTGAGCCTTCTCCGATCCATATCTTATTAATTTCCCTGCCGGATCTCAGCGCTTCCAGTACGGGGTTTTTCCCGCCGATAAATTCTTCGCTCATCGCCCTGCTCCTTTCTGCTCTTCCGAAATGAACGCAATCGATTCATCAATGATGTCGATTAACCGCTCCTGCTGTTCTGTTAAATATAAATAACCGATTAGCGCTTCAAACGCCGTGCTGTACCGGTACGTTGTCACATCTGTATTTTTCGGTACAGAGCCGGACTTGGCATTGCGACCCCTGCGGATCACGGCCATTTCCTCTTCTGTAAACCGGTCTTCAGCGAACATATGGTGCAGGATTTTCGCCTGCGCTTTTGCTGACACATAGCGAATACCTTCGCGCTGAAGCTGATTCGGTCTTACCGTCCCGTTTACTAACAGATGGTGACGGACCTTCTGTTCATACACGGCGTCGCCCATATAGGCGAGCGCCAGTGCATTGATTTGTTTCGGATCTAATGTATAATCCGCCATTTCTTACCCTCTTCTCCAGCGGATACCCTGTTTTGTATCTTCCAGAATAATGTTCATATCCTTCAGCTGGTCACGGATCGCGTCTGCTGTCGCAAAGTCACGAGCTTTCCGTGCTTCTTCGCGCTGCTGAATGAGTGCATCAATATCTGAATCAAGCATGTCTTTTTCCTGCTCCATCGTGAAGCCAAGCACGCCTGCCAGCTCATCAAACGTTTTGGTAAAAGCATCGATGACGTCAGTTGAAGTATTTTTCTCACGCAGGTAAAGATTCGCCTGACGCGACAGGTCAAACAATACAGAGATGGCATTGGCTGTATTGAAATCATCATCCATTGCTTTAACAAACGCTTCTTTCTGTTCAGCAGTTGCATCCAGCCACTTCTGGTCATCCTCTGTCAGACCGGCACTGGATTCACGGCGGTGCAGCAGATTTTCATAAGACGTACGGATTCGTTCAAGACCAGCTCCTGCCGCATCCAGCAGCTCTTTGTTATAGTTGATCGGATGGCGGTAGTGAACCGAAAGCATGAAGAAACGCAGCACCTGTGGATCCACTTCTTTTAAAATGTCATGTACGAGAACAAAGTTGCCTAGTGATTTCGACATTTTCTCGTTATCAATATTAATATACCCGTTATGCATCCAGTAATTTGCGAAGGTTTTACCGGTCAGTGCTTCAGATTGGGCAATTTCATTTTCATGGTGCGGGAAAGCTAAATCCTGTCCGCCTGCATGAATATCAATGGTGTCTCCAAGGTACTTGCGCGCCATTGCCGAGCACTCGATGTGCCAGCCCGGACGTCCCTCTCCCCACGGACTCTCCCAGGAAATTTCGCCTTCTTTTGCTGCTTTCCATAAAACAAAGTCAAGCTCATCCTCTTTGCGCTCATCTGACTCAATACGCGCGCCGATCTGAAGCTCATCAATCGACTGGTGAGACAGCTTTCCGTAGCCATCGAACTTCCGGGTGCGGTAATACACATCTCCACCTGATTCATACGCAAAGCCTTTATCAATTAACGACTCAATAAATTCAATGATCAGATCGATATTTTCCGTTACGCGCGGGTGGGCTGTGCCTCTCTGGCATCCTAGTGCACCCACGTCCTCAAAATACGCTTCAATAAATCGATCCGCAATGACAGGTACTTCCTCGCCAAGCTCATTGGCTGCCCGGATCAGCTTATCGTCCACATCAGTAAAATTCGAGACGAAGTTCACATCATAGCCCCGGTATTCAAGGTGACGGCGGACCGTATCAAATACGATCGCAGGACGGGCGTTTCCAATATGAATATAGTTGTAAACGGTTGGTCCGCACACATACATGGAGACCTTTCCCTCTTCAAGCGGTTTAAAAATTTCTTTCTGCCTTGTGACAGTGTTATATAATTGAATGCTCATAATTGCGAGCTCCTTTCCCGTTCCTTTTTCAGTTGTTCTTTAACAAATGCAAGCTCTGTTTCAAGCGTGCGGATGCGGTCCCAGATCGGATCCGGCATATCCTGATGATCGAGATCGCGGCGCACCTTTTTCCCGTCGCGCACCACGACTTTACCCGGAATGCCGACAACAGTGGAATTGGCCGGCACATCATTCAGGACAACCGAACCCGCTCCAACCTTGGAATTCTGACCAATTACGATGGATCCAAGCACCTTTGCGCCTGTCGCAATCAGCACATTGTCTTCAAGCGTCGGATGACGTTTCCCTTTCTCTTTCCCTGTTCCACCGAGCGTTACGCCTTGGAAAACCGTCACGTTATTGCCGATTTCACACGTTTCGCCAATGACAACACCGACTCCGTGATCGATAAAAAACCGTCTGCCTATTTTTGCAGCAGGATGGATTTCAATGCCGGTCATCGCTCTTGCAAGCTGCGATATTGCCCGGGCAATAAAAAACATTTTTCGCTTATAAAAGACATGGGCAATCCGGTAAGCCCAGATGGCATGCAGTCCTGAGTACGTTAAAATAATTTCTAATGCAGAACGGGCAGCGGGATCCTGATCAAAAACGGTGTCGATATCTTCTTTTATCCGCTTAAACATCTCGTTCACTCCTCTCATTTTACACAATTTCCGCTATAATTCCGACTGAACACATATGAATTTACTGTTTTAAAATAGAAAAAGCGTCTCTGTCATAAGACAGAGACGCTTTTTTGCGCGGTTCCACTCTGTTTGAAGCAATGTAAAACACTGCTCCCCACCTCAACAGGGTAACGGCCTGGAACCGCTTATGCCTACAATCGCTCTTCGGCAAAAGACTCAAGGGTGCATTTCAGAAAAGGATCAGCCCAAACCGCTCTCAGCCGGTGACGGTTCTCTCTTATCGGCATCGCTCTTCCTACTTCTCCCTATCAAAGCTTTCATGTATCGTCAATCGTTGATTTGCGTTCTATAGACATACTATATACTATTCTTTTCAAAATGTTAATTAGTCAGCTTGCTTAATCGTGCGATGACTTTTTCTTTTCCTAATACTTCGATCGCATTCGGCAATTCAGGACCGTGCGTCTGACCCGTTACAGCGACACGAATCGGCATAAAGAGCTTTTTGCCCTTGTGACCCGTTTCTTTTTGTACAGCCTTGATCGCTTTTTTAATCTGGTCGGCTTCAAACGCCTCAAGCGCCTCAAGCTGTCCGATAAAGGAAGCCATCACCTCAGGCACCTGTTCCTCTGCGATGACTGCACTTGCCTCTTCATCATATTCAATCTCATCTTTAAAGAACAGCTCAGATAATCCGACAATTTCAGCACCGTAGCTCATCTGCTCCTGATAAAGGGCAACTAAATTCCGCACCCACTGCTCCTGCTCAGGCGTGCGGTCCTTCGGAATTCTTCCTGCCTCTTCTAAATGCGGAACAGACAGTTCAACCACTGTATCAAGATCAAGCGTCTTCATATACTGGTTATTCATCCACTCAAGCTTCTTCGTATCAAACACGGCCGGTGATTTTGACAGGCGGTCCGCATCAAAAATATCGATCAGCTCCTGCTTCGAGAAGATTTCCTCTTCCCCTTTTGGTGACCAGCCAAGCAGTGCGATAAAGTTGAACAGCGCCTGCGGCTGATAGCCCAGATCCTTATACTGCTCGATGAACTGAATAATAGAGCCGTCACGCTTGCTCAGTTTTTTACGTGCTTCATTGACGATCAGTGTCATATGCCCAAACGTTGGTGTGTCCCATCCAAATGCTTCATAGATCATCATCTGTTTAGGTGTATTTGAAATGTGATCATCTCCACGTAAAACATGTGAGATCTTCATATAGTGATCATCAACGGCAACAGCAAAGTTATAAGTCGGGATACCATCTTTCTTAACAATAACAAAATCGCCAATACCATCGCTGTCAAACGATACGTCATCTTTAACAATGTCATTGAAAGTATATGTTTTACCTTGAGGTACAGCAAAACGAATGCTCGGTTTACGGCCTTCGGCTTCCAGTGCTGCGCGCTCATCGTCCGTTAGATTGCGGCATTTCCCACTGTAGCGAGGCATTTCCCCGCGGGCACTTTGCGCTTCACGCTCTGCCTCTAATTCCTCTTCAGTACAATAACATTTGTATGCAAGCCCTCTATCCAGAAGGTCAGTATAAAGCTCCTTATACAAATCATTTCTTTCTGATTGACGGTACGGTCCGTAATCTCCACCAACATCAATACTTTCATCCCACTCAATACCGAGCCATTTTAAGTAACGAAGCTGAGATTCTTCTCCACCTTCAACATTTCGTTTTGCATCTGTATCTTCCACGCGGATAATAAACTTCCCGCCTTGATTTTTTGCAAACAAATAATTAAATAGGGCTGTTCTGGCATTCCCTACATGTAAATATCCTGTTGGACTTGGTGCATAACGCACGCGAATTGGTGTAGACATAACGTTGTCCTCCTGAAAATGGGTTTATAGTTTTTGAAGAAGAATGACAGCCTGTGCGGCGATGCCTTCTTCGCGTCCTTCAAATCCGAGCTTTTCGGTTGTCGTTGCCTTTACATTGACCTGGCTCTCATCAGCTTCTAATAGAGATGCAATGACCGCTCTCATGTCACTGATGTGCGGCGCCATCTTTGGCTTTTGTGCAATAATCGTACAATCAATGTTTCCGAGTGAATAACCTTTTTCCTTCACGATTCCCCATACGTGCTGAAGCAGCTTTTTGGAATCCGCTCCTTCAAACGCCGGGTCTGTATCCGGAAAATGACGGCCGATATCCCCTTCGCCAATCGCACCGAGTGCCGCATCTGCCACGACGTGCAGCAGTACATCGGCATCTGAGTGACCGAGCAGTCCCTTTTCATGCGGGATCTCGATTCCCCCGATGATCAGCGGACGACCTTCCGTCAGCTGGTGAACATCATAGCCCTGTCCAATACGAAACATAGGTGTTGCTCCTCTCTATTCGTTACGTGCAGCAGCCATTTTGGTGAGAATCGCTTCTGCAAATAATAGGTCCTCTTTTGTTGTCAGCTTTATATTATCATAATCTGATTCAATAACCGTCACTTTTCCGCCCATTTTTTCAACAAGCGAGGCGTCATCCGTTCCGGTAAAGCCCTCTTCTTCAGCGGCTTTGTGTGCCTGTAAAATCAGATCAAGGCGAAAAGCCTGCGGTGTCTGAACAGACCACAGGCTTGCGCGTTCCACCGTTTCCGTTACGGTTCCGCCCATTACTTTTTTAATCGTATCCTTTACCGGTACTGCAGCAATCGCACCGTCTGAAACTTGCGCTTTTTTGGCAAGTGAGTGAATCGTCTCTTTTTTAATAAAAGGACGAGCGCCATCGTGGATCATCACAATGTCCGCTCCCGCCTGTTTCAGCGCTTCATATACGCTGTTCTGACGTTCTTTACCGCCAGGAACCATTGCTTTAACTTTTGTTATGTTATATTCGGCAAGCAGCCGGGTCAGCTCTTCGCGGTCATCAGGGTGAATCGCCAGCAGAATCCCGTCACATGCTTCATCCGCTTCAAATACACGCAAGGTGTGAATGATAACCGGAACTTCTTTTACCGTCAGAAGCAGTTTGTTACGGTCTGCTCCCATCCGCTTTCCCTGCCCCGCTGCCGGAATAACGACTTCATAATTCATGATGTTCTCCTTTTATAACGCCTTTTCCTTACCGTATGACTTCGGTTTGGCAAAAATCATCCGGCCAGCCGATGTCTGAAGGACGCTGGTCACAATCACTGTAATGTTTTTACCGATAAAGTTCTTGCCGTCTTCTACGACGATCATCGTGCCATCGTCGAGATACGCAATCCCCTGATTTTGTTCCTTACCGTCCTTGATCATCTGGACGAGCATTTCCTCACCCGGCAGCACGACCGGCTTGACCGCATTGGCAAGGTCATTAATGTTAAGCACCTGCACGCCCTGCAGGTCACATACTTTATTTAAGTTGAAATCGTTCGTTACAACAATTCCGTTCAGCACTTTCGCGAGTTTGACAAGCTTGCTGTCGACCTCCTGGATATCTTCAAAATCACCTTCATAAATCGTGACCTTAATCGGAATGTCTTTTTGAATTCTATTAAGAATGTCCAGTCCGCGACGGCCGCGATTTCGCTTCAATGCGTCTGATGAGTCTGCGATGTGCTGCAGTTCTCCAAGCACAAACTGAGGAATGACGATCTCTCCGTCAAGAAATCCCGTCTGGCAAATATCTGCGATCCGGCCGTCAATGATGACGCTCGTATCCAGAATTTTGTGGTGTTTGGAAGCGGGAACTTCAGCAGCTGCTGCTTCTCCGTTATCCGTTTTTTTAGTCGCCGAATGGTTTCGGGTAAAAAGCTGGATCAGTTCATCCCTCTTTGTAAAGCCAACCTGAAACCCGAGGTATCCGAGAATGAGCGTTAACAAAATCGGGATTACCGTATTAAAAATCGGAATTTCAATATCCGTAACCGCAACTCCTACAAGAAATGCCACAATCAGTCCGATGATGAGTCCCAATGCGCCAAACAGAAGGTCTGTTACCGGGGCCCTGACAAGTGAATCCTCCGCCCATTTAATAAAGTTAACCACATACTTAATAGCCCAGAATGTTGCCGCATAAAAAATAATCGCTCCTAAAATGGCAGTGACATAGGCATTGTTTATGAATGCATAATCTAAATTAAAAGGAATAAGAACTAATTCTGGAAGTAAAAAGATGCCCAGTGTTCCGCCGACAATCAGAAAGCAAACCTGAATAATTCGTTTTAACATTCCTTCACCTCCCTGGTGATTTTTCAGCACCTGTAGTGCTTGTGAAAAGATTAGCATGGTTTAGAATCGCAAGTCAATTTAAACACAAACGTAACATCATATCATAGATGTAAATATGTCACAATCCACATAATCCCAATCAATGATCTGCTAATGACTGATCTTTAACGGATCGTAAGCCTTCTTTGATTTTCTTCGCGCGAATTTCTCCAATACCTTCAACACGGTCGAGCTCCTCTACCGTCGCCTTCAGCATATTCGGGAGATGCCCGAAGTGATTCACGAGGTTTTCGATGATCATAACAGGGAGCCTCGGGATTTTATTCAATACCCGGTAACCCCTCGGCTCTACCAGATCCTCAAGCGGAACATTAGAGGCATGGCCGAGCAAATCCATCAGCACGTCGTCATCAAGTACTTCGGAGGATACCATATTTTCAAAATCCTCAAGCAGGTCATGGTATTTAATAATCCGGTCTTTTGAATAATCCCTGATGACCATGCGCGCTTCCTTCTCAAGGTCTGCCAGCAGCTCATGTAACTGCAGGCGGACAAGACGGCCTTCTGAACCAAGCTCATTTAAGTAAAGAAGGAGTTCATTCTTAATCCGGATAACCATTTCAAACCGGTGCAAAACGAGCAGTACATCATTGAATGTAGAGGCATCCTCATATTCAAGCAGTGTTAAATGAGAGAGGCTTTGATCAAGTACAGAGCGGTATTTCTCCATCGTCTGCAGTGCCTGGTTGGCTTTCGCGAGAATCACGGCGATTTCCTTCAGTGCATAGCGGTACGTTCCTTTGTAAAGCGTGATCACATTTCGCCTTTGTGAAATCGCGATTACGAGCGAATCCGTTTCCCGTGCCACACGCTCTGCTGTGCGGTGCCTCATCCCTGTCTCAGAGGAAGGAATGGATGGATTCGGATTCAGCTGAGCATTGGCAATCATGATTTTACTACCGGACTCGTTCAGAATAATCGCCCCGTCCATTTTCGCCAGTTCATATAGGTAGGTTGGAGAGAAAGGACACTGGATCTGAAATCCTCCGTCCACAAGCGGCTTCATTTTATCATTGCATCCGACGACAATTAATCCACCGGTCCCAGCGCGTAACACGTTATCAATCCCCTCCCGAAAAGGGGTTCCCGGTGCCACAAGCTGAATGATATCAGCAGAAGGCCGCTTACGCTTTCTCTCCTCCATCGCCTATCCCTCCAATGTTTTCTTTAACGCTTCCCCGACATTTGTGACACCGATTACTTCAATGCCCTCGGGAAACGTCCAGCCTCCAATATTGTTTTCCGGAATGATGGCGCGCTTAAAGCCGAGTTTAGCCGCCTCCTGCACACGCTGCTCAATCCTCGATACACGCCTGACCTCGCCTGTTAAGCCGACCTCGCCAATGATACAGTCAAACGGCTTTGGCGGCTCATCACGGTAGCTTGACGCGATGCTGACAAGCACGGCTAAATCAACAGCAGGCTCATCCAGCTTCACACCACCGGCTACTTTTAAGTAGGCATCCTGCGTCTGCAACATAAGCCCTACCCGCTTTTCAAGGACAGCCATCAGCAGCGAGACGCGGCTCTGATCAATTCCGGTGGCCATTCTTCGCGGGTTATTAAAGCTGGTTGGCGTCACAAGTGCCTGAATTTCAACGAGCACCGGACGGGTTCCCTCCATGGAAGCCACAACCGTGGAACCGGCCGCTCCCTGTGAACGCTCTTCAAGGAAAATTTCAGACGGGTTGGCTACCTCCTGAAGACCCGCTTCCCGCATCTCAAAGATCCCCATTTCATTCGTGGAGCCAAAACGGTTTTTAACAGCACGTAGAATCCGGTACGTATGATGTCGCTCTCCTTCAAAATACAGAACGCTATCCACCATATGCTCTAAAATCCGCGGTCCTGCAATAGAGCCTTCTTTTGTGACGTGGCCCACTATAAAGATGGCTATGTTTTTCGTTTTTGCGATCCGCATCAGTTCCGCTGTACATTCACGAACCTGCGTCACACTTCCCGGCGCAGAAGTCACTTCGGGGTGATAGACGGTCTGAATGGAGTCGATAATAACAAACTGCGGTGCAACCTGCTCGATCGAATGAGCGATGGATTCAAGATTCGTTTCAGCGTAGATTAAAAGCTCCTCTGACGTTACGCCGAGACGGTCTGCCCGCATCTTCGTCTGCTTGACTGACTCCTCACCGGAAATATAAAGCACTTTATTTTTCGTTTCTGCCAGTTGGGACGACACCTGAAGTAAGAGAGTGGATTTCCCGATCCCCGGGTCCCCTCCAATTAAGACCATTGAGCCCGGTACAACGCCTCCGCCGAGCACACGGTTTAATTCCGGCATCATCGTTTTAACACGCGTTTCATCCTGGGTTTCTATTTTGACGAGTGGAGTTGCCTTGGACTGGGTTCCTTCGGGTGTATGGGTAAAGGACTTGCGGGGCTGTTTGCCGGTAATGGTGATATCCTCGACCATCGTGTTCCACTCTCCGCAGCCCGGACACTTCCCCATCCATTTCGCTGACTCATAGCCACAGGACTCACACATAAACTTTGTTTTTTTCTTAGCCACTTAACTGCTGCCTCCTAACGATGAAAAAAGGTGCACGTGCCTTTTTCCTTAACACGTGCACCCTCTGACGATTGCTTACGACGTAACGTCTGCTTCTTCTTTACGGATCACCGTAAATTCGCCGTCCTTATAATCAATTTCAACCGTGTAACCCTGTAGTACGTTTCCTTTTAACAGTTCTTCAGAGAGACGGTCTTCGATTTGTTTCTGAATGGCTCTGCGCAATGGACGCGCACCGTATTCAGGATCGAATCCTTCATCGGCAATTCTGCTCTTCGCTTCTTCTGTGATGGATAGCGTAATATCCTGCTCCTTCAGACGCTTCACAAGCTCTTCTGCCATTAACGAAACGATTTCTTTCAAATGCTCTTTTTCAAGAGAGTGGAAGACGATCGTTTCATCAATACGGTTTAAGAATTCAGGACGGAAGGCACGCTTTAATTCCTCCAGCACCTTGCCTTTCATATCCTTGTAATCCTGATTGGAATCCTGTACAGCGAAACCGACATGCTTATTCTGCTTCAGCGCGCTGGCTCCAACGTTGGACGTCATGATCAGCACAACGTTTCGGAAGTCAACTGTGCGTCCTTTAGAGTCTGTCAGGCGTCCATCTTCAAGCACCTGCAGAAGAATGTTGAAGACATCCGGGTGTGCTTTTTCAATTTCATCAAGCAGCACAACCGAGTAAGGCTTACGGCGAACCTTTTCCGTCAGCTGACCGCCTTCTTCATATCCTACATAGCCTGGAGGTGAACCGACCAGACGGGATGTCGAGTGCTTTTCCATGTACTCAGACATATCGATCCGGATCATCGCATCCTCATCACCGAACATGGATTCAGCCAGGGCTCTAGCAAGCTCCGTTTTACCGACCCCTGTTGGTCCAAGGAAAATGAATGAACCGATCGGACGCTTCGGATCCTTCAGACCGGCACGTGCACGACGTACGGCTTTTGAAATAGCCGTCACAGCATCCTTCTGTCCGATCACGCGGCCATGAAGTGTTTCTTCAAGGTTCAGAAGCTTCTGTGTCTCTGTTTCTGCCAGACGCGATACCGGAATTCCTGTCCATGTGGATACAACATGTGCAATATCCTCAACTGTCACTTCAGTATTTTCCTGACCCTGCTTTTCTTTCCATTCCTTCTTCGTTTCTTCTAGCTTTTCCTTCGTTTTCTGTTCAGAATCACGAAGAGAAGCTGCCTTTTCAAACTCCTGGCTCTGCACCGCAGCATCCTTTTCCTTACGGATACCCTCAAGCTTTGCTTCAAGTTCCTTCAGGTTTGGAGGCGTTGTATAAGAACGAAGACGAACCTTGGATCCGGCTTCATCGATTAAATCAATCGCTTTATCCGGAAGGAAGCGGTCTGAAATGTAGCGGTCTGACATTTTAACTGCTGCTTCAATCGCTGCATCGGTAATCGATACGCGGTGGTGTGCTTCATAGCGGTCACGCAGTCCTTTTAAGATCAGTACAGATTCTTCCGCTGTTGGCTCATCAACCTGAATCGGCTGGAAACGGCGCTCAAGCGCTGCATCTTTTTCGATATATTTACGGTACTCATCAAGTGTTGTCGCGCCGATACACTGGAGCTCTCCACGTGCAAGGGATGGCTTGAGGATATTGGATGCATCAATCGCACCTTCTGCCCCACCAGCGCCGATCAGCGTATGAAGCTCATCAATGAAAAGAATGATGTTGCCGGCCTGACGGATTTCATCCATCACTTTTTTCAGACGGTCTTCAAACTCACCGCGGTATTTTGTACCCGCAACAACGGTTCCCATATCAAGCGTCATCACGCGCTTATCACGAAGAATTTCAGGCACTTCATTCTGTACGATCTGCTGGGCAAGCCCTTCTGCGATGGCTGTTTTACCAACACCAGGCTCCCCGATCAGCACTGGATTGTTTTTCGTACGGCGGCTTAACACCTCAATCACACGCTGAATTTCTTTGCTTCGGCCAATGACCGGATCCAGACTTCCTTCACGTGCAATGACCGTTAAGTCACGGGCAAGACCATCAAGCGTTGGCGTGTTAGCCGCTGCATTTGAACCACCCTGCTGTCCGCCTGCCTCATTGCTGCCAAGCAACTGCAATACCTGCTGTCGCGCTTTATTTAAGCTC
This sequence comes from Jeotgalibacillus sp. R-1-5s-1, assembly GCF_004405105.1. Lineage (GTDB taxonomy): Bacteria > Bacillota > Bacilli > Bacillales > Jeotgalibacillaceae > Jeotgalibacillus. The sequence goes on along the minus strand of NZ_SORW01000016.1, from coordinate 3,019 downwards.
ACACCAAGGTTATTTAATACACGCGCCGCAACGCCTTCACCCTCGCGGATCAGACCAAGAAGAATGTGCTCTGTTCCGACATAAGAGTGTCCAAGCTTGCGGGCCTCATCCATTGAAAGCTCGATGACTTTCTTAGCACGTGGTGTATAGTGCACGCTAGGGGATTGTTCTGTCCCTTTACCGATCAGCTCTTCAACCTCTTCCTGAATCTTTGCCGTGCTTAAGTTCAGTGTCTGAAGTGCCTTTGCTGCAATGCCTTCACCTTCGCGGACCAGACCTAACAGAATATGTTCAGTGCCAATATTTGAATGGGATAGGCGAATCGCCTCTTCCTGTGCCAATGCCAATACTTTTTGTGCTCTCTCTGTAAATCGTCCAAACATCATATCTCTGATCCTCCTTTATCCTTCTTTTCTTCCATCTCCAACCGTTCCCGGATCAGCGATGCGCGTCTCATGTCCCGCTCCACCGGCCGTAAAAACCCTCCAGCATATTGCTGAAGAAAGCCCGGCTGCGTTAAAATCATCAGTTCGTTTAAAATCGATCTCGACACGTTCTCGATGAATCCTAAATCGATGCCAAGACGAACATCCGACAGACATTTAGCCGCTTCCTTCGACTCAAGCACCCGACTGTAGCGCAACGTCCCGTAAGACCGGAAAACGCGGTCCTCAAGCTGAATGCCTGAAGCCTTCACCAACGCTTCCCTGGCTGACTTCTCCTGGGCAATAATCTGATCCACCACCCGCTGGAGGTCCTCCACAATGTCTTCCTCAGACTTGCCGAGTGTCGTCTGATTCGAAATTTGAAAGATGTTACCTAAAGCTTCGCTACCTTCCCCGTAAATTCCTCTAGCCACAAGACCAAATTGTCCAATTGCAGGAATAATTCTATTCATCTGATGCGTCATCATCAATCCTGGTAAATGCATCATAACAGATGCACGCAACCCTGTCCCCACATTTGTCGGACAAGTCGTCAAATACCCGAGCTGCTCATCAAAGGCGTAATCACAATGCTGCTCAATCGCATCATCAAGCTGCAGTGCTTTATTTAATGCTTCCTTCAACTGGAGCCCCGGAAACAGACACTGAATCCGCAAATGATCCTCTTCATTGACCATAATGCTGATCTCTTCGTCATCTGATAGCCAGACAGCCGAAGCGCCTGAATCCTCCGCCAGATTCGGACTGATCAGATGCTTTTCCACCAGCACCCGTTTTTCAAGCCCCTGAAGCTCTTCCATTTTCAGCACTTCAAGTCTTTCATCCGCTTTATGAACAGCTGCGCTCACTTCCTCAGCCACAGCACGCGCTTCCTCTTTCGTAAATACAGTCGGGAAAGCATACTTACGGTGATTTCTCGCTAAACGAATCCGGGTCGATAAGACAATCTCAGAGGATGGCCCCTCCTCATTCATCCACGAGCTGACAGCCTGATTCAAAAATTTTTCCAAACTCATGACTGACTGCCTCCCTCACCGCGAATCTCTTTTTCCATCACGCGAATTTGATCCCGAACCGTCGCAGCCCGTTCAAACTCCTCTTCCTCAATTAAAGACTTCAGTTCAGCACGAAGCTCCGTCACCTTCCGCTTCAAATGAATCGTGCCTCCCTGTCTCTCAGGAAGCTTTCCTTGATGCGTTGTATTTCCACTGTGCAATCTTTTTAAAATCGGAGGCAGCTCATCTCTGAACGACTCATAACACGACGGACAGCCAAACTTCCCGATTTTCAAAAACTGCTGAAATGTCATCTGACAGTGACTGCATTTCACAGGCTCACGCTCCGGCTTTTGCGGCTGACTCGGCTGCATTACCGGCGACACATTCAATAAACCTGCCAATAAGTTATTAAATGAAAAAGCACTGTCATCTGACATAAACGCTTCACCCTTATCCTGGGCACAGCTGTCACACAAATGAACCTCGGTCTTCTGCCCATTCATCACTTTTGTAAAATGCACAGAAGCCGGTCTCTCCTGACATTCCTGACATAACATCTTGATCACCCCGCGACCTATTGAAATTTTAACGTCATCAGCATGGCTGTCAGAATGCGGCCGCGCACTTCATCCCGCAACGGCAAAGGCACATTCAGCGTCGTCCGGTCCATTGCACTCAGCATCAGCTTTGCCTCCCGCTTCGAAATACATTCCTCATCAATCAGCCTGAACACAACATCCTCCGCCATCGACTGTGAAACAGACGGCTGAAGAATATTTAAGATCTGATCAATCAACTCAGAACGGCCATGCGTTTTTACCTTAATAATGCGTATATACCCTCCGCCTCCGCGTTTACTCTCAACGAGATAACCCCGTTCAACCGTAAACCGCGTCTTCATCACATAATTGATCTGAGACGGAACACAGGAAAATTTCTCAGCAATCTCACTTCTCTTTATTTCAACTATTTCACTGCCACTTCCATCTAAAACCTGTTTCAGATAGTTTTCAATGACATCTGTGATATTTTTCATCAAGCCACCTCCTCCACCTTGACTTTGACTATCTTTGACTATGATTATACAACAGTGGGATGAAGGACTGCAATTGATTGACTGCAGCGCTGGTGGGGCAGATGTTCGACGATTATTGCAGGGGATTCGACAGCCTTTAGGGTGTTTTTTATAATATGGACTTATGAGTAAGGTCACTTTCTTTTCTATTCTTCAAACTATTGATCTTATTCGATATACTTTCCCGGTTATTCTACAAACTTCGTGCCTTATTCTGTGTACTTCGAGAAACATCCCGGCGAAGATCGGGGGGCTCTGAATGCATTTAGGTAACTGGAGGTTGTTGTCCTTTCATTAAAACCAGTTCGGAATTCTATGCACTTACTTATGCTCTTATTCGATATACTTCCTCATTTATTTGATACACTTTACTTCCCACTCTGCATACCTCTACAAAAACAACACAAAAAAGCCTGTAACTCATCAATTGAGTTACAGGCTTTTTTAAGTGCCTAGCGACGTCCTACTCTCACAGGGGGAAACCCCCAACTACCATCGGC